>NZ_QKWJ01000029.1 GCF_003353055.1 Cupriavidus lacunae
ACGTACTTGCTAAACTTGTTCATGACCTGCCCCCTCAATTGTGGCTCTGGGCCGCTGGTTCAACACACCTCAAGCCTAATCCACGTCGCTTGAGGTGCGGCAGGTCAATACATTTTGTCTAGGGCGTTCGCGCGCATGACCTGGTGCTTCAGCGGTTGCCGTCGAGTTCGAGATAATCCGCGAATTCGTCGTGCACGACGGCCTCGATGCGGGCGAGCTCGTCGTCCGTAATGTCTTCGAACAGCTTGCGCTTGCGCCTGGACAGCTCGCCGTGGTTCTGCACGATGAGGTCGATCAGGTTCGACAGGCGTGACTGGCGCAGGTCGAGCCAGCTTTCCAGGCGTGTGACACTGGCGTCGTACGCGCGCAGGTACTGGATCTCCTGCGCGAGGTCTTGCTCGACGCACTGCTCGATGCACTCGAACACGAATTCGCACAGCGAGGTGGCATCAAAGGATGCGTAGAGCCACCAGGGTTGCGGCGACTTGATCAGGATGGTGTCGCTGTCCGCATCCAGCGCGTAATTGAGCAGGGCCGTGCGCGGAGCGGAATAGGACTTCAGCAGGGCCGCATAGATATCGATCTGCTTTTGCATCCGTGCGGACACCGGCAGCACCACGCCTTCGGGCGTGACGCCGGCCTGGCGCAGCAAATGGTGGATGAGGAACCGGTGCAGGCGGCCATTCCCGTCGTAGAACGGGTGGGCAAAGACAAAGCCAAACGACACGCAGGCCGCCACCACGATCGGGTTTGCCGCCTGTGCCTCGATCAGGCCTGCCACCGCGCCAATCCCTTCCATCATCGCGCCCAGCTGATCGGGCGGCGGGGGCACATAGTCCGCGATATTGCGCAGGCGCCCGCCGCGAGACAGCCAGTTTTGCTTGCCGCGGTAGGCGAATTCGGCGCGCAGCCCGGAGATGATCTCGTTCTGCCACTCGCACAGTTGCTCTTCGGTCAGCGGTGCGGGATTGCCGGCGTATTCCAGCAGCCGCCTGAACTTGGCGACGCGCTGGTTATCAGGGATCTCATGCTCGATCGAATAGGTCGATCGTGTTTCCGCGAGGTAGAGGTAGTCCACCGCCCGCGCGAGCAATTCCGGCTCGAGCCGCCTGATGGCGGTGGACACGCGGCCGGGGAGGTCGGCGGCAATGAAGCGCGCCAGCTTTTCGGTCCTGCGCACCACCGGGCAAAACGCCGCGGGCCCAAGGTGATTGTTCTGGATGCCGAACTGCTGGTCCGGCGTTGCCGGGCCGGTCAGGTACTCCGCCTCGTCAAGCGCCAGTACTCTGGGCGCGCCGGCCGGCAGCCTGTAGTCGAACTGCGCCCCGGCAAGCCATTTGGCATAGAACGCGCTGAGCCTTGCGTAGCGCGAGCTTGGGGTGGCCGCCAGCCATTCCCGTACTGCCTGCACCGCTTCCGCGTGCTCGAACAGGGCCGCGAGCACGGTCAGGTCCAGCTGCTCTTTCTTCAGCGCGAACGTGAGGTGGTCCACCGTCGTGTCGCCGCCCCGGTAGCGGTTTCTTGGGTACACGGAGCGCGTGGTGCCGTCCGGTCCGGTGTGCGTGCTGAGGACGCCGGTCTTGTCGGCGAGCGCGGACGTCGAGCGCAGGGGCGGGACGCGTAACCCGAACTTCCGGATCAGAGCGTCATAGCCTAGTGGTGCATGAGGCATACGGCGTTGCAGGGTGTGTGTGCCAGTTCACTCGGAGCTTACCATAGCTTCTATGGAGCTTACCAAAACATCTACTGGTGGGAAATTTTGTTTTCGTTCTATCTACAGAGTAGGGGGAGTTGGGATAGCCCGGCCCCTGACTTCCCAGGCGCTCTACAGCACTTACCTTTTTATCTACTCCCGAGGGGGGCTGTGACAATCTTGTCTACAGGTATGTTAAATCCCGGACACATACCTCTGCTCCTCGTGAGCCGATACAGCGCATGACATTATTGTCATTTACCTGATTCAGGCGGAAGGAATTTAGGCACCTTTCTGAAAATCCGGTCAGGGTTTTCGCGAATTCCCGGTGATAATCCACGTCAAACTGTCTGTTTATATTTTCCTGGCCCGGATAATCGACTATAACTGCAACTACATGTTGCGGCCGATGTCCCGCATCATGCCTCAGCCCGACAGGCTTGCCTGCGGGCATTTTTTTTTGGGGGGTGAGTGTCAATCATGAATTAATCAGTTCCATCTATTCCGGTTTGCCATTGCATGCAAACATAATCATGACATTTCTGTAATGATGACGTTTTTGTAATCATGACAATTTCGTAACGATAATGGCTCAGTCTTCCTGGTCCTTCATTCAGAAAAAGGACTCATCTATAACTGCCAGGGTGCATGTTCCCGCGCCAATAAAGGGATTACGGGAGTTTTCCAGTAGCAGACGGAGCATTTTCACAGGGCCTCAGATGCAGATTCGGCGTGAATATCTGGTGCCAATCCTTTCCCTTCATAAATTCAGTGAAAACCCTGCCATGCCTTTCGCTTGACTTACTTGATATATCACATACTGTGTATCCCATCGCCACTCCTAAGTTGAGAGAGGTGAGGGCGGAGACCTCAGGTCGGCGTCGTTATAAGAGGCAAATAAATGCCAATGACACAGGAGACATTGAAATGCCAGCAGCCACCCCTAAGCTGAGGCGCAGCGCGTCCGCACGTCCGTCCGAATACCCGTCCAAGTATTCAGCTGCCCTGTTGCCGATAAATGGCCAAATCATTCAAGGAGCGCGCAATGAGTAATCCAACGGCAGCGGGGCTGGGCGCGAATCACCAGATCCCGGAACGCACACGCTGGATGCAGCTGATCGTCGGGGTGGTCTGCATGATCGCCACCGCGAATATCCAGTACGCCTGGACCCTGTTCGTCCCCGAGATCCAGGACACCTACGGCTGGTCGCGCGCCAGCATCCAGATCGCATTCACGGTCTTCGTGCTGGTCCAGACCTGGCTAGCGCCGATCGAAGGCTACTTCATCGACAAGTTCGGCCCGCGCATGATGGTCGCCTTCGGCGCTGTGTTTATCGGGGCGGCATGGTGCATCAACTCCCAGGCCACCACCCTGATGGGCTTCTACATCGGCGCGGCCGTTGGCGGCCTCGGCGTTGGCTCGATCTACGCCACCTGTATCAACAACGCACTCAAGTGGTTCCCGGACCGTCGTGGCCTTGCCGTTGGCCTCACCGCCGGTGGCTACGGCGCGGGCTCCGCCGCGACCATCCTGCCGATCGCGGCCATGATCGAGTCGCAGGGCTTCCAGCACACCTTCCTGTTCTTCGGCCTGCTGCAAGGCTCGCTCGCCTTCGTCGCGGCCTGGTTCCTGCGCTCGCCCAAGGCGCATGAAGTGAAGGCGTCGCAGAAGCTGGTCCAGGCGACGCGCGACTACACGCTCAAGGAAGCGATGAGCACCAAGCTGTTCTGGCTGATGCTGATCATGTTCATCCTGGTCGTCACGGGTGGCATGATGGCTGTGGCCCAGCTCGGCGTGATCGCCAAGGACCTGGGCGTGAAGGAGTTCAAGGTCGACCTGCACTTCTTCGTGATGGCCGCGCTGCCGCTGGCGCTGATGCTGGACCGGATCATGAACGGCATCTCGCGACCGTTGTTCGGCTGGATCTCGGACAATATCGGCCGCGAGAAGACCATGGTCATCGCCTTCACGCTGGAAGGCCTGGGCATCATCGCGCTTGGCTACTTCGGCAGCAATCCGTACGCCTTCCTGATCCTGTCGGGTGTGGTGTTCCTGGCCTGGGGCGAGGTCTACTCGCTGTTCTCGGCGCTGGCCGGCGATGCCTTCGGCACCAAGCACATCGGCAAGATCTACGGCGTGCTTTACACGGCCAAGGGCATCGGCGCACTGTTCGTGCCGATCGGCAACCTGATGATGGAGGCGACCGGCACGTGGTCCACCGTGCTCTATACGGTTGCGGGCATGGACCTGACCGCGGCCTTCCTGGCGATCATGGTGCTGCGGCCGGTGCTGAAGAACCACGTTGCCACCTCCAGGAGCCTGTTCTCGAAGGAGGCAGCGGCGGCGGGCACGCAGGTGCCAGCCTGACGCGGCTGCAACGCAGCCGTTCAGTCGCAACGCGGGCGGGCTTCTTCGGAAGCCCGCTTTTTCGTTTGCCGGCTCAGGCAGCGCCTTCAGCGGGCGCGACCGATGCCCCTGCGATCCGGTGCCGGGCCAGCGCCTCGGCGACGGCCGTTTCACCACGCGTGGCGGTGAACCAACTGGAATGCGGACCTGCACGCCTTGGCCCATTCCCAGGCCAATTCCCTGCGCTGAGCGGCCTGGGGCGCCATCGCTTCGTCCAGGCCGGCCGCAAGATCCTGCACGGTGACCGCGGCTGGCGCCCCGGTCGCGCCCCAAGTCGCGGCAAAGGCGACTTGCTTGCTGGTCCCAGGGTGTTGTGCGGCCCGGAGCAGGCCCAGCCATGGCAGGAAAAAGGCGCCGGCGACAATGCCGCCGTGCAGGCTGCTGCCGACGAAGCCCTGGCTGTGCGCAATCAGCGCACAGATATCCCATAGATTGAGCGAGTCAAACAGGACAGCAGTCGTGCCGCGTAGTCGTGCCGCCAGGCGCTGGTAGCAGGCCAGGTCGTCGTGCCAGGGTGCGGCGCCGGCACGAAACAGCACCACGCCCAGGTTCCTGGCTTGGGCGATACGTCCGAGTTGGGCCGCCAGCTGTGAAAGGGTCTCGTCGTCGCCAAAATCCGCGCTGAACTGCACGGCGAGGTATCCGCCAGGGAACCCTGACACGATGCGGGCGCACTCGCCCTGGCGGGCGCGCCGGCGGATGCGGTCGCCGAACAGCTCGGCCACCAGCACGGCCGGATCCGGCTCCAGGCGGCAGGCAATGCCGTTCTCCGCGAGCATGGCCCGGGTCTGCTGGTCCCGTACCCCGACGCTGGTGGCGGCCCCGAGCTTGGCTACCACCTCGGCCCGCATGGCCGGCTCAACCGATCCAAGTTCAATGCCGCCGACGGCGTGGACAATGACACGCCTGACGTTGGCAAACATGCCGGCAGGCAACAGGTAGGGGGCAAGGTCCCGCACGCCCAACTGCGCCTGGGCCCAGGCCGTCCGTTCGTGCGGCCGGGCATCGAGCAGCGCCACCGCCGCCCGGGCCTGCTCGGGACGCTGCAGCATCACGGCCGCCTCCCAGAGCGAGCAGGTCAGGGTTTCGCCACCCACATGGATGATATCGACGGCGCTGTCCCCCACGGTGGCCGCCAGCCGCGCCAGGGTGTGGACCCGATGGCCGCCATGCATTCTCAGGTTGCGCTCGGCCAGGCCCCCGTAGAACGGGTTGGCCTGCCCGATCAGGCTTCGTATCGCATGCGGTAGCAGCAGGTCGCCGAAGTTGTGGCGATCGAAAGCCCCAAACAGGATCGTGGGGATGTCGGCGATTCCTGACCGGGAGGCTGGCATGGCGTCAGCGTCAGGCAAGCACCAGGTCCCGCATGTCCGCGCAGTTGAAGCCTTCGGTGAATCCAGCGCAAAAATTGGCGCCTGCGGCATTCTCAGATCCGCATTTTTTGCATTGCGCCATGGGAGGCTCCTCGGGACGCTTCCATCGTAGGATTAGATTCCCCAAAGCCGTCCATCGCAAGTGGCTTCGGCCACCGGGCAGTGGGCCGGTTGTGCGCCCAAGAGAAGGGGCGGTCGATCCGGATCGGCCGCTTGCCACCATATTGGCCGTCCCCGCACCTTGCCAGTCGCCGCTATCGTGGCGGCGCTGCCCCTTCCTTTCCGGCAGCGCCGAGGCGGGGCAAGGTTTACCATTATTTGACACACTATCAAATAAAACCTACATTATTGAGACGGTGGCATTTATCACAGGAGGCATCGTGGCAGAACAAGACAAGGGGCAGGTAACGGCAGGGATGCAGGGCGCATCGTGGGATGCGCGCCTGATGTCCCGCCCTTACCAGATGGAGCCTTATGCACTCGGCACGGCAGACGGGCAGCGCACGCTTGGCTTCCTGTTCACGGTGACCGGCAAGGAAAAGACCGTGGTCTCGCTGATGCATCCGCGCGAGATGGCGATCACGCACTACCTGGTGCCGTTCGTGCTGGATGCGGGCTGCGCCTGCTGGGTGCAGGGCCCGCGCTCGATCGGCAATGACCTGCGCCTGGAGCATGAGCTTGCGCTGCTCGACGTGGCGGCCGGCATGACGCACCTGCGCGAGCTGGGCTACGAGCGTATCGTATTGCTGGGCAACTCCGGCGGCGCGGGGCTCTATACCTTCTATAACCAGCAGGCACTGACGCCGCCCGGACAGCGGATCGCGCGGACCCCGGGCGGCCGCCCGACCAGCCTTGCCGAAGCACAGATGCCGGAGATGGACGGCATGATCCTGGTTTCACCCCATCCCGGCCAGGGCAAGCTGCTGATGAGCGGCGTCGATCCTTCGGTGACCGACGAGGACGATCCCATGCAGACCGATGCGTCGCTGGACCCGTTCTCCGCGGCCAATGGCTTTGATGTCGCCAGCGGACGCGGCCAGTACGCGCCGGCGTTCATCGAGCGCTACCGCGCGGCGCAGATCGAGCGCGTGGCCCGCATCGATGCGCGCGCCAGGCAGATGCTCAAGTCAAAGCATGAGGCGCGGCAGCGTATCAAGGCCGGTACCGGCTCCGATGCGGACCGCCGCATTGCTGCGCATGCGCCGGTCTTCCAGGTCTGGCGCACCGATGCGGACCTGCGCTCCTGGGATATCTCGCTCGATCCGTCCGACCGCAAGACCGGCTCGCTGTGGGGCAAGGACCCGATCGTGTCGAACTGGGGCAGCGTGGGCTTCGGGCGCGTGGTGACACCGGAATCGTGGCTGTCGACCTGGTCGGGTTTGTCGTCCAACGCGGCGCTGGACAAGACCCTCGGTGCGCTGCACCAGCCGACGCTGCTGCTGGAATATACCGGGGACCAATGCACGTTCCCGGCCGATATCGAGGCGATCTACCGCCAGATCCCCAGCGAACGGAAGCAACATATCCGCGTGCGCGGCAATCACCACGGCATGGCCCTGAGCCGGGACGAAGAGCCCGGCCAGCGCATCGCCGGCCGCCACATCGTCGAATGGCTGCGCGCGAACATGGTGTAAGCGCGCCGAAACGAAGCAACAGAGCAGGGCGCCGTCCCCCCCGACATCGCCGCGCGCTGCTCCATGACAGACAAGGGTAGACAGACATGTTGCAGAACCACACCGTGCGCCCCCCGCAGTTGCTGGCCGGCGTCCGATATCCCGATGAAGACCGCCTGCGCCAGTATGTGGCCGAAGGGGTGCTGACCGGCGAGACGCTGGCCGGCGCGTTCCAGGCGTCTTTCCGCCGTCATGCCGACCGTCTGGCGCTGGCGGGGCCGGAAGGTGAGCTGACCTATCGCGAACTCGACGAGCAGACCGACCGCCTGGGCGCGGCGCTGCTGGCGCTGGGCATGAAGCCGCTGGACCGCGCGGTGTTCCAGTGCGGCAACTGCAATGAGTTGCTGCTGGCCTTCTTCGCCTGCCTGAAGGCCGGCATCATCCCGCTGTGCTCGCTGCAGGCGTTCCGCAAGCTGGAGATCGGCTACCTGGGCAAGCTGTGCGAGGCGCGCCTGCATTTCGTGCAGGGCGACGACCCCAGGTTCGACGATGTGGCGTTTGCGCAGGAGATGCAGGCCGAAGTCCCGAGCTTTGCTTACATCCTGCAGGCGCGCGGCGAGCGGCGCGGCAACGCCGTGCTGCTGGCGGACCTGATCGGCGACATGCCGCTGGCGCAAGCACGCGCACTGCTGGCCGAGGTCAGCCACGATCCGTTCCAGGCGGCGGTGTTCCAACTGTCCGGCGGCACCACCGGCGTGCCCAAGATCATCCCGCGCTTCCAGAACGAGTACCTGTACAACATGCGCGCGGTCGCGGCGTGCAACGGCTACACGCAGGACGACGTGCTGTTTTTCCCCACGCCGTACATGCACAACCTCAACATGGGCTGCTTCTTCGGACCGTTCCTGCTGGGCGGCGCCACGGTGACGGTGACGCCCGATATCGGCGAGGAAAACCTGCAAGGACTGGTGCGGGACTACCGCCCGACCTGGTTCGGCGTGGCCGGCCCCATCCTCACGCGCATTGCGCCGGAACTGGCCAGGGCCGATGCCGCCGGGCGCGCCCGCCGCAACTTCGTTGTGCCCAAGAACGCGGCCGGCCTGACCCGGCTGACCGGATCGCCGGCACACCATATTTTCGGCATGACCGAAGGGGTGATCATGTTTGCCCGCCGCGACGACCCGCAGGAGATCCGCGACACCTCGGTCGGCAGCCCGGTCTCGGCCTGGGATGAGGTCAAGATCGTCCATCCCGGCACGGAAGAGCCGGTTGCCGACGGCGAGGCGGGCGAAGCGCTGTTCCGTGGCCCCTACACGATCCGCGGCTACTACAAGTCAGAGCAGGAAGACGCCACGCGCTTCACCGCCGACGGCTTCTACCGCTCCGGCGATTTGATGTCGTCGCGCGTGGTCGATGGCAAGCGCTATTACTTCTTCTCCGGGCGCATCAAGGACGTGGTCGACCGCGGCGGCGAGAAGATCAACGCCGAAGAGCTGGAGAACGTCATCAACCTGCATCCCGCGGTGCTGGGCGCTGCCGTCGTGGGCATGCCGGACCGGGTCTACGGCGAGCGCGTCTGCGCCTTCATCGTGCCCAAGCCGCCGGCCACCGGCCTGACGTTGCCGCAGCTCTCCCAATACCTGCAGGAAGCCGGCCTGGCGAAATTCAAATGGCCGGAGCGGCTCGAAGTCGTCAGCGAGTTCCCGCTGACCGCCTCCGGCAAGCTCAGCAAGGCGCTGCTGCGCCAGCAGATCATCCAGCTGCTGGAGACCGAAGCGGCTCGCAGCACTACCACCGAAGGGAAGTGATATGACCGAAGCGACGAATCCCGGCGCAGTGCCGTCCGTGCAGCTGCATGGTGTCCACCACACCGCGCGACCGACCTGGAAGCTGGCCGAAACCGTGCATTTCTACCGCGACCTGCTCGGCCTGCCGCTGGTGCATGCGATCTCGGCCAAGGGCTGGGGCCCGGACAACCATGCCGATTTCCTGCACTTCTTCTTCGACAGCGGCAACGGCAGCACCATCGCCTTTTTCTACTACATCGGCACCGAGCGTCCTGACTGGCTGACCGTGCGCGAGCACTACCAGGACCGCGCCACCCATACCGCCTGGCGCGTGCGCGACGAGACTGAGCTGCTGCAGTGGCGCCAGCGCGTGGAGGCGGTGGGTATCCCGCTGCGCTACCAGATCCGCCACGAGGTGATCGAGTCGATCTACTTCAACGACCCGAACGGCTATCCGATCGAGATCACATGGCAGGTGCGTCCGTTCAGCGAGGCCGATGCCCTCGACGCGAAGCTGACCATCGACGCTGCCATCGCGCTGGAGAGCGAGTCCGAGGACGGCACGCCGTTCGGCTCGATCGAGCCGGTGTGGCAGCGCAAGGCCACCTCCATCGACACCGACACGCAGGCCGGCAAGGCATCCGTGTTCGTCCTGGACGTGCCCGAGTTTGCAGCGCTGATCGACGCGGCGGGCAAGACCGAGAGCTACACCACCACGGCGCTGGGCAACGGCTACGTGCGCATCGACGGCAACCCGGGCATCAGCTTCCGGCGCAAGGCGCTGGGCTTCAAGCCGGCGGTCTGGTATGGCGCGCTCACCGGGGGCCTGGCCGGACGCATCGAGCAGTTCGACATGGATGCATTGGTCATCGCCCCCGGAGACGCAAAATGAAGATCGCCATCATCGGGGGCGGGCCGTCGGGCCTGTTCCTGTCGATCCTGCTCAAGGAGCGGCTGGCCGGGGTCGACATCGACATCCATGAGCAGAACCCGGAAGACGCCACCTTCGGCTTCGGCGTGGTGCTTGCGGATACCGGACTGTCCAGTCTGCGCGCGGCCTCGCCGACGGTGATTGACGATCTTGCCAAAGCGATGCGCTTCAGCGACCGCCACTCCATCGTCAGCCACGAGTTCCCGCTCACGATGAAGCGGCCCGGCGCGGGCGGTGGCGCCATCCCGCGCATCCGCCTGCTGCAGATCCTGCAGGCCCGTGCGCGCGAGCTGGGGGTGCGGGTCGCGTACAACCAGCGCATCAGCGATTTCTCCACGATCGACGCGGACCTGGTGGTGGGGGCGGATGGGGTCAACTCGCTGCTGCGCGGTGCCAATGAAGCCGGCTTCGGCACCCGGCGCCACAGCCTGACCAACCATTTCGCCTGGTATGGGGTGGAGAAGGCCTTCCCGAATCCGGCGCTGGTGTTCCGCAAGCACGGTGGCGGGTACTTCGTTGCGCACTACTATCCGTACTCGGACTCGATGAGCACCTTCGTGGCCGAGTGCGACCACCAGACCTGGATCGACTTCGGCATGGAGGCGATGACGCAGGAACAGCGCCAGGCGCTGTTCGAGCAGATCTTTGCTCCCGAGCTGGGCGGCTACCGGCTGGTGTCGAACAACTCGGTGTGGCGCCAGTTCCCGGTGATCGTCAACGACACCTGGCATGTCGGCAACCAGGTGCTGATCGGCGATGCGCTGACCAGCGCGCACTTCTCGATCGGCTCCGGCACGCGCATCGCCATGGAGGATGCGATTGCGCTGGCCGACGCCATCGTCGCCTTCCCGGACGACGTGCAGGCCGCGCTGCACCGCTACGACACCGTGCGCCGCCCCGAGAAGGCGAAGCTGATCCGCGCCTCGGAGGCCTCTTACAACTGGTACGAGCGCATCCGCGAATGGATGGAGCTGCCCACGGCGCATGAGTTTGTGTTCCGCTTCATGACCCGCACCGGCCGCGTCGACCTGAACCGGCTCAAGGAGCAGTACCCGAACCTGCTGGCCGAACTGACGGCGGCCGGCGTGCCGGTGGCGGCGGGGCAGCAGCCATGATCCGCGCGACCGAGTACGTGCTGAGCAACGACCCGTTCGTGGTGCGCCGCACGGTGCGCTGGGGCGACTGCGACCCGGCCGGCGTGGTCTACACGGGCCGCTTCACCGACTACCTGCTGGGCGCGGTCGGCCTGCTCTCGGACCATATCGCCGGCGGCGCCGGTCGCCTTGGCGCCTTGCACGGCGTGGGCACGCCATGCAAGGCCATGCGCTTCGAATTCATCGGCACGCTGTGGCCGGATGACGTGATCGACATCGAATGCTGGGTGCAGGCCATCCGTACGCGCTCCTACGATATCCGCTGCATGGCGCGGCGCCCGGACGGCTCGCCGGTGTTCGACGCCATGTTTTCTCCCGTCTGCGTGCGGCTGGACGAGCGCGTCGGCACCCCGATCCCGGACTCGCTGCGCACGGCGCTGTCGGCCTTCCTGCGTCCCGCCGCGTAGCGCGGCTTATCCCGCCAATCATCATGCAATACAGAATCGGACAGATCGTTCCCAGCTCCAACATCACCATGGAGCGCGAGGTGCCGGCCATCTTTGCCGGCCGCATGCAGGTGCTGCCTGAACGCTTTTCCTTCCACTCCAGCCGTGTGCGCATGCACCGGGTGGTGGCGGAGGAGCTTGAGAGGATGAACCGCGACATGGGCCGCTGCGCGCAGGAGTTGGCCGATGCGCGCGTCGACCTCATGAGCACGGCGTGCCTGGTGGCCACCATGTGCATGGGCAAGGGCTACCACCGCCAGGTGATCGAGGACCTGAACGCAGCCATCGACGGGGTGCCTAACCAGCCGGCAATCATGACCTCGGCCGGCGCGCTGGTGGAAGAACTCAGGCACTTCGGCGCCAGGCGCATCGCGCTGCTCGCGCCGTACAGCGACGCGCTGACGCGGACCGTGGTCGAGTACATCGAAAGCGAAGGCATTGCGGTCCGGGACGCGATCAACTTCTCGATCCTCGACAACCTCGACGTCGGCGCACGCGACCCGATGCAACTGCTGGAAGACGTCAAACAGCTGGATACCGCCGGCGTGGACGTGGTGGTGCTGTCCGCCTGCGTGCAGATGCCGTCGCTGCCGGCGATCGAGCAGGCCCAGCTGGCACTGGGCCTTCCCGTGACCTCGACCGCGGTCTGCACCGCGCGCCAGATGATGCGCCGCCTCGGCATCCGGGCCGAGGCGCCCAATGCCGGCGCGCTGCTCGGGAGCAGGACCGGACTGGCCTGAGCGTAACGCCGGCGGCGCAGGCCATCGGCATCATGACTGCTGCCCGCAGAGGCGGCTTGAATCCTGGAACGGAGACAACCCATGCAACAAGCCCTCCAACCGGTGGCCCCCGCCGGCAGATGGACCTATGCCGCCGTCATCCTCGGCGCGGCGCTGGGAATGCTGGCGGGCTATGCCCCGCTGTTCAATGCCACCGCGGGCGTGTTCGCGAGGCCGCTGGCCGCGGAGTTCGGCTGGGGGCGCTCGGAGGCGTCGCTGTCCTATGCGGCTTCGATGTTCGGGCTGGCGATCGTGAGCCCGGTGGTCGGGACCATGATGGACTGCTTCGGCATCCGCCGCGTGATTGCCGTGTCGGCGCTGGTGTTCGGGCTTGCGACGGCGTGCATGGCGCTGCAGAACGGCAGCAAGGCGCTCTGGGTCAGCCTGTCGGTGGTGGTCGGAGTGTTCGGCGCGGCGACCTCCGTGCTTGGCTATCTTGCCGTGCTGCCGCAATGGTTCGACCGCCGCCTGGGCCTGGCGCTTGGCATCGCCATGTGCGGGCTGGGCGCCGGCACGGTGCTGATGCCCGCGACCGCGCAGCATCTGGTGACCGGCTACGGCTGGCGCACCGCGTATGTGGCCCTGGGGATCGGCTCGATCGTGCTGTCGCTGCTGGCCTGCGCGCTGCTGCGCGAGCGGGGCAGGCCCGGTGCGGCCCAGGCCAGGGAGCAGGCGCCGGCCGCGGAGGGCGTTCCGGTCAGGCAGGCTGTGCGCAGCTATCGCCTGTGGGCAATCTGGGCGGTGTTTGTGCTGGGGTCCTCGGCCACGCTGTCGCTCGGCCCGCACCTGCCGGCGATGTTCGTGGACAAGGGATTCAGCCCCGCGGACGCGGCCCGCAGTGCCTCGATGGTCGGTGTCGGGCTGCTGATCGGTCGAATCCTGACAGGCGTGCTGATCGACCGCATCCATGCGCCGTTCGTGGCCTGTGTGTTCTTCATCGGCGGTGCGGTGGGGATCTACCTGCTTGGCGTCACCAGTGACTACCAGGTGCTGCTGGTCGCCACCACCCTGATCGGCCTGACCATCGGCGCGGAAGGCGACCTGATCTCCTTCCTGGTCCGGTCCTATTTCGGGTTGCGCTCGTTCGGCGCGCTGTTCGGCATCGCCTTCTCGGGCTACGGCTTTGGCGCGGTGATCGGGCCGGTGGGGCTGGGCGTGTGGTTCGACCGCTACGGCAGCTACGGCGCGCCGCTGCTGGTGCTGCCGTGCATGCTGCTGGTGGCCGGTGCGCTGACCTTGTCGCTGGGCCGCTACCGGCGGCATGGCGCCAGCGCCGCCAGCCTGCCGGAGCCGGCGGGGGCCTGATTTTCCGAACGGGGGGCGGCAGAGTAGAATTCCCATGGCCGCAATTTTCTTGCGGCCATGCCTTCGAACGGTCAACCCAAGATGCCTGCCGCCCGCAAATCCCCAGCCGCCGCCAGCAAGACGCCTACAACGCCTGCGACACCAAGTGCGCCGCGCCGCCGTGGGCGGCCGCCCAAGAGCGATTCGCCGATCGGCGCCGAGCCGATGCTCAGCCGCGTGGCCATCCTCCAGCACGCGATCACGCTGACCAAGAGCGTGCCGCTCGACCAGATCTCCATGGTGCAGCTTGCCAAGGATTTCGGCGTTGCGCCGGGGTTGATCCACTATTACCTTGGCGGCCGCGACCAGCTTGTCTCCGGCGTGCTCAATGACTATTACCGCCAGCGCGTGGGGCGCCTGCCTTCGCTGACGGGCGACTGGCGCAACGACGTGGAGGGCATCGCCCGGCTGAGCTTCGAAGTGGCGGTGGAGAACCCCGGCGTCAGCATCTATGTCGCGTCACACAACCGGTTCCGCCTGTTCCAGGATGTCGAGCCGGGCGAGACCGACTATGGCATGGAGTTCTTCAACCGCATGACGTCGGCGATCATGCAGGGTGGCTTCACCGCTGAGCAGGTGGCGCTGGGCTACCACTTGATTGCCCAGTACCTGGTTTCCGCCAGCATGGCGGAAGCTTCGCGCCAGTTGCCGGCCTACCACCAGAGCTTTATCGAAAAGAAGCTGGAGTCCGCGTCCGAGCTCCAGTATCCCGGCGCGCGCTTTGTCAGCAAGGCCTTCTCCAGGCTGTCTTCCGATACCGCGTTCGAAGAGGGCCTGCGCATCACGCTGGATGGCATCGAGACGTGGAAGCAGGACAAGCGCCAGCCCGCGCGCAAGCCTCGCAGCAAGGCCGCCTGAGGCCAATTTCTTATCTGCGGCGCGCAATCTGCCAGCAACGACCTATTCACATTGCCAATAATCGTCGGAGCCCGGCATGGAGCTGCATAACGTTGACCTGAACCTGCTGGTGGTGTTCGACCATTTGCTGCGACTTCGCACCGTCTCTGGCGCCGCCAAGGCCCTAGGCCTGAGCCAGCCCGCCGTGAGCAACGCGCTCGCCAGGCTGCGTCGCATCTTTGACGATGACCTTTTTGTGCGGAGTGCGAAAGGCATGTTGCCGACGCCCCTGGCGCAGGAGCTGGCCGAGCCGGTGTCATACGCCCTGGAAGCCCTGCAAAACGCGTTGAATCGCAAAGTGTCCTTCGACCCCAGGCATAGCGATCGGGACTTCCGTCTTGCGATGACCGATATCGGCGAAATCCATTTCATCCCCAGACTGATGGGGACGCTGCGCGAGCTTGCGCCTGGTGTCTCCGTAGCGACAGTTCGCAATACAGCCGTGAACCTCGCGGAGGAGATGAGTCAGGGCAAGGTGGACCTGGCGGTAGGACACCTGCCCGAGCTGACCTCAGAGTTCTTTCAGCGCCGGCTGTTCCGTCAGCGCTATGTCTGCATGTTCCGGCCGGGGCACGCGCTGGACAAGCGCACCATCCGGTTGCGCGACTTCCTGGAAGCCGACCACGTCGTCGTCACAGCCGCGGGCACCGGCCATGCGCGAGCCGACGAAATTCTCGCCAGGCAGGGCGTGCAACGCCGTATCCGCCTGCGCGTTCCGCATTTTGCCGCGCTTGCTGACATCGTTGCCAGTACAGACCTGATTGCAACGGTCACGCATAAGTTTGCCGAACGCAGCGCCAAGTACTTTGGCCTCAAATACGTCAAGCATCCGGTAGACCTGCCGGAGATCCAGATCAACCTGTTCTGGCATTCTCGCTATCATCGCGATCCGGCCAACCAGTGGCTGCGCACTCAGGTGTTCGATCTGTTCTCGGAATAGGTGCGCGCGTCGTCAGGCGCTCTCGGGCGGCCAGCGCCACATGTGCGCGCTGGCTCGTTCGGCTTGGGGTGGCTCATCGCGGCCGTGCACGGCCGGGGAGCAGACCGGCGGCATCGGGAAGTGGTGAGGTCGCGTCTGCGCGTTGCGCCGATGCCGAGCGCCGGTGATCGATCAGCAAGACCGCAATCATGCCGATGACGGCGGGTATGGCAATTGCCATGAAGTTCTGCTGCAGCGGCAGGTTCATGCCGACCAGCACCCCGATCACGATCGGGGCGAGAATGGCGCCGCTGCGCCCGATGCCAAGCGCCCAGCCGAGGCCGGTGGAGCGGATCGCCATGGGGTAGAACTGGCCCGTGTACGCGTTGGCAACGATCTGCGTGCCGATGGTCGACGCGCCCGCGAGACCCACCACGAAGAACAGCGCCTCAGTCGGCATCTTGAAGCCGAGCAGCGTGATCGAGATCGCAGCGAGGCCATACATTGCCGCCAGCACGTACTTGATGTGAAACCGGTCGGCGAGCCAGCCGCC
This sequence comes from Cupriavidus lacunae, assembly GCF_003353055.1. Classification (GTDB taxonomy): domain Bacteria; phylum Pseudomonadota; class Gammaproteobacteria; order Burkholderiales; family Burkholderiaceae; genus Cupriavidus; species Cupriavidus lacunae. Next base: position 15,897 of record NZ_QKWJ01000029.1, read on the forward strand.
GCCGACCGCGCCGATCATTGCCCCGACGTTCAGCACCAGCACGAACGTCAGCGCCGAGCCGAGACTGTAACCGGCCGCGGCCATCAGCTTGGTCAGCCACGAGCTCAGTGCATAGACCATGAACAGGCACATGAAGAATGCGACCCAGAACATCAGCGTGCTGAAGCTGCGGCCATCGCTGAACAGGTGCCGCACCGGTGCGCTGCCGGCCTTGTCATGGGACGGCACGGCGAAGCGGTCGGTCGGCCCCGGCTGGTAGCCCGGCTCCAGCTTCGAGGCGATCTGCTGCAGCGCCTCGTGCCTGCCCTTGGCCAGCAGGAACGGCATCGATTCCGGCAGCGACCTGAGGATCAGCGGGACCAGCAGCACCGGCGCGCCGGCGGCGAAGAACACGGACTGCCAGCCATAGGTTTCGATCAGCCCCTTGCCCAGCACCGCGGCCACGATGCCGCCGACAGCATAGCCACTGAACATGGCCGTGACCAGGGTGGCCCGGATCTTCTTAGGTGCGTACTCCGTCATCTCGGCCACCACGTTCGGCATCACGCCCCCGATGCCAAGCCCCGCCAGAAAGCGTACGATGCCGAACGTCACCGGATCCCTGGCCAGTCCCGCCGCGGCGGTGAACACACTGAACAGCACCACGCAGATCGCAATCGCCCAACGGCGGCCGATCTTGTCCGCGATCGTGCCGAGGAAGATCGCGCCGAATACCATCCCGAACAGGGCGGAACTCACCATGAAGCCCGCATTGGTCGGGGCGACGCCAAGATCCTTCATGATCGATGGCAGCGCGATGCCCACGACAGCAAGGTCATAGCCGTCGAAGATGATGATGAGTGCGCACCAGACCAGCACGCGCACATGGAAGCGGTTGAAGCGGGCCTCGTCGGCCAGCTTGTGGATGTCGATCTGATGCATGGTCTTGTCTCCTGATAGTTATGGGTCGCTGGCTGGCTAGAGCTTGGACATCGGCACTCCCGCATCGGCCAGCTGGTCCGCATCGACCGGCTTGTTCTGTTCAATCAGGCGGCGCGCAAAGCGCAGGTCGCGTGCGGCGTTGTGCCCGATGGCGGCCTTGACGACGTTGCCGTCGAGGTAGAACAGCACGAAGCTGTCCGCGCCCGGATTCCCTCTGGCTACGACGCGATGAGCGAGCGAAGGCACACCGTAGATCTGTAGATTCATGTCGTACTGATCCGACCAGAACCACGGCAGCGGCTGATAGTTGACCTCCAGGCCCAGCGCCGAGCGCGCGGCGGCAATGCCTTGCTCCTGGGCGTTCTGCCAGGATTCGAGCCGCAGCCGGCGGCCGGCCCATGGATTCGGCGTCACCGCGACATCTCCGGCCGCGAAGATGTCGGGGTCGGACGTCCGGCAGCGCGCGTCGACAATCACGCCGCCGTCGCACGCCAGCCCGGAATCCCGCGCGAGCTGGTCGTTCGGGACCAGGCCCACACCGACGACGATGGCGTCGCACGGCAGCTCGCCGCCATTAGTGAGCCCGACAACGGACCGTCCGTCGGCGCTGCGGAAGACTTGCTCGACGCCGGCGCCCAGCAGCACGCGGGTGCCATGCGAATGGTGCAGCGCCAGCAAATGTTCGGAGACCTGGGCCGGGACCGTGCGTTCGCACAAGCGGCCCTGGGCTTCGACCACCGTCACTTCGGCGCCTTTCTTCCGTGCCGTCGCCGCGACTTCCAGGCCGATCCATCCGCCGCCGATGACGACAATGGCACGGCCCGGTCCGAGCGCGGGAGCCAGTGCCAGGGCGTCCTCGATCCTGCGCAAGGTGTAGACGGGCGCCGAGTCGGACCCGGGGACTGCAAGCTGACGGGCCTTGCCGCCGGTGCAGAGAATCAGCTTGTCGTAGGGAATCGCCTCACCGTTGGCGGTTTCGATGCACTTCGACGGCCGGTCGATCCGGGTGACATATGTCGCATGGCGCCACTCAAGGGCCAGCGCGTGGAAGGCGTCAGGCTTGAGCAGCGTCAGGCTTTCGGGAGCGGCTTCGCCGGCCAGGACTGCCTTTGACAGCGGCGGCCGCTCATGCGGCGGGTGAGACTCGTCGCCGATCAGCACGAGCCGGCCGGTGAAACCTTCCTTGCGCAGCGTCTGGGCGGCCCAGCCACCCGCCTGGCCGGCGCCGATGATGATGATCGTTTCTGCCTTTGTCGCGGCAGCCGTGCCTGCCGGTTGGTCGGAATTCATGCGTCTCTCCGCTGTCTGGCTAACTCAGATCAAGGAAAACCTTGTCCCCTTCGATTCGGACCGGATAGGTACGAATGCCCTCGGTTACCGGAGCGCAAACCGCGGCACCGCTGCGGACGTCGAACTTGCCCTGGTGGAGCGGACACTCGATTTCGTGACCGTCGAGAAATCCGTCGCAGAGTCGGGCGTGACCATGCGTACAGAGATTGTCGGTGGCATAGACCTCGCCTTCGACGCTGTACAGGGCAATATCCTTGCCTTGCACCTCGATGGCGACCACGTCATCCTGCGGGACGCTGGCCAGCAGCGCGGCCTCGATCCAGGTTTCGGTCATGGTGCTTCTCCTGCTAGATGGGATAGATAAGGGAGTTCGGAATCATCTCGCTGTCGAAGACGCAGACGCGCGAGGCAAAGCGCAAGCCCTCGGGCGTCCGCACCACGGTGTCGAGGTAGCGGCCAACGTTGAACACCTCGGTCATCTGGTCCGGCTTGGTGCGCAACACCGCGTAGTTCGCCTCGGCCACGATCCTGTCGTCATCCGCGGCGCGGATCAGCGGCGTGCCGACGATATGGCGCTGGTAGTAGGGATCGTGGAACAGCGTCTCGCGGATGCCATAGATGCGGTCCTTCAGCATCCCCTTGCTCTCGAGGGACAGCGTTGCCAGCGGCAATCCACGCTCGTGGTTCTCGCGCGGCTGGACCCGGTAGACGCAGTCGTCGGTAAAGAATTCGGGCCAGCGGTCCCAGTCGCCGTTGTCCACGACGGACGTGTAATCGGCGTACAGGGAGAGCAGGGCGTGATAGTCAGCGAAATTCATGGCGTCAGACCTCCATCACCTTGCGCCAGTAGTCATACATGCCCCGGATCAGCGTCTCGGTGACCATGTGCTCGGTGTTCTCGGCGGACTTGCCGCCAAGCTCCGCGATCACGCGGTGCCAGGGCTTCTGTGCGAATCCTTCCTGCGAGCACTCGATGACTTCGCCATCGTCGGCCGACACGAAGCCGGCGGGGCCGAAGAGGTTGGCCTGGCGCAGGCGGCGGCGAGTCATCTCTTCGCTGTCGTCCTCGAAGCCAAAATGCGTCCAGACGAAATCGAAGGAGTCGGGCCCGTTGGGCTGGATATGCCGCGTGGAAACCGAGTTGACCTGTTGCTGGAAGATCACGCTCGGGAACACGGTCATCATCACGGCAGTCGGCTCCCCCCACCAGGGCTCATGGACGATGTCGAGAATCCGGTCATCGTGCAGCGCCATCTGGTCCTTGAAGCTGGAGACGCCGGAGGTGACCTCGGCTTTGCCGCCCTGGCCGCGCGTTGACACCATGGCGGCGTGCCGGAACTGCGAATCCATCACCAGCCGCGACTTGTTATCCGCGCGCCAGAGACCGAAGGTGACAAACCACGTATGCAGCAGGCCGGGGTGGTAAGGGTCCTTGATGTTCTCTTGCATCAGCTTCCAGTTGCCCGGAATACGCTGCTTGTTATAGCCAAGCACCTTCAGTTTGCGGCCGTTGAACAGCCGGTCAAAGTAGGCGAGGATGTCCGGCCCGAGGTAATCTTCCAGCGGCTGCACCGCGTGGTCGAACGAGGCAAACACGACACCGCCGCGGGTTGCCACTTTCAGCTGGGTCAGGCCATGGTCCTGGGGCCTGAAGTCGGCAGGCATGCCACCGTTGACCTTGCCGTCCTGCTTGACCCCGCGGCGGAACGGCACCCCTTGCAGGTTGCCTTTGAGGTCATAGTTCCACTGGTGGTACGGGCAGTGGAAATCCTTGCGATTGCCGCTACGCTCCCGGCAGAACTGCATGCCGCGGTGCGCGCACACGTTCTCCACGACGTTGATCTGGCCCTCCTGGTCGCGCACCATGATGACGGAGCGTTCGCCCAGCGTGGTGCGCTTGAAATCGCCGGGATCCGGGATCTCAGCTTCCAGGCCGACGTAGTTCCAATGACTGTGATAGAAGCAGCGATCGAGTTCACGCTTGTACAGCTGCTCGTCCGTATAAACGCGGAACGGGATGCGGCTGATGCTGTCGTCGGCCCAGACCGGGCCGCCTTGGGCGGAGGGGTTTTCCATGCTTGTCTCCAGGGGAATCTGTTGCGCAGCGTGCAGACGCGCGTCATCACCGCGCTGCGTGTGGGTACCCGCCAGGCAGCGTTCGCTTTGCTGATGAAGATCGCTCGCGGACGGGCAATACCGCCGCGATATCAATCAGCTGAGTGACGTCGAAATCTGCGAGGAGTGTCGGCGCGACCGGGACGCGAGAACGTCCGTATTGCCCGGATGCATCGGTCGGCAATCGAGAGTCTCGCTATTGGGAGCGTGGGAACGCTCCGCGTGGAGGCGGGCGAGTACTGTCATGTTGTCTCCGTGGGGGCTTTGGTATGGGCTGAATGATGGTGGATGCGAAAGAATTGGCCAATAGAATTTGGTGGATATCGCATATTCACCAAATCAATAAGGCTGCGAGCGTCAGCCGGTATCGACGATCGGCACGATCTGCCAGATTGCCGGACTTGTCCGGTGTAACGCGTTCCGTGGTCGCTGCCTGAAAGTGGCTGTCTCCGGGGGCAGGCTTCCCCGTTCTTGGGTCATGTGCTCAAGTAGGCATTTATCATCATTTATTTGCCAAGGATAAATTATCCAGATAGGATAAATGCGGATAATCGCATCAGGAAGCCACCATGTCCGAGCCGTCCGCCGCCTCCGAACGCTATACCTTTCGCCGCCCCGCGTTGGCTGCAAGCTTCTGCGCAGCCTTGGCTGGCGAGGGAATCCAGGATGCCCGCTCGGGCCTGTTCCTCGCGGCGCCGCGTCGGGTAGGGAAGTCCACGTTCCTGCGCGAAGACCTTCTGCCGGCCGCCGAGCAGCGCGGATGGGTCACGGTGTATGTCGACCTATGGTCGAACAAGGCGCACGATCCGGGCGAGCTCATCGCCGACGCCATCAAGCACAAGATTGCGGATCACGCCGGTGTCGTGAGCAAAGCCGCAAAGGCTGTCGGCCTCACCAGGGTCTCTGTCATGGGCACCCTTGGGCTGGACCTCACCCCCACCGGCTTGCCAGCGGGTGTCACGCTCACACAGACCCTTGAGGCGTTGCACAAGGCCGCCAGGAAGCCGGTTCTCCTGATCGTTGATGAAGCGCAACATGCACTGAGCACCGAGAAGGGCGTGGAGGCGATGTTCGGCCTGAAGGCCGCGCGCGACGCAATGAACGTTTCGGGCAAGGCCCCGGACGTCATGCTGGTCTTCACCGGCTCAAGCCGTGACAAACTCGCGCACCTGGTCATGAATTCCCGCATGCCTTTCTACGGCTCCCAGGTGACGCCATTTCCGCTGCTGGACCGAAACTTCACCGACGAATTCACCAGGAGCGTGAACCGGGCGCTCGCTGCTGGCAACCAGTTTGAACCGGATGCCGTCTACGAAGCCTTCGTGAGCGTCGGGCATCGCCCGGAGATGTTGCGGCACCTGATCGGCACGATCGCACTGGCGAACGAATCGCCTAACCTCAGTAGCCGGCTCAAGGATGACGCGACGCTCATCCAGGAGCGCTTGTGGCACGACGTCGAGAGCGACTTCTCATCGCTGTCACCACTTCAGCAGGCGGTGATACGTGTGATGGCTGGCAAGGATGGTCAGTTCTCTCCGTTCGGCGAGAGCACCATGTCCGCATACAAGGCCCTTGTGCCCGACCATGTGAGCGTCAGTGCCGGGACCGTTCAAAATGCAATTGACGCCCTTCGTGAGCGCGAGATCGTGTGGAAAGAATCGCGTGGCTCATACGAGATTGAAGACCAGGCATGGCTGAGCTGGCTTCGGGCGAAAGGGCTGACGTCCTGAAGGCATTCGGAAGGCGAAATGAGGCCAGCTGCAGGTCAAGTGCTGCATAGGGGACCTCTGCAGCCGTGCAGTCTGACCTAACATGTAGGTACTGGCCGGCAAGCCTGCAACCCGACGGCCCACCGCATCCAACAGGCCCTACGCGCCGTAACCAACTCGAGAGCGATCGTATAGCGATTGCTGTCGCCGATTGGAGCGAGCCTGTCATGAAAGCGCAAGGCGGTCTGCAAGCCGATTCTCTCGGCTTCGGTGAGTCCCTCATCATGGGCATCGCGGGCACTGCGCCCGCCTACAGCATTGAGATCGCTGCGTCCACGGTCATTGCGACATCCGGAACCTTCTCGCCAGCAAGCATCGTCGTGTGCGGGCTGATCATGTTCGGCATTGCGTTTGCGTTCATCAACCTCAATAAAGCCATCGCAAGCGCGGGAACTTCCTATGCATGGGTGAGCACCATCTTCGGCAGAACGTTGGGCTTCTTCGCCGGATGGGCGCTTCTCGTCCTTTGCTGCGTTTTCATGGTGTCGGCGATGATCCCCGCTGCAAACGCTACCCTGCTCATCTTCAGGCCGGAGCTGATGAACAACGTGCAATACGTAACCATCATTGCGGCACTCTGGCTTACGGCGGTCAGTGCAATCGTGCTGAAGGGCATCAAGCTAACCAGCTATGCGCAGGTGGTCATGACGACCATCGAGGGGCTTATCCTCGTGACGATCCTCATAGGCGGTTTCATTGTTTTCCCGCATGCGCCTGAGCGTGTGTTCTCGTGGAATTGGTTCTCCCCCTTCAATTTTTCACCGAAATCCTTTGCCAACGGAGCACTGGTGGCGATATTTTTTTACTACGGATGGGATGTGACCATGAATCTGAGCGAGGAGACAAAGGACCCACATCGTATCCCGGGCAGGGGCGCATTCTGGACGATGATCTTCCTGATTACTTTCTTCACGATGTTTATCGTGATCACGCTCTTCGGACTTTCCGGCGAAGAGATCAGACACTACAACACCAATATCATTTTCGCGATCGCAGAGAAGCTGTTCGGTGCAACGTGGGGGTATGTCGCCATCATTGCGGTGCTGCTCAGTACGGTTGGCACCGTTGAAACCCAGATGCTCCAGTTTACGCGCACGCTTTTTGCCAAGGCGCGCGACGGAGCGATTCATCCACGTTACTCGAAGCTTCACCAAAGATGGCGGACGCCCCACGTTGCAATCCTGTTCATATGGATTACCGGCCTCGCCTTGCTCTTTGCTTCATCTTATCTCCCTACCATCAACGTTATCTTGCAAGATTCGATCGCGGCGATCGGCTTCCAGATCTGTTTCTACCTGGGGCTCACTGCGCTGGCCTGCGCATGGTACTACCGTGCAATGCTCCGAAGCACGGTATTGGGCGCGATCACCCATGTGGCATGGCCGGCATTGAGCGGTATCTTTCTGTTCTTTATCGCGATTTACAGTATCCCAACGTTTGACGTGATCACTAACGTTGTCGGCATCGGCGGTATTGCCATCGGTGTAGTGCCGCTTCTCATTAATCGCAAGAAGATCTGGAAGACCAAAGCGTCGCTGGAAGCTCCGCTCAGCAGGGATGGAGCAGATGATGCGACAAGCATGAACGAGTAACACCGCTACGCTTCCCACCTCCGGCTCGCAGGGAACCTCCAGGTTGCGATGCGGGCCGAGTCCGCTTGAATAAATTCCCTCGCGTTGCAGTTATACAGGTGCCGGCACGCAGTGGCGGACGGTCGGAGCGGGATCCCCGTGATGCGCTTGCCGATCCAGGCTGGCAGCTCTCCCCTTAATCTCCGACGGAGACCCATCATGATTCCCCTTCTTCCGATAAGGTCCGCCCGGCGGCCACACCCGCGCCTTGCAGGGCGCCTCCTGATGCTGGCGGCCGTTGCCCTGGCTGCTGGTTGCGCGAGCCCGGCATGGCAATCTGTGCCGCCCGGTGCCAGCGAGGCCGAGCTTCAGGCCCGGCTGGGTGCGCCGCGCGAGATCTATCCATTTCCCGATGGCTCCCGGCGCTGGCTCTATCCCGCGCCGGGCGAGACTAAATGGGCCGCCGACATCGGTCCAGACGGGCGCCTCATCAGCGTCCGGCAGGTGCTGAGCGCGGACGAGTTTGGCCGGGCCAGGATCGGCGAATGGACCACGCGCGATGTCCTGACTCGCTTTGGGAAGCCTGCTGAGATAAGTCGCTTTCCGCGCATGCACCGCGAGGTCTGGGGCTACCGGTTCGCACAAGATGGCCTGGAGTACGCGACGATGAACTTCTACTTTGATCCTGCCGGCGTCCTGCGCCTCACCCAGGTGGTGCCGGATTTCCTGACCGACTCGTAGACCAGGCCGACGTGCGCCATGGGCTCGCCCTGGCGATGTACCCTGTTGTCCCGTATTTCGCCCGGTGCCTCCGAAAAAAGTCGCTCGCCGGGAATAAATCGCGGTGTCAGCCGGTTTTACATGGGCCAGGGACAGGAGAGCACCGTGATCGCAACCGACAAGTCGAGCCGCTTCGCCGAAGTGGCGTTGCCGCATCTGGACGCGGCCTATAACCTGGCGCGCTGGCTGAGCGGCAGTGCAAACGATGCGGACGATATCGTGCAGGAAGCCTACTTGCGTGCATTCCGGTTCTTTGAAGGCTTTCACGGCGACAACGCGCGCGCGTGGCTGCTGGCCATCGTCAGGAACACCTGGTTCAGCGAATGGCGCAGGCGGTCCGATGCCGCGGATGGCACGCCGTACGACGAAACACTGCATGGCGATGAGCGATTGCCGGGCTGGATCGACGATATCGGCAGCAATCCCGAAACGCTGGCGGTGCGCCACGACGAGGTAGAACTGGTCCACCGCGCACTCGAACGGTTGCCGGTCGTCTTTCGCGAAGCGCTGGTCCTGCGCGAGCTCGAAGACATGAGCTATCGCGATATTGCTTTGGTTGCCGACATTCCGATCGGCACCGTGATGTCGCGCCTGGCGCGCGCACGTCAGCTGCTCTGCGCGGCGGTGCGCGCAGAGCAGGCGAGGGTGCGCGGCGGCAATGGCGGCAATGGCGGCATCGCGCTCCGCCCGGTGCGCGATCATTCGACGGGAGCGAATCATGAATGATGATGCGATGGAAAACTCGCTGCACGGCATGCTGCACGACGGATCGCTCTATCACCGCGCGCCGGCGCATCTGCCTGCGCGTGTGCTGGCCGCACTGCCGCGCCAGCCGCGGCCCCGCATGGCCCGCTTCACCTGGCCCACGCTTGCCTCTGGCGGCGCGCTGGCGTGGGCCGGCGGCGGTCTTGCCGGGGTGGTGGCCTCGGCGCTGGTGTTCGGCGCGCTTATCCTGGTGCGGCCGCCGCAGGTCGATGCACTGGGGCAGACCATTGTATCGAGCCACGTTCGCGCGCTGTTGTCGCAGCACCCGATCGATGTGGTATCGACCGACCAGCACACAGTCAAACCGTGGTTCAACGGCCGGCTCGACTATGCGCCGCCGGTCACCGATCTCGCGGCGCAGGGCTTTCCGCTGGCAGGCGGTCGGGTGGACTATATCGACCGCCGCACCGTAGGCGTACTGGTTTACCGCTACCAGAAGCATCCGATCGATCTCTACATCCTGCCGGCAACGAACGGTGCATCGGCGCCGGCAAGCTATTCCACTGACGGATACGCGATTGCCCGCTGGTACCAGGACGGCATGAACTTCTGGGCCATCACCGATGCGGAGCCCGCGCACCTGCATGCCTTTGTACAAACGCTCCGGGCGGCGCAAGCCAAGCAGGAATAAACCGCGCGCAGCCAGCGTCTTACTGGTGCACGGCGCGCTAGTTTCCGCAGGATCCTGGATCGCCACGGAAACAAAGCGTCGTGCAGCACCAAGGCACAGCCCACGTGGCGACACGCACTGTGCCTCGGACCCCGGACTTACCGCATCTGGAGATTGTCATGAAAATCCTGATTCCGCTGGCTGCTGCTGCGCTGGCGTCCTTTGCAGCCCAATCCTATGCCTTCGCCGGTCGCACCGACACTACCTGCACCGACTGCAATACCCACGTTGCCGGGCCTCGTGATCCGTTCACCGATGGCGCGAAGACAGGGAAATTCGACGTCTTCACTGACGGAGAAAAAGTCACGGACCCGCGCGATCCGTTCACCGACGGCGCTCACGCCTGACATGCAGCGCCGCCGCACGGTAACCGCTGGCTTGGGTTGCTGTGCGGCGTGCCGAACGGTCGCGTTCTTTCACAATGGCGGCCTGGCATGCGCTCATGGCTGGGGAGCATTCAAGACTGCCCCCTTTGGCGCGCAAGCCGATGACAAAACCCCTAGATGTCGGGGGCGACCAGGAGCCCGCTTTTCGCGGTGTGGATCAGTGCAAGACGATCTTCGACTGCCTTGCGCAGGACTTCGCGCCCCCTGAACGGATCCGTCAGGTAACTGGCGTACTGGCTTGCCCGAATCTGCACCTTGAGATGCATTGTCGTCGGTCCGCTCTCTGGCCATGTCACCACGAACGCCGGATGGCTGTCCGCGCATTCAACGAAGGCAGTGTCAGGGGACGGAAAACAGGAGTCAGCGCCCTGGGCCAGGAACTGGAGATCCTTGTCCTTGAACTCGTAGGTTGCCATGTCTTTCCCCTATCGCCCGGTCGATCGTGGCGTGCAAGTCACCATTGCGAGCGGCCGAGTCCTCAGTGAATCTGCATACCGCGCATGGCATGAATCCGGCCATGATGCTGCGTCAACGCCTCATACTGGCGCTGCAGCGCTGCGCTGGCCTCGGGTGGCATTGGCTTCGTCATCACGGACTGATACTCGCGCCGGGCGGCATCTTCCTCGTGCTCGCACATTCCCAGCACTGCATCGTCGTTGTTCGGCGACAGCATGTGGCGGAACGCCATCCAGCCGCGGAACAGTGTGCCATTCATGCTGCCCCGATCAGTTGGCGCGCCACCCATGGCACTGACCAGCGACTGCAATTCCTTCACCGACGCCCGACAGGATTCCGCGGTGCTGGTCAGAATGTCGCGAATCTGCGCATCGTGCACTTCGCTGGCACCGCTCATGCAGGCCAGTTCGCTGTCCTTGCCAGCCTCGATCAACTGGTTGAGCGCGAGGACAGTTTGTTGCTGGTTGTCGCCCATGGAAGTCTCCCAACATGCATGCCGGCGACGCGCGGTTTCGGCGCAAATCGCCAGGATCGTCAAAGGAGGAAGCGCCACGGCGCAACCGGCCGTGAGAAGGTCGTCGGAGACGCCATCAAACTGAGCCAGCCGGGTCGCGCCGGGCCCCATCTGCCTGCTCGTTAAGAGGCAAGGCGTGATTCCATGATAGGAGATGGCCGAACCCCGGCGGGAAGGCGTCTCATGCCGATGGGCTCGCTACAGGTTGATCTGCAAGATCAGGAGTCTCGATCTGCACTCGGCGTTGAGCGCTCCAGCCGGCGGCTCCATGGGGGAAGGGGGGCAAGCGGATCATGCGGCACTCTAAGCCAACCACTCACTTGCGCTCATCGGCACCCCCGGCACCGAGCGCCTCAAGCAGCGGCCGCAAGGCATCGAGCTCCGCGCCGAAGCCGCTCCAGTCCCCGGCCTTCAAGCGCTCGATGGCACGGTCATAGTGCGTGAGTGCCTCGCGGGCGCGGGCGTTCGCTGCGCCCTGCGCCGGTATCGCCGCCGGCGCGGATTCCTTGAAGAGGGCTGCAAGCGCCGCGCCCAGGGTGTCCTCCATGACCACGCGATCGCCATAGGCGGCGATCACGCGCTTGAGTTCGGGCAACTGGCCGGACTCCGCGCGCAGGTAGAGCGGGGAAACATAGAGGATAGAGTTCTCGATGGGCACGACCTGGAGATGGCCGCGGATGACGCGCGAACCCATCTGGTTCCACAGGGAAATCTGCTGCGAGATCTCGGTATTCTGCTGAATGCGCGCCTCGATCTGGAACGGCCCGTAGACCAGCTTTTCCTTGGGGAAGGTGTAGGCGACGAGCTTGCCGTAGTTGGGGGGATCCGAGCGCGCCGCCAGCCAGGCAATCATGTTCTCGCGCTGGCTGGGCACCATCGGCAGCATGAGGACGAACTCGGCGCGCGCCTCCCCTGGCAGCCGCAGGATCATGTAGTAGGGCATCATCCGCCCGCCGGGCATGTTCGCTGCGTTCACGCCCGACACCTGGCGTGGGAACTCCCAGAGATCCTCGCGGTTATAGAAGACTTCTGCCGCTTCCATGTGGTAGGCGCGGTAGATCTGCGCCTGGATCAGGAAAAGGTCTTCCGGGTAGCGGATATGCCGTTGCAGGTCCTGCGGCATGGCTCCCAGCGGTCTGAACATGCCCGGGAAGATGCGCTGGTACACCTGCAGGATCGGATCGGCCGGGTCGCTGACGTAGAAGTCGACCGTACCGTTGTACGCATCGACCACCACTTTGACTGCGTTGCGGATGTAGTTGTCGCCGTCACCGGTGCCGGGCTGCGAATAAGGGAACCAGGGGCTGGTGGTGTAGGCGTCCTGGATCCAGTAGATGCGCCCGTCGCTCGCGACAACATAGGGGTCATGGTCGAGGATGAGGAACGGGGCAATCGTGCGCACGCGGTCCTGGATGTTGCGATGGAGCAGGATGCGGCTTTCCTGGGTGATGTAGCCGCTCAGCAGGATATTGGGATCGTCGAGCTGCCAGGCGAACAGGGCGCGGCGCGCCATGTCGCCGATTTCGATGCCGTCGCGGCCGCGGTAGGCCGTATAGACGTTGTCCTTGCCCTTGGGGTAGTCGAACTCGGGCATGCTGCCTTTGACGATGACATAGCCTTTGCCGCCTTCACCGAAGTAAAGGCGCGGCTCCTGGATGACCGGGCCGCCGCTGGAGAGCGGGGGAATGTCATGCAGATAGAGCGTCGGCAGGCCTTCGGCGGATTTCTCGGTGACCGGCGACATCACCACGCCATTGCCATGGGTGAACAAGAGATGCAGGTTCACCCAGGTCTGGGCATTGGCCGGAATCAGCGCTGGCTCCAGCTCCCGCGCCGACAGCATGACCTGCTGGTAGCCTGCGTCGAGCCGGTAGCGGTCGATGTCCGTCGCGAGGAACTTGTAATAGGTCCTGATCTCCTGCAACTGCGCATAGGTATCGCGCAGCGGCTGCAGGTCCCACAGGCGGATGTTGTCGATGGTCGGGCGATTGGCCTGGAGCGCGGCCAGATTCAGGCTCTGTTCGACCGGAAACGGCCTGGCCTCGATCTGCGTCACGCCATAGGCCTCCCGCGTCAGCGCAATATTGTGTTCCAGATACGGCGTCTCCAGTTGCAGCTCGTTCGGCTTGACATAGAAACGCTGGAACAGTGCCGGCCAGATCGTGCCGAGCAGCAATGCGCTGCCGACCACCAGGAGTGCCGCGGCCGCAGGCATCCGATAGTCCCGCCGGCGCATAGTGGCCCATGAGACGGCGGCAGCCGCGAGCGCCAGGCCGAACTGCAGCCACAGGACCGGCAGCCCGACATGCACGTCGGTATAGCTCGCGCCGACCACGACGCCGTTGTTGCCGTAGAGCAGAAGGAAGCGATCGAGCCAGTAGGACCACGCCTGCAGCGCGAAGAACAGGCCGAGCAAGGCCGAACCATGGGTGGCGGCCGCCGGTGAAAGCCCGCGCGGGGGCTGGATCAGCGCGATGTCGCCGCGCAGCCCGTAGACCACTCCTGCAATCACTGCGCTGCAGCACAGCAGCAGGAGCAGCCAGTTCCTGAGTGCAAGATACGCTGGCAGCGAGAAAAAGTAGAAGCCGATGTCCTTGCCGAAGATCGGGTCGGTCTTGCCGAAAGGCACCTGATTGATATAGCGCAGCGCAATGTCCCAGCTCGACAGTTCCCCGACGGCCATGAGCAGCCCCACGAGGACGGCAGCGCCGGCAATGGCGGCGCCCCAGGGCAGGCGCGTCGCCATCTCGCCGACCACATCGCCCAGGACCTCCGGCGTCCGGCCCTGCGCCTGCCTCGCGCAGCGGTGCGCCAGCCAGCCCGATACCCAGAGCGCGCCTGCCGAAACAGCGAATACGGCAAGGAACAGAAGCGCCTGGGTGGAGAATATCGTGCGAAAAACCCCGGCGTAGCCAACCGAGGCAAACCACAGCCAGTCAACAATGAGGCCGGTGACGCGCCCAGCGGCGATCAGCGCGACGATGACGGCCGCGACCCAGGTCGCAAGGCGTCTCAGGCGCATGGCGTCCCTCCCTGGCGAGCGCATCGATCATGCTCCCTTGCCACACTGTCGTCCGTGACCCGCCTTGACCCGGCCTTGGTGCACCGCGGGTCAGCCGCAAGCGCGACTGAACGGGCTGCCCGTGCACGATAGCTGCTGCGCAGCAATGCGTGGGTCGGGGTCAAATCATGCAGCCTGAATAATTGTAGGCGAGCCAATCAGGAGGCAGCGCGCCCTGCGCCTGCTGGCGCGCTTTCTACCTGCGCTGATGACGACCGTTGAGTAATCAGGGGCAGTCGGCAGCTATTGTAAATATCGTTCAAAAAATTTGATTAATCAGAAAGCGTGGCCTCAGGACAGAAGGCGGCGCATCAAGGAAGGGCAACAACTAGAATTAAGTACGGAACTCCCGCCCGCAAGGGCACTCTCCGGCCGAGGAAAATCATGAAAAGAATTCTCGCGGCAGCGATTCTCAGCGCACTGACTCTTGGCCTGCTGGGCTGTGCAAGTCATGTTGTAAGCGCCGAACGATCGCAACGATTCACGAGCGATCCGTATAACTATGAGCTGAGCAAGAATCTCTAGCGTGCGGCCCTGAGGGCCGCACCCTCTTGCTGTTAGCGGGACTGGCCGCCTGCGGGAGGCGCTTGTTTGCCAAAAATGCCAGGCGCCGCCGCAGAGCCGAAGTCGAAACTGGCGGTTCACCTGCCGCTGTCAACTGCTTGCGAAACACGCGACCAGCCTCTTCGCCGGGCTTCTTGCCAGCCCCGGCGCCTTTCCGGACTTGACTGCAATTGACGGGACGATTGGGTTAATACCTCCTTTGCTCTGGCTCGTACCCTTGCAGCGCGGCAATTCACCGCGCGAACTACTACACCGCTGCGCACGGTGGAAGGGACAAGGAGAAAGCATGAAGAAGCTGGGAGCATTTTTGTTGGCGGGAGCAGCCGCCGCGCCGGGGTTGGCAAGTGCACAGAGCGGGGTCACGCTCTATGGCGTGGCTGATCAGTACATGGAGTATGTCAAGTCCGGTAACAAGCACGCCACGCGCGTGGAGGACGGTGGCCTCTACCAATCCCGCTGGGGCCTGCGCGGCAAGGAGGATCTGGGTTCCGGCCTGTCTGCCGTATTTACCCTTGAAACTGGCCTCGCGCTGGACACCGGTACGGTCCAGCAGGGTGGCCGGCTGTTTGGCCGGCAGGCCTGGGTAGGTTTGAGTAGCGCTCAGTGGGGCGCCATGACATTTGGCCGGCAGAATACTCCCATCTACTACATCGAAGGGCAGGCATCGGCCTTTGGCTTCTCGCCGTATGGCCCACTTGGGCGATTGCAGAACAGCGGCCCCGCCGGCAGCAGCCTTACAGCCCGGGCGGACAATTCCGTTCGGTATGAGAGCCCGGAGCTGGCGGGCTTTCAGGGCAGCCTGCTCTTCTCGCTCGGGGCCGAGCGCACGGCGCCACCTCGAGACGCCGACTGGCTGAAGGCCGTCGGCCTCACCTATGGCAGAGGGCCGCTCTGGCTCGGCCTGGCCTATGAGAGAACCTACAGCATTGGCGGTGTCGCGGACGCCGATCGGGACGAGCGTGCAATCGGCGGAACGTATGAGTTCCCGTGGCTGAAGGTATTCGTCAACGGACGTCAGGCAACACGCTGGAATCCAGGACAGGCCACGATCAAGGACCGCGGCTACCATGTCGGCGTTTCCGTGCCTGTGGGCTCAAGCGGGCAGGTGCTGGTGGCGTATGGCATGCAGCGCACAGTTGGTACGTCGAACCGCGGCGACCAGGCATCGCTGGGCTACCAACATAATCTGTCCAAGCGCACGACGCTCTATGCAAACGCCAGCAAGATCTGGAACAAGGGTCAGGCCAACTACACGTTCTCAAACTTCCCCAATGAGGTTTCACCCTCTGGCGCATCCAACCCGCAGGGCGTGATGTTTGGCATGCGCCAACTGTTCTGATGCAAAGATTGGACGATCCGATAAAACGTTTCTCGCAGCCGGGGCGATAGTCTGCCCTGGCGTGGCCGACTGGGCGATACCTCCTACAGCCGCCCATTCGGCCTTTGCGAGTTCTTATGCTGATCGGCTGCTCCATTCTGCAGCCTTGCCCGTTGGGGAAGAAGAACGATGCGATACCTAGTGCTGGCGGCGGCTGCATTGCAGCTGTGCTGCTCCCTTCCGGCTTCCGCGCAGCAAGCCGTACAAGGAAGGGGATTGGGCCTGGAAACAGCCAGTCAACTCGTCAGTGCCGCGGCGCAGTTCGCCGAGCAAAAGAAAACACCGGTCAGCATTGTCGTGGTGGATGCCGCGGGCCACTTTGTGACTGGCGCGCGTATGGACGGAGCCCCGTTCGCGACATTCGATGTCGCTCGCGGCAAGGCGTTGGCGACGGCGGCCACAGGCGGCGCATCTGGCGCTGAGCTGGCCCAGCGCTATCGCGCCAATCCCATTGTCTTCGGGCAGATGAGTTCCCTCGTCTACGGCGGTCCCCTGTTTCCGTCGCAAGGCTCGCTCGGAATCTATATCGGCGGGAAACTCGCTGGCGCGGTTGGCGTCAGTGGGGGGCCGTCGGAAATGGACGAGGAGGCGGGAAGACGTGGCATCGCTGCGATCGGTGCCACCGAAACGCCATAGGGTAGACATTGCGAAGCCCGTCTTCGGCTAAGCCGCCGGCCGTATTGTATGCGGCCGGCGCTTCTGGCGCTTAGTTCCTGCCAGCCGAACAGGCAAGAAAGCTCTCGACTCGCGTAGCCAGATCCACCGGCGCTTCATTCATGGGGTAGTGGCCCGCGTTATCAATGACCTGGATATCCGCGTTCAGGAACAGCCTGCCATAGGTCTCCTCCATTACCGCCTCCGTCAGCGAGGGGTCATGCTCTCCGACCAGCAAGAGTGTGGGAATGTCGATGCCCGCAATGCGCCTTGACAAGTCCGTGTCTGCCCATGCCCGAAAGTAGGCGGAAAATGCCGTGGCCTCGGAGTGCTCGAAGGAATCCAGCGCCATTCGCGCGAGCCAGGCCCGCCCATGCCGGTTACCCGTGGTGGTGTCGATAATCCCGATCCTGGCTTCGATGTCGGCTGCGGCGCTCTCGAACAGCGCGCGCGTGGTTGCATCGAACTCGACCGGTGTCGGTGGTACAGGCGTGATACCCACCATTGCCGTAATGCGCTCGGGGGCCAGGAGGGAGACTGCCTGCATCGCCTTCCCACCCATCGAATGGCCGAGCAAGGCGAAGCGCTGCCATCCAAGCTGATCGGCAAGGGTCAGCGTGTCCCTGGCGATTTCGCCAATGCTGAATGTGCCTTCCTGATCGCGGCGGGATCCATAACCCCGATAGTCCAGGAAGGCATAGGTGAAGGTGTTCGTGTCGATCTCACTGGTAAAGTGCCCCCAGTTTCGCGCATGACCAAACCAGCCATGCAGGGCGATGACATGTATGGGTCCATGGCCAACCAACACAAGGTCTTTCGTATCCATTTATCTTCCCCTTTCTTGATGGACGGAGCTCAATCCTGCACCAGGAGCGGTTGGATGCGATCGCACCCGGCACATTTTGCGGAGGATTCGGTAAATGTCCGGGATAACCTCCCGGGCAAAAATGATGGACTTCCTGGTAAACGGCTAGCCGGTTAGGAAAACGCCTTTCCGTCAGATCGGTAAAGTGTGGAGCAAGACGTAACCGGTGCGTACTGGCATCAAGCAATCAAGGAGACATGATCATATGTTGAGTCTTAATATCCCGGCGCCGCGGGTAGCATCAGCCAGGCTGGCCTTACTGGCAGGTCTGGCAGCCGCGATGCTCGGCGTCTTGCCCGGCAGTGGGCGCGCGGCCTCGGCAGCCGAACCTGCATCGGCAAACTGGAAGCCTTCAAAGCCCATTACCTTCATCGTTCCGTTCCCTCCCGCCGGCATCAATGACGTGCTGGCCAGAACGCTGGCGCAGCGCATGTCGAATATGCTCGGCCAACCCGTCGTGGTCGAGAACAGGCCCGGCGCAACTGGAAACATCGGTGCCGAGGCGATTGTGCGAGCCACACCAGACGGGCAGACGATTGGAATTCTCAACAGCATTCATGCAGTCAACGCTGCCTTCTACAGGAAGCTTCCATATAGCGTCACGCGCGATCTGACACCGGTGGCCCCGCTTGGGGAATCTCCGCTGGTACTGGTGACCAATCCACGCACGCCATACAAGTCTGTTCCCGAGCTGATTGCGTTTGCCAAGGCAAATCCGGGCAAGGTGAACTACGGAGGACCCACGAGCTACCCGCTCGAGATGATCAAGACGATGGCTGCCGTTGACATCACCAATATCCCGTACAAGGGTAGCGGCCCAACCATCAATGACATGATTGCAGGCCACATCGATCTGGCGACCGGCCCGCTGCTGGAGTACATGCCTCATGTGAAGTCAGGCAAGTTGCGGCTGCTCGCAGTCGGGACCACGGGCCGTCTCAAGTCCTTGCCCGATGTGCCAACGATTGCCGAAGCCATCCCGGGTTACGACATCACGGTCTGGTATGGATTGTTCGCGCCCAAGGGGACTCCGGGGCCGGTCGTAGAACGGTTGCGCGAAGCCACCAGGACCATCATGAATGATCCTGAAGTTCGCAAGCACATGGCTGAACTGAGTGTGGATATCGCCTTCAGCCAGTCTGGCTCCGGCGCCTTGTCCAGTCGCTTGTCCAGCGAGACCGAGCGCGCCAGGGGAATTGTCGCCAAAACGGGCGCCTATCTGAATTGAGCCAGTCAATCCACCGAGGGGACATCATCGTGAGACGCCGTCCGACACGCCGAATCCACGCTGCCTTGATCGGCGCCTTGCTTGTGCTCGCCTCGCCGGCCCGGGGTGAACCTGAATCCGGCGCACCGGACCTGTCGGATGCGCAGCGTGTTGCCGAGCAGGTATGTGCGGCGTGCCATGGCGTCGGCGGTCAAAGCAAGCAGGGGGCGTATCCCAGCCTTGCGGGACAGAATGCGGACTACCTGCATAAGCAGATGCGGCAATTCAAAGGGACCCCTGGTGAGAAGCCGTTACGTGACAACGAAGTGATGCGCGCGGTGATGGAACCCTTCAAGGACAATGAAATGCAGAATCTCGCCCGCTATTTCAGTCATCGGCCGCCGGCACGGAGTCAACCCGTCTCAGCAGACCTGGTCGAGCCTGGTCGCGCGATCTATTGGAAGGGGAATCCAGCCCATGGATTGCCGGCATGTGTCTCCTGCCATCGGCCTGCGGGTGAGGGTATTGCTCCCGATTTCCCGAGGATCGGTGGCCAGCAGTCCGAGTACGTGGCGAAGCAACTGCGCGCATGGAGGACAGGCTTGCGAGGCGGGCCGGGGAAGTTGATGAGCCTGATTGTGCCGTTGATGAGCGATGGCGAGATCGAGGCGGTTGCCCAGTACGTTGCGCAACTGCAATGAGGCGGAAAGCCGGTTGTTAAGAAAAAAGAGCCGAAGGTTCGGGTATCCATTAGGAGGAGCATAAAAGATGTTGATCGACAGAAGGCAAATACTGAAGGCAGCCGCCCTCGCCGGAATCGGTGCGGGATCGGCAAGGGCATTGGCCAAAGTGCCAGCCACCGCGTCGTCAGTGGAAAAAGGGGCAGGGGACAATGCGGCGGGTTCCCCCCTTCCCGTACGCAAGCCCGGGCGGATTCATCGCATCGTTTCGACATCAGACACCGTGAGGGTCGGCATACTCGATCCGAAGGTCGCGCCAGTCGCAACCATCGAATCGGGTGACCTGGTCGCATATCCGAATACCTGGGTGAACTGGGCCAACGGGGCCACATACGGCATGAGCTATGCGGAGCGGGAACCCGTGCGCAAGCGGTTTCCGCAAGGGCCCTACTCGAACATTGGTCCGGTCGAGGTCAAGGATGCCATGCCTGGAGACGTGATCGAATGTCACATGGTCCGGCTGCGCCCGATTGGTTGGGGCTGGAACTCGGCGCCCAAGGGAGTCGGCGCGCTGCCGAACGACTTTGACAAACCTTACCTGCGCTACTTCCAGTTTGACGAGTCGCGCAAGTACACCGAATTCGCGCCGGGCATTCGCATCAGGCTCGCCCCGTTTCAGGGCGTCATGGCAGTCCAGCCCGCTTCAGACGAGCCCGTCAGCGGTATCCTCAGCGGACCGTATGGCGGCAACCTGGTGTTGCGGGAACTCGTCGAGGGCACCTCGTTGTTTCTGCCGGTGCAGCGCCCGGGCGGGATGGTCTGGACCGGAGACTCTCATGCGGCGCAAGGCGATGGCGTAGTCAATCAGACTGCGATTGAAACCGCGATGGAGGACATGCAGATCCAATACTTCCTGCACAAGCGGAATGCCCTCGCCCTGCCAATGGCAGAGACGCCTTCCCATTGGATTGCGCTGGGATTCGGCAAGAACCTGGACGATGCCCTGACGGCGTGTTTGCGGCACATGATCAGCTGGTTGAGCGAAGCCTCCGGCATGGACACGCAGGATGTCTACTCGCTTGCCAGCATCGCCGCGAACTTCCGTATTACCCAATATTCGAACCAGACGGCCAGCAATTACTCTTCCATTCCGGCCAAGACCGTGCACGGGATGCTGCCGAAATCAGTGTTCGAACCCCGAATCAGGCAGAAGATCTCGGATTCGCTGCGATCCTGACAGCCTGTTGCAGATGGCTGGCGCGCACTACTGCTCGGATTGCACGCCAGCGACTATGCCAGTACGACGGAATTCCGATGGGCTGATCCCCAGATGCTGAACGAAGAAGCGCGTGAAGTGACTCTGCGCGCTGAAGCCCAACTGGTGAGAAACTTCGCCGATGCTGGTGTGACGCTCTGTCAGCAGTCGAGTAGCAATACTCACACGAACCCAGTCGAGGTACTGCTGGGGCGAGGTCCCCATGCAAGCCTTGAACTGATCGAACAGACGGCTTCGCGACATGCCCACTGCATTCGCTACGGTTTCTACGTTCGGGTTGTCCCATGCATGGTTCCGAATGAACTCCGCCGCGCGTTTGATTCGATAGTCAAGCGGCTTTGAGGTGGCCAGGACTTCGGTCATGGAACGAAGCTTGGCATATCGTGCCGCGGTCGCTCTTACCAGTTGGGCCACGGCCTCCTCGCAGCTTGTGGTCGCATTGGTTTCACCGTGCGCGAGGCAGCCGCTGAGCGCCGTGAGTGCCGTCGCGATCTCGCCATCCACTCCGGCGGTGAGCTCCTGGAATTGCAGGCCGGTTGCCGCGTTCTCAATATCCAGGGTGGTTCCAAGCCAGCCGGGGTCGAGCAGCAGCGCCAGCAGCAGGGACCGTTCCGGGCCTTGATCCAGTTTGGCGTGTGTCGACCATGGATTGATCAGCAGTGCGCGGTCGTCAGACACCGTGACCGTACTGTCGTCCACCTTGAAGAGAGCGTCCGAGCCGCCCAGCTTGAAAATCAGATGAAACTCGGCATGAGCATGTGCGACAAGCGCCCCTTCGATCAGATGAAGCGTGGCGCGTCCGAAACTGCCGTGAACGATGCGAATAAGCCGGTCCTTGGCCATTGGTGGGTCTCCTGAATCCTCGTTGGTGCGCCTTTGCATTGGGTAACCGGATGCGCTCTGTATGTGGACTCACTCATAAGGCGGTTGCCTTTACATTGCAAACGTTTGCACAAGGGTGATGATACCTCCGGATTCGGTAGAGTGCTCTGGGGTAAGCACTAGTTGCAGGCACGTTTGTGAAGCCGTCGACACTGCGCCGACCAGCATCGGAAGCGCTGTCTCGGCGCGTTGGGGATCCGCTGCCAACTTTCTGGCTACCAGGTGCCATATAGGGCACCCCGTGGCGGGTAGGCGAAGTTCCTGCGCTACGACTTCCGCCTCGCCTGCCGTGCCGCTCAGCCGGGCAATGCTCGCGCTATGCCGTTGGTTCGTATTGGTCAAATTGCATGAGCCGAGCGTACGATGGCGAATCGAGCGAGCCAGGCTGACCGGATCGCGCGGGCCGGTGGCTTACCGGGCGCTTGCGCGCATGGCGCGTATCGCCGCCGGTGCGCCATGCAGGAACATGTCGACCTTCTGGCGGATAGCGGCTTCCATGTCGGTCGGCACCTTGAGCCCATAGACCCATTTGCGCATGCCGATATAGAAGATGGCCGCGTGCAGGCTCCAGATCATCTCGATCTCGGCCTCGGTCTCTGCCGCATTGCGCGGCGCTTCGATGCCGAATGCGTCCCTGACCTCGGCCATCACCGGCAGGAAGACCTTGCTGCGCAGCTTGCTGAGATACTTGTTGTTGATGCCCTCGTGGGTCAGGCCGGCAAAGATAAACAGCCGGATCCATTCTTCGCGGAGGATCACCGACGAGTAGTCGAGGTAAAAGGCATAGAGCCGCTCCGTCAGAGGCATGGAGCGGTCAGTGATCTGCCGGTCCCAGTCAGGGCGCCATTGGAAGACCTCGTTGTACACGCGCTCGATGAGTGCTTCCTTGCTCTCGAAATAGCGATAGAGCAGGGGTTGCGTGACACCGATCTGCCGGGCCAGCTCCCGGGTACTGCCGCCAAAACCATTCCGGGTGAAGTGTTCGATCGCCTTGTCGACGATCTGTTGCTCGCGTTCTTCGGGCAGCAGCCGTCTGGTGCCCTTGACGGCGGCGTCCTCTTGTGCCGGTGCAGTGCCTGACTCCATGACGTTCTCTCTCGCAGTTGCGATGCGGATAATGTCCGGATTCTACCAATCGCCCGATAAATGAGAAGACGGGCGCCTGCAGAGCGTCTGCGTCGCCCGTCCCCGAAGGCGCCTGCAAGCCTAGCTGGCGGTCTTGTTGCCGATCCCCAGTTCGCAAGCCACGCGCTGGTTCTGATACGCCGCGCGCTCCCACGCACCCCGTGCCGAACGGTCCGTCACCGAGAACACATAAATCCCGGCAAAGGCCACCAGCATCGAAAACAGGGCCGGATACTCGTACGGATAGATCGCCGAGGAGTGTCCCAGCACCTGCACCCAGACCGTGGGGCTCAGGATCGTGAGCACGACGGCCGTAACGAGCCCCATCGTGCCGCCAAGCACCGCGCCGCGCGTGGTCAGCCCGCGCCAGTAGATCGAGAGCAGCAGCACGGGGAAGTTGGAGCTGGCCGCGATCGAGAAGGTCAGGCTGACGATGAAGGCGATGGTCTGCTTCTCGAACAGGACGCCGAGCAGGATCGACAGCACGCCCAGCACCAGCGTAGTAATGCGCGAGACCCGCATCTCGTCCTTGTCGGAAGCCTTGCCCTGGCGAATCACCGTCGCATACAGGTCGTGCGAGATGGCGGAAGAGCCCGCCAGGGTCAGCCCGGCGACGACGGCGAGGATGGTCGAGAATGCCACGGCACAGATAAAGCCGAGGAACACGTTGCCGCCAACCGCATGTGCGAGGTGCACGGCAACCATGTTGACCCCGCCGATCACGGCGCCGGCGCCGTTGTGGTAGAGCGGATCCTGCGCCACCAGTGCGATCGTGCCGAATCCGATCACGATGATCATGGCGTAGCCTGCGCCGACGATGCCGGTGGCATAGAGCACGCTCTTGCGTGCGGCCTTGACATTACTGACGGTAAAGAAGCGCATCAGGATGTGCGGCAGGCCAGCGGTGCCGAAGATCAGCGCCAGGCCCAGCGAAACGGCCGACACCGGATCGGAAACCAGGCCGCCGGGGCGCATGATCGCGTCGTGCTTGCCGTGCGCGGCGATGGCGTGCTCGAACAGGCTGTTCAGGCTGAAGCCGAAGTGGCTCATGACCATGAAGGCCATGAACGCACAACCGGCCAGCAGCATGACCGCCTTGATGATCTGGATCCACGTGGTAGCCAGCATGCCGCCAAAGAACACGTACACGACCATCAGCACGCCGACCAGGACCACGGCAGATGTGTAGTTGAAGCCGAACAGGAGCTCCACCAGCTTGCCGGCGCCGACCATCTGCGAGACCAGGTACAGCAGCACGATCACGATCGAGCTCGATGCCGAAAAGCCCCGGATGGGACGTTGCCTGAGGCGGTATGACAGCACGTCGGCCAGGGTATAGCGACCCAGGTTGCGCAGCGGCTCGGCGATCAGGAACAGGATGATCGGCCAGCTGGCCAGGAAGCCGATCGAGTAGATCAGGCCGTCGTAGCCACTGGTGAAGACCAGTGCCGAAATGCCGAGCAGCGACGCTGCGGACATGTAATCGCCGGCTATCGCCCACCCATTCTGCAGGGCCGTGATCTTGCCGCCGGCGGCATAGTGGTCGGCCACGCTGTGGTTGCGCTTGGCTGCCCAGCGTGTCACGACGAGCGTGGCGGCGACGAACACCACGAACATGGCGATGGCGATCAGGTTCAGGCCCTGGCCGACCAGCGGCGTGGCAGCCAGGGCGGGGGTGGCGGCCACAAGGGGGGCAACCCCGGTCAGTACGCGCTTCATGACTGCTCTCCCTTGCGGATCTCCGCGATCATCTTGTCGTAGACGGTGTTGCTGCGATGCACATAGATGGCCACCAGCGCGAAGGTGAAGGCGAACATGCCGAACCCGATGGGTATGCCGATGCTCATTGGCTGCCCCGGTGTCAGGGGCAGGGCAAGCAGATCCGGGCGGAAGGCCAGGGTGAGAATAAAGCCGAAGTAGACCAGCAGCATGGCGGCGGTGAGCCACCACGAGAAGCGGCGGCGCATGCGTTGCAGGCGCTCGAAGCCTGGCTGGCTGAGCATCGGGTGTGGAACCACTGGTGCGTCGATCTCGGCAAGGCCGAGGTTCGCTGGGCAGGGGGCGGCTTGGGGCATGATGTTGTCTCCGTGTGGTTGTTTCCCGGGGGTGGGTCAGAACCGGCGAGACACTGCGGTCTCGCGCATGACCGCCTCGGGCGTGCGGTAGCGTTCGGCCATCTCGCGATCCTGCTCGCCTTTCAGCTGCGCCTGCATATAGGCGCCAAGATGACGTGCGTGCTCGACGATTGCCTGGCCTACCTGAACGCGTTCGGTGCTGTACGCTTCGAGCGCTGTTTCGACAGACTGATGTCCGGCAAGCGCCCGGGCAAGCGCGATGGCATCTCCGGCGGCTTTCGTCACGCCCATGCCGCAATGCGGGCGCGCGACAAAGGCGGCATCGCCGAGCAGCGCGATCCGGCCGAAGGCCATGCGCGGCACGGTCAGGTCGAAAATCGGCTGGAACAGCGGTTGGGCGGTTTTTGCGACGATCTCGGCGAACTGCGGCGCAAGCAGTTCCGTTGCGGCGGCTTCCATGTTGGCAAGCACGTCGGGACGGATCAGGGCGGGCGGGATGCCGTTGGCCCAATACTTGCCGGTGGCGTCGGTCAGCAGATCGGGGAGTTCGTCGTCCTCGCGCGTGGCGCGATACCAGACGAAGTTGTAGCGGCGGTGGCCGGGCTCGGTGCGATTGCCATCTCCCGCCACCGGATAGCCGAGGATCTGCTCGCGAGGGGGCAGGCAGAAGGCGAATTTGTCGAAGATCGCCGCGTGCGTGGCGGATGACACCTGCGATTCATCAACCAGGCCGCGCCAGGCGATATAGCCGGCGTACTCCAGGCCGACCGAAGGCAGCAACCGTTCGCGCACGCCCGACCGGAAGCCGTCGGCGGCGATGACCAGATCGGCGCGGTGCGTCGAGCCGTCCTGGAGCGTGACGACCGCGTGGTCGGCATGCGAATCGACTGCAGTCACTGTGGCGCCGGTGCGATAGGTGCCGGTGAACGCCTTGCCCAGCACGTCATACATCTTTCCCCAGCCCGTCAGTGTTTGCGGCATCTCGCGATCGGATACTGCCGAGCCGTCGCGCGAAAGCGTAATCCGCGTATTGACGTGCACGCCAATGCTGTCGTCGACCACTACGCCGGCGGCGGCCATCGCGTCGAACAGTTCCGGGTGCGTGACGATGCCGGCACCGCGACCGGTCAATGCTTCGGGCGTGCGCTCGAAGATCTCGACGTCCCAGCCATTGCGCCTGAGCATGCTGGCGGCAAATAGCCCGCCGAGCGAGCCGCCCACGATGATCGCCTTCGGTTGCTGATGCAGTACGGTTTTCATGCCATCACTCCGGTGCTTGCTTGCGCCCCGTTCGGCAGTTCCAGGCCTGCAACTTCGGTGGCGGGGTAGTTGAGTTCGATCGTGACGCCCGAGGGGTCCTCGATGAATACCTGGTGGAGGCCCAGGCTCGGGACGGTGCGGTCGCGCCAGGGGATGCCCTCGGCGCGCAGGGTTTCCCACATCTGCCGGACGCCGGTGGCCAGGAAAGCGATGTGGTCGAGCGTCCCGGTGCCGGACGCGGGCGGGGACTTGTCGCCCAGGTAGGCGGACAGGCCCGCAGGGTTGCCGGGATCGACGCCGATGATGTGCACCGTTCCGTAGTCACGCTCGTCGTCGCCCATATAGAGCCAGGCGCCGGGAAAGTCGAACGGTGGCCGGTAACCGCGCCGCATGCCCATGATGCGTTCGTAGAACGCGCAGGACCGCTCCAGGTCGGTGGTGCGTATGGAAAAATGTGCAAGCTTGGTCAGTGCCATCGCTGCCTCCTTAAATTATCGATCGATCAGTGATCGGTTGATAAATAATAGGGCGGAAGCTTCGGCAGGCCAAGGGTGGTGAAGGGTGGTATTTACCCTGATCCAGCTTCTGGCGCCGGGCCCATGGAAAGTGACGCAGCGGATACAAGGGCGGCATGCATCGCTCCTGGCTGCACAAAGCAGCACGGAACGAGGAATGGCATCATCTGCCGGAACACAATCGTGTCGAATGGACCATGTCGAACTTCAGCACTCCACGGCCACAGGCCAGCGCGGCTCCCGCGCTTTTTCGCGAGCATGAACTTTCCATCGGTCTGGTATTGCCGCTGCTCGGTGCCGGCCAGACGGTGGTGGACTATGCCGCGCAGCTCGACCTGGCCCAGCGCGCGGACGCGGCCGGCTTCCGGGCCCTGTGGGTACGTGACGTCCCGCTCAACAGTGCCGGCTATCCCGACCCTGTCGGCCATCTCGACCCGTGGGTGTTGCTGGGCGGACTTGCCGTGCGCACACGGCACGCCGCACTGGTGAGTGGGGCGGTGGTCCTCACCCTGCGCCATCCCTTGCATATCGCCAAGGCGGCCATTTCCACGCATGAGCTTTCCGGAGGACGCTTCGTGCTGGGCATGGGCTCGGGCGACAGGCCTCCGGAATATGCCGCGTTCGGGCAGGACGGCAACGCGCGCCGAGACCTGTTCCGCAACCATTGGGAAGTCGTGAGTGCAGCCGTAGGCGTTCCGTCGCGTGTCATCGCGGATCGGCAGCCCGACGACGGGACCGAGTTCTACATGCTGCCGCGCCAGCGGACCGCGGTGCCGTTGCTGGCCGTTGGCTCGGCCGGGCAGAGCGTCGACTGGATTGCGCGACACGCCATCGGATGGATGACTTATCACCGGGATCCGGCAACCCAGCACGACCGGCACAGCATGTGGCGCGCAGCTTGCGATCGTGCGGCGCCGGGCAGCTTCCGCGCGTTTGGCGTGGCTGTGCGCCTGGAGCTGAGTGAGCGCGCATCGGAACCGCCCACGGCGCTGAACCTCGGATACAGGACTGGGGCGCAGCCTCTGGTGGCGATCCTCGAAGAGATGCGCGCCGCCGGCGTCCATCACGTGGCCTTCAATATCACGGATTCGCAGCGGCCGGTGCCGGACGTGCTCGACGAACTCGCCGCCACGGTTCTGCCCGCCTTTCACGCGCCCGCATGACGCCCATTTCAGGACACCGCAAGCGGGTTCGCGGGCATAATGTGTCGTCCGACACGGACCTCCAACCGGAAGCAGGGGACACGTTCCTGAGCGCCGCATTCGCGCGGTCATGAGCACGATCCGGGGAACCAAGGGTTACGGCAAAGATGGACAAGCTGCTTGCACTGAAGATGTTCGTGGAGACCGTGGATGCGAAGGGTTTCTCTGCCGCGGCGAGACGCCTGGACCTGGCCACATCGTCAGTCACGCGCGCGCTCGACGGCCTCGAGACTTCGCTTGGGGCGGTCCTGCTGAATCGCTCGACACGGCTCATCACCGTCACGGAAGCCGGGGCAACCTACTATCAGCAGGCCCGCAAGATCCTGGATGCAGTGGAAGAGGCCGACGCGTTGATCGCGGATCGGGGCGAGGTGCCGGTCGGGCAACTACGGGTGTCATTGCCCGTGGCTTTCGGGCGCCGCTGCATTGCCCCCTATCTCGGCAACTGGCTCGCGAAGTATCCCCAACTCGAGGTCGAAGTCACGCTGACCGACGACATCGTCGACCTGATCGGCGAGCGCATCGACCTCTCCGTCCGGCTGGGCAGCCCCGCATCCTATGACAACGTCGTGGCGCGGGAGATCGGCCGCTTCCGCCGTCGTGTAGTCGCCAGTCCGGCGTATCTGGACAGCCAGGGTATCCCTGACGATCCGGTTGAACTGGTCAATCATCATTGCCTGCGATTCAGCTATGGCGCGCGGGACCAGATATGGACCTTTCGCCAGGGCGACAACGAGACAACGGTTCCGGTCGGCGGTCGTTTCCGCAGCAACAACGCTGAGGTATTGCGTGATATCGCGCTGGCGGGCGGTGGCGTTGGCCTGTTGCCCGACTGGCTTGTCGATGACGATATCGACAGTGGCCGGCTGACTGCGTTGTTTGATGCGTGGTCGGTTAATCCTGATCAGGCAAGCTCCGCGATCTCTGCGCTGTACCTGCCGAACCAGCGCGGCTCACGGCGGATCGCGGCGTTCCTGGAATTCCTGGCCACGCTGCCGGGGCCGACACGGCGCCAGGGCTGACCCGCTGGCGGCGGATGCGGGCGATGAACCACCCGCATCCGCCACTGCCGACGTCTGCAACCTCACTGCGCGGCCTGCGCTGGTGCCAGCAGGTCCGCGAGTGCCTGGCGGAAGAGCTCGGGCTTCCCGAAGTATCGCCCCAGGGGTAGCCGGGACAGCTTGCCATCCTGTTCAATGGCCAACGTCGGGTAGCCCCGGCCGCCTAATGCCTCGAGAACCCCCTGCGTATTCCGGAGGTGTTCCCCGAGATTGAGCACGGCCTGGTCATAGGCCTTCGAAAATGCCTCCGCATCCATCCCGAGCTCGACGGCAATGCTGACCAGTTCCTCGCGCTCGGAGATGTGCCGGCCTTCGACGTAGTACGCTGTCTGAAGCCGTTTGAGCATGTCCAGGCCCGCGCCGGCCAATGACTCCGCTGCGAGCATCGCCGCCGTTGGCGGCCCGGAATCAAGCTTCACGTCATAGTCGAACTGCGTACCTTCCTGGTACGCCTCGCTGAACGTCTGGCCACTGAGCGCGGTAATGCGCTCCTCATGCGGACGGACGAAGTCGCGCCACTCGGCGGACATCATCTGCGCCTGCGCGCCGGCCAGCATGCCGCCGCTGTGCGCTACCACCTTCAGGCCTTCCATCTCGTCGGCGACCGATACCAGCGGTGCCAGGCCGTAGCACCACCCGCAATATGGGTCATAGACGTAGTGGAGGGTCGCTTGCTTGTCCATGTTGGTTCTCCAGGTTCAACGCAATGCGTTTGCGATGCAGAAAGGTTAGGTTGAACCGCGCAGAAACTGAATGGCATGCCCCCGCAACCCTGCGTTGCGCCTGACGCAAAGTGGTGTGAGGGGGAGGGATCACGGGTCGGCTCGCCTGCGCATTCCCGTTGCCTTCTCCGCAACGCGGTGTTGCATGGCCGCCCCATTCAGCTATCGCACGGGGCCTTCTACGATTGCTCCATCTATTCGTCTACAGGAGCACGACATGGAAGCGAGTCAAGCCCTCGATGCCCGATCGATGGCCCCCGTCGCAGGCGCCCGGCCTGCCTCTGCAGGCCCGGGCAAGGCACTGGTCGTCGGGGGTTCGCTGGGCGGACTGTTTGCGGCCACCGCGCTGCGCGCGGTCGGGTGGGAGGTGGAGGTGTTCGAGCGTTCGCCTTCCAACCTCACCAGCCGTGGTGGTGGCATTGTTCTGCAGCCGGAGGTCATCCGCGCCTTCTCTTTTGCCGGGATCGAACCGGGCGGCGCCCTTGGCGTGCGCTCGCACGACAGGCTGTATCTCGACCGCAGCGGAGACGTACGCCACCGGGAACATGTGCCGCAGACCCAGACATCCTGGAATACGCTCTATTCCGCTCTGCTCAAGAGCTTTCCGATGGAGCGCTATCATCGGGATGCGCGGCTGATCGGGGTGGAACAGGAAGATCACGGCGTCAGTGCCACGTTCTCCGATGGCAGACGGGTACACGGCGACTTGCTGATCGGTGCCGATGGGGGGAACTCCACGGTACGAAAGCTGATGCTCCCCGATGTCTCGCCGACCTATGCAGGCTACGTGGTCTGGCGCGGGCTGCTCGAAGAGCATCAATTGCCCGATGCCGCCAGGCCGCTGCTCTATGAGAACTTCGTGTTCCAGCAGGAACCGGAGTCCCTGATGCTCCAGTACATGGTCCCTGGCGCCGATGGCTCGACGACCCCGGGTCAACGCCGCTTCAACTGGCTCTGGTACCTGAAGGCAGCGCCCGGCGCCGAGCTTGACCGCGTGCTGACAGACCGCGACGGCAAGCGGCGCAGCCATTCCGTTCCGCCCGGCTCGCTTGCTGTCGGGCAGGACGGCTGGATTCGCCAGATGGGGGCGGCGCACGCCAACCCAGCGTTCCAGGCGTTGATCGAGAACACCGACGATATCTTTGTCCAGCAGATCCTGGACCTGCAGGTTCCCCGGATGCGTTTCGGGCGTATTCTGCTGACCGGCGACGCCGCGTTCATTCCCCGCCCCCATACTGCCGGCAGTACGGCCAAGGCGGCTGCCGACGCAGTGTCTCTCGCCAGGGCCGTGGCAGGCGCACAGGACCTCGATGGCGCACTGGCGAGCTGGCAGCAGGAACGCCTGGCGCAAGGCATGCAGATGACTCAGTGGGGCATCGGCATGGGCAATCGCATCATGGGTATCCAGCAGTCCTGAATCGGGACACTCAGGGGCAGGCTTGATCCTGACGCTGGATCGGGCAATGGAAACTGCCCGGTCTCATGTTCGACAGTCGGGCGGCGCCACAGGCGCCGCCCGCTTGCGTTGCCTGGCGTGCGAGCGGACTCGCGCTGGATGCGCCGCCTGAAACACACCTTAGAGTTTCAGTATCAAATAGGCAAATTGCTGTTTTCTACTGAAACCAGATGGATCCCTGGATCGTATTGCCCGGCCGCGTTCGTCGAGGTCAAGCGCTGGATGGGATCGACTGCGGATCGCGATCCGCTCAACGATTCTCGCGACAGCCTGCAGGCATCGATCGTCGAAGAACTCGCCAACCGCTTCCGGTACGGTGCTTAGCGAAGCGGCCCATTTGCTCGGCGGGCCCTCGCCGCGTTGATCGGCCATCTGTATGGCCTGCACTGCAGGCGACGAAGCCTGGCACCGGGAAAGATCCACCGGGGCCAGGCCATGCGCAAGCAGCAAGGGCGCACCACGCCGATCGTCATGACTCATGACGCCCGGCGCGGTGCGCCCCCAGGAACAATGCCACGGCAGTCCGGGCAAGCCAGCCTCCGCGCTCAGCCGAGCGCAGGATAGTCCGTGTAGCCCGTTGCCGTGCCGCCGAAGAACGTGGCCGGATCCGGTGTATTGAGCGCAGCCGAGGTCTTGAGGCGCTGCGGCAGGTCGGGATTGGCAATGAACGGCCGTCCGAACGCGATCATATCGGCACGCCCGTCGGCAATCGCCTGCTCCGCGGTCACGCCATCGTAGCCGCCCGCCAGCATCAGCACGCCGCGGTACTCGGCACGCATCGTGCGGATCATGCTGTCCCAGCGCGGGTCGGCAACTTCGTCCTTGACCGTGCCGACCATCGCCGGCTCCACCAGGTGCAGATAGGCCAGGTGCCAGGCATCGAGGCTGTGTGCGATGTAGCCGAAGGTGGCTTCGGGCGTGGCATCGCCCATACCCATGAAGCGGCCCATCGGCGTGAGCCGCACGCCCACGCGTCCTGCGCCGATCTCCGCCGTCACGGCATCCACCACTTCGAGCAGAAAGCGCGCGCGGTTCTCGATACTGCCGCCATAGGCGTCCGCGCGGTGGTTGCTTTCCGAGTTGATGAACTGATCGAGCAGGTAGCCATTGCCGGCGTGGATCTCCACGCCGTCCATGCCCGCTTCGATGGCATTGCGCGCGGCCTGGCGGTAGTCGTGCACGATCGCAGCGATACCCTCGACGGTCAGTGCCTGCGGTGTCGGGATTTCGCTCCACACGCCATTGCCCTCGGCGTCGACGATGAACGTCTTGCCGGGCACCGGCAGCGCGCTGGGCGCCACCGGCAGCGCGCCGCCGGGCTGGAACGACGGGTGCGAAACACGGCCGACATGCCACAACTGCAGGAAGATCCGGCCACCTTCGGCATGCACGGCGTCGGCCACGGCACGCCAGCCTTCGATCTGTTCGGCGGTGTGGATGCCGGGCGTCCAGGCGTATCCCTGGCCTTGCTGGGAAATCTGCGTGGCCTCGGAAATGATCAGCGCCGCCGACGCACGTTGCCGGTAGTACTCCACGTTCATGGCGCTGGGCACATTGCCTGGCTGGCCTGCGCGCGAACGCGTCAGCGGCGCCATGGCGACCCGGTGGTTCAGATGCAATGGCCCGATCATGATAGGCCTGAAAAGATGGGATGTCATGACAAAGACTCCTGATGACGGAATTTGAAGAGGAACTGGCTCAGCGTCGCGAAGCGAGCACGAGTGCCACAAACGAGACCAGGGCAAGGCCGCTGCCGGTAGCGACGATGCCGGACCAGCCAAAGTGCGTGTAGAGCGCGCTGGCCAGTGCGGATCCCACCGCGCCGCCGGCAAAGATGGCGGTCATGTAGAGCGCGTTCAGGCGTGCGCGGCTGGCAGCATCCAGCGCATAGATCTCGCGTTGGCCCAGCACCATGTTCATTTGCACGGCAAAGTCGAGCACGATACCGGTCAGTGCGAGCAGGTACAGACCGCCCGTGCCGCCGACAAGTCCGGGCATAAAGCTAAGGGCTGCCGCGATCATCGCAACGTAAGAGGCAATGTGCGTGCGGCCCGCGTCTGCCAGCCGGCCGGCGATTGGCGCCGCTACCGCGCCCAGTGCGCCTACCAGGGCAAAGATGCCGATCTGCGATTGCGACAGGCCATAGTGCCTGGCCAGTTCCAGCGGTGCGGCAGTCCAGAACAGGCTGAACGCGGCAAACAGCAGCGCCTGGTACAGCGATCGCTGGCGCAGCACCGCGTAGCGCGTGAACAGATGCCACAGCGAACTCAGCAGGCTGGCATAGGTGGCGCGATGCTCCGGCACGCGACGCGGCAGCGTCGTTGCGATGATCGCCACCGTGGCCAGCGTCATCGCGGAGGCAATATAGAACACTGCGCGCCAGCCGAAATAATGCGCCAGCATGCTCGACAGCGGCCGCGACAGCAGGATGCCCGAGAGCAGGCCGCCCATGATCGTGCCCACCGTGCGGCCACGTAGCGCTTCGGGCGCCAGGTGCGCCGCCAGGGGAATCAGGATCTGCACGCTGACCGAGCTCAGGCCCAGCAGGAGCGAGACCAGCAGGAACAGGCCTGGCTGCGACGAGGTGGCTGCGCCCACGAGGCTGATGGCGGCGGCCGCGCCGCTGATCATCAGCAGGCGCCGGTTTTCGAGCAGGTCGGCCAGCGGTACCAGGAAGAACAGGCCGACGGCATAACCGATCTGGGTCAGCGACACGATCACGCTGGCGCTTTGGGCGGACAGGCCCACGGCCGGCGCGATCAACTCGATGATGGGCTGGGCGTAGTAGAGATTGGCGACCAGTACGCCGGCGCACAGGGAAAACAGTGCGACCAGCGCACTGGACATTGGCGCGGCCGCATGGCCAACGCTGTTGGCGGTGGGAGAGACGGTGGTTTTCATGGCTTCGGGTGTCAGGTTGGGGTGCTCAAAGCTTAGGCGCGCGAAAGCGCTATTTGAATCACAACGGGAAGCAAGTCAGCGTTGCGTGGCGCGCAACGCCTCCGGTGCGGCGGAGTGCTGCGCACGGCAGAAATTTCTCCGGATGTGGATTAATCTCCACTTAAAAATCCTCCATATGATCCGTGCGCCACCACGCTCCGGCATGCAATCAAAGGGCAGGAGCCACGTCCATGATCCGGCGGCCAAGCGCGATGCCCCAGCGCACCAGCCGACGGTCCGCCGGCAGTTGATCGCGTTCCCAGCGCAGCAGCGCGGCGTCGATATCGGTGGCGTGGTCCTGCAGCGCGCGGGCCAGCGCCAGGGCATTGGCGGCAGCCTTGCCGGCTCCCGCGCCGGTGTGCGGGCGCGCCACAAAGGCCGCGTCGCCGAGCAACAGCACGCGGCCGAATACCATCTGCGGCGCTTCATAGTCGTGAATCAACTGAACAAAGGGGTTGGGCGTCGCGGTGACCAGGCCAGCCAGGGCTGGCGCCAGCACATCGAGCGCGGCAACCTTCAGCGCGCGGATCTCGGTGTCCTGCATCGCGCCCGGCGGCAGAGAGTAGCTGTGCCGGTTGCCGGCGCGGTCCTGCAGCAAGGCATCGAGGGCAGGGCCCGACGCGATCTTGCGGTACCAGACCCAGTTCTGGCGCCGCTCGTCCTCGCGGACGCTGCCGTCTTCGCCCGGGATCCGGTAGGTCAGGAACTGGTGGGCATTGCCATCCTGAAAGACGAACGCGTCCTGCAGGAACTGGCGAGTGGATTCGAACAGCGTACGTTCGGGCAGCACACCGCGCCACGCGGCATAGCCGGCATAGGCTGGCACCTCGCCGGGGAGCAGCTGGGCGCGCACGGCTGATACCGGGCCGTCGGCGCCGATCAGCAAGTCGCCTTGCGCCGTGCGTCCGGAAGCAAAATGCGCAGTGACACGGCTGCCGTCCGGCTCGAAGCCGGCAAACGTCTCGCCCGCATGGAGCATCGAATCGTCGATGTGGTGCCGCATACGCTGGTACAGGCCGTTCCACGCAATCTGCGTCTGTGGCATATACACGCGCCGGAACGTGCCATCGCGTTCGATAAAGATGCGGTCGCGCGACGGCACGCCGAAATCGTCGCCGTGCGGCACCCCGGCAAAGTCCAGCGCCTCCACCACGGCGGGCTGCAGCACCAGCCCGCCGCCACGGCTGTCCAGCTCCCGGGGCGAGCGTTCGAAGATTTCGACGTCCCAGCCGATCGCGCGCAGGCAGACGGCACTGAACAGCCCGCCGAGCGAGGCGCCGATGACAAGGGCGCGAGGTCGTTGCGGTGAGGTCATAGGAGCTCCTGCAAGGGGTGGATTGAGGTGCGCCGGCTGGTTGCTCAGGGCGCGATCCTGGCCCGCAGCCGTTCGCCGCCCAGCGGCATATCGCGCAAGCGCACGCCGGTGGCGTCGAACAGAGCGTTGCCGATGGCGCCGGCCGTCGGGCCCATGGCGGCTTCCGCCACGCCCAGGAATGGCGCACCCGGCCGGTCGATCAGATGCACGTTGATCTGCGTGGGAACCGTGGAGAACCGCATGATCGGGTAGGTTCCCCAATCGAAACTGCGAATCCCGGCCTCGTCGAAGTGCAGCTGTTCGTAGAGTGTCCAGCTGGCCGATTGCAGGATGCCGCCCTCGAGCTGGTTGCGGACACCATCGGGATTCACGATCTGCCCGCAGTCGACAGCCACCTCTGCGTGTTCCAGACGCACCTGGCCCGTGTCGCGCTCCACCGAGATCTCCATCGCCATCGCCACGTAGCCCATCAGATTCTTGTACCTGGCGAACGCAAAGCCGGCGCCGTGCCCCGGCTTGCGGGCGCGCTGCGGCCAACCGAACTCCTGCGCCGCCAGCCGGATCACGTCCAGCGCGCGCGGATCGTCCATATGGCGCAGGCGGAACTGCACCGGGTCCACGCCGGCGGCATGGGCCAGGTCGTCCATGAATGTTTCGATCGCGAACACGTTTAGATGCGCGCCCAGCGAACGCATGGCCGAGGTCCGCAGCGGCATCGTCGGCGAAAAGTTGTTGACGATATGGCGGTTCGGCAGACGGTAGAGGGGAATCGCATTGCGGTCGCCGCCGCCCTCGGGCTGCGTCATCGGCACCGACGGCGCTGGCGTGAAGGGCCTGGCCAGATGCGTGGCGGGCAACAGGCGGCCGGCGTTGACCACGCGCTCATTGTGCGAGCTGCTCCAGAGCGCGTAGTCCCAGTTCACGATGGTGCCGTCGGCAGCCAGCGAGGCCTTGACCTGCGCGACCATCGCCGGGGTGAAGTGGTCCCAGAGGTTTTCCTGGTCGCGCATCCATTGCACGCGCACCGGCCGGCCCGGCAGCGCGCGCGCCAGAAAGGCGGCGTGTGCCGCCGCATCGTCGGCGCCGTTGTGGCCATAGCAGCCGGACCCTTCCATGTGGATGCAGCGGATCTTGTCCCTGGGCATCGACAGCATCCCGGCCAGTCCGTCGCGTAGCGGATAGACCCCCTGCGAATGCGTCCACACGGTCAGCACGCCGTCCTGCATATGACCCACCGCGCATGACGGACCGATCGACCCATGCATCAGGTATGGCTTGGTATAGGTGGCATCGAGGGTCTTGACCGGCGTGGCCATCGGCGCGCGTGTATCGGCGATGACGATGCGCTCGGTGGCAATCTGCCTGAGCTGCGTGGTCACCTGCCCGGGCTGCGGCAAAGCACGGCCCCTTCCCCAGCGGCATCCGGCCGACAGTGCGCGCTGGGCCTGCACGGCCTGCCATTCGCGCTGCGCCACCACGGCCAGCAGGTTGCCATCGCGCACGATGGCGAAAAAGCCCGGCGTGGCCCGCGCGCCCGCTTCGTCGACGGACTGCAGCGGCGCGTCATAGGCGGGCGGCAGCACGACGCGTGCGTGCACCATCCCAGGCATCTTCAGGTCCTGCACATAGCTGGGACCGCCAGTGACCTTGCCCGGGATGTCGAGCCGAGGCAGCGCGGTGCCGATCACCGTGAACGAAGCCGGGTCCCGCAGCGCAGACGTGGGCCTCGCCACGACGTGCAAGTCGACGTCGGCAAGCAACTCGGCGAAAGACTTCGAGCGTCCGTCGGCCGCATGCACACGCGCATTACGCAGGGTAAGCGTGGCAGGGTCCGTACGGAGCGTACGCGCGGCGGCATCGGTGAGCAGGCCGCGCACCTGGGCGGCGGCATTGAGCAGTGCACTGCCGCTGTCCGCCATCGTATGGCTGCCCGCGGTCAGGCCCTCATCAGGGGAGCGCCCCGTGTCCGCGGTCAGGAAGGTGATCTGCCCGGGGTCGATCTGCAGTTCCTCGGCGGCCACCTGCAGCAACGCGGTACGCACGCCCGTGCCCAGTTCCACCTTGCCGGTGCAGACCGTGACGCGGTTGTCTGGTGCCACCTTGATCCACGCATCCAGATAGGGATTTGTCTTCAGGCTGCCAGCCAGCTTCTCGAAATCCCTGGCCACGCGCACGGCGGCGCCCTCATCGGCCAGGACGACTTCTGCCAGCGCCTTCCTGCCCGGCAGCAAGGTGAAACCCACCACGATCGAGCCGGAAACCATGAAGGCACGGCGCGCTGGGCTGTCCGGGAGGCTCTTGTCGTCGGGGCTCATCGCACGGTCTCCGTCGCAGGTTTGCCTGTGCCGGCGGAGCGGCCGCTGACTGCGCGGATCGCGGCAAGGATGCGCATGTGGGTGCCGCAGCGGCACAGGTTCGGCTCCATATGCTTGCGGATTTCGGCGTCGGTGGGATGAGGATTGGCTTCGAGCAACGCCTGCGCACGCATGATCATGCCGGCGATGCAGTAGCCGCACTGGGCCGCCTGGTGTTCGATGAACGCTTTCTGAAGCGGGCCTGGCCGCTCAGCCGTGCCCAGGCTTTCGATCGTGCGCACGGGCCGCTTGCCCAACGCGGACACCGGCATCAGGCATGAGAAGGTGGGCTTGCCAGCCACCAGCACGGTGCAGGCGCCGCATTGACCCAGCCCGCAGCCGAACTTGGCGCCATGCAGGTTCAGGTCCTCGCGCAGCGCGTACAGCAGAGGGGTCGAAGGATCGATGTCGAGCGAGTGGCTGACGCCATTGACTGTGAGCTGGATCATTTTGCTGCGTCTCCCTTGCGAAGATCGGCCACTGCTTGCGCGACGCCATCCCACGGCGGCAAACGGGAATAGGTGGCCCTGAGGTAGGCCGCCAGGTCGCCCATCTGCGCGTCGTCCATGGCTTCTTCGAATGCGGGCATGTAATGCAGCGCCTGCTCGCCTTGCCAGGGCACGCCTTCGAGCATCATCCGGATCGCATTGCGCGGTGTGGCGGCATGGATGGCACTGCTCGTCGCCAGGCCGGGACGGTCGCCTATGCTCTGCATCGGTGCCTTGTCGCCATGGCACGATGCACAGGCGCCGGCAAACAGCACGCTGCCGCGCCGGATCGCCGCCTGGTCCCCCGGCGGCACGCTAGAAACGCCGCTGTCCGCCGACGCCGGCGTCTGCCGCGAGAACAGATAGGCGACCATCGCTTCCACGTCGGCCTGCGGTACCGTGGCCAGCTCCTGCGTGACCGGAAGCATTGGCCCGGCGGCTGCGCCATGCGCGGACGAAATGCCCGTGCGCAGGTATGTGACAAGCTGCGCCTCTGTCCACGGCACCGGCCCATGCGCCAGGCGCGTCAAGGGCGGTGCCTCCCAGCCGTCGATCACACCGCCCTCGAAGGCCTTGCCCCATGTTTCGCCGCCGATGAGGTTCAGCGGCGTATGGCACGCGGCGCAGTGGCCGAGGCCATTCACGAGTTCGCGTCCGCGATGCCACTGCGCGCTGCGCGAGCTGTCCGGGGTTTCGGGGCCGGTGCGCAGGAACAGTACATTCCAGAACGCCACGAGCGGCCGGAAGTTCAGCGGAAAGACGAGATCGTTGGGCGGCGCCTTGGCCACCACCGGGTCGCGGCGCATCAGGTACGCGTAGGCTGCAGCGATGTCCGCGTCGGACATGCGCGTGTAATGGATATACGGGAAGGCGGGATAGAGCTGATGGCCATCGCGCGAGATGCCGCGGCGCATGGCGCGCGTAAAAGCTTCCAGCGACCACGTGCCGATGCCGGTTTCAGGATCGGGCGTGATGTTGGTGGAGTAGAGCGTGCCGAACGGCGTCGACAATGGCAGCCCGCCGGCATAGGGCTTGCCATTGCGGGCGGTATGGCAGACCGCGCAGTCTCCCAGGGCTACCACACGCGCACCGCGCAGCGTGAGCTGGCCGTCGAATGAGGACGGCGCGGGTGGCTTGATGGGGGCAGTCGCCCGCTCCCACATCAGGGTCAGCGCAACGCCCGCGACCACGACGCCGGCGACGGCCAGCATGGGGGCCCATCGATATCGAAGCTTCATGGTACGGGCCTCCCGTGAATTCGCACCCTTGTTGATGGGAAGCGTAGGAGGCGGGGCGGGGTGTCAGCAATTGCCGGGTGGTGGGTGCTCCTTCACACCTTGGTATGAGTTGGATGACCGGCGACTAGCAGCCCCGGCGACGTGGCACCACGTTAGCTGGTGGATTCCGCCACGGGCGGCGCAGACGTGCTAGGCCCCGCCGTGGATCGGTATGGTGAACGCGAACATGCTGCCGTACGGCACCAGCGGCGCGGCTCGCAGTTGTCCCTTGTGGCCTTCGATGATCGACCGGCAGATCGCCAGCCCCATGCCCATGCCGTTGGCCTTGGTCGTGTAGAACGGTTGGAAGACCTGTTCGAGCAGGTTTCCGCCGATTCCCACGCCGGTGTCGGCCACGCTCAGCTCCAGCGCGGCTCCGTCGACGATGCGCGTGACGATATGCATCTCACGCGGGCGGTCGTTCCCCTCGCTCATCGCTTCCAGGGCATTTACCACCAGGTTCAGGATCACCTGCTGGAGCTGGATGCCGTCGCCGAACACCGTGGGGTGTTCGGCATGAAGCGCCAGCTTGACGGCAATGTGGCGGCGTTCGATCTCGCTGCGCGAAATGACCAGGATATGCCGCACCGCCTCGTGGATATCCACCGGCCCAAGCACGGGCGCCGTATTGCGCGTCAGCGACTGCAAGCTGCGGATCATGTCACCGGCACGCTGGCCGTCGCTGGCAATGGCCTCCAGGCTTTCGCGGGCGTTGGCAAGATCGGGGTTGGGGCGCGTCAGCCATCGTAGTCCGGCGCCGGCGTTCGAGACGATCGACATCAGCGGCTGGTTGATCTCGTGCGCGATCGATGCGGTAAGCTGTCCCACGGTGGTGGCACGCGTCACGCGGGCCAGGTCGGCCTGTGCGCTGCGCACCGCGTCTTCCGCCTCGCGCCGCGTAGTGATATCGGTGACGGTCCCGACATACTCGAGCGTGCCGTCTTCCGCTGGCATGGGCTCGCCCACGGCTGCCAGGTGGCGTATGGAGCCATCGGTTCGAATGATCCGATGCTCGACGCGGATCGGCAGCCACTGTTCGACATGGTTCGCCACCACCTTGCGTACCGCGGCCCTGTCTTCGGGATGCATGCGTGCGACGAAGTCTTCGAACGCGATCTCGCACTGCGCGGGGTCGAGTTCAAAGATGCGCCGTAGCTCTTCCGAGCAATAGAAACGGTCCTGGCGCAAGTCCCAGCGCCAGCTGCCGGTGTGGCTCACACGCTCGCCCATGACCAGCGAAGCCTCGCTGGCGCGCAATTCACGCTCCATATTTTTCCGCCGTTCGTTTTCGGTAAGCAGGTCGTCATAGAGACGGGCAGTGCGCAGCGAAATCGCGGCTTGCGCGGCGATCAGCTCCAGCAGGCGCGTTTGGTCCAGCGTAAAGGCGTCGCGGACCAGGCGGTTTTCCAGATAGAGCGCCCCGATCACTTCATTGTGGCGCAGCATCGGAATGCAGATGGCCGAGCATTCGGGGTGTGCCAGAAGGTAGGGATCCATGGCGGACGGGTTGGCGGACTGGGCCGCCCCCACCATGGCCACCTGGCCCGAGCGGATGGCGGTGTGGAACATCGACAGCGGCAGCGCGTCCGCCGCCAGCCTGTCCTGCACCAGATGCACGCGTATGCCCTCTGCCGAGGTGTCGGCGCAAGCCTCCACCAATGGCCCTTCGGGCTGGATGCGTATCAGCAGCCCACGCTGCGCGGTTGCATATTCCAGCGCAATCGTCATCAGCTTGTCGATCAGGCGGTCCAGCCGGATTTCTTCGGTCAACGCCCGCGACGCCTTGATCACGCTTTCCGCGTCCACGGACTGCCGACCGTCGCCCAGGTACCAGGTGCGCAGCGTCCCGGCGTCGACAAGATCGGGATGCCGGGCTTCCATCTGCCCGACTTTGCCCGTGGCGCCCCAGCGCAGGTAATGATCCCGGGCAGCGCGGCGATGTGCCCTTGCCGCCGACGCCAGTCCCAGCGTGGCGCAGTGCCCTGCCGCCCGCTCGTATGCCATGGCGGCGATCTGCACGAACCCTTGTGCTGTTGCTTGGGCAATTGCCGCTTCGTAGCGCGACATCGCGCCCAGTGCGTCGCCTTCCAGCCTTGCCAGCTCCGCCTCCACCAGCAGCGCCTTGTCGGTGAACATCGCCGGATTGGCATCGGCCCAGGCACGGATCTGGCGTGCATCGGCGCGCAGCGTTTGCCATGCCGCCGGATCCGGTGAGTCGGGCATGGCGGCGATGGTCAGCGCGCGGCACAGGTGAAAGTCGAGCTGGTGGATGTGGGCCGGCGCGGACCATGCAAAGCCGGCCGCACGGTCCAGGCACTGTGCCGCCAGTTCAGGCTGATCCGCAAGAAGCACGATCGTGGCGCGATAGAGCCAGTGCCAGAACTCGAATGTCGAAAGACGTTCGCCGGCAGAGCCGTGCGTGGCATCGGCATCGAGTGCAAGGGCCTCCCCGGCCGGAAATTCCGTAGTGCGCAAGCCATCGATATAGCGCTGCTGCAGCAGCAGGATCAACTCGACGTCATGAAAGCCGGCGCGGCGCACCACCTCCAGCCCGCGCCCGATCTCGGCGCGGATTTCGTCCAGCCGGTCTCCGCGAACCATCATCGTGGCCACGATATGACAGCACTCGTAGCATGCCGTGGTCAGGTCGCCATGGGCGATGCCCGCGGCAAGGCCCGCGCGGGCGCACTCGATCGAATACGACAGCGGCTGCGTCCATACGCTGAGCTGGTCCAGCGGCAGAAGCGTGCGGGCTTCGTAGGCGGTGTAGCCATGATGCGTCACCAGCCGGCGGGCCATTTCCCCATAGCGGAAGCCGTCGGCAAAGGCACCGTAGCGGTGGCAGACCATGACTCCCAGCCAGGCTAGCGATGCGGTGGACGGGGCGGCCATGCCGTGGGCGAGCGTGAGCCGCAGCATCTCGCAATGACCCAGAAACGCAAGGTTCTCGTCGGTGAAGCTGGCGGGTACCAGCAGCGCGGACAGCAGACTCATCGCGGCCTCGGTCTCGGCATCGCGAACCTGGGCCAGCATGAACATCTCGGGCAACTTGTCTGGCGCCAGCAGCGGGCGGATCGTCTCGTACAACGCATCGCATGCCGCCGCGCTGGGGTGCGGGCTCAGCACAATGCCCATCGGACGCAGGCTGGCGATCGCGGTCCCCACCGCGAGCGTGTTCTCCGAGCGGCGTGTATGCATTTCGATCTTGAGCCGGTAGACGCCGGCTTGCTGCAGCAGGTCCGCCGACTGACGGATCAGTCGGGTGGCCAGCGCCAGCGCATCATCGAGGCGGCCGAGCTGGAACCAGCAGGTCGCCTGTTGTTCGAGCAGCGCAAATTGCAGTGGGTGACTTGCATCCGGATGCGTGGCGGCCTTGCGCATGAAGGTCATGCCACTTTCCACATAGCCCAGTGCCGCACCGTAGGCCGCCGCGCGCCGGGCGCGCAGTGCGGCCGTGTGGAACAGCCAGGCCACGTCCAGCGCTTCCTCCGGCGTCGTGACCAGCGCTTGCGCCTGCGCCAGCAGGCCGCTGGCACGGAACAGCACGTCGTCGCGCACCTCGTCGCCGACATCGTCACGCACCCGGGCAGCCAGCAGCCGGCCGGCGCGCAGGCATATGTCCGCGTGGTCGTCGGCCGCCAGTCCGGCGTGCGCCGCTTCCTGGACGCGGTCGTGCACAAAGGCATAGGCGCCGTCTTGTGCCAGCAATACCACGCCGGCCGCACGGGCCGGCGCCAGCCGCGCGTGCAGCGCACGTTCGCTGATGCCGAAAGTCCCGCATAGCAGCGACATTTCGGCACGGCGGCCCAGGCAAGCCATGCCGCCTAGCAGACGGCGGGTCGGATCGGGCAGGCGGCCCAGGCGCTGCAGCACCAGTGCCGCCACGTTGTCCGTATGGGCATGCTGCGCGATGCGCGCGAGATCGTATTGCCAGCCATCGGCATCGGACGAATAGACGAGCAGCCTGTCATCGACCAGCGTCGTCAGGAACTGGATAACGAAGAAAGGGTTGCCGAGCGTCTTGTCATGCACCAGCCGGGCCAGTGGCAGAAGCGCCCGCGCCGACGTACGCAAGGTCTCCGCCAGCAGGTTGGCCACGGTTGCCTCGGAAAACCCGTCCAGCACCACGTCGTGTACCGGCACGCTTTGCCGCAGGCGTATCAGCGCATCGGCCCCGGCGGTTCGCGTGCTGCAGACCAGCAGCAGCGGCGGCGGGGCAGGGTGGCGCACCAGCCGGGCGAGCAGATGCTGGGACGGTGCGTCGAGCCACTGGCAATCGTCGATCAGCAGCACGAACGGGCAGTCTGACCGCGAGAATGCGCTCACCAGCTCGCGCATGGCGATATCGACATGGACATCGGCGTCGGCGGCTTCCGAAGCGGGGAGGGGCGGGAAATCGTCCACCAGCAGCCGCAGCGCCGGCGCGATGCTGCACGCCAGTTCGCCATGGGCGCCCAGGCCCTGCATCAGGCGCACCTGCCACGCGCGTACTTCCTCCTCGGGCAGACCCAGGATCTGGTGGACCAGTCCCAGGAAAGCCTCGGCGATTGGCGCGTATGGCACGTCCTGGCGAAACTGGTCGGCCTTGCCCATGG
Organism: Cupriavidus lacunae; assembly: GCF_003353055.1. Classification (GTDB taxonomy): domain Bacteria; phylum Pseudomonadota; class Gammaproteobacteria; order Burkholderiales; family Burkholderiaceae; genus Cupriavidus; species Cupriavidus lacunae. Next base: position 60,086 of record NZ_QKWJ01000029.1, read on the forward strand.
CACACCACACGCGCTGCGGCCGCAGGGATTTGGCGAACGCATGCATCAGCGCGGATTTGCCGATCCCTGACGGGCCTGTCAGCGCCACCGCCGTAGAGCATCTGGCGGCGCTTACGTGGCCAAATGCTGCGGACAGCTGGTGCAGGGCGCCATCCCGCGCAATCAGGCCATCGGGCAGGTCGAGGCCGGCAGGCTGGTCGCGCTCGCCCGGCTCAAAAGGCGCGATGTCCCCGGTCTCCTGCCACGCTGCCATGCAGCGCCTGAGGTCGACCTCCAGCCCGGCGGCTGACTGGTAGCGGCGGCTCGGGTTCTTGTCGAGCAGCTTGAGCACGATTCGGGAGAGGGCCTCCGGAATCTCCGGCACAATCTTGTGGAGCGGCACTGGCGCACTGGCCACGTGGCTGTGGATCCATTCAGCCAGGTCACCCGGATTCCTGGCCGCGAGCGGCAACTGCCCGCTCAGCAACTGATAGAGGATCACACCAAGCGAGTACAGATCGCTGCGGGCATCGATGGCATGGCGTGTACGGCCGGTATGCTCGGGCGACATGTAGGCCGGGGCTTCGCTACCCATCATCATCGCCGCGGGCCACCCATGGCTGCCGTCGTGGTGGCAATTCCCGCCGGACTGGCGCACGGCAAAGCCGAAATGGCCGATGCGGCAGTGTCCCGCCGCATCGACGAACAGACTGAACGGCGTGACCGCGCGGTGGATCAGACCACTTTCGTGTGTGGATTTCAGTGCGGCGGTGGCGCCGAGCGCAATGCCCAGCACGCGTCCCACTGGTTGGCGCCCTGGCAGCAGCGTGACCAGGGGGTCGCCGCAACGATCGTCGTAAAGCGAAGCGATGCCGCTGCGGTAGTGGCTGATGCCGCGCGGAACCAGCGCCCAGTCATCGCGTAGCAGCGCGCGCAATGCGTATTCGTTCCGGATGCGGTGCGCAGCATCGGATTCCACCTGGCTCGATACCGCATGCGCTATTACCACAGTCTCGCCAGTGGATGCATGAGTGCCGCGCGAGAAGGCGACGATGCCGTCCTGATGGATCGTTTCGAAACGATAGTCGCATAACGCAAAAGCGTCTGGCAGGCCGATAGTGTCGGTCATCATGGCGCGGCGCCGAGGGTAGTCAAGGGATCCCAACACGTCCACTGCCCGCCTGGAGAGCATAGGTCCGTCGGACTTCGCTGCATATAATACTGTGGTATTGGCGCCCGCCGCCGCCTGACCGTCTCGTTGCCACCACTCGTGTGTCGCAAGCGCCGCGCTTAAAGCGCTCCAGGCCGATGGGTCCGCTCCTTCTTCATGTGCGTCCGCACAATTTTCCTGATCTTCGCCGTGTTTGCAGACACGAGCCACACCACGCAGGAAAGCCACGCCAGTATCCGCTGTTCAGCCGCGGCAATCAGCGGAACGTTTCGGCAACTAATACGAAAGTTTGATGGCTACCGCGGCGAGGGCTGTCTAGTCTTGCATCCGGTGGCATCGTGCGATTCCCGCTGACGGGAACACCACCCTCCGATGCCATCCGGGCGGACTGCTCAGCACATGCTGCGATGCCCGTCTGCGCCCCCAACCGTCATTGAGGAATCAGACCATGTCGAACCCCAAGCTCGAAGTCCTGACCCCGCAAAACAGCCAGCTCATCATCATCGACCAGCAGCCGCAGATGGCCTTCGGCGTCCAGTCGATGGACCGCCAGGCGCTGAAGAACAATGTGGTGGGCCTGGCCAAGGCCGCGAAGATCTTCAATATCCCGACCACCATCACGACGGTCGAAAGCGAGTCGTTCTCGGGCTACACGTACCCGGAGGTCCTCGACGTCTTTCCGAATGCGAAGACGCTCGAGCGGACCTCGATGAACTCGTGGGACGACCAGAAGGTCCGTGACGCGCTGAAAGCCAACGGTCGCAACAAAGTCGTCGTGGCCGGCCTGTGGACCGAAGTCTGCAATACGACGTTCGCCCTGTGCGCGATGCTGGAAGGCAACTACGAGATCTACATGGTGGCCGATGCCTCGGGCGGCACCAGCAAGGAAGCGCACGACTACGCGATGCAGCGCATGGTGCAAGCCGGCGCCGTGCCCGTGACCTGGCAGCAGGTGCTGCTCGAATGGCAGCGTGACTGGGCGCACCGCGATACGTATGATGCCGTGATGAAGCTTGTCAAGGAGCACTCGGGCGCCTACGGCATGGGCGTCGACTACGCCTACACCATGGTCCACAAGGCGGCGCAGCGCACCGCCACGACGCACGAGTCACTGGCCCCGGTCCCGGCCCGCTGATCATTCCCACGCCAAACGAGCCATTTGCATGAACGCAGATAAGAACACACAGGAAGCGGGACACTCGTCGGTGCGGCGCAAGGTGCTGCTTTCGAGCGTGGGCACGGTTGGTGCTGCCGCCGTGGGCGCCGTCACGACATTCGGCGCCCCCGAAGCCAATGCAGCCGGCAAGGCGGGCGCGCCTCACCATTCCGGAGGATCAAGACAGATGAACTACATTACCAGCAGGGACGGTACGCAGATCTTCTACAAGGACTGGGGCTCCGGGCGTCCGGTCGTGTTCTCGCACGGCTGGCCGCTCCACGCTGACGCTTGGGATGCCCAGATGCTGTTCCTGGCGGGGAAGGGCTTCCGCGTGATCGCACACGATCGTCGCGGCCACGGCCGTTCGGGCCAGCCGGCGCAGGGCAACAACATGGACACGTACGCCGACGACCTGGCCGCGCTGCTGGACGCGCTCGACCTCCATGGCGCCACGCTGGTCGGCCACTCCACCGGCGGTGGCGAAGTGGCGCACTATATCGGCCGCCATGGAACCAAGCGCGTGGCCAGGGCCGTGCTGATCGGCGCCGTGCCGCCGATCATGGCCAAGACCGCGGCCAATCCCAACGGCCTGCCGCTGGACGTGTTCGACGGCATCCGCAAGGGCGTGGCCGACAACCGGTCGCAGTTCTACAAGGACCTGGCCGTGCCGTTCTTCGGCTTCAACCGCCCGGGCGCCAAGGTCTCGCAGGGGACCATCGATACCTTCTGGGCACAGGGCATGGCTGGCGGTATTCTGGGCCAGTACGCATGCATCAAGGAATTCTCGGAGGTGGACTACACCGAGGACCTGAAGAAGATCACGGTGCCCACGCTGATCCTGCACGGCGATGACGACCAGATCGTGCCCATCGATAACTCGGCCAGGCTGTCGGCAAAGATTGTCAAGAACGCTACGCTCAAGGTGTACCCGGGCGCGTCGCACGGCATGTGCGTGATCAACGCCGACCAGGTCAACGCCGACCTGCTGGCCTTCCTGAACGCATAGGCTCATGTCAGTCACCCGCCGGCAATTCATCGCTTCGGCTGCCGCCGTCGGCGCGGCAGCCTCTTCGGAGCTATTCGCCATGTCACCGACCCCGACTCCCGATCTCATTCTTATCAACGGCAAGTTCACCACGTTGGACCGCGCCAACCCGCAAGCCGATGCCGTCGCCATCCAGGACGGCCGTTTCGTCAGCGTGGGCGCGCGTCAGGAGGTCATGAAACTCGCGGCGAAGCAGACCACGGTGATCGACCTGAATGGCCGGCGGGTCATTCCCGGGCTGATCGACAGCCATATGCATATCATCCGCGGCGGCCTGAACTACAACATGGAGCTGCGCTGGGACGGCGTGCGTTCCCTGGCCGACGCCATGCGCATGCTCAAGGCCCAGGTGGGCCGCACCCCGGCACCGCAATGGGTGCGCGTGGTAGGCGGCTTTACCGAACACCAGTTCGCCGAGAAGCGCCTGCCGACCATCGAGGAACTGAACGCGGTGGCGCCGGACACGCCGGTGTTCATCCTGCACCTGTACGACCGCGCGATCCTGAATGGCGCGGCGCTGCGCGCCGTCGGCTACAACAAGGACACGCCCAATCCGCCGGGCGGCGAGATCGTGCGTGACGCCAGCGGCAATCCCACCGGCCTGCTGCTGGCCAGGCCCAACGCGACGATCCTGTACGCCACGCTGGCCAAGGGCCCGAAGCTGCCGCCCGAGTACCAGAAGAACTCGACGCGCCATTTCATGCGCGAGGTGAATCGGCTTGGTGTTACCGGCGTCATCGATGCCGGCGGGGGCTACCAGAACTACCCCGATGACTACAGCGTCATCGAAGAACTGCACAAGGAAGGCCACCTCACGGTGCGGCTCGCATACAACCTGTTCACGCAGAAGCCCAAGGAGGAACTGAGTGACTTCAAGGCGTGGACGTCGGCGGTCAGGCCGGGCCAGGGCGACGACCTATATCGTCACAACGGTGCAGGGGAAATGCTCGTCTATACGGCCGCTGACTTCGAGGATTTTCGTGTCGAGCGCCCGGACATGCCCCCGTCGATGGAAGCGGACCTGGAGCCGGTGATCCGCCTCCTGGCCGAGAAGCGCTGGCCGTGGCGGCTGCATGCCACCTATGACGAGACGATCTCGCGCGCGCTCGATGTCTACGAGAAGGTGGCACGCGATATCCCGTTCAATGGCCTGAACTGGTTCTTCGATCATGCCGAGACGATCTCCGATCGCAATATCGACCGTATCGCCGCACTCGGTGGTGGCATCGCCGTGCAGCACCGCATGGCCTACCAGGGCGAGTACTTTGTCGAGCGCTACGGAGCCAGGGCTGCGGAGGCCACGCCGCCGATCCGCAAGATGCTGGAGAAGGGCGTCAAGGTAGGCGCCGGCACCGATGCCACGCGCGTGGCGTCGTATAACCCGTGGGTGTCGCTGTACTGGCTGACCACAGGCAAGACCGTGGGCGGCCTGTCGATGTATCCACAGGCCAACCTGCTCGACCGGGAGACGGCGCTGCGCCTGTGGACCGAGGCCAATACGTGGTTCTCGTCCGAAACCGGCAAGAAGGGCCAGATCAAGACGGGCCAGTTGGCCGACCTGGCCGTGCTGTCCGCTGACTACTTCGCGGTGCCCGGCGACGACATCCAGGACATCACCTCCGTGCTGACCGTGCTCGGCGGCAAGGTCGTCTACGGCGACAGCGAGTTCGGCAAACATTCGCCCCAGATCCCGCCCGCGATGCCGGACTGGTCGCCGGCCCGCCACGGCAGCCAGTACCAGCCACGCCCACAGGCCCAGGCCCGCGCACTGGCGCTGAACACAGCCTGCGGTTGCGCCTCGTCCTGCGGCGTGCACGGCCATGCGCATGCTAAGGCGTGGACCTCGAACGTGCCGGCGTCGGATGAAAGCGCGTTCTGGGGCGCGCTGGGCTGCTCCTGCTGGGCATTCTGAACCCGCGCCAACCTGAACGGAGACTGGTCATGCAACCTTCGAGGTCCTCGCTGACAGCCGCCAGCGACACCCCGCGGCACCTGCCGGGCTGGCTGCGCTGGATCGCACTGTTGTTGGTGTGCGCGGCCTACCTCCAGGGGGGGCTGGTCAAGCTGTTTGCCTTCTCCGGCGCGGTGGCCGAGATGCAGCACTTCGGCCTGTCACCGGCGGCGCCGCTGGCCGCGGCAACGATTGCGCTGGAGCTTGGCGCTTCAGCGATGATCCTGATCGGCCGCTGGCGCTGGCTTGGCGCACTGGCGCTGGCCGCGTTCACGCTGGCGGCCACGTTCATGGCCAACAGTTTCTGGAACGCGCCGCCCGAAGCCCGGTTCATGATGGAAAATGCGTTCTTCGAGCACCTGGGCCTGGTCGGCGCCTTCCTGTTGGTGGCGTGGGAGGACCTGCGCGCGCGCGGTCAACCATGACGCAGTCCGCAGCTCCCACCGTCAGCCCGGCATCGGGCGGCACGTTCGCCCCACTGGCCCGGCCCACCTTCGCCGTGCTGTGGGTCGCCACGATTCTCGGCAACATCGGCAGCTTCATGCGCGACGTTGCCAGCGCATGGCTGGCCACCGACCTGTCGAGCTCGCCGGCTGCGGTCGCCACCATCCAGGCCGCGTCGACGCTGCCGGTGTTCCTGCTCGCCATTCCCGCCGGGGTGCTGTCCGACATCCTTGACCGGCGCCGCTTCCTGATCGTGATCCAGGTCGGCCTGGCCCTGGTCAGTGGCACCCTGATGCTGCTGGCCTGGCGTCAGGCACTGACCATCGAGATCCTGATCGCGCTGGCGTTTGCGGGCGGTATCGGGGCGGCGATGATGGGGCCCACCTGGCAGTCGATCGTGCCGGAACTGGTCCCGCAAAATACGCTGCGCCAGGCCGTGGCGCTCAACTCGCTCGGCGTGAACATCGCGCGTGCGATCGGCCCGGCAACGGGCGGTCTGCTGCTCGCGGCATTCGGTGCGGCTACGACTTACGGCGTCGACCTGTTCAGCTATGTGTTCGTGATCGCCGCGCTGATCTGGTGGCGGCGCCCTGAGCGGCCGATCGATCCGTTGCGCGAGCACTTCTTCAGCGCCTTCCGCGCCGGCATGCGCTTCACGCGCGCGCACCGCAAGCTGCATGTGGTACTGGCCCGCACTGCCATGCACTTCGCTTTCGGCAGCGGCGTGTGGGCGCTGTTGCCACTGGTAGCACGCCAGCTGCTTCATGGCGGGGCCGGTCTTTATGGCATGTTGCTCGGCGGTGTGGGGGCGGGCGCCATCCTGGGTGCGCTGGTGATGCCGACATTGCAGAAGCGGCTCGACGCCGATGGGCTGGTGCTACTGTCCGCCATCGCGACGGCACTCGTGATGGCGGCCCTTTCCCTGGCGCCGCCGGTGTGGCTGGCGCTGCTGCTGCTATTGGTGCTGGGCGCCGCGTGGATCATGGCGCTGACCACGTTTGGCGGCGTCGCGCAGGCGATTCTGCCCAACTGGGTACGTGGTCGCGCGCTGGCGGTCTACCAGATGGTCTTCAACGGTGCGCTGGCCGGCGGCAGCCTGCTCTGGGGCTTTGTCGCACAGGGGCTCGGCACCCCGCCCGCGTTGCTGATCGCCGCGGCCGGACTGGTCGTCGCGGCCCTGGCGCTGCACCGGCTGCGGCTGCCGCGTGGCGAGGAAGACCTTGGCCCCGCACGCCACTGGCCCGAGCCGGAAATGGCCGACGAGATTGCGCACGATCGCGGCCCGGTGATGATCCTGATCGAGTACCGCATTCCCCAAGCCAATCGCGACGCATTCCTGCACGCCGTGTACAAGCTCTCCGAGGAAAGATTGCGTGACGGCGCGTTCAGCTGGGGGGTGATGGAAGACCCGGGCAATCCCGAACTGATGACCGAATGGTTCCTGGTCGAGTCATGGGCCGAGCACTTGCGGCAACACCGGCGCGTGCCGAACGCCGACGCCGATCTGCAACGCGAAGTCACTGCCTTTCACATTGGCGCCGAGCCGGCGCGCGTACGACATCTGCTGGGCGTGGGACTGCCCCCGGACAAGCACTAAACCTTCTGTTCCTGTTTCCGTATTGCGAGGCCTGTATGAAGCTCTACCTTGTCTCCCTTGGCGCCGGCATTCTGGTCGGCATCATCTACGCGCTGATGCAGGTCCGCTCGCCCGCCCCGCCGGCCGTGGCGCTGATCGGCCTGCTTGGCATGCTGATCGGCGAACAGGTGGTGCCGCCGATCAAACGCATGATCGCGGGCGAGCCGGTCTCCGTGGCATGGTTCCATAAGGAATGCATGCCAAAGATCACCGGTGTGCCTGGACCGACTCTGACCGCTGAGAATAATACGAATGGCGAGCATGCCGCGCGTTAACCTACGGCCTTGCATTTGCACGGTGCTTTTCCTGGTGAACACGTCAGCGTTCGGCGAAAGCACCGTGACCATCTATGGCCGCCTGAACACGGCGATCGAGTACTCGCGTGCCAGCACAGCCACCGATGGCACGTCGACAGGTAGTGTGGTTCGGCAGACCAACTATCGTTCGGTGTGGGGTCTGCGCGGCGAGGAAGGGCTGGGCGGCTCCTTAAAGGCGGTCTGGCAGATCGAGAGCAACCTGTCCCTGGACACGGGCCAGGGACAGATCGCCGGTCGCAACTCACGCATCGGCCTGCAAGGCGACTACGGCCTTTTCTTTATGGGGCACTGGCACACGCCGTATACCGAGGCCACGATGGCTTACGACCCATACTACCCGACCACGGCCGGCTACATGGCGTTGATCGGGAACGGTTCCACGTCGAGCTCCGACAACGTGCAGGACACCAGCTCGTTCGACCGCCGCCAGAAAAACATCGTGCAGTACCGCTCACCACTCCTCGCAGGCGCCAGCCTTTGGCTGGGCGTGGGGATGCCAGAGGAAAAACTCACCGTGCCGCGCAATCCAGCGCTGTACTCAGCTGCGCTTGTCATCGACCGCGGTCCTCTGAATGCAACCGTGGCGTACGAAGTCCACCACAATTACCAGGCTGCAGGCCGCAACGACGATGCCCTGAAGTTTGGCCTGGCCTACCAGATCTTCTCCGGCACGCGTATTGCGGCGATCTACGAACACTTGCACTACCGAACCGACACCGGCAGCCTGCAGCGCAATGCTTTCTATGCCTCACTGGTGCAGCAGCTTGGTACCGGCAGTGCGCGCATTGGCTTCGCTTATGCGGCCAATGGCACGGGTACATCGACTCAGACCATCGGCAACTTCCGCAGCGGACCGGAAACAGGCGCCATTCAGTTCACGATAGGGTACGAATATCCGCTGTCAAAGCGCACGGCGCTGTACACGTACTACAGCCGGATCGAGAACAGGAAGAACGCGATCTATGACTTTGCCATCAATCAGCTGGGCATTCACGCCGGTGCCGATCCGCAGACTTTTGCGCTGGGCATGCGGCACAATTTCTAGGTATGTGGTGGCGATATATGCCTTCGTTTACCCGGTTCATAGCTATGGCAGATCCCGCTATCGAGACAATGGGACCCGCCGCGCGGCCGCCGGGACGTCTCGGGATGCGTGGCAGTGACGTCAGCGAGAATTGGGCAATACTTCAGTATTATTTGGCCCCGCGCTGGACGGCATTATGCTGTAAGCGAGCGGTGGAAAGGGGCCTGGCGTTTCCTGTTGCCGCAAAGACCAAGTAAGGATTTTGTGTGACTGCCACCCCCGTGATCGCTATCGTTGACGATGATGCTTCTGTCAGGGATGCCATGGGACGGCTGGTGCGCTCTTATGATTTCGCCGCGGAACTATTCGGGAGCGGACTGGAACTGCTGCAGTTCGTCGCGCTCGACAGGATCGCATGTGTGATCACGGATGTGGTGATGCCCGGAATGAACGGCTTCGTACTCTACGAAACATTGCGCGCGCGCGGCTTCGACAAGCCGGTCATCTTCATGACCGGCTTTGCCGAAGAGGGCTCCGAACAGCGCGCCCTGGCGGCCGGCGCGGCTTGCTTTCTCAGGAAGCCGTTTCAGGATACAGACATCATCCGGTGCATTGAGCTTGCCCTGCTGCCCCACCGGGGCGAGCCGCCGACTTGAGGGAGGCGATCTAGTTTTGGTGGGGTGGCAGGGCGAACTGGAAGACGGCCCCGAAAGGTGCATTCGCGCTCGCCCACAACCGGCCCCGGTGCGCCTCGACGATCGTTCTGCAGATCGCGAGACCCATGCCCAGGCCCTCGGCCTTCGTTGTGTAGAACGCCTCGAACATCAGCTCCAGAGCCTGCGGCTCCAGCCCGATGCCGGTGTCCTGGACGGCGACCAGCGCGGCACCGGATGGGTCGCGCCGTGACTGGACCAGCAGTTCCCGGCGGTGCCCCGCCACCTCTTTCATTGCCTCAATGCCATTCAGGATGAGGTTCAGCAGGACCTGCTGCAAATGCACCCGATCGCCCACCACCGACGGGAGGTCGGGTGCCAGATCGGTTCGAACCAGGATCTGATGGCGAATCACCTCCCCATGGACAAGGGCCCGGGTGTCTTCGATGAGGCCGTTCAGGTCCAGCAGCACGGTGGCGGCGGTCGTCTTCCTGAACAGCGCGCGCATTCCCCCGATCACGGAGCCGGCCCGGTGTCCGGCCTGGACGATGCTCCCCACCGCGTCTCGTACTTCGGCAAGATCGGGCGGCTGGCGGTCGAGCCAGCGCAGCGCGGAGTTGGCGTTGGTGACGATGGAGGCCAGTGGCTGGTTGACCTCGTGGGCGATCGACGCGGTCAGCGCGCTCAGGGTCGTCACGCGCGTGACATGGGCGAGCTGGGCCTGCGCCTGATGCAACGCTTCCTCGGCGCGCTTGCGCTCGGTGAGGTTGAGCACGAAGGACATACCCTGGTCCTCACCCGCTTCGAACGTGGCGGATCCGATCAGCACTGGCACGCGGCGGCCATCCTTATGGACGAATTCTTTCTCGAACGGAGGCACGGTCCCATTCAGCTTGAATTCCTGTGCGAGCCTTGCGTCGCGATCGTGCCATTCCGGGGGCGTGAGGTCTGCCCAGCTCAGACAAGCCGACGCGAGATCCTCGCGGTCGTAGCCCAGCATGTGGAGGAATGCATCATTGGCCTCGAGAATCCGGCCATCGAGGCGCCAAATGAAGATCCCGATGAAGTTGGCCTTGACCAGGCGTTGGATCGTTGCTTCGCGTTGCTTCAGGTCGCGGTACAGATAGGCATTTTCCAGCGCGATCGCCGCTTGTGAGGCGAGCAGCTTCAGCACCGCAGTCCGCTTCGGCGCGAAGGCCTGGGGCGCAAGGTTGTTTTCCAGGTAGAGCACCCCGACCAGCTTGGCCTGGGTAAGCAATGGCAGGCAAAGCATCGATCGGGCGTGACGCCGCAGGATGTACGGATCGGCTGAAAACGGGCTCTGTGCCGTGGCATTGTCAAGGTTGATGTTCTCGCCGGTGCGCAGGACATGCCGGAGCATCGATACCGGCAGCACAGCCGTTGTCACGCTGTGGTCGCGCAGATGCACTGTGACAGCATCACCACAGGTCGTAGCCTCGGCTACGACGTGCTGGTCGGTTCCCCGGGGCAGGATCAGCAATCCCCGCTGCGCGCCGGCCAGTTCAAGTGCGGTGCGCATGAGCGTGTCGAGCAGCTTGTCCAGCACGACCTCGCCCGACACGGCCTGCGACACGGCAATCACGGTGGCGAGGTCCAGGTGTTCGACGGGTACCCCGATCATTGTCGTCGGTACGGGCGCTTGCTCTGCCCCGGATCGGGCGGGGAGCGCGGACCCCGGAGCTGCATCCAGATAGCGCTCGAATTGCTCCTCGTCGAAGCCGGCATCACTGCATGAGCCGAAGATCGGGGTCAGTCCGCGCAGGGTGGCAGTCACGGTAGGCCTTCACGTTGGATTCGTCAAAGGCGCAAGCCGCACCGGCTTCATGCCGGAGGCATGCCGCGCCCGACACCAATGTACGGGCGGTGCCAGCCCTTTGGCTTGAATGCCTGTGCTCTCCTTTGTCTTATTGTGTGCGGCGCGGCAACAAACGATGGCCGACGCGCAAAGGCCCAACAGGCAAACCGGGAGGTCTAGTCCCCTCGAGTGCGCCTGCAGTCACCCGGAGTCAGGCCAAGCTTCTTCGAGAAGCAGCGCGTCAGATGACTCTGGTCCGCGAAGCCGCAGGAAGCGGCAATCCCGGCGATCGGCAGATCCGTGGTGCGCAACAGTCCGACCGCGCGTTCGAGGCGACGCTCCAGCAGCCATTCATGTGGTGTTTTACCGGTACTCTGCCGAAAAGCCCGCGAAAAATGACTTCGGGACAGTTGGCACGCATCAGCGACCTCGGCAATGGACACGGTGCCGTCCAGCCGCGCCGCCAGATAATCCTGCGCCCGCACCAGTATGCGCGGGGGAAGCCGGCCCGTGCGGCGAATGCGGCCAGGATTGACGCCGCCATAGTGTTCGACCAGGTGTGTGCCGATCGCGTGTCCGAGTTGATCGATAAAGAGCCTGCTGGCGCTATGGGGCCGCGCCAGGACCGGCAGCAGCGCCTGGGCGAGATGGGCCAGCACGGGATCTTTCTGCGCCGCCGCATGCCGCAGTTCAAGGCTTGGGGGGCAGTCCAGTTCCAGCGCCGTCCGCTCGATGAATCGGGGCGGCAGTTCGATCAATACGAAATCAAACGTGCCGGAGAGGTCGGCTTTATAGTCATCCTGGAAGTTCCGCAAATAGACTGAACCTGCCTCGAATTCATACGTGTTTGCCTGGTTCAGATGGAAGATGCGGCGGCGATGGCCTTCCACCAGGGACACGCCCGCCAGAAATCCTCTTGCCGAGGCCGGCGTGATCACCTGACTTACCCGCTCAGTCAGGGAGCCTTTGCGGAAGAAGGACAGGTCGCCGGCGGCAAGCGCCTGGTCGTAGCGCAAGGCCTCCGACACGCAGCCCAATGAGTCGCGCGGCAAGGCCGGCTCGCCAGGTTTTTGGGTAGAAGCAGAGGTGGGCAATTGCATGCGGTGATCGGGGTCGTTGCGCCAAGCCAGGCGCGACAGGGTGACTGACTTCACTGAAAATGCATTGCCGGCAGATCGAGACGTCGCCAGCCTTCCGGCAGGCAAGCAACGCGCTGGGAAAAATACTATCATCGCCGGGCGCGTTGAGCACTGTTTGTCATTCTAGGCGGTGCGGCATAAAGCTCAACAACGAGTGGTGCTGCGCGGATGGGGCAAGACCGCACAGCCTGACGGCGTAGTCCCGTTACCCAACGGTATAAGTGGCAAACTGCGGAGGCCTGTGCTAGAAATTCTTGCTGGGAGGCATGGTGCGGCTCGCCCCGGCACGCTTTTGAGCGGTCAACCCCGCTATATATAATTGCCAGAAAAGGGGCCGGTGAGCCTACCAATGAATCATGCCAGCAAGAGCAAGGGGAGAGTCAGCCGTGACGGCCACCAGTGGCGAACCTGCCAGGACCAGTGCGAACGATGAGCAGGTGGTGCTGATCGTCGATGACGATGCCATGCTGCGCAATGGGCTGGGTAACTTGTTCCGTTCGGTAGGCATGCAGGTAGGGCTGTTCAGTTCGGCCGCCGAGCTGCTTGAGTCCAAGTTGCCCGACGCGCCATGCTGCCTGGTGCTTGACGTACGGCTGCGTGGCCCGAGCGGGCTGGATCTGCAGACGCGCCTGGCACAGATGGGCATTCACATTCCCATCATCTTCATGACCGGGTATGGCGACATTGCCATGAGCGTGGCGGCCATGAAGGCGGGTGCCGAGGATTTCATGGTCAAGCCTTTTCGCGACCAGGATCTGCTTGACGCCGTGTCCGCCGCGCTGGAGAAGGACCGCCAGCGCCGTCAGGCGATGAACAGGATCGAGGATATTCGCGCCAGCTACGCCACGCTGTCGCCGCGTGAATCCGAAGTCATGGGCATGGCGGTGTCCGGCCTCCTCAACAAGCAGATTGCCAGCGAGATCGGCATCAGTGAAGTCACCGTCAAGATCCACCGCGGGCAGGCCATGCGCAAGATGAAGGCGCGGACGTTTGCCGACCTGGTGCTGATGGCGCAGCAACTCGGCATTTGCAAGGCCGACCGCTGATTGGTGGCAACTGTCGCGGCGCAGCAATCTGGCCGCGACGGCCCGGGCGCGCATCGCGCCGAAGGGAGAAGTCCAGTTCAGCCCGGCCGCCGCCCATGGAAGGCATCGTCCAGCAGCTGGCGGATCCCAAGCGCGTCCAGCGGACGCGGATTGGGATACTGGTCACGCAGCGCCAGTTCGCAGGCGTGATCGAGGTCCTCCTCGCGCATGCCGATGTCGCGCAGCGCAACGGGTGCGCCCAGGGACGCCGCGAGGTCGAACACCGCCTGGGCGCCGCTGATGTCCTCGCGCCCCAGCGCAGCCGCGACGGTGGCGATGGCTTGCGGCGCCGCCGGTGCGTTATAGGCCAGCGCATGCGGCAGCACGATCGTGTGGACCTCGGCATGGGGCAGGTTGTAGGTGCCGCCGAGGGTGTGGCAAAGCTTGTGGTGCAGGCCCACCCCGACGCTGCCCAGCACGGTGCCACAAAGCCAGGCCCCGTAGAGCGCATCGCCGCGCGCCGCCAGCACCTCCGGCCCGCTGCCGCGTGCGATGACGGGCAGGGCGCGGCCCAGTGCGGCGATGCCGTCGCGGCACATCCACTCGCTGACCGGGTTGCGGTCCGCGGTATACAGGCCCTCGGCGGCATGCGCGATTGCATTGATCCCGCTGGTCACGCTGACCGGCACCGGCAGGCCCAGGGACAGCTCGGGGTCGTAGATCACCGTGCGCGGCAGCACGCGCGCATTGCGGCCGGTGCGCTTGAGCCCGCCCTCGGTCATGCCATAGATCGGCGTCATCTCCGATCCGGCATAGGTGGTCGGCACGGCAACGATCGGGAGTTCCGATTCGAGGGCGATGGCCTTGCCAAGCCCGATGGTGGAGCCCCCGCCGATCGCCACCACCGCATCGGCGCCAAGCGCAGCCGCGGTCGACCGGGCCAGGCGCGCCTGTTCCACCGGCACATGCATGACCGCGCCGTCGAAGATGCCGGCGCAGCGCGCGCCCAGCACCGCCGCGGCACGTTCGGCCAGGCCGCGCTGCCCCGGTGTGCAAAGCACCAGCACCTTGCGGGCGCCAAACAAATCGACTTCATCGCCCAGCGCAGCCAGCGCGCCGGAGCGGAAAACGATGCGTTGCGGGTGAGTCTGGTAGATGAAGGGCTGCATGATCGATGCGTGCTTAGTCGGTTGCAATATGCCGATCCTTGATCAGCCGGCCCCAGCGTGCGGATTCTTCCCAGATCAGCTTGTTGGCCTGTGCGGAATCTCCCGCCATCACCTCGAAGCCGCTGTCGGCAAGGACTTTCGCGATCGCCGGATCACGCAGCGTGGCATTGACGCTGGCCGCGAGCTTGCCGATCACGTCAGGCGGCGTCTTTGCGGGGGCGATCATCGCCACCCAGGAATACGCCTCGAAGCCCTTGTAGGTCTCGGCCACCGCGGGTATGGCCGGCAGGCGCGCATCGCGTTGCCGCGCGGTGACGGCCAGCGCGCGCAGCTTGCCGGCCTGCACATACGGCAACACCAGCGGGAGGCTGGCGATCATCGAATCGACATGGCCGCCCAGCAGATCATTGAGCGCGGGTCCGCCGCCCTTGTAAGGGGTATGGATGCCGCTGGTGCCAGCGGCTTCGTGGAACAGTTCGGCCACCAGCTGGTTGGAGCTGCCCGCGCCCACGGATGCGTAGGACACCGTGTTCGGCTTCTTCGCCGCGGCAACGTAGTCCTGCAGCGTCTTGTAAGGCGAAGCGGCGGGGACGACCAGCACCATCGGCGAGCGCACCATGTACGAGACGCCGGTCAGGTCCTTGTGCGAGGCATACGGCAGCTTGGGATAGATAAAGGGCTCGGTGGCAAAGGCATCGAACACCATGCCGACGGTGTAGCCGTCTGCCGGACTGCGCGCAATCTGCCCGGTGCCGATGGTGCCGCCGGCGCCGGCGCGGTTGTCGATCATCACAGGTTGCGCCAGCCGCTTGCGCAGGGCGTCCTGGACCTGGCGCGCGACCTTGTCGACCGTGCCGCCCGCGGCATAGGGCACGATCAGCGTCACCGGCTTGGCTGGCCAGTCTTCGGCGCGGGCGCTGGCCGGAACTGCCATCGTCACGGCGATTGCGGCAAGCGCGCCAACCGCCGCCAAGTGTCGCAGAACACGGGGCATCGTCATCCTTGCTGTGGTTGCTACGGTTGTCTCCATCGGGACCCGCTCCATGGTTGGCCTTGACAGGTCTGGCGCGCCACTTTTGCTTGTTATGCGAAGCTAGCCAGTTGCGTTTGTTTTTTCGAATGTTAGACTTGGGAACACAAGCGCGTGAAGCCAGTATGCCCGCGCAATGCTTTTGCAAGAAACGCAAAAATGGAATCCGCCCGATTCGCTGAAAACCTGGCCATCTTTGTCGAAGTCGCGCAGTCCGGCAGCTTCTCCGCCGTGGCCCGCCAACGCGGCCTGGTCGCGTCATCGGTCGCCCGCCAGATCGATGCCCTGGAACGCGAACTCGGCGTGCCACTATTCACGCGGTCCACGCGGGCGCTGGTCCGCACCGACGCCGGCGACCTGCTGTTCGCGCGCGCCACGCGCATCCTGCACGAGCTCAACGATACGCGCGAAGCCGTGACCGCGCTCGAGCAGGGCGTCAGCGGCCTGGTGCGGGTGGCGTGCCTGCCGGCCTTCGGCCGGCGTCACGTGGTGCCGTACCTGGGCGCCCTCTACGCGCAATACCCGCGCCTGTCCGTGGAGCTGGCGCTGACCGAGCGCGTGGTGGATCCGGTGGTGGAACGCTTCGACGTGGTCATACGCGTCGGCCAGCAGGCCGACAGCTCGCTGATCGCCCGTTGCCTCTCCGACCAGCGCTACATCATCTGCGCGACGCCCGCCTACCTGGCGCAGCACGGGCGCCCCCTCCATGCCGATGACCTCCGGCGGCACCGGCTGATCGACCGTGGCCACAGCACCAGCATGCGCGGCTGGCGGGAATTGCTGACGCCTGCGCATACCGCGCAGGCGACCTTTGCGCTCGAATGCGATGACTGTGACGCCCGGCGGCTCTCCGTGCTGCAGGGGCTGGGTATCGCGCTGATGCCCGACTGGTCGGTAGGACCGGATCTTGGCGCGGGCCGACTGGTGGAGCTGGCGCTCGACGGGCTGTTGCCGCAAGCGCCAGGCGGGATCTACCTGCTGCGCGCGACACAGCACGCCAGCGCCAAGGTCAGGGCATTCTGCACGCACCTGACGGCGAGTATCGGCAATCCACCCAGCTGGCGGATTGCGATGGCAGGAGAGGCTGCGCTCGCCTAGGAACTTGCCGGCCGGCCTGTCCGCCACGGCAAGGGCGATCTGCGCGGTCTTCTCGCCGGACTCCGTGTGCGCGCCTGCATGCGACATGGAGCGTTGGTCACTTCCCACTGCATAAGCAGCCGCCATGACACGTGCCGGCGGCCACCTAGGGTTTCTCCGGAACGCCCGCCGTATCCATTTGTTTTCATTGGGATTTCGCTCCCGCCATGCCCCTTTCCGGCGTAGCGCGGGGCAAAGTCGGCCTTGACCGTTCCGCTGAGTCGTCGATAATGCAAACGTTTGCAAAGGAGACGAAACATGGAAACTTCCATCGAGTGGCAGGCGCGACCAGGCGAACACCTGGCGCTGATCGAGGACGAGCACTCGGTGACCGGCGTGGTCCAGGCGGCCATGGCGAATACCATCAATCCCCGCCTGCGCTTCGTCATGGATTCGTTGGTGCGGCATCTTCACGGATTTCTGTCCGAGGTGCGCTTGTCCGACGAGGAATTCGAGCTTGCCCTAGGGTATATCGCCAGTCTCGGCCATGCCACCCATGGCAAGCACAACGAGGTTGTCCTGGCTGCCGACGTGCTGGGGCTGTCGACCCTGGTGACGGCGATGAACAACAGCACCAGGGACGGGCGCACGCCCGGCGCGCTGCTCGGCCCGTTCTATCGCGCCAACGCGCCGCGCTATGCCTGCGGCGATTGCGTCGTGCAGGACGACGCGCCCGGCCTGCCGCTGTTTGTCAGCGGCACGGTGCGGGGGACCGATGGCACGCCGCTGTCCGGCGCGCTGGTCGAGATCTGGCAGGCGTCGCCGGTAGGGCTGTACGACAACCAGGACCCGAAGCAGCCCGACCGCAACCTGCGCGGCTGCTTCCATGCGGATGAGGGCGGCAATTATCACTTCCGCACCGTGCGTCCCGCCGGCTACCCGGTGCCGACCGACGGCCCCGTAGGCGTGCTGCTGGCCGCGCAGAAGCGTCATCCGTACCGGCCGGCGCACATCCATTTCATTGTCGCGGCGCCAGGCTACCGCACGCTTGTCACGCAGGTATTCGCCGATGAGCCGGAGCAGCTTGCGTCCGATGTCACGTTCGGCGTGCACCGGCAACTGGTGGGCGAACTCTGCCTGCACGAGCATGGCCGCAGCCCATGGGGCGAGGTGCCGGCACCGTTCTACACGCTCGAATTCGATTTCACGCTGGAACCCGGCGAGCAGACCTTCCCGAAGCCGCCGATCGACTGAAAGCAGGCTCGGATTCCTTTCACGCATATCCATATTGAAACCATGAGCACAACTTCCCTATCCGGCAAGGTTGCCGTCATCCTCGGCGGCACCGGCGGTATCGGCCTCGCGGCTGGTGCAACGCTGGCCCAGCTTGGCGCCAGCGTCGTACTGACCGGGCGCGACACGGACAAGGCGGCCAGTGCCGCCGCGACCTTGCCCGCCGGCAACCACCTTGGCGCCGTGGCCGAAATCTCTGACAGCGCCTCGCTGCGCGCGCTGGCCGACGAGGTCAGCCACCACTACGGCCGTGTCGACATCCTGGTGAACACCGCAGGCTTTACGCGGGCGGTCCCGCATGCCGACCTCGACGCGCTCGACGATGCCCTGATCGACGAACTGTTCGCCGTGAACTGGCGCGGCCAGTTCGCCGCCATCCGCGCCTTTGCGCCGCACCTGCGCGCCACGGGCGACGGGCTGGTGGTCAATGTCGGCTCCATCGCCGGGCGCACGGGGCAGGGCAGCAACGTGGCGTACTGCGCGGCCAAGGCCGGGCTCGACGTCATGGCGATGTCCCTCGGGCGCGCACTGGCACCGCATATCCGCGTGCTCAACGTTTCGCCCGGCGTGGTCGATACCGGCTTCGTACCCGGCCGCGACAGTGACTTCAATGAACGCGCCGCGAAGACGACGCCGCTGAAGCGCATCGGCCAGGCGCAGGACGTGGCCGATGCCATCGCTGCCTGTGCCACCTCGCTGCGCTTTGCCACCGGCACCACCATCGTCGTCGATGGCGGCCGGCAGCTCGGCTAGGACAGGCCAGCTCAGACCGGACCTTTCCCCCGCATCCCATATCGCTTTCACTATCGGCCTTCACTCATGCACGCACGCAAGACCATCATTACCTGCGCAGTGACCGGCAATATCGTCACGCCCGAACAGCACCCCGGCCTGCCGGTCACGCCGGCCCAGATCGCCGACGCGGCACTTGAAGCCGCCGAAGCTGGTGCCGCCGCCGCCCATATCCATGTGCGCGACCCTGAAACGGGACGCCCGTCGATGTCGCTCGACTACTACGCCGACGTCATCGACCGCATCCGCAAGCGCAACCGCTCGCTCATCATCAACCTCACCACCGGCCCCGGCGGGCGCTTCGTGCCGAGCGAGGACGAGCCGCGCGTGGCCGCGGCGGGCACCACGCTGCTGCACCCCGCGAAGCGCGTCGAGCACATCGCGGCGCTGCGCCCCGACGTCTGCTCGCTGGACCTGAACACGATGAACTCGGGCGGCGACGTGGTCATCAACACGCCCGCCAACGTGCGCAAGATGGCCAGCGTGATCCGCGCCGCCGGCGTCATGCCCGAGCTGGAGATCTTCGATTCCGGCGACCTGAACATGGCGCTCGACTTTATCCGCGAAGGCGTGCTGGACGGCCCCGGCCTGTGGACCTTCGTGCTGGGCGTGAAGTACGGCTTTGCGCCCACGCCGGAAACCATCTTCTACGCCCGCAACATGCTGCCCGCCGGCGCCCACTGGTCGGCATTCGGCATCGGCCGCGCGGAGTTCCCGATCGTCGCCCAGGCCTGGCTCGCAGGCGGGCACGTGCGCGTCGGCATGGAAGACAACATCTATCTGGAGAAGGGCGTGCTGGCGCCGAGCAACGCGGCGCTGGTCGCCAAGGCGCGCGACATCGTCAGGTCGCTCGGCGGCGAGATTGCCTCGTCGGCCGAGGCCCGGAGCACGCTCGGCCTGCGCGAGGCCTGATCCCCGCCATACAGAACCAGACATTTCAGGAAGGAAGAAACATGAACACCATTCGAATCAACGAGAAAGCCGCCAATATCGATGCCCTGCAGCTTGAACTGCTCGGCGTGCCGCGCCCGGAAGCGGCGCAAGGCCAGGTCATCATCGAAGTGGCCAGCGCCGGCGTGAATCCGAGCGACGTCAAGGCAACGCTCGGCCTGATGCCGCATGCGGTGTGGCCGCGTACGCCAGGCCGCGACTACGCCGGCCTGGTGGTCGACGGTCCGGCCGAGCTGGTGGGCCAGCAGGTCTGGGGCAGCGGCGGCGAGCTCGGCATCCGCCGCGATGGCACGCATGGCAAGTACCTGCGCATCCAGGCCAGCGCGGTGCGCGCCAAGCCGGCGTCGGTGTCGCTGCTGGAAGCCGGCGCCGTGGGTGTGCCGTTCATCACCGCCTATGAAGGGCTGCGCCGCGCGGGCATGCCGCAGGCTGGCAGCACCGTGCTGGTGTGCGGCGGCAACGGCAAGGTGGGGCAGGCAACGATCCAGATCGCCACGGCGCTCGGCGCCCGCGTTTTTGCGGTTGAGCGCACCGCGGATGCCTATCGCGGCCATGCCAGCGGCGACGTGCGCATGATCGATGCCAGCAGCGAATCCATCGCCGCCGTGGTGCGCGACGAGACCGGCGGTCATGGTGCGGACATCGTCTACAACACGGTGGGGAGCCCCTACTTCGAACAGGCCAACCAGGCCATGGCGATCGGCGCCGCGCAGATCTTCATCTCGACCATCGAGAAGCCGGTGCCGTTCGACATCTTCGCCTTCTATCGCGGCCAGCACACCTATGTGGGTGTCGACACCCTGGCGCTGGACAGCAACGCCTGCGCGGGCATCCTTGACCAGCTTGCTCCGATGTTCGCCTCGGGCGCGCTGCGCCCGTTCCCGGTCCTGGCCGACTACACCTATTCGCTCTCCAACGCCAAGGAGGCCTACCGGGCGGTGCTGCAGGGCGCGACCGAACGCGTGGTGCTCATGCCATGAACACGACCCGGTTCGCACAGGCGCCGGCGTACTTTCCGGCCAATCACGAAGGCATGCACTGCCTGCGCCTGCAAGGGCATGAAGCGGGACCGTCCGAAGCCTTGTGGATGGGCGTTTCGGTGCTGCTGCCGGGCGGCCACACGACGATGGATGCCTCGCCGGTGGAAAAGCACTACGTGGTGCTGGAAGGCGAAGTCTGCATCAGCACGCCGGATGAATCCGTGATGCTGGGCCAGTTCGATTCGGTGCGGCTTGCGCCCGGCGAGGCGCGGCAGGTATCGAATCCGCACAACCGGCCGGCGATGTTGCTGCTGGCGATGCCGTATCCAAGAGGCTGATCTTTTTTTGCACGATCTTTGCAAACGTTTGCCGCGATCGTGCCAAAGACGACCTGCCCACAACAACAGGCGCAATGCGATCTACGACTTTGCCATCAACGAGCTCGGCGTGAGCGCGGGCGCAGACCCGCAGACCTTCGCGCCGGGCATGCGGCACTTCTTCTAAGGCAGAGCGGCGCCCCCGGCAAGGGTGTGCCGCATTCATCGGCGATGCGCGGAACTCGCGCTCGTCCCGGTAGTGAGGAGACACAGATGATTCGATCCATGCAAGGCGCCATGCTGGCCCTGACCTCATCGTTGCTGCTGGCGGCCGCACCCGCCGTCCACGCGCAACCCCAGTACCCCGGCAAGCCGATCCGGCTGGTGGTGCCGTTCTCGGCGGGCAGCGCCACTGACATCCTGGCGCGCATCATCGGCAGCAAGATGGGCGAGGGCGGCACCTATCAGGTGATCGTCGACAACCGGCCCGGCGCCGGCGGCACCCTGGGGGCCACCGGCGTGGCCAAGGCGGCACCGGACGGCTACACGCTGATCCTGGTTTCGGTCGGGCATGCAATCAATGCCACGCTGTACCCCAAGCTCTCTTATGACACGGTGAAGGACTTCGCACCGGTCTCGCTGGTGGCAACGGTGCCCAATGTGCTGGTGGTCAACGCCGCCAGCAAGTACAAGTCGGTCCGCGACGTGGTCGCTGCTGCCAAGGCCACTCCGGGCGCACTGAACTTCGACTCGGCGGGATCCGGCAGCTCCACGCACCTCAGCGGCGAGCTGTTCAAGATGCAGGCCGGCATCGACATCGTCCATATCCCGTACAAGGGCACGGGTGAGGCGCTCACCGATGTGATGGCCGGCCGCGGCGACATGATGTTCGCGCCCACCGTCTCGGCCATGCCCTTCGTCAGGCAGGGCAAGCTGCGGGCGCTGGCGGTCACCACGGCAAAGCGCGCCAGCACGCTGCCGGACATTCCCACGGTGGCGGAGTCCGGCCTGCCTGGCTACGCCTTCGATTCCTGGTTCGGCGTGCTGGCGCCGGCGGGCACGCCCAAGGCCATCGTCGATGCGCTCAATGCCGAGATCGGCAAGGCACTGGCCGCGCCCGATGTGCGCGAGCGACTGGCGGCGCAGGGTGCGGAACCGAAGCGCTCGTCGCCGCAGGAGTTCGCCGCCTATATCCAGGCGGAGATCGGCAAGCTTGCCCCGGTGGTCCGGCAATCCGGCGTAAAGGGCGGCCAATAGCCGCGACACGGACGGCCTGCAGGCAGGACCGGGAGGAGCGGGGCAGCGCTGGCTTAGAATACCGACTACTACAATGTTCCGGGCTGCCGCCCCGCCACCTGCCGCCATGCCCGAACGCAAGCGCCTCACCCTGAAAGACCTGGCTGCCGAGATCGACGTGCATTACTCGACCGTCTCGCGAGTGATGAACCCTGCCACCCGGCATCTCGTCGCGGACGAGGTGGCGGCACGCATCCTGCAACTGGCCGAGGTGCGTGGCTTCCGCCCCAACCGCATCGCGGCAGGGCTGCGCACGCAGCGCTCCGGGCTGGTGGGCGTAGTGCTGCCGGATATCGCCAACCCGGTGTTTCCGCCCATACTGGCCGGGATTGAAGCCGTGCTGGCGCAGCAGGGCTATGTGCCGATAGTGGTCAACGCCGGTACCGACAAGAGCCGCCAGCGCTTTATCATCGACCAGATGATCGGGCGCCAGGTGGAAGGGCTGGTGCTTGCCACCGCGGAGCGGGAGGACCCGGTGCTCGACTACTGCCTCAAGCAACATATCCCCGTGGTCACGGTCAACCGGGGGGAAGAGACCAGACGGGTTTCCTGCGTGGTGAGCGACAACCTGCTGGCGATGCGCCTGACGGTCGACCACCTGGTCGAGCTGGGCCACCGCCGCATCGGACATATCGCCGGACCGGCCTCGCTGTCCACCGGCTTCCTGC
This sequence comes from Cupriavidus lacunae, assembly GCF_003353055.1. Classification (GTDB taxonomy): domain Bacteria; phylum Pseudomonadota; class Gammaproteobacteria; order Burkholderiales; family Burkholderiaceae; genus Cupriavidus; species Cupriavidus lacunae. The sequence goes on from NZ_QKWJ01000029.1 coordinate 83,018, forward strand.
GGCGCGAGGGTTTCACCCAGGCGGTCAAGCGGCACCGCCTGCGGCGCGGTGAATGGCAGGTGCTGGAAGCGGCCAGCTACTCGCGCGAGGCCGGCAGGCTGGCTTGCGAGCAACTCTTCGCGGCGTTCCCGCAGTTGACGGCGATCGCCGCCGGCAATGACCTGGTGGCGATGGGTTGCTACGACTTCATGCGCGAGCGCGGGGTGCGTTGTCCCGATGAAGTCTCGGTGGTGGGCCACAACGACATGCCTTTCGCCGACGCGCTGACGCCGCCGCTGACCACCGTGCGAATCGCCGTACACGAAATGGGCGAGGAGGCAGCCCGGCTCCTGCTCAGGAAGATCGACAAGCCTGCATCCGATCCTGTCACCGTACAACTGACGCCGCAGCTGATTGTGCGGGGCTCCACGGCGGCGCCGCGCTCGAACTCCTGAAGCCGGCGTAGCGCGAGACCATCGCATGGTCATGTGGGATCGGAATCGAGAAAGACATAGAGCGCTGCGATCTTCTCATCGCGAACGATGATCACATCCCAGCCCGTATACTCGGGTACTTCGCCGCGCGGGCCAGAACCCCAGGCCAGACGACCGGCGTTATGGAGAGCCTGGGGCTTGCCGTGCGGTGTGTAGGCGAAGTGCGGGTGCGTCGCGCGCAGATCCCCTGCGAATTTGTCGAGAGCGTCGTGCCCGACGAATACTTCCGTCGGTACGTAGAGCACGCAGTCCTCGGTATAGAGCGCCTCGATTGCCGCGCGACGACGCGTTGCGTCGCCTTCACCGAAGACCTCCTGGAGGTTGCGATAGAGCAGTTCGTGGGTACGGTCATTCATCACACACTCCTTAATCAATGGCGGTGGACCTCTGCGGTCGCATTGTGTCGAAATCTCTTGCGTGTCCCCATTTCCTGTAGCAACTGCTTCAGGAAGATGCAGGATGTGGTGCGGCGCTACTGAGCGAGGGCCAGGGTCTTTGTGACGGCGGTGACGACTGCGGGTCGCGCCGAGAGTTCGCCATACCAACGCGTAATAAATGGGAACTTGTCTAAGGACGCATTGATTGCCTGATGGCGCCAGACCCACCCGAAATGAGCAATGTCCGCGATGCTGTATGCGTCACCGGCAACGTACTGGTGCTGTTCGAGGCCGGAATCGAGCACGCCTAGCACCCGGTCAACCTCTGCCAGAGCGCGTGCCTGGGCCTCAGGCTGTGGTGATGACTGCATGGCGACCAAAAACGCCTGAAGGAAGGCAGGACTCAGGCCAGACGCGTGGAAGAAAAGCTGTTCGAAGACCTTGCCGCGGCGGGCACTGTCCGTCGGAAGAAGTTGCCCGGTCTTCTCAGCAAGGTAGACCAGGATTGCGGCGGATTCGCTGAGTATCACATCGCCCTCTCCAGGCCTGGAGGAATGATCGATAAGAACCGGGACTTTCGCGTTGGGATTCATCGCCCTGAATGCATCGGCCTTTTGTTTAAAGTGGACCCCTCGGTCAAGACAGATTTCAACCGAGTTTAAGCTGCATCCATTTCTTCACATGCAGCGGAACAGCGCTGCCCTGATTTTGCGCGGGGAGAATCCCCTGCGCAGCGTAGC
>NZ_QKWJ01000003.1 GCF_003353055.1 Cupriavidus lacunae
ACAGACCGCATCTCGTGCAGCGATCACATCCCACCACTACCACACCTGCTTGAACAACGCCTCCTGCGCTCTGCTTGAACAGGGTGCCGCCGTTCGCCCCGGGTTATTGAGCAGTTACGAAATTAGATGTTAAGTCATTGATTTTTCGGGAAACGCAGTCCAGGGAATTCTGGTTCCTCACAGATCTGTAGGAAACCGGAATTAGCCGGACTACAGATCAGTTTGCTGGACTGGAAATCCGGAATTAGCTGGACTGCCGTGCAATTCTCGCCGACGCTGAGCCAGGATCTGTAGGTCAGTTCGCTCTTTGCTCACCGGGCGTGGCTCAAGAAGTCGGCGAGGCGGCCGTCAATACGGGACTCCATTCCGTGTCATCGCCATGCGTTACATCCCGATCCGCGACCAGCACCTCACTATCCTCGCCCGCAACCGCGATGCCTGGCGGGCTCGGGCGGAACGACGCTTTGACGTCGAAGATCTCATTCGGGCATGCGTTCCGGATGCCGCCACTTGCGATCCAAGCATTGTGGCCGACGCGATCCGGGAGTGGTTCGACAGCTTCGACGACGGCACTCCGACATGGCGGCTGTCGTCGCAAGAGCGATAAGAAGCCGGCCCAGGCGGATCCAGCGCCGAGGTTCGGCGTGCTGGGGAGGGCCGTTGTCGGCCATTCTCGGCCGTTCGCTCTCGCGGTCATGCGGTCACTCAAGCGACCGGTCCGTGCCGTCAACGGACCCTGGAGGCAGCACAGCTTGCTTCTCGCCTCGGCATTTGGGCGTTCGGCATTGCAGGGCGGACGACTGTTGTTTCCAGGAAGCGGGCATCCTGTTCGCGCCGGTTCGAACGTCCCTTGTGGGGTCATCTTCTGCCCTACGCAGCCGGTCAAGGAGGAACAATCGGGTTGCGCTCGGCATTGGGCCGCACCCGGCGAGTCTCGGTCGGTCAAGACAATGTATTTGAAAGGCTGAAGTCTGCTCTACTTCAGCCTTTCCTCTTTGGTGTGCAGGCGAACGCGCCATACTAGCGAAGCTGCGCAAGGAGCCCGCACCCGATCCCTACTTGACCCACTGCCTAATCGATTCAGCCATCACGCTTGCTGATATGCCATAGCGCTCGTGCAGCGTTGGGAGCGCCCCTGCATCCAGGAACTCATCCGGCAGACCGATCTGTCGGAACGGTACTACGTAGATGTCGAAGCGCGCAGGGCCGCCATGCATATGCCGCATCACTGCCCCAAGTCGCGCGACCAACTCCAATCCCGTTGCTGCGCCGCCCGCCAGGCCTCCTCACTTTCAGACAGCTTCATCGAGCAACGGGTAGTCGTTGTAGCCAGTTTCGTTATCCGTGTAGAGCGTTTCCGGCTTGATGCTACTGAGCGGCGCACCGCGTCGAAAACGCTCGACTAGATCAGGGTTCGCGATAAACGAACGACCAAATGCCGCCGCGTCCGCCTCGCCCCGTTCGATGGCCAGCTCAGCGCTCTCCCTGGTCAGCCCTTCGTTGAGAATATAGGCCCCTTGGAAGATTCTTCGCACGTCACGACCGATGCGTTCGTCGCCGCGATCCAGCGCCTCGCGCGCAAAAATGAAAGCGATGTTGCGCTCGTTGAGCTGCTCGGCGACATACGTAAACAGCGCGCGCGGATTCGAATCGCTCATCGAGTATGCGCTCGACATCAGGTTCAGATGCACGCCGATGCGGTCCGCCGGCCAAACCGTGAGCAATGCGTCGATTGCCTCAAGCAGGAACCGCGCGCGATTCTCGATCGAACCGCCATAGCGGTCGGTCCGCTGATTTGATCCGTCGTGCAGGAACTGATCAAAGAGGTAGCCATTTGCCGCGTGAAGCTCGACGCCATCAAAACCAGCGCGCTTTGCATTTTCGGCGCCGATCCGAAAATCCTCGACGATCCCGGGAATTTCATCGCTCTCCAGCGCACGCGGTACAGCGTACGGGCGCTGGGGCCGCACTCGACTGACATGGCCTTCCGGCGCAATGGCGCTCGGTGCGACCGGAAGTTGGCCATCATGGTAGACGGGATCGGAAACTCGCCCAACGTGCCACAACTGGGAGACGATCAGGCCGCCCGCATCGTGTACTGCGGCAGTTACCTCGCCCCAGCCAGCGATCTGCCTCTCCGTCCAGATGCCCGGCGTGTTGGGATAGCCAACGCCTTGAGGGGTCACTGAAGTGGCTTCGGTAATGACGAGTCCTGCACTCGCACGCAGCGCGTAATGCCGAACGTTGATGGCACTTGGGCTGCGTTCAGCGAAGGCACGCATGCGCGTGAGCGGTGCCATGACAATGCGGTTCTTCAGCTTTAGCGCGCCAATCTGGACGGGATCGAAGAGTGTGGACATCTGCGGGGTTCTCGTTTCGGTATTGAAGATCAAGGGACGACTGCTTCGTTTCCGTCTGGCTATGGAAACGTCGTAGCGCCTACGCGTATCGGCATTACGTTCGATGTAACTAACTCAGTTACACCGTAAACCATCCTCGCCATCAGCACAAGTCTTTCTTCATGAAGAGTTGACGTCCACGGACAGGAAAACGGTATGGCCGGGTGCTGCATCAAACCATATCGAGTTGACAACCCTTGCTGTAATGAATATGGTTACAACTAAATTGACTAATACAGGCTTCCGATGAGCGCCAATAGCCGCTTGACCGTGGCGACCCACATCCTCGCGTGGATGGCACTCGTCACGAGAGAAAATCCCGACCCGGTGACGTCCGATCGGATCGCTGCGAGCGTTAACACCAATCCGGTGGTAATCCGTCGCACGCTAGGGTTGCTGGCAAAAGGCGGCCTTGTCGAGAGTTTTCGCGGCATCAATGCGGGATGGCGCCTGACCAGGAGCGCGGACGCAATCACCCTGCTCGACGTCTTTGATGCGCTTGAAGAGGGCGCGCACTTTGCGCTTCACCCTTCAAAACCCAGCCAGGCCTGCCCCATCGGGCGAGGCATCGGGTCGACGCTGAGCCACGTCTATGATTCGATCGAAGATGGCGTTCGAAAGTCACTTGCTGCAATCACGATCGAGGCGGTACTTGCAGACACACTTGCATCGCGATCATCAAAACCGCGCCGCTGATCTGTAGAACGATGAGCTTTTGTGTAATCCACCACCACTACCTAGGCGAAAGTTAAAGGGCAGACGGTAGGCAAGGCCGGCTGCGCCATCAAGTTGCCAATGATGTGCGGTCCTAGGTTTTGATACCGTACGGATCTATGACCGCAATGAAGCAAATCATGCGCGATGTGGAGAAACTCGCGTCGCGGATGGGCGCTGACCGCGCTGTGTTCACGAAGCGCCTGCAAAGCGATGGAGCGCGGGAAGCGTTCACGGCCCTCAGCGAAACGCGCCGGCCCGACTTCACCCGGATCAACGGCCCCTAAGCGACTGAAGTTTCCGGAACTGCCCGGGCGGTCATTGGGTCTTCGCCAACTGCCCTTTGCCGCCGCCCTCGGCAACGTATCCGCCCCCCAACACAGTCGCCAGGGTCACCGCCGCATGGATCTGCCGGCTGCGGATCTCGACGGCCTGGCTCTGCTCCGTCAGCACCGGCAGCATCGCCTCTCGCGCTGTGACCTTGTCGAGCAGGCCTCGCCGGTAATGCGCGGTGGCGCTATCCGAAGCAAAGGTGGCGGTCTTTAGCTTGCCGGCCTGCATGGCCTGCTGCTCGCCCAGGTCATCCAGTTCGATGCCGGCTTGCGCAACTTCGCGCACCGCCTTCAGTACCGCTTCGTTGTACTGGGCGATCATCAGATCGCTCTGCGAGCGCGTTGCGGCAAGGTTCGCATTCAGCCGCCCGCTGTCGAGTATCGGCAGGCTCAGCCCCGGAATCAGGTTAATCTGGCGGCTCGACTTGCGCAGCAGGTCGGACAGATGGATCGAATCCAGCCCGATGAATGCGCGGATGTCGAAGCTCGGATAGAACTCGGCCTTCGCCGCGTCGATCTGGTCCATCGACGCCTGCACATACCAGCGCATCGCCTGCAGATCGGGCCGGCGCGCGAGCAGCTCATAGCCGAGCGTCGGCGGGACGCCGCCGACGCTGTCCGGCAGCGGCCGTGGCGCGATCGCGGGCAGGCCATCGGGTCCTGCTCCGGTCAACAGCCGCAGCATTTCATGGAGCGTACGGATACGCGCCTGTGTCGAGCGGATCTGCTGGTCAAGCTGCAGACGCTGGGCCTCGGCGCTTTCCACCTGCGTGCGAGCCACCAGGCCGCGCGCGGCGCGGGTCTGGCTGGCTTGCACCTGCTCCTGCCGAATGTCGCGCGCCTTTACCAGCAGGTCGTGCAGTGCATACGTGGTCTGGATGTCGTAATAGGCATGGACCACCTGCGACGACAGCACTAGGGCCGCCTGTGCGGCCTCGGCCTGGCTCGCCCGGGTCACGCCCAGCGCGGCGTTGACGCGCGCCCTGTTTTTTCCCCACAGATCGACCGAGTATCCAGCGACAAGGCCGATCGTGCCTTCCGTGTACCAGGGACCGGTCGTGCCGATCTGAGGGTTGGTATGGGCGAACGGCCCGAGGAAACCGTTCTCGGACACGCGCTGCCGGTTGACCGATGCAGACAGCCCTACCAGCAGGCCGGTCGACGCATCGACCAGTTTCGCCTGGGCACGACTGGCTTCGACGCGTGCCTGAGCCACCGCCATCGTCGGCGAATCCTGTAGCGCCCGCGCCACCAGCGCATCGAGCCGGTCATCCGCGTAGGCCTTCCACCATTCGGTCGATGGCCAGTCGCCCTGCGGCAACTGGCTGTCCTGGGCCAGGCGAACCTGTTCGGCGGATATCTGTGCCGCCGGGGCCTTCTCCTCGCGGATCAGCGCACAACCGGCGCCGGAAAGCAGCAGCGAGACGGCCGCTGCGATGGCGGCGAGCCGCGTCGGGAAAAGTCGATACGGTGCGCGGGTGTGCATGGTTCAGTCGTGGGTCATATGAGCGGCGGCGACAGACGGTGGTCAAGCTGCGCGATGCGATCCTCCAGCACATGCGCGGCTTGCACGATGTCGGCCAGCGGCTCGCGCAATGCCGCGCTGGCGCCGGCCACGGCCGGGAAGGCGTCGGCCGGGGGCTGCGCCGGCGGGGGCAACACCTGCCCGTCGAGGCGGCCCGCAATCCGTTCCAGCCGAATGGCAACATACTCGTGCCACGCCCGGAACGAATCGGCAATCGGCTGCGGCAGGTTCGGGCCGGCGTGCTGCATTCGGAGATGGAGCCAGTCGACTGCGAACAGGATTTCCTGCGCCTGCGCCAGAGCCGTTGTAATTTCCGGGGTGACCGAGTCGTGCGCATACTGCCAGCCAGGTTCGAGCGCCACGCGCGCCTGCATCTCGCGGTTCTGCGTCAGCAGCGACCAGCCCCGCAGGCGCGCCTTGTCGACCGCGTCGCGCCGGGCGGCAGCGTCCCGGCTGTCGTGCGCGGCGCGCACCAGATCGGCGACGCTGCGCACTAGTCGCCCGAGCATGTCCTTCAGCGCGTCGCCCTCGCGCTCGGGCCAGATCGCCGCAGAAACGGCGATCGACACCGCGACACCGACCAGGATGCCGATCATCCGGTCGCGGATCTCGGTCAGGTCGATGCTCGGCCCGAATTGGCCGAGCTGGGACAGGCCGAAGGCGAAGACAAACTGGAGGCCGATGTAGTTGGTGCGCGGGGAGCCGGCCGCGACCCAGGCGCCGGCCGCGATGATCGGCAGGGTCAAGGCCAACAGGCCGGTGATGGTATCGAGATGCGGAATGATGATGACCGTCGCCGCCAGCGTCACGACACTGCCCAGCGCGCAGCCGACCACGCGCGCCAGCCCTTTGTGCGACATCGCGCCGAGGCTCGGCAGCGCAATGACGAAGCAGGTCAGCATCGCGGTGTGGATGCCCGGCCATTGCACGGCGGAATAGAACAGGTAGCACAGCATGGCGCTCAGCACGGTTTTCAGCGCAAAGCGGCCATAAGCGGGATTGCTGAAGGCATCGGGGTAGACCAGGGGCTCTCTCTTCATGGGCGCCGCGGGCAGCGGTTCCGGCTCGCCAGCCGCCTGCAGCGCATGCCCCATTTCGCTCAGCACGCTGTCCAGCGGGCCGTCGGCGGTGCCGACAGCCAGGGGGGCGCAGGTGAACGGCGTGCCGTCGTGCAGCGATGTGCGCAGCGCCCGGCAATGCGCGTGCAGTACGCCAACCTTTGCGGCCTGCGCCGGCGATAGCGCCCCCATCGGCAGCCGTGACAGGTGCGCGGCGGCGGTGGCAAGACGGTCCATCGCCGCGATGCGCGCCAGATGGCGCGCGCGGTCGCGCCGCCAGGCTTTGTCTCCCTCGACCGCGAAGGCCACGTGACGGTGCAGCAGCAGCACGCCCTGCGCGACCGATGCCATGCTGCGCGGCCGCAACGGAGTTTGCGTGCGGCGCGCCTCGAGCTGGTCCAGCACGTGGTCGAGCTGGCGGCGCATCTCGTCGATCAGCAGGCGTGCCGGGCGGCTCGGCAGGAACAGCAAGTTGACCGTGATCGTCAGGACGATCGCGTAGGTCATCGCGACCCATACCCACAGCAGTGTGCGCACCAGCGCCTCAGGCCCGATCCCCAGGTCGACAAAGCTCTGGAAATAGAAGACGAACATTGCAACCAGGAAGCCGATCGGGCCCAGCTTGCTGATGCGCATGAAATACATGCCGCAGAAGGCGATCGCGCAGGCGCCGAGAATGCGCAGCAGCGGGTAGTCAATGGTGAACTTCACCAGCAGCAGGCCGGCCGCTACCGCCATGACCGCGCCGATCACCAGGATGATCCCCGAGATCCGGGTCAGTACGGTGTTCTCCCTCGCAGTGATGAATACCACTATCAGCGACAGCGGCAGGTTCGGCACCTGCAGCGCCATCGAGATCACGGTGACCAGCGCGGCGCTCAGCACGAAGCGCCACGTCGCTCGCGTACGCCCGGGGAACGGCGCCAGTTCCGCGCGGATCCATGCCGGCATCCATGCCAGCGCCGATGCGCTACTGGCGCCCGGGCGATGGGCGGCTTGCGTGCTCATGGCTCTGCTCCTCAAGAAATGGCAGGGATTACGCCTTGGGCGTCACGATCGCCACGGCCGAAGCGCCGATGCGGAATACTGCCGGGTCGGGTTTCTCGACCAGGATGCGAACCGGGAAGCGCTGCGCCACACGCACCCAGTTGATCGAACGGGGCACGTGGGGCAGCCCGCCCGCGTCGGCGCCGCCATCGTCCGGGAACACGCCGTAGCCGACCGAGTCGACCACGCCGCGGAAGCGCTTGTCCGCCTGGCCGAGCACGTAGACCTGCGTCCGCTGTCCCGGCTTGATATGCGCAAGATCGGTTTCGCGGAAGTTCGCGACCACATACCAGCGGGTGGTGTTGACCAGCGTAAACACCGGATGGCCTGCCGCGGCAAACTGGCCGACCGAGGTCCTGAGGTTGACCACGATGCCGTCGAATGGCGCGCGCACGATCGCGTATTCGAGATTGAGCTCGGCCAGCGCGATTTCGGCTTTGACCACCTCGCGCCTGGCGACCAGCGCATCGACGCCGCTGATGCCGGCGGTGGCGCGCTCCGCATCGAGCACTGCGGCGTTCAGTTGCGCCTGCGCGGAGCGCCTGGCGGTCCGCGCTTGGTCGACTTGTTCGGCCGACACGTATTCGGTGCCTAGCAGCGGCTCCGTGCGGGCCAGGGTATCCTTCGCCTGCTCGGCGGCCGCCCGTGCGCGCTCGATGTTGGCCGCCGCCGCGGCAGCACCGAGTTTCTGCGCGTTGACGGACCGTTGCGTCAGTTCGATCTCGCGATCGAGCGCGGTCAGCGTGGCGCGTGCCTTGGCCAGTTGCATCTCGAACGGCCGCGGGTCGATCCGGTACAGCACGTCGCCGCGCCGGATTGCCTGATTATCCTTGACGGCCAATTCAACGATGCGCCCGCTGACCTCCGGCGCCACATTGATGGTGTCCGCATACGCATAGGCATCGTCGGTGCGCGGGGCGGCATCGAGCCGCCACACGACGAAGACAGCCAGGCCGATCGCCGCCACGGCCAGCAGTATCGCAATAGCGCGGCCATGACGGCTTCGATCTACAGTTTCTTCGGGCATCACCATATCTCAGAATCAGTTTTGGAAGAAGACCAGCCAGCCGGACAACGCCAGGATCGCCGTCAGTGCGGAATAGGCCAGCGGCAGGGTCAGTTCGCCAGGCTGCGGCAAACGGCCGGCGGCACGCAATGCGGTGTGAACCAGTGCGGTCCCGACGATGGCGCCGACAATGCAAAACAGCCAGTCGGGAAAGTAGGCGCCCAGCACGCCGATCGACGGCGCCGTTGCGCAGCCGCTTAACAGGGTCCAAGGGAGCAACACGGCTGCCAGGCGTCTCATTTCGCTCTCCATTGCGAGAAAACCGCGTAAATCAATCGGCAGCCGATTCGCTTTCATCTGCCAAGCCACCCACGCATGGGTGTCGCTCACAAGGCGGACTGCATCAGCATCCCGATGTCATTCCGGTCGCGGCCGAACGCTTGAGCGGGGCGGACCGATTGCGGCAACTCCGAGATGTCGATCTGCGTGAAGCCCAGGCGCGCGAAATAGCCGGACGCACTCCTGGTTTGCAGCACGATCGACTCGACGCCTTGCAGCCGAAGGTCAGCCACGATGGCGGCGATCAACAGTTCGCCAAGGCCTGCGGACCTTGCGCGTTGCACGACGGCGAGTGCCAGAAGCACGCACGTCGTCTCGTACCGCTCAATGCCGGCGCAACCCAGAAGTCCAGCCTTGTCACGGACCACGAGGAACTGCGTGAGGTGCTCGTGCATCCCATCGAGAGCCAGTGACGAAGCGCTCAGAAGCGCTTCCACCTCTGGCCAGTCCTTCTCGGTTGCATAGTGCGGGCGCATAGTGCACTCCTTCAAGCAAGGGCGTCCTCTGACGGATGACGCAATGGGGCTCACCATGCGCTAGCGTAGGACGCAACCCAGGCGCCCAAGGGCAATACTCATGACGTACATCGAACCTGCCAGTACCATCAGTAGCATGGCGGCCGTCAGCGATGCGCTCATGGTCTGGGCGGCAATCGTCGACAGCGATCCGTAGCCACCGGCGCCTGGCCGAGGGCTAAGCCGTTGCCCCGACGTGCTACGCAGCCGACGCACGCCAGGACTGATACCTGGTGCGGATATCCCCACGAAAAGAACCGCACCGTCGCGGCTCATTTTGAGCGTCTCGAACGTCATAGATGACTCCAATGGGTGGGTTGCCAAACCGAAGCGCGAGGCGAATCGCCGAGCAGCGCTGACCGATGCTCCGGCACGGCCTGGCTGTTCGGAAATTTATGCTCCTGCCGATCTGTTGAATAGCTGTAGAATTGAGAACTACCCTCTCATTGGTGGAAGGCCATGGATCGGCTCGAGGCAATGGTGATTCTGCTGGCGGCTACCGATACCGGAAGCCTTTCCGCCGCAAGTCGGAAACTTCGAATTCCTCTGGCCACGGTGAGCCGACGGCAGGGACTGGTCAGCAAGGAGCTCACCCTCGAAGAAGGCATGCAGGCAGCCGAACTGGCGGCGCTCAACGTCCTAGCTCAGATCCCATGCGTGCCTGGGCGGCTGGGAACGCCTGCATCACATTGTCCACAAGTTGCCGTGATCATTGGCGCGTCCCAAGGCATCGGCGCCCAACTGGTCAACGCGTACCGCGAGCGCGCCTACGTCGTCGTCTCCGCCGCCCGCAGCATCTAACCGTGGGAAGACCCGGTCGTGCTGGCCGTCCCCGGCGACATCGCCGACCCGGCTACGCGCGCCGCGTCATCAGATATTCGCCGGCGGCCGTGCGTTCGATTTCCGAGATGTCTACTTCCAGCACGCGCCGGCAGGACGCCACATAGCCGTGCCCGGCTTCCGCCAGTGTCACCTTCCGCGTGCCGCGCACCAGCAAGCGCACATTCAAATGCGCCTCCAGTTCGGACGGTTTCGCGAACATTGCCAGCACCTCAGCGGGGTGTGACACCGCGTACCGGGGGCGTCTGCGTTATTGGCTATCCGGTGGCGGGGGCGGCGGAGCCGCCGCAGCTCCTGAGCACTCGGCGGGGGCCTGTTCAAGAAGGCGCAGGTGCGCAACATGGGGGCAGAGACCGGCCAGGAAGCGCCGTTGCCATTCGCGCACAGCCGGTCATTCAGATGTCGGACATGGCCGCGCTAACGGTCCGCTTCTAGAGGCCAAAAAATAGTCCCATCGGCCTGCCCCCACCTGGGACGCCGGGCAAATAGTGCCCAACGCACAGCCGATTTCCCTCTTTTTTCAAAGATGGAGGCGCCTACTTTGCTTGGCACCTCGTTTCGGCAACACACGACGCGCCTCAGGGTTGTTCTGCCTTGTCAGTCCAACAGTCAGGCCATCGCCGGCGCCCGCAGCAACCCGGATAGCTGATTGGAGATCAGCCCTTCGGCCTCTTCCATGATCCGCGCAATCAATGCGCTTACAGTTGGGATATCGCGGATCAGGCCGACGACCATCCCACAACTCCACGCGCCCGCATCCATTTCGCCCTCCACCATCACTCTCGGATAGACACCTGCCACCTGTTCGTAAATGTCGGAGATCTTCAACGATGCGCCCTTGTCCCGCTCGATTTCCAGCAACTGCTCCACACCGACGTTCTTCAGCACACGCTCTGTGTTTCGCAGCGGCCGCATTACCAGTCGCGTATCAAGCTCCGACGCCGCCACAATGGCCTGTTTGACGTTATCGTGGACCGGCGCTTCAACAGTCGCCACAAAGCGCGTGCCCATGTTGATACCGTCCGCACCCAATGCAAGTGCCGCAACGAGGCTGCGGCCGTCCGCCATGCCACCCGAAGCGATAAACGGAATGGTCAGTTCTTCGGCGGCACGTGGCAAGAGAATCATGTTTGGCACATCGTCTTCGCCAGGATGGCCTCCACACTCGAACCCGTCCACACTGACCGCGTCGCAGCCAATCTTCTCGGCATTCAGTGCATGGCGCACGGATGTGCATTTGTGAATCACTTTGATGCCCGCAGCCTTGAGCAATGGCATGTACTCCTGGGGACTACGCCCCGCCGTTTCGACAATACGTACCCCACCCTCGCGAATGGCGGCAATGTACTCCTCATAAGGTGGCGCATTGAACGAAGGCAGGAACGTAAGATTCACGCCAAATGGTTGATCCGTCATGCTGTGGCAGCGTTCGATTTCGCGGGCCAGAAGCTCCGGCGTCTTTTGCGTCAGGCCGGTAATGATGCCAAGCCCACCAGCATTCGACACAGCGGCGGCCATCTCCGCGAAGCCAACGTAGTGCATACCACCCTGAATGATAGGATGCTGGATGCCAAACAACTCCGTAATACGCGTTCTCATAATGTTTCCGATTGGTTTTCCAAATGCAATCTGCGCGCAGCCCCATAGAGAACCGGCATTACAGCAACTCGACGTCTGCCTCCATCACCACTGCGGCCCCCGCGCGAATCTCGGCGCACAACGCCAGTGTTTCCGGAAGCAGACGCTGGTAGTAGAAGCGTGCAGTCGACAGCTTCGCGGCGTAGATCGGATCGCCAGAATCGAGTTTGCCCAGGGCAATGACCGCCGCGCGCGCCCACATCCAGGCGAGCACCAGGTGCCCAACCAGACGCAGGAACGGTGCAGCGGCAGCGCCCACCGTGTGCGCGTTCCCAGCGGCATCCGAGAAGATGATCCTCGTCGTTGCCTCCACTTCACCGATCAAATCACCGAGAGGTTGCGTGAAAGCCTTGAGCGCGTCTACGCCACCATGCTCGTCGACGAATGCCGAGACCACCTGCAGGAACGTCGCCAGACGGCGGCCCTCGTCCGCAAGGACTTTACGTCCCAACAGATCCATCGCCTGCACGCCGTTTGTTCCCTCATAGAGACCGATGATTCTCACGTCCCGCAAATGCTGCTCTACGCCGTTGTCCCGGATGTACCCATGCCCGCCGTAGACCTGCATGGCGAGTAGTGTCGATTCCACAGCGACATCGCTTGCCATGGCCTTCAGCACCGGCGTCATCAGCCCGAGAAAATCAGTCGCCTGATCGCGCACCACGAGATCAGGATGGAGGCGTTGCGTGTCGCTCAACTGAGCCGTCCACAGTGCGACGGCGCGCAAGCCTTCGACGTACGCTTTCTGCGTCAACAACATGCGCCGGACATCCGGGTGCCCGACGATGGGATCTGCCGCCGCATTCGCCGGATTTCCAGCCGTGCGGCCCTGCACGCGTTCTTTCGCATAGGCCAGGGCCTTCTGATATGCAGCCTGCATGACACCGATTGCAGTAATGCCGACCATGATTCTGGCGTGGTTCATCTGTACGAACATGGCCGCCAGACCTTTGTTCGCCTCGCCGAGCAACCAGCCGATTGAACTGTCGAAATTGAGCGTACAGGTTGAATTTCCGTGAATGCCCATTTTCTCTTCCACGTTCCCGCATGTCACGCCATTGTGACGGCCTGGCAATCCATCCTTGCCCACCTGGAACTTCGGGACGAGGAACAGCGAGATACCCTTCACACCTTTCGGGGCATCCGGCAACCGCGCCAGGACCAGATGCACGATGTTGTCCGTCAGGTCGTGATCGCCACCCGAGATGAAGATCTTGGTGCCCGTGATCTCATAGCTGCCGTCTCCCACGGGGACTGCACGCGTGCGCAACAAGCCGAGATCGGTTCCCGCGTGCGGCTCGGTCAGGCACATGGTGCCAGCCCACTCGCCCGATGCCAGTTTTGGCAGATGTTGCGCCTTCAGTTCCGCCGAGCCATTTGCCTCGATGTTGACGTACGTCGCGTGCGACATACCGGGATAGGCCGCCCATCCCATGTTGGCGCCGCTCAACATCTCGGTGACGGCGCTATCGATCACCGACGGGAATCCCTGGCCTCCATACTCCGGGCTGCAGCCCAGGCCACACCATCCGCTTTCCGAAAACTGGCGATACGCGGCCACGAATCCGGTGGGTGTCGAGACCTTTCCCTCACTATCGAGGCGGCATCCCCTGGTGTCGCCGATGGCGTTCAGCGGGGCAATCACTTCATTCGAAAAAATGCCAGCCGCGTCGAGAACCTGGTCGATAACTTCGACATCGAGCTCCGGCAGACCGCACGCCTTGGATACTTCCGATACCTGGAGCAGTTCATGCAAGACGAACTGAAAATCACGAATGGGGCTTTCGTAGACTGTCATGTTGGTGGTGTGCTGATTGAGTTGAAGGGACTGAAACCAGGAGACAACGACGGATCAAAGCACTTCAAACAGGCCAGCAGCACCCATTCCGCCGCCCACGCACATCGTGACTACAACGTAGCGTGCCCCTCGCCGCTTTCCTTCGATCAGCGCATGCCCTACCAGGCGTGAACCGGTCATGCCGAACGGATGACCGATGGAAATCCCTCCACCGTTGACGTTCAACCTCTGCGGATCGATGCCAAGCTTCTCGCGACAGTAGAGCACCTGACATGCGAAGGCTTCGTTCAACTCCCACAGGCCAACGTCATCCACCTTCAGCCCATGCTGCTTTAGCAGCTTGGGTACCGCGAAGACCGGGCCAATCCCCATTTCCTCGGGCGCCAGCCCGGCTACCGCGATGCCCCGATACACACCCAGCGGCGTCAGTCCCCGCCGCTCGGCGACGGCACGCTCCACCAGGACGCACGCCGACGCACCGTCGGACAACTGGCTGGCGTTGCCAGCAGTAATGCATCCCCCTTCCACTACCGGTTCAAGCTTGGCCAGGCCTTCCATCGTCGTGTCCGGCCTGCTACCTTCGTCCCTGTCCAGCGTGACTTGCCGGTGCGACACGACTCCGGTCTGCTTGTCGGCAATGGCCATGCTGGTCGTGATCGGAACGATCTCGGCATTGAACAGGCCCATCTCCTGCGCATTAGCCGTACGCCTCTGGGCTTCAAACGAATAGGCGTCCTGCGCTTCCCGGCTGATGCCATACCTTTTCGCAACGATCTCCGCGGTTTGCAGCATGGGAATGTAGGCATGTGCCACGCGACCCACGAGCGCGGGATCCACCGTGTCGCCAATCCATTTGAAGAACGGCTGCAGCACCGCGGAGATATTCTCCTGGCCGCCACCGATGACGACATCCATCCCGTCGACCATGATCTGCTTGGCGGCTGTCGCAATGGCCATGAGCCCGGAGGCGCACTGCCGGTCAATCGTCTGGCCGGACACGGTGACTGGCAGTCCGGCTGCCAGCGCGGCCAACCTTCCGATGTTCGAGCCCGCCGTACCCGCTGCCATGGCGGTACCGACTACCACGTCTTCCACTTCGCCCGCCTCGATGCCGGCGCGCAGCACGGCATGATGAATCACGTGTCCCATCAGCGTCGGCGACTTGATGTCATTCAGCGCGCCTCGGAACGCACGTCCAATGCCAGTCCGGGCAGTCGAAACTATGACGGCTTCTCTCATTCTTGATCTCCAGGTTGATCGATGTCGCGTGGTGCAGGCTTCAAGCGGTGTGCAGGACGTAATCCACCAGCATCTCGCGCACTTTTGTTTTCAACATTTTTCCAGTAGCACCCAGCGGAATCGCGTCGACAAACACCACATCGTCGGGCACTTGCCACTTTGCCGCTTTCGAGACATAGAACCGAAGCAACTCTTCGCGCGACACGTCATGGCCCGCGCGTTTCATCACGACAAGGATCGGGCGCTCGTTCCACTTGGGATGGGGTACGCCGATACAGGCGGCCATCTGTACCGCAGGGTGCGCCATCGCGATATTCTCGATTTCTATGGAGCTGATCCATTCCCCGCCAGATTTGATAACGTCCTTGCTTCGGTCCGTGATCTGCATGTAGCCATCTGGATCGATTGTTGCGATGTCCCCGGTACGGAACCAGCCGTCGTGGAGCAGTGGGCCGGCTTCCGCCTTGAAATATTCCCTGACTACCCAGTGCCCCCTGACCTCCAGTTCGCCCTGGGTTTCGCCGTCCCAGGGCGCCTCGTTGCCGTCGCCGCCGATCGTGCGCATGTCGAATCCAAATGCGACCCGCCCCTGCTTGAGCCGTTGCGCCTCCCGTGCGTCGGCAGGCAATCGTGCGTGGGTGTGTTTGGGCGAACTGGCCGTGCCGGTCGGACTGGTTTCGGTCATGCCCCATGCGTGGCGTGCCTCTACGCCTTTCTCATGAAAGGCCCGAACCATGCTGGAGCTTGCCGCCGCACCGCCGATTACCGCCATCTTGAGCGTTGAAAAATTCAGCCGGTTGGCTTGTACATGGTCCAGCAGCATTTGCCATACTGTCGGAACCCCGGCGGTGCGCGTGACGCCTTCCTTTTCGATCAGTTCGTAGATGGATTTTCCATCCATCGCCGGGCCAGGCAGAACCAGCTTGCAGCCAGTCAGCATCGCCACGTACGGAATGCCCCAGGCATTCACGTGAAACATGGGGACGACAGGGAGAACGACATCGAGCGCCGATATTCCGAGCGCGTCCGGGAGCGGCATGGCATACGTGTGAAGCATGGTCGATCGATGGCTATACAGGATGCCCTTCGGGTTTCCTGTCGTGCCACTTGTGTAACACATGCTCGATGCGGTGCTTTCGTCGAACACCGGCCACTCGTATTGCTCGGCGTGACCGCCAATCCAGGCTTCGTAGCTCTCGAGGTTGGGAATACCACTATCCACCGGAAGTTGCTCCGGCTCGCACAGCATCACGTACTTACGGATAGTGGTGCAGCTTGAATGAATCGCCTTGACCAGAGGCAGGAAGGAAGCCTCGAAGCAGAGAATCCTGTCTTCCGCATGATTTGCAATCCAGGCGATCTGGTCAGGCGGAAGGCGCGGGTTGATGGTGTGGAGCACGCGTCCCGAGCTGGACACAGCGGCGTACAACTCCAGATGCCGGTACCCGTTCCACGCCAATGTGGCTACCCGATCCGAGAAGGAGAGCCCTTCCGCATCGATGGCATGCGCGAGTTGATGCGAGCGTCTGGCAACGTCTCGCCATGTGTAGCTGTGCAGCGTCCCATCGGAACGCCTGGTCACGATCTCTCCCTCGGCATGGTGTCGCTTCGCATGATCAATCAGCGAAGAAATCAGCAGAGGATAGTTCTGCATCAGTCCAAGCATGCTGTCTCCTTGAATATGTTCTTCTTGGTGTCGCCTGGCTTCTGGCGTCAGACCATGAGCGCTTCCTTCACGAAATCGAGCTTGTCCTGCCCGAAGAACATCTCACCATTGACGAATGTGGTCGGGGCACCGAAGACGCCCCGCGTCACTGCTTCCTCGGTGGCCGCCTTCAAGGCCTCCTTGATCTGGGGGTCATTGACGAGTCCATCGACCTGCTCGGGTGACAGTCCTGCCTCCGACAACGTGCGGCTTGCGAGTACCGGGTCGTTAAGGTCAAGATCGTCGACCCACATGGCCTTGAAGAGCACCGCGAGCAATGCATGGAAGCGTTCGGGGTGCCGTATCTGCATTCCCGTGACGACACGCATGAGATGAAGCGTGATGATGGGAAAGTGAGAGTTGGTCTTGAAAGGCACGCCATACCTGCGTGCGTAGCGGCCATACTCCAGTTCCACGTAGCGCCCCTTTGCCGGAACCGAAACGGGAGACGCGTTCCCGGTCGCGCGAAAAACACCGCCCAGCAGCATCGGCCTGAAGACCAGCGTGCCCCCTCCTTCATCGCAGATCTTTGGTAGCTGCGTCCAGGCCAGGTACGCAGCAGGACTACCCACGTCGAAAAAGAACTCAACGATCTTGCCCATCCAGACTCCTCCCATTGCCATACTGTCGTTTGGTAAACGGAGACTATGCTATGAAGTATGGTGTGTCAATCGTGATGGGCTAGGAGAAATACCTACGCGAGATTGCGCTTCGAGCCTATGACGCTGGTCGCTTGCCGTGCAGGGTTACCAAACGACCGTCATGCTAAGATCCTTGTATCTACCTACAGCCATATGAGGAAACCCGAGATGCGCTACTCAAGCACCCACAAACAGGAAACACGAAAGAAGCTTCTGGACAGTAGCCGGGCGATCGCAAAGCGGGGCGGCTTCGGCTCCACCGGGATCGATGCGCTGATGGCAGCCATTGGACTGACCGGGGGCACCTTCTATAGCCACTTTGGCTCCAAGGCCGAGTTGTTCGCCGAGATCCTCGAACTCGAACTGGCGAACAGCAGCAGGATGCTGGCCGGAACAGACGACGAAGACTTCGACAGGTGCATCCGGAATTATCTGAGTAGCTGGCACGCGCAACATCCTGAATCGGGCTGTGTGTTGCCCGCCTTGGGGGCTGAGATTGCCAGATCCAGTCCGGAGGTCCGCGGCATTGTCGAGCGGAGCGCAAAGGGGCTTCACAGCGAATGGCAGAAACGGCTGGGGGATTCCGAAACAGCCTGGGCCTTACTTGCCCAGTGTGTGGGAGCCATCCTGCTGTCTCGCGTGATGGAAAACGAAAAGACACGGCAACAAGTTCTCGCATCCAGTCGCCATTTCCTCGGAGAGGCAATCGAGCAACTGGAGGCGCTCCGAAAAAGCTGACCGTTCGCTTGACGCCGAAGCCCCCGATGAAGTAACGTCCGTTTACCTAACGATCGTTTAGTTAAACAGGAGACTGGGATGACGGCAAAGGAACGGAAGGTTGCGCTTGTAGTAGGAGCCGGCGACTCGACTGGTGGAGCAATTGCCAAGCGATTTGCTGCGGAGGGCATGATTGCCTGCGTGACACGCCGGTCGGCGGACAAGCTTGAGCCACTGTTGGAGGCTATCCGGGAAGCGGGCGGTACTGCCTATGCATTCGGCACCGATGCGCGCAAGGAGGAGGAGGTAGCCGCGCTCATTGAAAAGATCGAGGCCGAAATTGGGCCCATTGAGGTACTGGTTTTCAATATTGGAGCCAATGTTCCCTCCCCTATCCTGGAGGAGACCGCGCGAAAGTACTTCAAGATCTGGGAGATGGCATGTTTTTCTGGCTTCCTGAACGCCAGGGAGGTCGCCAGACGCATGGTCCAGCGCGAACGCGGGACCATCATATTTACCGGAGCCACCGCAGGGCTCCGCGGCAAGGCAAATTATGCGGCGTTCTCAGGCGCCAAGCACGCTTTGCGTGCGCTTGCACAGAGCATGGCTCGGGAACTCGGTCCGAAGAACATCCATGTGGCGCACGTTGTGGTGGATGGAGCCATTGATACGGAGTTTATCCGCACGAACTTCCCGGACCGCTACGCGTTGAAGGATCAGGACGGAATTTTGAATCCCGAACATATTGCCAACAACTATTGGTACCTTCACACACAGCCACGGGACGCATGGACTTTCGAGCTTGACCTGCGGCCCTGGATGGAAAACTGGTGATTGCTTCACCATCCTGGTGCTGAAGATCGCCATCGTTGCGAGCCGTGCTCATCGTTCCTGTGAGCGCGGCCTTTCGGCAAGACACACACAACTGTCTTGTGAATGCGATGGCATAGCCACAACATTGGCCATAGCGCACCGCATCATCTTCGCACTAGATGTATCTCCCTGAAGGCGAAGCCTCTTGGGTTGCCGTAGACCGCATTAATTCGTAGACGCTAAGCACCGGGATTTCCGATCGCGGTCCATGAAAGGCGGCCCTGGCCGCAGGGATACCCCGGCCGCGGCAGGCGGGGCGTCGTGCGGGTCACCGCCCTGTCGGCGGCGAGGCCACCTTGCCGACGAAGGCGCGTACCGCCTCGAAATGGTCCTCGCTCATCGCCGATTCCACCAGCCGGACCGCCTCGCGATCCAGCGCCTCCTCGAACCCGAGCGCCAACGCGTCGTCCAGGTTGTCCTTCATATGGCCAAAGACGGTGCCCGGGCCGTTGGCGAGGCCGCGTGCCATGGCAAAGGACGCCTCAGGTAGCTGATCATCGGGCACCACCCGGTTGAACAGCCCGAGCGACTCGCAGCGCCCCGCGTCGACCCGTTCAGACAGGAACATCAGCTCCCGGGCGCGGCTGGTCCCCACCAGGCGCGTCAGCAGCCAGGCGATGCCGTAGTCGCCACTGAGCGCGATTCTGGCGTAACCCGTGCTGATGAACGCGGACGCCGCGCCAATGCGAAGATCGCAGGCCAGCGCGATCGACAAGCCGGCGCCGGCCGCCGGGCCGGGCAGCGCCGCGATCGTTGGCTTGCGCAGCGCCACGATCGCGCCGGTCAGGCGGCGCTGCTTGTCCTGCAGGTCCAGGATCCGCTCTTCCGGCGTGCGTTCGCGCCGGGTATCGGCGTCGCCCATTCCCTTGACGTCGCCACCGGCGCAGAACGCCTTTCCGGCACCGGTGATCAGCATCGCGCCAACCTCGGGATCGTCCCCGCAGACGCGAATCATGGTCCGCAGCGCGGGCGTCAACCGGTCGGACAGCGCATTACGCGCCTGCGGCCGGTTAAGCGTGATCACGGCGACGCGCTCGCGGACTTCGCATTGCAACTCTTCTGTGCCGGTGTCCACCGGGCGTGGTGATGCAGTGTGCATGGCTAGGTTTCAGTCAGGTTGGGTGGTCAGCTTGGAGTGAGGCAATGCTGCGGAGGCGGCGTGTGGGAGATGGACAGGGCTGCCGAGCCTGCCTGCCCGTGCCACTATCGAGTAGCTGCGTGCAGTCACGTCGTCGGTCTACCGTTAGTCACCCGCATGCTTGAAATACACCGAGGTTGCCGTAGCCACAACCTCCCGTTCGACCTGGACTTCTACCTCCACTGTGGTAAAAATCCCCCTTTCGACTGTCTTCACGACACGATTCAGCGAGGTGAAATCTGTTACGGCAGTCGCCCGAGCGTGATAGCGAATGAACAACCAGGTGGGTAAGTCTCCGGCGATGCGCAGTAGATCGTCTTGGAGGACCTCGCAGGCCCTCGTCACTTGGAGAACCGATTTACTCTCGGTTACACCCGTGGCCCTGTTCGGGACCGGACACCCTTTCCCCCACGGCACGTAGGAAATTGAAGGGTCCAGGCACTCCAATACAACCGAGGCGAAGCCCACCGGATCGCCCTCTTGAATAAGTTCCAGTTTCCAGAACTGCAATCCCGCATTGCCGCGAGTCAACTCGGGGACGACCTCCACAGGCACGCCCGGCAGGAGCGGCGATGCAAGCTGAAGAGAGACCGACACTGGAACTGCGCCATGCATGGCAGCGTGCATTGCCGCATTGAGTACGACCGCTCCGATCCCCCTTCCCTCACCGGCTGCGAAGCCGATAGATGCATCAAGGCCAAACCTTGACCCGGTTAGAGTTACCCGAGATTGCTCCATCATGTCGTATCCCCTTTCATGCAAAACCAAAGTCATAAAATCTCCTCGGTCTGCCGCATCTATTCGCGTTCAAGTTTGATATCGCTTGCCAGACGTGCGAAACGGCTGGATTCCTGGCGGTAGTAGGCAGAGGCCTGTTCCAGGCTCATAGGCGTCCCTGCCGAATTACCTTGCTCGGTTATCCAGTCTCGATAGCTTGGTTGGCTAACGATGCGGTTGACAGCCTTGCCAATTTCCTCAGCCGTCGCCTCCGGAACCTTTGGCGACACGAATAGACCGTTCCACAATGCGTGGTGGAAGCCGCGCAACGCCGGGATGTCATCCACCGTTGGGACATTCGGCATGCCTGCGTGTCGCTCCGCCGAAAGCACGCCCAGTACCTTGATCTTCCCGGCCTTTGCCGACTCGATGGAGTTCGGGATTAGCGGCAGGAAGGTGACATCTATCTGGCTACTCATCACATCCTGTAGTGCGGGTGCGCCCCCCTTGTAGGGCACGTGGGTCATAGGGATGTTCAGACGTCGACCAAAATCGACACCAACCAGATGGAAGATGGAGCCTACGCCCGTGCTGGCAAATGACAAAGGCCGCGCGCCGGGTTGCTTCGCCTTCTCGATGAACTCCTTTAGATTATTGGCTGGATAGTCAGGTCTTGCGATGATGGCCAGCACGCCGCTGCTGAGCAGTGCCACCATGCGAAAATCCTCGGGCTTGTAGCGCACGCTCTTCATCGCGAGCGTAGGCAGCGTCAGTTCGTTAGGCGATGCCAACAGCATCGTCAGCGTTTTGCCGTCGGAGTTGAGCAGTCGCTGTGCACCAAGAGAACCGGAAGCGCCACCGTTGTTCTCCACGATGACCGTCTTGCCCAGGCTCGTGCCCAGGTCGGTCTGAATGCGGCGCGCCACCATGTCGAACGCACTTCCCGCAGGATAGGGAACAATCAGCGATGCCGCGGCACGCGTCAGCGCTTGAGCCATCACGCCAGTACCCATGCTCATAGCGGCAACCAGTAGAGACGCAGTAGCTACACCGCGTCCGAGTCTCTGCAGAAGAAAAGCCATTGTGTTGTCTCCAATCTCTGAAGAACTATGCCCGCGACATACCAAGCAAGCGAGCCTCGATGATTTCCTCAGCTTCTCGGATGATTCTGTCGATCAGATCTTTGACCGACGGTACGTCGTCGATCAGACCGGCGACCATGCCGCACGACCAGGCGCCTGCGTCCATTTCTCCTCCTTTCATGACCCGGGGATAGACGCCACCGACTTCTTCCACGATGTCCTCGAACGTGATGTCCGAACCCAGTCGTTGCTCCTTCTCGAGCAACCGTTCTACGCCGACGTTGGTCAACACCCGCTCGGTGTTTCGGAGGGGGCGCATCACCAGGCGAGTGTCCAGTTCCGTTGCAGCAACGATTGCGTCCTTGACGTTCTGGTGAACCGGCGCGTCTTTCGTCGCCACGAATCGTGTTCCCATGTTGATTCCCGCGGCTCCCAATGCCAGTGCCGCCACTAACGAGCGACCGTCAGCCATCCCGCCGGAGGCTACGAATGGCACCTTGAGTTCGTCCGCCGCACGGGGAAGAAGGATGAAGTTCGGAACATCGTCCTCACCTGGGTGCCCGCCACACTCGAAGCCATCTACACTGACGGCATCGCATCCGATACTTTCGGCCTTAAGCGCATGACGTACCGAGGTACATTTGTGGATGACTTTGATGCCAGCCTCGTGGAGCGTGGGCAGCCATTTCTGGGGGTTGTTGCCGGCAGTTTCGACGATTTTGATGCCGCCATCGATGATTGCGCGGATGTACCCCGGGTAATCGGGTGGATTGCGCGCGGGAAGGAACGTCAGATTGACACCAATAGGCTTGTCTGTCCGTTCACGTGCTTTTCGAATCTCGTTCGCAAGCGCCTCCGGCGTAGGCTGGGTCAAAGCCGTGATGATTCCAAGCCCACCAGCGTTCGAGACCGCAGCCGCGAGTTCGGCGAAACCGACGTAGTGCATCCCGCCCTGGATAATTGGGTGCTCAATTCCAAAGAGTTCGGTGATCTGTGTTTTCATGATGTTCTCTTTGTTGAAATACTCAGAAGAGCTCGGCGGGCAGGTCCATCAGGCATGCCGCGCCAGTCTTCACCCGGTTGCTCAGTGCGAATACCAGCGGCACTTCGCGTTCAAACCAGTACCGACACAACGCCATCTTGCGCTCCAGGAACGTTGCGTCTCCCGCCTGTTCCAATTTGGATACCGCGGCAATACCCATTCGCGCCCACATCCACCCACAGGCGACGATCCCGACCATCGTGAGAAAGTCGTGGGACGAGCCGCCGGCGTCGTACGCGTCCCTGGACGGATCGGCAAACCAGCCCACACAGCTTCTGATGGCATCGGTTGATCGCCTGAGGGTCTCCCCATGCACGCGCATGTCCTTGTAGGCCAGCGCCTCTTCGGCTGTCTGTTCGACGAGCTCGAGAAAGTCTCTAATCGCCTGGCCGCCTCCTGCCGGCAGCTTGCGTAGAACGAGATCGAGCCCCTGGACGCCATTTGCGCCCTCATAGAGCTGGAAGATGCGAGAGTCGCGCACAAGCTGCTCGACGCCGTTGTCGCGGATATAGCCGTGCCCGCCCATCAATTGCATGGCGTCGTTGGCCGATTCGAAGGAGCGATCACTGAAGAATGCCTTGACGACCGGCGTCAGCAGGCTGCCGATCGCGCTCCGTTTGGCGCGCAGCGCCTCGTCGGGTTCGCCGAGCAGCGCCGTCACGTGAAGCGCGAGGGCACGGGCGGCTTCGATGAAGGACACCTGCTTCAGCAGCAGCCGGCGCACGTCAGGGTGAACGACGATCGGGTCCGCCGCGCCGCCCGTGCGATCCTCCACCTTGGCGGCCCGGCCGGCCAGCCGCTCGCGGGCGTAGTTGACCGCATGACCGTAGGCGCGGCTTGCCGACGACAGTGCCTGCATCCCGGTGCCGAGGCGCGCCGAATTCATCATGTCGAACATGCCGCTCATGCCAGCCGACGACTTGCGATTCGCGCCGCCCGGCTGGCTCGATTCCCGCAGTGGATACGCCAGCGCATCCTCGAATGACAACGTGCAGGTCGCGCTGCCTTTCAGGCCCATCTTGTGCTCGATCCCGGCCACGACGACGCCGTTCGATCCGCCCAGCATGCCGCTATCGGGGTCCACCACACGCTTGGGCACCAGGAAAAGCCGGATCGTTGACAGGTCGTCGCTGATACGTCCATCCTCGCCCGGGACCTTCGCCAGCACGAGGTGGATGACATTCTCGGTCAGATCCTGGTCGCCGCCGGAAATGAAGATCTTGGTGCCGCTGAGGCGCCAGCTACCATCAGGCTGCGACACCGCACGCGTCTTCATCAGCCGCAGGTCGGTCCCGCAATGCGGTTCGGTCAGGCACATCGTGCCGGCCCAGCGGCCCGCCACCATCGCTGGGACGATGTGCTCCAGCATCCACGGTTCGCCGGTGCGGCGGAGCGTCGCATTCGCTTCGGCGGTCAGCGCCGCATAGAGGCCGAGTGCATTGCAGGCCGAGGTGGAGAACTCACCCACGGCCCGACCGATCACCTCCGGCAGGCCCGCTCCACCAGATTCCTCCGGGGCCGAAACTCGGTTCCAGCCTGCCTCGCACAGCGCGGCGTATCCGGCCCGGTAGCCGGACGGCGTTCTGACCGCGCCATTGTCGAAGTGGCAGCCTTCTTCGTCCCCGGGACCGTCCAGAGGTGCCCAGACTTTCTCGAAGAAATGCGCGGCCTGTTCGAGTACCTGCCGCGTGTCGTCCCGCGCCATACCTTCCAGCGCATGTGGGGCGGTGTGCGCGAGCACGTCGTGCAACAGAAACACGTAGTCGTCGACGGGCGCCTTGTAGTTTGTAGACACGGTAGTTCCTTTTTGATAAATGCAATCGATGGTCGGACGTTGGCCGGTCAGGCGTCGCTGCGGCGATGGCCGATGTCGGGGGCGAACTTTGCCAAGGCGGCGCTGGCGAACAGCCGCTTGCGGGCTGTTCTACGGTCGATGCGTCGGCTCATGTGTCAGGCCCCTTCGACAAGTCGAACCGCATAGGGAATGGTGAAGGCGCGCAACGCGCCATCCAGGGCCGCATCGTCGGCGTCAAGCGTCGGCACACGGATCTCCACGAAGAAGCCGCTGCTGCCCCGGTCGGTGACGTGCACCTCCGCGCTTCGGCCAATGTCGTCGAGTGCCGCGCGGAACATCCGCTCAATGGCGTCGACGCGCAGCAGGTTCTTCTGGATCTTGCCGACCGACGTCTTCGGCATTTCTGGCAGCACGAAGCAGTGTTTTGGAATTGCCGCGCGTTCTAACGTGTGTTCGGCGGCGTACCGTAGAACGCTGTCCGCCGAGGCGCTCGCTCCCGGCTTCAGCACCACATAGGCGACCGGCATCTCGCCGGCGTGCGCATCGGGCGCACCGACCACGGCGGCATCCTGGATCGCCGGGTGGCCGAACAGCACTTCCTCCACCATCTTCGGATCGATGTTGTGTCCGCCCCGTATGATCAGGTCCTTGGAGCGGCCAGTGATCCACAGCCAGCCGTCGGCGTCGAAGTAACCGAGGTCGCCGGTATCCAGCCAGTCGCCATCGAGCCAGTTGGCAGCCTGCTCCTGCCCCAGGTAGCCGGGGAAGACCGAAGGCCCGCGCACCACAACCAAACCTGGCTCGCCGCGCGCGCAGTCCCGCGCCACGTTCCCGGTGCCGTCCGGCACCACTACGCGGACCTGCTGGTACGGCAGCCGTATGCCAGAGCTGCCAACCTTTACCTGCCCGACACGTGGCGTGATGCAGGTGACCGCCGTGGTTTCGGTCATGCCCCAGCTTTCACGAATGCGGTGACCGGTCATGCGATGAAAGGCGTCGGCGACGGTGATCGACAGAGGCGCGGTCGACGAAGCGACGTAGGCCAGCGTCGAGATGTCCGCGTCATCCAGCGGAATCGACAGCACCTGGTTCACCAACGTCGGCACGAGGGTCAGCATGTTGGCCCGATACGCGTCGACAATCCGCCAGAGGTTCGGCAGCACGGACGGATGGCGGAATCCGGCAGACGTCATCAACACGACTGTCGCCCCCCTCACCAACGGGCTGAAACAGGCGGTCACCGCGCCGGCGACGTGGAAAACCGGGACACCGACCACCTGCACCTCGGTCAAGTCGAATCCCAGCATGCACTTTGCCGCCCACACCCAAAACACCTGGTTTCGGTGCAGGTTGCGTGCCAGTTTCGGCGCACCGGTCGTGCCGCCGGTATGGAAGAGCGAGGCGGTGTCGTCAGGCGAGAAGATCCGCTCGGAGACAAGGCGGTCGGAGGGATACCGTTCGATGGCTTCGGCGAAATCCATAACGCGCACGCCGGCGACCTTCGCCGGACCCGCTCCGCCGACGCGAACCACCGCCGCCAGCGACGGGAGTTCTCGCGCTACGGCCTCCGCCTTGGCCCAGATCTCGGCGTGCTCGTCGCCACCAAACGCGACCAGTACCCTAGTCCCGGCCGAGCGGAACATCTGGACGAGGATGTCCGACTCCAGCATCCAATTGACCGGATTCACGATCCCGGCCGCCTGAGCACCCCACAGGACGAACTGCGATTCAGGAGTCGCTGGCATCAGCATCGAGACGACATCGTCCTTGCCGACGCCAAGGTCGTTCAGCAGATTTGCCGTCTGGTTGACCTTGGCGCGCAACTCGGCATAGGTCACCTGTCGTTCAGTCTCGAGGGGATGAGCGCCGTCGGTGAAGAAGCGGATGGCAATCTTCGACGGGTCGATGGCGCAGCCATCCATCAGCATTTCGTAGGTAGAGGCCGGCAGATTGCGATCCGCAAGCGGAACGCGTTCGAAGCGGGCTACGTCGTCTTCGTTCAACAGGAGGTCGGGGGTCCAGTAGGCTGGCATTGGTGCAGTCACGGATAACTCCTTTGTGTCGCTGATTCTCGTTCGAGGTTAATGTCGCGTGCCAGACGCAAGAAGCGCCTGGAGGCCCGGCGGTAATACGAGTCGGTCTGGTCATGATCCATGACGGCTCCTGCCGAATTGGCGTTTGTCGTTGAGGTGAAAGCCGGTGGATGGATCAATCTTTCGATGCGGCTAGACTAAATCGTCTAGACTGATTGGTCAACGTCTCGTGAGAGGGGAAAAACCCGTAGCCGGACGCATGAATGCACCCTGCGATGAAGGTGATAAAATCTGGACGAAACGGTCCAACAAGGGATATTGGCCATCTCGATGCGACCTTGGAGAACGCAATGAACGCTACAGTCAAGTCACCCGCGCCTTCGCATCGGGAGCGGCTGCTGAAGGAAGGTTTGCGCAGCTTCTACGCGACGGGATTTCACGGCACGAGCGTTGACGAACTGCTGGCAGCCGCCGAGGCACCGAAGGGCTCGTTCTATCACCACTTCGGCTCGAAAGACGAGTTCGCCAAGGCGGTGATCGCCGAGTATTCGGCGGCGCAGATGGCGTTGCTGGACAAGTTCGCTTCGAGAGAAGACCTGACTGCCTATCAGAAGATCATTGCTTACTTCGAAACGTTGCTGGGGCGCTTCGAGCGCTCCCAGCACAAAGTCGGTTGCCTGGTTGGAAAATTTTCGACCGAACTGGCCCCGAGTTCCGATGCGTTCAGTGCCATCCTCGCCGAATCGATGAAGGATTGGCGCGCGGGTCTCGCGAAGATCACGCAGGAAGGCCATCGGGACGGCTCCATTCGCACCGACATGCCGGCAGGGCAGCAGGCGGTTCTCCTGCTCTCGCTGATTCAGGGTAGCCTCGTGGTTGCCCTGGCCGAACGCAACCATGACAGCCTAACGGCGGTGCGCGCCAGCCTGCCCAAACTGCTGAGCGCCAGGTACGGCACTCCGTCTCGCGCCACCGCGGGCAAGTGAGTGCGGCCCTGGCGCCGCCCGGGCACTTCGTGCCGGTTTGGTTTCCCATCACCTTTGTGAAGTTCCGCGGGCAGTGCTTCTCAGGTACTGGGATGGATCCGGAACAGCACCTTCCCGCCCTGCTGAGCGCGCGTGAACGCGAGCCTGGCCTCATCGAGGCTGAACTCGCCGACGACAGGCGTGTGCAGCTTGCCTTCGGCGACAAGGCGCGTGGCCTGCGCGACAGCCTGGGCGATCAGCGCATGGCCGTGCCATCTCGGATGCTCCAGCCAGAATCCACGCAGGCTCACGTCCCGGAAGATCACGTGCAGCGCACTGATCTGCGCCAGCTTTCCGCTGATGCCCGAATACGCGACCACCGTGCCCTCCGGCGCCAGGCACGACGCAATCGAAGCCGTTGATTCGCCGCCCACGCCATCAAGAGCGAG
Organism: Cupriavidus lacunae; assembly: GCF_003353055.1. GTDB lineage: Bacteria > Pseudomonadota > Gammaproteobacteria > Burkholderiales > Burkholderiaceae > Cupriavidus > Cupriavidus lacunae. The sequence continues at coordinate 27,608 of NZ_QKWJ01000003.1, forward strand.
CCGAATCTTCGCGCCACCAGTTGCTTCTGCCACTGCCTTGCTCAACTTGGGCTGATCGACCAGCACGGCATCCGCGCCTGCCGCCATCAGTTCGGCCACAAGCTCGGGACGCCGGACCACGCTCACCACCTTCAGTCCGCGCTCCCTCGCGAAGGCAATCACGCAGCGGCCCACGCCCGAGTTCCCCGCATTCTGGATCACCCACTCGCCTGGCTGCAGGTCGACGTACTGGCTCAGCAAGAGAGCCGCCGTCGGCGGATTCGAGCGCAGCATGGAGAGCTGCCGCGGATCGGCATCGATGGGAACAGCGATCAGTTCCCCGGCGGGCAGCACCACCCGCTCCCGCCACGTTGCGCCGTCCAGGGGCATGGACACGCGGTCGCCGATCGCAATATTGCGCACGCCGCGGCCGACCGCGAGAACGATGCCGACGCCTTCTTGGCCCATCCCGAACGGCAGTGCCGGACGTACGCCATACATGCCGCGAACCATCAGCAGCTCTGAGGGGTGAACCGGCGCGTACTCCAATTGGACCAGCGCTTCACCTTCACCCGGCCCGTCCGGCTCCGGAAGCTCGACCAGGCCAATCGACTCCACCGGATCGCCGAACACATTCAACTGCAGTGCTTTCATGTGAACTCCTTCATGCGTCCTGCATGCGAACTGTCATCAGCGCCCCTGGAACTTCGCGGCACGGCGCTCGACGAACGACTGGATGCCTTCCTTGAAGTCTTCCGTAGCAAAGACCGTCTCCTTGATCTCGGGGATGCAATCGATGGCCGCCTTCTCCGCGGCCTCGATGTATTTCATCGCCGCCTTCTTGGTGGCGCGCAAGCCAATGGGCGCGCATTCGCAGATAACAGCCGCAATCTCCCTGGCGCGCTCCAGGTGACGGCCAGCCGGATGCACTTCCTGCACGAAGCCCAGTTCCAGCGCGCGAGCGGCATCGAATTCGTCGCACATGAACAGGTGATACATCGCATTGCCCCAGCCGGTACGCGTCAGGTAGCGGAAATGCGCGCCGCCCAGCGGCGCAATGCCGCGACGCGACTCGAGCTGCTGGAAGCGTGCGTTGTCGGCGGCAATCACGATGTCGGCTGCCAGCATCATCTCGATGCCGATGGTGAAGGTCATTCCCTGAACGACCGCGATCACCGGCTTTGTGCAGCGGCGCTCGAGGGAAAACGGATCCACGAGGCCCGGCCTGCGCTTGTTCGGCTCGGCCGTCGGGCCGAAGAAGCGCGGCATGTCGAGGCCGGCGGTGGTGTGATCACCGGCCGCGCAGAGGATCGCAACCCAGAGTTCGTCGCTCTCTTCATAGGTCGTCAGATGTTCGGCCAACTGGTCCATCATGGCCGGCGTAAAGGCGTTCTTCTTCGCCTGGTTGTCTACGGTGATGGTGCATACGTGGCCGTCGATCTGGATCGACACCTTTCCGGCGTCGTTGTTGGTGCTGGAGTTGCTCATGATGTGTTCCTTGCGTCTGTGGAGGATGGAGTGCGATCGGCTCGGGCCTACATGGCCATCAGGCCGCCATCGATTGCCAGGATCTGGCCGGTGATGTGCTTGCCGGCCGCGCTGCAGAACAGCAGCGCCGCGCCTTTGAGGTCATCCTCATCGCCGATGCGGCTCAGCGGGACGTCTGCGGTCATCTTCTCGAGGCCCACGCTCTCGATGACGCCTTTGGTCATCTTCGACAGAAAATAGCCCGGTGCCAGCGCGTTGACGTTGATGCCGTACTTGCCCCATTCGCTGGCCAGAGCCCGCGTCATGTTGACCACTGCGGCCTTGCTGGTGTTGTAGGCGAGTGTGGGGATCGAATGGGGATGGTTGCCGCGCAGACCGGCAATCGACGCGATGTTGAGAATCTTGCCGCCACCATTCGGAATCATCGAAATCTTGCCGATCTGCTGGGTCAGATAGAAGATCGAACGCACGTTCAGGTTCATCAGCTTGTCCCAGGCGTCGAGCGAATGGTCTTCGGTCTTCGCGCCCCAGGTCGCTCCTGCGTTGTTGACTAGGATGTCGATGCGACTGCTCCTGGAAAGCGCCTGCTCCACCAGCCGGTCGATCTCCTCGATCTTCTGGCTGTCGGCGGCGAACCAATCGGCCTTGATGCCCATTCCACTCAAGTGCTTCTGTGCATGCTCCAATTCCTCCGCCTTGCGCGCGCTCAGGATCACGTGCGCGCCCTGCTCGCCGAGCACCTCCGCGATCTGCAGTCCGAGGCCGCGCGAGCCTCCAGTGATCAGTGCTGTCTTGCCACTCAGGTCGAGCGCTTGCTTGATGCTTGCCATCTTTGGGTCCTTTGGGATGTGTTGATTCGCGGCCTTAGGCTGCGATGTGGGTGTGGGTGTACAGACGGGAGACGGACTCGGCCACGCAAACGGGTTTTGCAGCGCCCTCCATCTCGACGACGACGTCGACCAGCACTTGGGCTCCGCCCGGGATTGGCTCGAGGCCGGTCAGCTTCAATTGGCCCCGAACCCGCGAACCTGCGGGAACCGGAGAAGGGAACCGGACCTTGTTGAGCCCGTAGTTCATCATCGTGGTCACGTCGGCCACTTCAAAGGCCGAATAGATCATTGCGGGAAGCAGCGAAAGCGTCAGGAAACCGTGTGCGATGGTGGTCCTGAAGGGCCCCGTCTTCGCGCGCTCGACGTCGAGATGGATCCACTGGTGATCGTCGGTGGCATCGGCAAACTGTTGTATCCGGGCCTGGCTGATGGAGAACCAGTCGCTGGTGCCGATCGTCTGCCCGAGCATTGATTCGAGTTCGGTGAGGCGTTGGTAGGTCTTCATGCCCCGGCTTCCGCGCGCTCGTCGATGCCGCTGAGCTGGATGACTTGCAGCGGGCCGTCGATGAATGGCCCCATTGCGCGGCCGAGGGTTCGGAAGTGGTCAGTCTTGCGGTGCGCCTGTGCGGCCTCCGGGTCTCGGTAGCGCTCGAGGAACGCGTAGCGACCTTCACCCTCCGAGAGTAGCTCATAACCGAGGCAGCCCGGCTCCTGGCGGGATGCCAGAACCAGTTGCCCGGCGGTATCGAGAAACTGCTGTGTCAAGGTCGGGTGAATGGCCAATCTGGCCAGGACGACGATCATATGAACTCCAGTGGTTGTGTCATTGTCGGAACGCCGTTCACGGCACCTCGAAGACTCACGCGGTGCCCAGGCCGCCTCCGGCGAACATCTTCACGGCGACCCGCTTGGCGCCGCGCCGCTTGCCTTCGATCAGTGGGCAGGCCTGTCGGGCGCTGCCCGCATCACGCCGTGCGGATGCACACCGCGACGGCGCCCCCGCTCACATTGAGGCCGTCCGCGGGAAATGCGCCACTCGCGTACAAATAGACTATATAGTCTAGACTAACTGGTCAACACCACACGCACTGATGAAAACCCTTACTGGAGACCGAGCCAACACGGTGGAAACGATGCGTGCAGTCGCGAGCATGAAGGCAGCGGCACGCTAAAATTGCAAAATTCCTACAAGTGCACTGCTGCTCTACAGCATCACGCTCGGTACGAAAGCTCGGCGGCCGGCGAGTTGGGGAAACAGTTCTGGAGCGAAACTTGAAGCGTACGGCGATGGAGACAACGAGACGACATGAGCCTGACATTGACATCGAGGCTGTTCGACTCCTGGTCAGCATCAGTGAGCTGCGGTCCTTCAAAAGTGCCGCTGAACGTCACCGAATGACGGTGTCCAATGTCAGCAATCGAATACGAAAGCTGGAGAGCGATTTCGGCGCGCAGGTTCTGAGAAGGACGACAAGAACGCTTGAGCTCACGCCGCTAGGGCATCGGCTGGTCGGGCTGGGTGAAAGCATTGCCCATGAACTTGCGGTGGCTGAAGGCGAGCTCGCAAGGATTGGTAGCCAGTTCGGAGGGACTCTGACCGTAAGCGTTACCGACGAACTCATGACCTGGCTCGCACCTCTCATCCTTCAAGTTGCTCAGGACAATCCGCGTCTTCGTGTGAGCCTGATTTCGGACAGTCAAGCGGGAACGCAGACGGACATACGGGTGAAGCGAGTGAGCAAGTCGTCGACGAGGGGTACCCCAATATCGATGGTCATTTGTCAGTCGATGGGGGCTGCTATAGCACCGGGCACGTATTCCGCCGCAGATTTATTGGCCCTGCCCATATGCGCGCTGGGACATACGACAGCCGCGCTGGCAATTGACCTCAACACGGCTCGATCAAGGGTTCAAGTCGAAGTGACGCCATGCTTTATGACAACCGATATCGAGGTGCTGCTGCAGGCGGTGGAACATGGCGTCGGTCTGGGCTTGATTCCCGAGTTGGTGTTTAGGTCATCGGCATCCCGGTCGCGATTCAGACTGTTGCTGACAGACCATCGCATGGAGCTGTCGACAGACGCCTATGACGTCGTGGTCTCCGACCGTGAGCATAGCAAGGCTGTCGTACGCCATGTGTCCAGCATGCTTGAACAGCAGTTGAAAGCCACGCGGCCGGCATAGCCAACTCCGCGTTAACTTCTGTAAAAGAATCCATTGAATCGTTGACGATTGGCGTGAAGATGACCTGAGCCGAGAATCTGGATACCAAAACGACATTGGAGACGGTAATGCCTTTCTACAACATCATTTGCCCCCCGGGTAAGCCCAACGCGGAGGAGATGCGCGCAATTGCCGCTGACATCACCGAAGCGCATTGTTCGCTTACGGGCGCTCCAAAGCAGTTCGTACATGTAATCTTCTCGTCATACGACCCGCGGGCGGCGTTCTCGGGAGGAAAGCCCTCAAACGCGATTCTGGTGCGCGCAAACGTGCGCGCTGGCAGGACTCAGGAAGTAAAGGAGCAACTGCTGAATCGCCTGACCGACATCATCAAAGGGAACGTCAGCATCGACCCTAAGGATGTGTTGGTGACATTGATGGAGACTCCGGGAACAAATGTCATGGAAGGCGGTGTCTTGCTCTCCCACCCGGACTATGACGCGCAGTGGTTCGCACTTCACGGTCGCCAGGAGGGGTAAATGAGGCCACACCTTTCCTTCCTTCGTCTAGTGCTCGCAGCTTTGATAGTGTCCGCCACCTCGAGCACGATGGCCGCATACCCCGATAAGCCCATCCGACTGGTCGTGCCCTATGCCGCTGGCGGGTCAAGCGACTACATGGCGCGGATGGCTGCGCCTCTTATCTCGGAACGGCTTGGCGTGCCCGTTGTGGTGGACAACAAGCCGGGAGGAAACTCCATCATCGCAACACAGATCGTGGCTAAAGCAGCTCCGGACGGTTACACGTTGCTGGTGTTTGGTTCAGCGCTCGCGGTCCTCAATCCTTTGGTCTACCGGAAGCTTCCAGTAGACGTCTGGACAAAGCTGACTCCGGTAGCGCTGATGGTCAATTCACCGGTGGCGCTGGTCGTCAATGCGAATTCCCCCCTGTCCGACTACGCCAAACTCAAACAGAAGGCCAGCACAGACGACGGAATAACCTATTCGATGTCCGGGACAGGAAACCCTATGCACCTCATTGGCGAGATGCTGGCCAAGAAGAGTGGTATGCGCTTGCGACCGGTACCGTATAGTGGTGGTGCGCCCGCTGTATCTGCAATTGTGGCCGGTCAGGTCGATGCGAACATTGAAGCGATCAGCACGACTCTTCCTTTCATCAACAGTGGGCGTTTGCGACCAATTGCCGTAACAGGTGCGAAGCGCAATTCATTGCTGCCCGCTGTCCCGACGTTGCAGGAACTTGGGCTCAAAGGATTTGATGCCTCCACCTGGTTTGGAATCATGGCTCCCGCAGCGACGCCAAAACCCGTCCTCGACCAGTTGAACAGGACGTTGAACGAACTACTGCAAGATAGTAAGTTCCGCAAGACTATGGCTGGCCAGGCATTGGATACCTATCCTCCGCAGTCGCGCGAAGCGGTGTCTGCGTTCCTAAGGGCCGAGAGCAGCAAGTGGCGTGAGCTCGTCGAGGCCAACAAGATTGTGATTGACTAGATGAAGGCCAAGGACGGCATCTCGGCGGATGCGGCGCTGTTTGTTGGAAGGCTTTTGACCGCGGGCGGCATCTCCAAGCTTGCACGAGAGCTTGGAGTTTCGCCCGCGAGCATCAGCATGAAGCTGTCCAGGCTAGAGCAGCTTCTTGGTGTAGTTTTGGTAAGCCGATCCAGTTCCAGATGGGAACCTACGCCACAAGGCATGGTGATTGGTCGAGCAGGTCTCGCGCTAGAGGCTGAGCTGACTGCGGTTCGGGACTGGTCGTCCGGGGGTGCGCTGGAGCGTGAGTGGGTGCGTGTGTGCGCGCCTACCGGACTTGCCCGGTATGTTATCGGCGATATTCTTGTCGATTTCTCAAGGCAGCATCCCGACGTTGGGTTGTCGGTTCGCTTCGAGAACGCAGTGGATGATTTGATTCAAAAGGAGGTCGATATCTCGTTGCGGGTTGCCGACTCGCCTCCGAAGTCGATGATTGCCCATCGACTTTTTTCAATACCCTATGTTCTATGCGCTGCTCCGGGACTGCTGGTACAGCATCGAGACATTGAGCATCCGCTGCAACTTGAGGAGACTCCTTTCGTCGGTGCGGAATTTGTCGGCAAACACCATAGGGTATCGGGGCAGCACGAGCATTCAAAAGAGTCTGTGGATCTCTACATCACGCCCACATTGCAGGTGTCCGAGTTCAACGTAGTAAAGCAGGCGACCGTCCAGGGAATCGGTTTTGCCTTTTTGCCTGTCTATATGGTGCAAGAGGAGCTCAGAGACGGGAGTCTGCGCGAACTGTTCACTGATTGGCGGTTTCATCCATACGGTGACTCAGTTTTCCTGCTGCGACTTCGGGAGCGCTATGTAGGTCCTGCGGTGATGCAGCTTTCCGCCTTCATCCGTGCCGAGTGTGCCCGGAGAGAAATTCCTGCAACACGATAGGCAACATGAGGCGTTTTCAATCCGCGAAGATGCCGCGCATGCGTCGCGCATCAAGGGCGCGCTGCTGGCATGTCCTCCCGATTTTGAACGCCCCATGCCGGACGGCTACCCGACTGGCCTTGATCCAGTCGAGCGGATGGCTTCCAATGCCGCGCCCTCGGCTTCCGTTCCCGACATTGGTCGCCACAAACCAGAACGATCCTCTGGATGAGCTTTCGAAGGTGCTCGAGCTCGCGCGGGCTTGGGGAAGCGATACGGTCGATCTAGGCCACGTCGGACATCTGAACCCGGCGTCCGGCTATGGCCCCTCGCCGATGCCCGGGCAGTTGATTAGCCGGCTTGATGCGACTTGCTGACCGACTCTGCAAGGAACATCTCGTAAGCCCGCCTGCCGGGCAATCACCGGAGGCGTCTCTCCGTGTAAGCGCCGCCCCGTACAGGAGACTCATATGAAGTTTCACACGGACGGAGGGCATGCTTTACAGCATGCCGCTGACCATGCCGAGGTGCGCAACCACGATAGCGATCATGAAAGTGTCGGCGCCATATGCGAGGAAGGCGGCGGCCGATATGCCGCAGAAGACAGCGAGCAAATAGGCAAGCACTGCGCTCATGGCAGCTTCTCCCAAAATGGAGCGCCAACAGTCAGGAGCTCCGATCGCTGGTCCGGCTCGAAGCGGACCAGCGGTTCTTTCCGATCTGGGCCAGTCAGGCTTTGATGAAAGCCAGGAGGTCCGCGTTGATGACCGCCGCCTGCGTCGTCGGCATGCCGTGCGGGAAGCCCTTATAGGTCTTCAGTGTGCCGTTTTTCAGGAGTTTGGCCGACAGCGGCCCGGAGTCGGCGTAGGGCACGATCTGATCGTCGTCGCCGTGCATTACCAATACAGGCAGGCTGATCTTCTTCAGGTCCTCGGTGAAATCGGTCTGTGAGAACGCGACGATGCCATCGTAGTGCGCCTTTGCGCTACCCATCATGCCTTGCCGCCACCAGTTCTGGATAATGCCTTCCTGGGGTTTCGCGCCTGGCCGGTTAAAGCCGTAGAACGGCCCCGCCGGGAGTTCCCGGAAAAACTGGGCCCGGTTGGTGGCGGTCTGCCGCTGCAGGTCGTCGAACACGGTCTTCGGGAGTCCACCCGGATTAGACGCGGTCTTGACCATGAGCGGCGGTACTGCGGCGATCAGGCAGGCTTTCGAGGCTCGCTTCTCGCCGTGGCGCGACAGGTAGCGTGCCACCTCGCCGCCGCCGGTGGAATGGCCCACGTGGATGGCGCCCGTGAGGTCGAGATGATTTACCACGGTGGCCAAGTCATCAGCGTAATGATCCAGGTCGTGCCCGTCCCAGACCTGCGACGAACGGCCATGACCTCGCCGGTCATGGGCGACGACGCGATAGCCCTTGGAGAGGAAGAACAGCATCTGGGCATCCCAGTCGTCGGAGCTCAACGGCCATCCGTGCGAGAAGACGATGGGCGTTGCGTTGGCGGGACCCCAATCCTTGTAGAAGATCTGGACACCGTCTTTGGTGGTGACGTAGCTCATGGCGAAGTTTCCTTGCGAGGCGCAATTCGGCGTCGTGGAGACGGCGGAAGATGCGGACGGGAGGGCGGCAGTCACCGCTGCGCCCGTGCCAAGAATCAGCAATTGGCGGCGGCTGATTTCCGGTAGGACAGGCTGCGGTAGTGCGGACTCTGGCTTCATGGGATCAATTCCTTTCATGGGTTGGTACAGTGGTAGTCGGCAAGGTCAATGTAGATGCTTGCAATACCGACGCTGCTGACAGCGAGCGCCGCCGCCGCGCCTTCCAATGGCTGTTAGAGGTGCTTCGTGAACCAGTCGACCGCCTCGCGCGACGCGCTTGCCAGCCCCGACAGGTATGGGTCGAAGTGGCCGCCCTTCAGCAAGACCAGCCGCTTGGGTTCCAATGCCTGCTGGTAGGCCTTGAGCGCCAGATCGGTGACAGCGATGTGATCCCGCTCGGCTATCAGCATCAGCAGCGGGGTTGGCGAGACGCGGTCGATGAACTCACCCGGTGAATACATGCGGGCCCAGCGTACCGAACGCAGCGTCAGTGCGTTTTCCCAGATGCCCTCCGGCACCGACTGAAGGTAGAAGCTGACTGCGTCCACGGCCCTGTATGCGGCAGGCCTGGCCGGATCGTGGGTCACGATCGCCTGCGTTGCCGGCGGTTCGCCATTGAGTTGCGCGCGCTCGTCGACTGCGAACCTTGCATCAAGGTCCGCGATGGCCTCGGGCGGAATCCTACGCAGTGCCGTGGCGTAGCCATCGATGGCGGGCACCTGGGCCACGACAGCTTTCAATCGGCGGTCTGTCGCGCCCAGAACCAGGGCGTGGCCACCGGCGTAGCTCGTGCCCCAGATGCCAATGCGGTTCTCGTCCACTTCCGGTCGCGCCTGGATGTACGAGATGGCGCGGCGCCAGTCCGCAATCTGTTGCCAAGGGTTGACGTCTTGCCTGGGCGTGCCGCCACTGTCGCCAAAGTTGCGATGGTCGTGCAGCAACACGGCAAAGCCGGCCTCCGCAAACGCTTCGGCAAACGGCTCGATGCCGTGGTATTTCGTTCCCGCGAAGCCGTGTGCCATCGTGATGGCCGGCAGCGGTCCATTGCCATGCTTCGGCACGAACAGCCATGCCGACAACTCCACGCCACCCTCGGCCGGGAAACGCACTTCCTTTTTCTCGAACATCGGTACACCCTCGCAGTCATGCATCGAGCTGGTCCAGCAAGCGGACAATGTCCAGCTCTGCTCCGCGCGTCTGGAAGCCCCGCGCCATGGCAACGGCCATCCGGCGCTGCACCGGCTCCGAGAGCATGCATTCCAGGAACAGGTCAGAATCCTTGCGGAAATCGTCCGCGCCAGCCAGTGAGATGGCATTGACCCGCTCCTTGACGATAGCCTGCCCTGCCGCCGGGAACCGTGCGATGCGTCGGGCGAGCGATGCAACGAATTCGCCGAGCTGGTCCGCAGGCAATGCCCGGTTGATCCAGCCATAGCGTTCGGCAATGTCCGCGTCGTAGTCCAAGGCGCTGAGCATGACTTCGATCGCCCGGCCACGCCCCATCAGCCGGGTCAGGTATTGAATCGCGCCGGCGCCCGGGATCAAGCCGAATGCGGTTTCCATTTGGCTGAACAACGCGGTTTCCCGCGCTGCGAAGCGCATGTCACATGCCAGCACAAACTCGCTACCGACACCACGCACCCGGCCTTCGATCTGCGCGATAGTGACAAGCCGGCTGGCACTCATGTGGCGAAGCAACATTGCCACGGATCGCTCGCCATTCAGCTTCGCGGCCGCCTCGCGATAAGCCTTCACCTGTGTGACGTCGACATGCGATATGAAATAGTCGGGATCGGCGCTCCTGAACACGAGGATCCTGACGCCTTCGTCAGCTTCGGCGTCCTGAATCAGGCTTACCAGATCGCGCACCACGTCGACGCCGAGCAGGTTCATCGGGGGTGCGGATATCTCCACGAAAAGAACCGCATCGTCGCGGCTCATTTTGAGCGTCTCGAACGTCATAGATGACTCCAATGGGTGGGTTGCCAAACCGAAGCGCGAGGTGAATCGCCGAGCAGCGCTGACCGATGCTCCGGCACGGCCTGGCTGATCGGAAATTTATGCTCCTGCCGATCTGTTGAATAGCTGTAGAATTGAGAACTACCCTCTCATTGGTGGAAGGCCATGGATCGGCTCGAGGCAATGGTGATTCTGCTGGCGGCTACCGATACCGGAAGCCTTTCCGCCGCGAGTCGGAAACTTCGAATCCCTCTGGCCACGGTGAGCCGACGGGTGTCCGAACTGGAGGCGCATTTGAATGTGCGCTTGCTGGTGCGCGGCACGCGGAAGGTGACACTGACGGAAGCCGGGCACGGCTATGTGGCGTCCTGCCGGCGCGTGCTGGAAGACATCTCGGAAATCGAACGCACGGCCGCCGGCGAATATCATGCGGCTCAGGGGGAGTTGGTGATCAGCGTCCCGCCTGTGATGGGACGCATCCACGTGATGCCAGTGGTCACTGAGTTCTTGCGCGCCTTTCCGCAAATCCGCATGCGGGTGCAGATGACGGACCGCCTTGTCAACCTGCTGGAAGAGCGCGTGGATGTGGCGCTGCGTACGGGCACGCCTCCGAGCAGCCGTCTGGTCGGCGTGCCCGTTGGCCTGCTCCGGCAAGTAGTGTGCGCGAGCCCGCATTACATCAAGTTACGCGGCACACCCAGAAAGCCAGAGGATTTGCTGTCGCACGACTGCGTAGCGTATGAAGGATACGCAGTGGGTGGCAACTGGGAATTCCTTTCGAGAGGCCGCACATGCAAGGTCGAGGTACCTTCCCGGCTTGTCGTGGACTCGGTGGAAGCTGCCGTCGTTGCCGCGACCGAAGCAGCCGGCGTGGCACGTGTCACGTCCTATCAGATCGAGGGGCATGTTAAATCGGGCAGCTTGGTAAAGCTGCTGGAGGACTATGAACCGAAGCCAGCACCGATCAATCTGCTGTATCTGGGGCAAGGCCGAATTCCACTGAAACTCCGCGCCTTTCTCGATTACTCGGTGCCGAGATTGCGGCAAAGGCTGGGCTATACAGGCGCATCGGATCTCCGACCTCCGCGGAGAGATCAAAAGCTGCCGGTGCGGTCTTAGGTCATCGCGTCAACATAGGGAAAGGCGCTGGCGGGTCGGTCACTTGATGGCCCCATCGTCAAGAATGCACGACTCCATCGAGCCAAGCCGACAGCGAGTGCGAATCCGTCGCACGCCGGGCGCGGTGCAGGCAAGAAGCGCCCACCACCGGAGACGGATGGCGGGCGTGACAGCAAACGTTGCAGGGTCATTGCACGACGATGCGCGATCCAATCTCAGCGATGGCCATTTGCGTGATGTGGAAGAAGCCGGCCACGTTCACGCCGATCGCGGTCGCATAGTCCTCGGCGGTGTAGCTGGTGAAGGGCTTCGCGATAAAGACGCCGGCGTTGTTGACCAGCGAGTCGATGCGGCCGAATTTCGCCAGCGCTGCGTCGATGACGCGGCGCGCGATGTCGCCGGAGACGGCCGGCACGACCGGGTCTTCCCACGGTTAGATGCTGCGGGCGGTGGGGACGACGACGTAGGCGTGCTCGCGGCACGCCTTGACCAGTTCGGCGCCGATGCCTTGGGACGCGCCGATGATCAGGGCAACTTATGGACAATGTGATGCAGGCGTTCCCAGCCGCCCCGGCACGCATGGAATCTGAGCGAGGACGTTGAGCGCCGCCAGTTCGGCTGCCTGCATGCCTTCTTCGAAGTTCCTTGCTGTCCAGTCCCTGCCAGATCACCTTGCCGCCCGCCTGCGGCAACTGGCCTGAGACAAACAGCCGGTCGCCAGCCTGGCTCACCGCCGATTAGCTGCCGAGAGGTTTGAGCGGTTCATGCAGTGTCAACCAGCCCTGGACCGTTTCTCGTTCTGGCCAGTGTTCAGCACCATCCTTAGTGTTGCTCCATCCGAGTCAAAGTCTGACCCTGGCATCGTAACGCTGCAAAGCGAAACGAGGTGTGGATCGTCTCTTCCGACTCAGTAAGCGGCCATAGAGACTGAGTGTGGTCGAGCGGCCGAGACGGGTCGGTAAGAGCCGACCGGCGAGCCGGGGGGCGGGCGTCACTTCCCGGCCATCTCCTGCCGCTCGCCTTCGCGCTCCAGCAGACATCTCAACGGCTGTTCAGCCACAAATAGCAGACGCGCGTCCGTCGTTCGCATGTGCCTAATACCTGCGCGGCGACATGCTGTGCTGCCGTGTGTTCGCAGCGCCATCGCGCTGCCAGCAACCCAAGACCACTGCGGGGCGACACAGGAAAGTTATCCATTGTGAATGAGCTGGCCAAGGCTGCGACACCGTCCACAGGCATCGGCCTTGCCAGTGCATATCTCTGGCCTGCGTCGGCCCCGAGAATTGCGGCCGCCCGGATCCTTACATCGTCGCCTGGAAGTTGGCAGCTACACGCTGGCGCAGGTAGTCCTCCGCGCTGATCGGCGCGTACTTGCCGGACGGGCTTTCGATCATCACGTCGCGGTTGGCCTGGCAAAAGAACGCCAGGCTGTAGCGCGAGCCCTGGTATTCATGCGGCTGCGGGTTGCGCACGCGGTGGAAATTGGAGGGCAACTGGTCATCGCTCCAGCGCATCAGCATGTCCCCAATATTGCAGGTGATGATGTCATCCGCCGGCTCGATGCTGGTCCATTCCTGGCCGTCCATCTCCTTGCCCGGACACAGTTGCAGGCCGCCCTGGCCCGCACGCTGGAACAGCAGCGTCAGGCAGTCGAAATCTGTATGTGCGCCGGCGCGCCACAGTCCGGATGGCACCGAGGGGTCGCTCGGGAAGTAGTGCAGCAGGCGCAGCGTGCTCTGGTAGGTAGGTCGGGACGGGTCGTGCGCGCGGGTGAAGAAGTCGCGCGCGAAGCCGAGCTTCTCGGCGAAGCAAGACAGCACGCGCATGCCGACCTGCCAGCATTGCGCCTCGAACGCCAGCATGACAGCACGAAATGCCGGCAGCTCGTCTTCGGTCGGCCACAGCGGCGCCATGTGCGGCAGCGTGATCTGGTATGACTCTTTCTGGTCGTGTGTGCCCGTGGAGGGGCGCACCTGCGCCTTGCTCTCCCAGCCGCTGTTCAGTGCCCGCTGCAAGGGGTACTGCGCCTTGACGCCGTCCGGCAGGGCGAAGAAGCGCTGTGCCATCTCGAACGCTCCCTGGACCTGCGTCAGGTCGATGCCGTGGTTGACGAGCTGGAAAAAACCGACGTCGGTGGCGGCTGCCCACAGCGCTTCGGTGATCTGCGTGCGGCGCGCTTCGAAGTTGGACAGGTCAATACGGCGGACTTCACGCGCATGGGTCTCGGAACCCTGGCCGCCCATGCAGGCTTCCTTGTCGAGTTCGGTCAGTGTGTAAGGAGAGGCAGTCAGCGTAGTCATTTGTGCTCCGTGCGAAGGAAGGTCGATGGGTGTCGGACCGGGAGCAGCAGGCAACGCGTGGAAGCTTGAGCAAGCGATCCGGGCAGCAGTCTTGAAGCTCCGACGGCAAGCAAGCCAAGCCGCTGCGGCCCGACCTGTTCCGACTTCAAGAGCAATTCCCGGCCAGCCGGCACGATATGTGCCACTGGTGAACGCTTCTACTCTCGCCTGCGACTACGCAAAGTCCACGCCAGGCTGCGAGGTCGGTCAGATGAGGGGGAATTACCCGGGAGACGCACCAGCGGAAATCCCGGCGCACCGCCAGCGTGCATGCCATGCACACCGATGGCGTGTCGGCATGGGGGGCACGGCACCCATATACACGCCCCCCCGCACCGCCGCGGTTGGCATGGAAGTTGCGGGAGTACAAGCGAGAGTAGAAGCGTTCACTGTCGCGCCGGGAACCGAACAGCATTTCGGATAATCAGCGCGACAGCCGGAAATTGCTCTTGAAAGCCGCGCCTGCGTGTCCGCTAGTTCGGGCCGAGGCCGTGCCTTCATGACGCATGCCCGGCATCTATGGAAGCGCTCGGGCTCTCATCATGGCGCGACCGCAGGCGTGTTGAACGACAGCTCAAACCGCGCCCCGCCATGACACCTCGCCTCTTGCTCCGCCGCCTGCTCGGGTTGGCAGCCATTGCCGCCACCTGCTGGTCCGCCAGCGCCTTCGCACTCGACAAGGTTGTTTTCCTCACCTCCTGGTACGCCCAGTCCGAACACGGCGGCTTCTACCAGGCCGTTGCCACCGGCCTCTACAAGAAATATGGCCTCGATGTGCAGATCCGCATGGGCGGGCCGCAAGTCAACGGCATGCAGATCCTGACCAGCGGCCAGGCAGACTTCCTGATGGGCTATGACCTGCAGGTGCTCAAGAGCGTCGAGCAGGGCGTGCCTGTCACCACGGTCGGCGCCTCGATGCAGACCGACCCGCAAGGCATGATGACGCATGAAGACGTGAAGAGCCTTGCGGACCTGAAGACGCGCACCGTCCTGGTCTCCACCTCCGGACGCACGACCTGGTGGCCGTGGCTGCGGGCCAAGTACAAGCTCGATGAATCGCAGTCGCGCGTCTACACGTTCAACCTGCAGCCATTCTTTGCTGATCCCAATGCCGCGCAGCAGGCCTACGCGTCGTCGGAGCTGTTCAGTGCCGACAAGGCGGGCGTGAAGGCGCGCTTCTTCCTGTTTGCCGATGATGGCTACCCGCCCTACGGCACCACCATCGTGACGATGCAGAAGACCGCCAGGGAAAAGCCGGAGCTGGTCGCTCGTTTCGTGCGTGCCTCGATGGAAGGCTGGAAGAGCTACCTGGCCGACCCGGCGCCCGCCAACGCGCTCATCAAGCGTGACAACCCGAACATGAAGGACGACCAGCTCGCCTATGGACTGGAGAAGCTCAAGCAGTTCCGCATGATCACCGGCGGGGACGCCGCCACGCAGGGCATTGGCGTGATGACCGACGCGCGCTGGCGCAAGACGCGTGATTTCATGGTCGAGGTGGGTCTGCTCAAGGCCGATCTTGACTGGAAGCGTGCCTACACCACGCAGTTCGTCAAGGACCTGAAGGTGATGCCATGAAGACCGCATCGCATGCCGAATCCGTGTTCTATTGGGGAGGCCGCCATGTCGCTCGTCTTTCGTAGTAGCAGCCGCGCTGCTGCCGTCCCGCAAGCGGGTGGCAGCCCGCTTCCGCTGGATGGCGTGCGTGCCGCCGATGCCCCGGCGTTGTTCGCCAACCAGGTCGAGAAGACGTATCCGAACGGCACCGTGGCCCTCGAGCGGGTCAGGCTAGCCATCCAGCCGGGCGAGTTCGTCTCACTGCTCGGGCCGTCCGGCTGCGGCAAGAGCACGCTGCTCAAGCTGTTTGCCGGACTTGAACAACCGTCGGCCGGCCATGTGCGCTGGTGGGGCGGCCCTGCGCTCGCCGCAGGTATCGGCGCGCCAGGACGCACGCTCGCGATGGTATTCCAGGAGGCAACGTTGATGCCATGGGCGAGCGTGGCGGACAACGCGCGCCTGCCGCTCGATCTGGCCCGCAAGCCGCGCGCGGAGGCCGACGAGCGCGTACGGCGCGCCCTCGCGCTCGTCGGCCTCGGTCACTTCGGAAAAGCGTACCCGCGCGAGTTGTCCGGCGGCATGCAGATGCGCGTGTCGATCGCGCGTGCCCTGGCCGTGCATCCCGACCTCCTGCTGATGGACGAGCCCTTTGGCGCGCTGGACGAGTTTACGCGCAACAAGCTCGATGCCGACCTGCGCGCACTGTGGGCCGAGCGCGGGCTGACGGTGGTGTTTGTCACGCACAGCATCTACGAGGCGGTCTATCTGTCGAGCCGTGTGATCGTCATGGCAGCTCGCCCCGGCCGGGTCATTGCTGACGTGCCGATCGAAGGCCCGGCCGTGCGCGACGATGCCTTCCGCGTGTCGCCGGCCTTCATGCAGTACTGCGCGCAACTGTCGGCGCTGCTGACACAGGCCAATACCGGTGCACCGGCGGCCGACTGATCTTTGGAGAACCCATCATGAACCCTCCGTTGTTGTCCCGTCCGGCCGTACAGCGCGTGGCAGCGCCGCTGGCCGTGGGGATCGTGCTGTTGATCGCCTGGCAGTCCGTCTGCATGGCATTCGACGTGCCGTCCTACCTGGTGCCGTCGCCCGTGGCCATCGGCAAGACGCTGGCTGAAGACTGGTCCCTGTTGTTCGGCTCCCTGTGGGTAACGCTGCGCATCACGTTGCTGGCGTTTGCGCTGGCCGTGGTATGCGGCACAGTCGCTGCATTCCTGTTCGTGCAGAGCCGGTTGATCGAGGCGACCCTGTTTCCCTATGCAATCCTGCTGCAGGTCACCCCGGTGGTGGCGATCGCGCCGCTGATCATCATCTGGGTCAAGGAGCCGACGCTGGCGCTTGTCATCTGCGCGACGCTGGTGGCGGTGTTTCCGATCATCTCGAACACTGTGCTCGGCTTGCGCAGCGTCAACCCGGGGCTCGCCAACCTGTTTCGCATCAACCACGCGAGCCGTTGGGACACGCTGGTGCGTCTGCGTATTCCCAGCGCACTGCCGTACTTCTTTGGCGGACTTCGCATCTCGTGCGGTCTGTCGCTGATCGGCGCGGTGGTGGCGGAGTTCGTGGCCGGCACGGGCGGCACCGGTGCCGGGTTGGCGTACCAGATCCTCCAGGCGGGCTTCGCACTCAACATTCCCCGGCTGTTTGCCGCGCTGCTCCTGATCACGGTGACGGGTATCGCCCTGTTTGTGGCCATGGTTGCACTGTCGCGGCTTGCGCTGTCCCACTGGCATGAAAGTGAACTGGCATGACGACTCCTTTTGAACAACGCCCCTCCCTGCTGATCCGCAACGCTGCCGCCATACTCACCGGGCAGGACGGTAGCCCGGGCCGGCCCGAGCGCAGTCCCGGACCCGATCTACGCATCGTGGACGGCAGGATAGACGCAATCGGCCATCTGCGGCCCCAAGCCGGTGAACGCGTCATCGATGCAACGGACTGCGTCGTCTATCCCGCCTGGATCAACACGCACCACCATCTGTTCCAATCGTTGCTCAAGGGCGAGCCGCAGGGGCTGAACCTGACGCTGACGCCTTGGCTGGGTGCCACGCCCTACCGGTTCCGCGCGGCGTTCGACGAACATACCTTCCGTCTGGCTGCCCGCATCGGCCTGGTCGAACTGGTGCGCAGTGGCTGCGGTACGGTGGCGGACCACAACTATCTGTACCACCCCGGCATGCCGTTCGACGGCTCGGCGATCCTGTTTGAGGAAGCCGATGCATTGGGGCTGCGTTTCGTGCTCTGCCGCGGCGGCGCGACGCACACGCGCGGGCTAGAGAGTGCCTTGCCGCAGGCATTGCGCCCGGAAACGCTCGATGCCTACCTGGCCGACTGCGAACGGCTGGCCGCCCGCTATCATCAATCCGGGCCGGGGGCGATGCGCCGCGTGGTCATGGCGCCCACGACGCCACTGTATTCGATGTCACCGGAGGAGCTGCGTACGTGCGCGCGCACGGCACGTCGCCTTGGCATCCGGCTGCACAGTCACCTGTCCGAAACGGTGGAATACCAGAACGCCGCCAGCGCCCTGCACGGCACGACGCCAGTCGCTTTTTGCGGCGAGTATGAGTGGCTGGGGCCGGATGTCTGGTTCGCCCATCTCGTCAAGCTCGCGCCGGCGGAAATCCGGATGCTGGGCGAAACCGGGACAGGCATTGCGCACTGCCCGCAGAGTAATGGACGACTCGGCAGCGGCATCGCCGACATTCCGGCACTGGAGGCAGCCGGCGTGCCGGTGTCCATCGGTGTTGACGGCGCGGCCTCCAACGAGGCGGCGGACATGATTTCCGAAGCCCATGCCGCATGGCTGATGCAGCGTGCCAGGCGCGGTGAACTGGCGCGCTCGCAGGCCGATGGCGGCCAGGGCGAACGCGGCGCCGATGCCGCGCGTGTGGAGGACGTGGTGCGCTGGGGCAGCGCCGGCGGCGCGGCAGTACTGGGGCTGGAGGGCGTCGGCACCATCGCGCCTGGGCAGGCTGCTGATCTCGCGGTCTACCGACTCGACGATCCGCGTTACTTCGGGCTACACGATCCGGCCATTGCGCCGGTGGCCAGCGGTGGCCGGCCAGCGCTACGAGCGCTGCTGGTAGGCGGTCGCGTGATCGCCGAGGACGATGCGCTGCCGGGTGTGGACCTGGCTGAATTGGGCGCACAAGCGCGCGAAGCCGTTGCGTTGCTGAAGGGGCGGGTACTCGGGGGTTAGTATCCGCCCGAAAAAAAAGCGTCACTGTATAACAAAAAACGATGCACCCGATGCCGCCGGCACCCAAGCACCACCACACCGAGCCCCCGCCAGTTGGCACGAATAAAAACACGAAGACATAAAACGAGCCCGACAGGGCCCCACTACACAACGTTCCAGGCGGAATCAAACCACTGAGGTCTAAACATGCAGAAGCAGTACAAGCCGGCAATGAAGCTGGCAGCGGCAGCGGTTACCCTTCTTTCCGGCGCAGCCATGGCCCAGTCGAGCGTCACGCTCTACGGCCAGGCCGACATGTTCATTGGCGGCGTCAAGAGCCCGGGCACGGGCGAGCGCGCTTGGGTCGCCAACTCGGGCGGGATGCAGACTTCCTACTGGGGTATCAAGGGCGCGGAAGACCTGGGCAGCGGCACCAAGGCCATCTTCGACCTGAACGGCTTCTTCCGCACCGACAGCGGCAGCAGCGGGCGCTTCAACGGTGACTCCCTGTTCAGCCGCGGCGCCTATGTCGGCCTGCAGAACGACACCGCGGGCACGATCAAGCTGGGCCGCAACACCACGCCGTACTTTATATCGAGCATCCTGTTCAACCCGCTGGTGGACTCGTACGTGTTCTCACCGACCATCTTCCACACCTACTTCGGCGCGACCAGCGGCGGGGTGAGCGATCCCGGCATCATCGGCGATTCGGGCTGGAACAACTCGGTGCTGTACTCCACGCCGAACTTCGGCGGCCTGACCGCCAATTTCATCTACGCCTTCGGCGAGCAGCCGGGCGCGGCCGGCAAGAACAAGTGGGGCGGCAACGTCCTGTATTTCGGCGGCCCGTTTGCGGCGACCGTGGCATACCAGCAGGTTCGCTACAACAATGTGCCGACCGACCTCGCCAGCGCCGGCCTGTCGCGCCAGGACGCGGCCCAACTGGGCCTCTCCTATGACTTCAAGGTGGTCAAGCTGTTTGCCCAGGGCCAGTACATCAAGACCCGCGCCACCACGGCGCCCTCCGGCGACATCAAGCACGTCAACGGCCAGTTCGGCGCCTCGGTGCCCATCGGCGCCGGCAGCCTGCTGGTATCGTACGCTTACGACAAGACCGACAACTCGCTGGGCGATTTCAAGCGCAACACCTTTGCCGTCGCCTACGACTACAACCTGTCGAAGAGGACCGACCTCTACGCCGCCTACTACTACGACAAGATCACCGGCATCGAGCACGGCGACACCTTCGGCGTGGGCGTGCGCCACAAGTTCTGAAGGCGTCCACCGTCTCACCGGCGGTACCGATGATGGTCCGCCAACCATCAAGGATTCACGGTCAGCGGCAAGGCATGGACGCACGGGCCACAAACATCCACACAGGAACGAAGATGAGAGCGTTTGAATACCTCGAACCCGGAACGCTTGCAGAGGCGGCGGCGCTGCTGCACTGTTGCGGCGGTCGGGCCAGTGTTCTGGCGGGCGGCACCGACCTGCTCGTGCAGATCAAGGAATCGCACCGGCAACCGTCCCACGTCATCAATATCAAGAAGATCCCGGGCATGGATGCGCTGGCGTTCGACCCGGTCGATGGCCTGAGAATCGGCGCGCTGGTCACGACGCGCGTAGTGGAGACGTCCGATGTTGTGCGGCGCCACTATGCCAGCCTGGCCAAGGCCGTGACCGACTTTGCCTCGATCCAGGTGCGCAATCGCGCCACCGTCGTGGGCAATGTGTGCCGCGCATCGCCATCGGCAGATTCGCTCGCGCCGCTGATTGCCGACCGGGCTGCCGTTCACCTCTACGGCCTACGGGATTCGCGCTCGATGCCGGTGGAGGATTTCGTGACTGGCGCCGGCAAGACCGCCCTGGAAACGGGCGAACTGGTCTCGCGCATCACGATTCCTGCGCCACGGCCGAATACCGGCAAGGCCTACATCAAGCATGGCCGGCGGGTGCAGATGGAACTGGCCACGGTCGGCGTGGCGGTCTCGATCACGGTGGACCGCGGGCATTGTACCGACGTCGGCATCGTGCTGGCGGCAGTCGGGCCCACGCCGATTCGCGCCACGCATGCCGAAGCCGTGCTGCGCGGGCACTCGATCAGCGAGGCGCTCGTCCTGCAGGCCGCACGTGCGGCCATGGAAGACGCGCGGCCGCTCAGCGATGTCCGCGCCAGCGCCGAATACCGTCGCGACATGGTCGGTGTGCTGACGCGCCGCGCCATCGTCCAGGCCATGGAGATACTGTGATGCGCAAACTGATCGAGGTCGAAATCAATGGAGAACTGCGCGAGCTGACCGTCGAGCCGCACAGCACACTGCTGGACGCGCTGCGCTACGACGCCGACCTGACCGGCACCAAGAGGGGCTGCGACGTGGGCGAGTGCGGATCTTGCACGATCCTTGTGGATGGCATGCCGATGAATAGCTGCCTGATGCTGGCGCCCGAAGCCCACGGCCGCAGGATCACCACGATCGAAGGCATTCAGCCAAACGCAGACACCGTCCACCCGATCCAGGAACAATTCATGCGCTGTGGCGCGGCGCAGTGCGGCTTCTGCACGCCGGGTTTCGTGGTGGCCGCCAAGGCGCTGCTCGATGCGAATCCGAACCCGACCCGTGACGAGATCCGCTTTGCCATCGCGGGCAACATCTGCCGCTGCACCGGATACACCAAAATCATCGAGGCGATCGAGAAGGCCGCCGAGGGCATGGCGCACTTCTCCGATTCCCACTGCGCAACGGAGAACACACGATGAGCCACACCGTGATCGGACACAGTGTCAAGCGCACGGACCTGCTCGACAAGGTCACCGGCAATGCGAAATATGTCGCCGACATGCCCTTCGCGGGCCTGCTTCACGGCAAGCTCAAGCGCTGCAACGTGGCGCACGCCCGCATCCGTCGCATCGACACCTCGGCGGCGCTGGCGCTGCCCGGCGTGAAGGCCATCCTGACGCACGAGAACGTACCGCGCGTGCTCCACGCCGGATCACCGCACCCGCGCTCGGTATCGGTCACGTGCGACCAGTACATCCTTGACGACAAGGTTCGCTACTGGGGCGAAGGCGTGGCTGCGGTGGCCGCCACCACCGAAGAGATCGCCGCGCGCGCCGTCGAGCTGATCGAGGTGGAGTATGAGCCGCTGCCCGCGATGTTCACCGTGGAAGACGCCGCTGCCCCGGGCGCCGCGCTGATACACGACCGCGAGCCCGGAGGCAACTTCGTGCTGCCGCCGGTGCGGATCGAACGCGGGGATGTAGACAAGGGCTTTGCCGAAGCCGACTTCATCCTGGAAGGCGTCTATGAAGGCGGGCGTCCCACGCCGGCCTACATGGAGCCGAACGTGCTGACCTGCAAATGGGACGGCAACGGCAATCTGACCGTATGGATCTCCACGCAGGCGGCGTTCATGGTGCGCGGCATCATGGCCGAAGTGCTTGGCCTGCCGCTGCACAAGGTGCGCGTACTGGTGGATCACATGGGCGGCGGTTTTGGCGCGAAGCAGGACCTGTTCCAGTGCGAATTCCTGTGCGCGCTGCTGTCACGCGAAACGCACCGCCCTGTGCGCATGGAATACACGCGCGAAGAGACCTTCCTCGGCGGCCGCACGCGCCATCCGGCCAGGATCTGGCTACGCCAGGGCTTCCGCAACGACGGCACCATCACCGCGCGCGAAGCGAAGGTGGTATTCAACTCGGGTGCCTACGGTTCGCATGGGCCCGGCGTGACCAACGTCGGCACCGCGGCGCTGATGTCGCTGTATCGCTGCGAGAACGTGCGCCTGGAAGGCCGCTGCGTCTATACCAACAGCCCCATCGCCGGGGCGTTCCGTGGCTATGGCGTGGTGCAGACCTACTACGCGCTCGATATCCAGATGGACGAGGCCGCCGAGCGCCTGGGCATGGACCCGGCCGAGATCAAGCTCAGGAACGCCGTGCGCGAAGGCGATATCGCGCCGTCGAACCATCCTGTGATTGGCCACGGACTCGAGGCGTGCATCGCCAAGGGCATGGAAGTGGTCGACTGGGCCGCGCGCCGGACGCAGACGCAGCATCAGCAGGGGGTAGTTCGGCGCGGCTGGGGCGTGGGCTGCGAGATGCACGGCAGCAGCGCCTATCCGGGCATCAAGGAACAAGGCAACGCGATCGTCAAGATGAACGAGGACGGCACCGTGGTGCTGCTGACGGGTGCCGCCGGCCTCGGCACGGGTGCCCACACGGCGCTGGCGCAGATCGTGGCCGAGGAACTGGCCATCCCGTTTGAGAGCGTCAGCGTGGTCCATGGCGATACCGACGTCGTGCCGTGGGATATCGGCGCATTCGCGAGCCACACCACGTACATGGTCGGACGCGCCGCCCAAATGGCGGCCGGCGAGATCAAGAAGCAGATCCTCGCCCGCACGGCAAGGCAGATGGAAGCGGAGCCGGAGGAACTCGAACTGAGCAACGGCGCGATCGCCGTGCGCGGGCGCGAAGGCCCGACGATGACAGTGCGCGAAGCGGTCATGCCGCGCAAGGGGCTGCCCGCCGCGCAACTGGTGGCTACCGCCACCTATCACCCGACCAAGTCTTATTCGTTCGCCGCGCACTTCGTCGAAGTCGAGGTCGATACCGAAACGGGCTTCATCACCGTGAAGCAGGTGGTGCCGGTGCACGACATCGGCAAGGTGATCCACCCTGTTGCGGCGGCCGGACAGATCGAAGGCGGCATCCAGCAAGGCATCGGTCACACACTCTACGAGGACTACCAGATCGACATGAAGACCGGGCGATCGCTCAACGCCAACTTCGTCGACTACAAGATGCCGCTGGCGATGGACATGCCCGAGATCCACACCATCCTACTGGAAGCCGCACCCGACCCCGGCGGGCCGTTCGGCGCCAAGGGCGTAGGGGAGGACCCGATCGTCGCCATTGGCCCCGCCATTGCCAATGCTGTGTTTGATGCCATTGGCGTGCGCTTCCGCCACTATCCGATCAAGCCCGAACAGGTGCTGCAGGCACTGGCGGCGAAGCGGGCCGCGGAGCTCGGCGCATGAGCACGCAGCAGACTTGTGGTGGCCATCACCGGTGGCTGCTGTGGCCAACACCCGCAGTTGGCTTGACGAGCCCACTCATGGCAGAGAAGGGTCGGTCAGAGACGGCCACGCTTTCGCAGCGTGCATCCGACCGAGACCGGCCAGAAGCGGCCAGTCGATTTCAGGTCGACTTCGGGACCAAGATCGTCAACAATCCCGCCACACACGCCGGCGCTAGCCTGCCTCGATAGTCGACTGGTCAAGTTTGCTGCAATATATGGCGGACTCCATCAGCAGCGTCAGAGCAATATTGGGTGGTAGCACTTTTTCTACGTCTCGAATTGGGCGATAGGAAGCTTGCGCGGTGATGGCTGCCCACCTTGGTACGGGGGCAGGAAACTCACGAGGGGCACCAGGAATTTTTCCGGCAAAGCAGAAGACGGCAATAGGCCAGACTAATTTAAGAAGATCACGCGCAGGTAGATGGGCTTGATGCTGAGCGGGGACCGAAGATCTACCTTCATTTGGCCCGCCAATTGTTGACGCGACGTGTTTGAACATCGCATCGAGACTCGGAATTTGATGACTTTGCAGGCCTGCACTTATTGCGCCGCTTGCAGCCAGCGACCAGACACAGCGGTTTCCATCAGCTTCTGTCTGTGGCACCAACATGTGGTTTAGAGCATCGCCAAACCAATACTCTCCGCCGGACTTCGTGGTCAAACGATGGATGTTGGTCCCTACATCCGGCGGACTCTTGGCGAACAGCGCGCGCTGCGCTGCGTAGCCTGCGATTGCCCCGGCGGCCGAGACGTAGGTTTCTGCATGGACGCGACCGTCAATCTTCAGTCGTTCCGGCAGGTTTCTAACGAGATGCCCTAGTGCGAAATTGCACTCGATGGCATCTTGGTCATTCTTCCAAGGTACTTCGTTAGTAGCGATTTTCATCCTGTCTCCATTGATATAGGCCAGGTGACGTTCATATCGTCGATAAATCTTCGCTCGAAGAACCGCTATCTTGCGATAGTAACACCGGTGGTGTTCCGCCCCGAGGGGCACAAGTATGAATTTGATGCCGGCGATCTGCTCTTCATGTCAGCTACGTAGTACAGCTCTGTGAGAACTCTCAAAGTTGGGGATCTTTTGGGAGGGGCATGGAGGGCGGTGCTCGGGTGTGCGCATGTCCGCTTTCAGGCTAAGCGGATGTCTCTAGTGGGTCGGGAAGAGCCGACTGGATTTGTGACGGTAGAGGGTGTCATCCGGCAAATGATCGCCAATTGGTACTGCCCCACTGTTGTCGATACCAAGGCACGTAGCCGGCGGGATCTGCATGAACGCACGAGCGGTTTTAGGCATACCTATAGAAGATGTCAGAACCGCCCTTGCGTCGACATCTA
Organism: Cupriavidus lacunae; assembly: GCF_003353055.1. GTDB lineage: Bacteria > Pseudomonadota > Gammaproteobacteria > Burkholderiales > Burkholderiaceae > Cupriavidus > Cupriavidus lacunae. The sequence continues at coordinate 52,667 of NZ_QKWJ01000003.1, forward strand.
TAGGGATGCCTGAGTCCGAACGAGCAGCGCGCCGTCGGAAAACGACGATGTCAGGAACGGCTTCTATACCGACGCCGGATAATTATCCGCCCACGGATAATTAGGTATAAGAACGGACGGGCTCAGCCCTCGTTGCGCCAGGTGAGCCATCTCGCCCCAAACGCGCGGATCCGCCGGCTCGCCACGCGCAGTAGCACTGAGAGCGGCGCGAACTCCGTTAAGAGCGCTGGGCCATGCACTTCCCAGCGCGGCGCCAGCGAACGTCCTGCAGTTCAACTACGCCGAGCTGCCGTCGCACATCATTGCGCCGCCGACTACCCCCGTCTGGCCGGCGGGCGACCCGTGCGCGCCTTCTGCGCGCGGTCGCGGCCACGATGCTTGGCCGCCTCATCCTCTGCCTGGCGTAAAACGTCCGACGCGCGGACGCCCAAGGCGTCGCACAGGTCAAAGAAGGACGCGATCCGCAGGCCCTTGCGGTGGGTCTCGACGTTGCTGATCGAGGTGCTGGACATGGAGGCGAGATCGGCGACAACGAGTTGCGTAAGCCCCTTGTCTTCTCTGATTCGTCTCAGCACGCGGCTGAGGGCCTCGGTCCGGTCCATGCGTTCGCTCAAGTGATCTAGAGCGAATTTTCACGCGGCGGTTGCACTGAAACTCCAACTAAAGTTAGAGTTTGCTAACTTTATTTTGAGGTCTGAGGCGGCGTGCTTTGTGCTTTGCCGGCCATAAATCGTGCCCGACGGTTTCCCGGTGTCGATTTCCCAAATCTGGCAATGCTTCAGTTTCTACCGCAGTCAACGATGAGCGCATTCAACTGGCCAGTTTCTAATACCCGCAGTTTGCAACCTAGCAAGTATCTGCCGCCCGACCTGCGCAAGCTGATCCTTGCCCTGGGCGGGGAAATACGCGTGGCGTTCGCGGGCGCTACGTACTTAATAACGCCGGCGCCGCTGGAAGGCGAAACGGGGTTACGCGCGGACTACCTGCACTATCACCTCGATCGCCTGGTCGCGCTGCTGCGGACGCTGCCCAGTGGCGAGCGTCCGGCGGTGCTGGCTGACCAGTGCCGCCTCTTAGGTGAGACGGATCTGAACCACGACGAGGTCGGCCTGATCTGCCATCTGGTCGAGGCATATCTCCCGCGTCTCGAACCGGCTCCGATGGACGATGGAGAGGGCCACGTGGTCGCCGACCTCCTGGAAGTGCGTGGTGCGGTCCTGCGCGGACGTGTGCGCGATTTCTTTCGTAGCGCCATCACGGCTGGGGCACTTCAGCCCTGGCGCGTACCGCAGTAGATGGCCGCCCTCCTCAGTTTTCTTCTTAACACCTAGCCATCGACGCACATCCCCATGTTTCTCAGTAACTGCGCTGTCCAACCGGATGCTTGGTGCGCAATATCGCCCTCACCTCCTCTTTTGCACGGCACTGGTATGGCCTACTGGATCGACTTGGACGAGCAAGCATTGCGCCAGTACCTTGATGCCAAGGCCGTATTCGAAGCCTGCGAGGCGGCTCGCTCTCGCGTCGATGCATTCAGTGGCGGCATGCTGTGGCGGACCAGCAAGGGTCATGAGTATCTGATCCAGACCAGCAGTGATAATCGCCAGCGCTCCCTTGGTCGTCGGTCGGCCGCAACCGAATCCACGTATGAGCAGTTTGTGACCCGAAAACGTGCGGCGCAAGACCGCCTGCGGGCGCTACGCCAACAGATGGCGACGCAGTACAGCATGAACCGAGCCCTGCGTGTCGGCAATGTGCCGGCGCTACTGGAGCGGATCCTCTCGGCGATAGATCGACTCCGCCTGCACGACGATGTGCTGGTTGCCGGCGACTGTGCACTGTTTGCCTACGCGGCTCAAGCGGGCGTGCGCATGTGTGCCCCGCCAGATGCCGGTGATTTACCGGTGCCACTGAGTCTCCATCTCTGGGCCGCAAGCGACTCAGCAAAGGTTCTGGCATTCAACGCGCTACGCGCGGCTGACAAGTCGTTCATCGCGCGTGAGGTCACGGCGGATCGCCTGCAGGCCACGAATGCGCAGGGCGTGACCGTGTGCATTCGTCACGACAAGCTGGTCGCCGCATTGGTGGCGGCACCTGGTCCACTGATCTTGCGGAAGTTCTCCGCCGCAGTGGTGACAGCAGCCGGCCGTATGGCACGCATGACGACGATTCCGCCGAAGCAATACATCTTGGATGTTTTTGATCAGGCCGCCCGTGTGGACTTGACGCCGGTGCAATCTGCTTTATACACATGGCGCGCGCACGCGGCGCAACAACTGGTGGAATACCGCTTGCCCAACTGGGACGAGGCGTTGGGAACCCGCCCAAGGCGCGCTTAATTCACTGCAATTCGAGAAAGCGACTATGACAGACGATCGCCCTTCCCTAAACGAAAAAGAGGTATGGCTTCACGTGGCCGCGCCTTCATTGAAGTCCTTTGAATCCAATGAGTCCACCGGGAAATGGTGCATATTCCGTTCCGAGCACGAGATTGACCAGTCATGGGCAACCGTCAAAGACCTTGCCGCTGCAGAGAAGATCCTCCTTGCAAAGGTCTCGACCGCGATCGGCCGCCGATACCACGACGGTCATGTTATCTGCATCTACACGTTGGACTGGAATAATCATGCGGACCTCATGACTGTACGTGAAGTACTGCGTGCGGCTGGTTTTACGGAGGAAATGGGCTACAAGCGCGATGTCGACACCACCAGACGCATCTATGGGTCGAACGAGTGGTATGCGAGGGCTTGAAAGGAGGTCTGTACGAGTCATCCCAGCCTCCCTGCTATGCCTGCAAACGCGGGCTGTATCGACGTTTCTTGCATACTATGCCTGCTATTCGAAGCGCATTGACAGGCGACGAGATCGCCCAAGAGATTGGCATGCGGCTGCGCTGCCGGCGCTTGGAGCGCAATATCACCATCGAGGCCCTCGCAAAACGATCGGGAGTCGGTCGGTCAGCGGTTGGTGACATCGAAGCCGGTCGCGATGTCCGTTTATCGACCCTCATCAAGGTAATGCGCGGGCTGGGCGTGCTCAGCAATCTCGATGCCGCGTTCCCAGATACCTTGCCGACGTCGCTAGCGTTGACGAAGCGACGGCAACTACGAATGCGCGCGTACGTGAAAAAGACGCTTAATGGCTGACATGCGCATGCCGTTTGCGCAGATGCCATCGTTGCCCACTTCAGGGGCCGGCCGCTCAACTGCGCGATTGTCGAATCATTGCGACGTTCAAGTGGTGGTTCATCGGAGCAGTTTGAACCCCACTGCACCGCGCACATTCTTGTGGTAAACGCGCGACGACCTGAAAAATTCTCTCTCCATTCTGCTTTCAATAGTAGGCGTTATCGACAGAATCTGTTCGATGTGCCTGCTATTGGAATCATATTGATTAGCCGCGTCGCCGTGAGTGGTGTGTGCGGTCTTTCAAGCCGCATCGCTCTTCCTTAATAATGCTGTCAGACCTGCTGCGTCGAGCTGAAGGATTGCAGAGCACTCAAAAATAAGAGGGCCGAGCCATATTGTGGGGCGGCGGACGTAAATTGCACAGTATTCGCGGACGAAATTTTCACACTCGGGCAACGTGGCGATTCTGCAAGAATCCGTGCAGCCGCCCATGTATGGGAGGGAACTGCCGGCTTGGCGACACCTATCCGGTGGCTACACAATTCGTCGCCGGTCATTTGTGGCAAGGTGGGGGTATGGAATAGGCATGTCGATGGACCAATGACTCCCAGCGCACGACTGAGGAACTGCGGCCGCCCAACTCCGTAGAAGCCTACCTAAGTCAGGCCAGCTTAACCGCCCAACGGAAAGCCCGGAGACAGGCATCAAGGAAGAAGGGCGCCACGCTGCCCTGACCGGAAGAAAGATCTGACCATCGATATCTGAGACATCAGTACGCCTCAAGGAAGCGTGCGGGTCGTTGTCCGCCCTAACATTTTTGGGCGATTTCGCCCGACATCACAGAGCCAACGTGGCATATAGAGGATGAGGATGGCGGCCGTGTTGCCCCGTCTTAACCAAGTGCTGCGGCGAAGACTGCTCCTGACGCGAAACACCGACATGAAAGCTAGCTCACCGACCAATTGTGGATAACTTTGTGGATTGGCTGTGGATTAATGTGGATAACTTGATGTAGTCGTTGACCAGTCCATTTGTTGCAATCACGAGATGGACACCCACCTCGTTCATAAGCCCTTGTTTTTAAAGGAGTCGTAGATGTCCATTTTTGAAAAACTTATTCGTGAACTCAGCTACAAGATCGAGCTGATCGAGCGCCATTCCACCCGCGACGCCAGCCGTCCCTGACGCACGCTCGCCGTGAGCACGCAAACCCTGACCCGGCAGCCGCTCGACGGCATTGCCGTGGGCCTGATGGTGGTGCTGTGCGCCGCCTGGGGGCTGCAGCAGGTGGTGATCAAGGTCACTGCGCCATTGATGGGCGCGGTGCTGCAGGCCGGCGTGCGCTCGGCAGTGGCAGCGCTGCTGGTATTCGGCTTTGCCGCATGGCGCGGCACGCCGCTGTGGCGGCGCGACGGCACGCTGAACGCCGGCTTGCTGGCCGGGCTGCTGTTCGGCGCGGAGTTCTTCTGCATTTTCGTCGGGCTGGGGCACACCACGGCCTCGCGCATGGTGGTATTCCTGTACACCGCACCGATCTTCACCGCGCTGGGACTGCATTTCGTGGTGCCGGGCGAGCGGCTGCACACCGGGCAATGGCTGGGCGTGGCGCTCGCGTTCGCGGGGATGGCGCTGGCCTTTGCCGATGGCATTGCTGCGCCGTCGGCGCAGGGCAGCACGCTGCCGGGCGATGCGCTCGGCATCCTCGCCGGCGCGCTGTGGGCCGCCACCACCGTGGTGGTGCGCGCCAGCCCGCTGGCCAGCGCCCCGGCCAGCAAGACGCTGCTCTATCAACTGGCGGTGTCCGCGGTGATGCTGCTGGCGCTGGCCAGCGCTGCCGGCCAGACCGTCACCGTGCAGATCGACGGGGTGGTGCTGGCAAGCCTGTTCTACCAGTCGGTGCTGATCGCGTTTGCCAGCTACCTGACCTGGTTCTGGCTGCTGCAGCGCTACCTGGCGTCGCGGCTGTCGGTGTTTTCCTTCCTGACGCCGCTGTTCGGGGTCGCCTTCGGCGTGGTGCTGATGCACGACGCGGTGGGCCCGCGCTTTGCCGTGGCGGCAGTGCTGGTGCTGGCGGGGATCGTGCTGGTCAATCGCCGCGCCTGAGTGGCGCGGCTAGCGCAATGCGGCGGCGGCCCGGAGCCGCCGCTTCCTGACGCTCAGCGGCGCGCCTCGAACGAGAACATGCCGAGCGCATCGCGCACTTCGTCCAGCGTCTGCTGGGTCAGCACGCGCGCCTTTTCGGTGCCCTGGCGCAGGATGTCGAACACATAGTCCGGATCCTTGGCCAGTTCTTCGCGGCGTGCGCGGATCGGGGCCAGCATGTCCTGCAGGACGCCCTCGATGCGGCGCTTGAGCACCATATCTCCCAGGCCGCCCTTCTGGTAGTGCTCCTTCAGCGCCTTGACTTCCTCGGTGTTGGGGTCGAACGCATCCAGGTAGGTGAACACCACGTTGCCCTCGACCTGACCCGGGTCCGACACGCGCAGGTGGTTGGGGTCGGTGTACATGCTGTGCACCGCGGCCTTGATCTGCTCGGGCGAGGCGCCCAGCGCGATCGCGTTGCCCATCGACTTGCTCATCTTGGCCTTGCCGTCCACGCCGGGCAGGCGGCCGAACTCGGGGATCAAGGCCTTGCATTCGGGCAGCAGTTCGCGGCCAACCTGGTGGTTGATGCGGCGCACGATCTCGTTGGTCTGCTCGATCAGCGGCGCCTGGTCCTCGCCCACCGGCACCACATGGGCCTTGAACGCGGTGATGTCCGCGGCCTGCGACGCCGGGTAGCACAGGAAGCCGGCCGGGATATCGCGGCCAAAGCCGCGGGCCTGGATCTCTTCCTTGATGGTCGGGTTGCGCTCGAGCCGCGCCACCGTGACGAAGTTCAGGTACATCAGCGTCAGTTCGGCCAGCGCGGGCAGGTGCGACTGCACGGTGATGGTGGTCTTGGCCGGGTCGATGCCGACGGCCAGGTAGTCCAGCGCCACCTCCAGCACATTGCGGCGCACCTTGTCGGGATCGTGCGCGTTGTCGGTCATGGCCTGGGTGTCGGCCAGCAGCAGGTATTGCTCGTGCGTATCCTGCAGCGCCACGCGGCTCTTCAGCGAGCCGACATAGTGGCCGAGGTGCAGCGGGCCGGTGGGACGGTCGCCGGTCAGGATCACGGGACGCCGGTTGGTTTGGGTCTGGGCTGTCATGGGGCGGTCTTGCACGGAAATAGTCGCGGGAGATTCAGGATTCGTCGGAATTCGGGGGGATCGGCCTCGGTCAGGCGGCCTGGCCGGACGCCTTGTCGCCCAGGCGCCGGGCCAGCTCGACATACTCGCCGACAGGCACTTCCTCGGCGCGGCGGCCAAGGTCGAAGCCCATCGCGTCGAAGTCGACCTGGTCGCGCAGGAACGACAGCGTGTTGCGCAGCACCTTGCGCCGCTGCGAGAACGCCGCGGTGACCACGTCGCCCAGCACGGTGATGTCACAATCGGCATGCGGCGAACGCAGCCGGCCGTCGCCGTGACGCGGCCACGGGATCATGCGGACCACGGCGGAATCGACCTTGGGCGGCGGGTTGAAGGCGCCCGGCGGCACATCCAGCACGTGTTCCATGTAATAACGCACCTGCAGCATGATCGACAACCGGCCGAAGGCCTTGCTGCCGGGCTCGGCCACCATGCGCTCGACCACCTCTTTCTGCAGCATGAAATGCTGGTCGCGCACGTGGTCGGCGAACTCCATCAGGTGGAACAGCAGCGGGCTGGAGATGTTGTACGGCAGGTTGCCGACGATGCGCAGCGGGCGCCCCGGCACGGCAAGCTTGTCGAAATCGAATGCCAGCGCATCGCCGGCGTGGACCTGCAGGCGCTCGCCGTAGCGGCGGCGCAGGCGCTCGACCAGGTCGCGGTCCAGCTCGACCACCTGCATCTGCGGGATCCGTTCGAGCAGCGGGTCGGTCAGCGCGCCCAGCCCGGGCCCGATCTCGACCAGCACGTCGTCGGCCTGCGGGCTGATGGCATTGACGATGCCGTGGATGATGGTGTCGTCGACCAGGAAGTTCTGCCCGAATCGTTTGCGGGCCACATGGCCCTGGTGCACGTTTGAACGCATGATTTATTCGTCCGGCTTCAGCTTGGCGGCTGCGTGCCGGAATGGGTGTGGCCGGAATGGCCTGTGGCGCCCTGGCTGCCAGAATGCCGGCCGTTGGCGTGGCCAGCCATGGTAACCGCACTGCGGATGGCCTCGATCATGCTGCCGTGCTCGGCCTGGCCGGTGCCGGCGAGGTCGAGCGCGGTGCCATGATCCACCGAGGTGCGGATGAAGGGCAGCCCCAGCGTGATGTTCACGCCATGGCCGAAGGTGCCGTATTTCAGCGGCGCCAGCCCCTGGTCATGGTACATCGCCAGCACGCAGTCGGCATCGCGCAGGTGGCGCGGCTGGAATAGCGTGTCGGCCGGAAAGGGCCCGCGCGCGTCGATGCCGGCATCTTTCGCCTGCGCCAGCGCGGGCGTGATGATATCGATCTCTTCGCGGCCCATATGGCCGCTTTCGCCGGCGTGCGGGTTCAGGCCCGTGACCAGAATGGTCGGCCGCGCGATGCCGAAGTAGCGCCGCAGGTCGGCATCGATGATCGTCAGCGTCTGCACCAGCAACGGCACCGACAGCGCATCGGGAACCGCCCGCAGCGGCAGGTGGGTGGTGGCCAGCGCCACGCGCAGCATGGCACCGTCGTGCGCCGGCTGCGGGCCGGCCAGCATCATCACCACGCGCGGCACGCGGGCGCGCTCGGCCAGGTATTCGGTATGGCCGGTGAAGGGCACGCCGGCGTCGTTGATGGTGCTCTTCTGCACCGGCGCCGTGACCATCGCTGCATACCGGGGCGCGGCCTTGCGCCGCCCCCGGCAGCCGTCGATGGCGGCGTCGAGCAGCTTCAGCACATAGGGGCCATTGCGCGCGTCGAGGCGCCCGGCCTCGCACGCCACCGCCAGCGGAATGTCCTCGACGACCACGTCGCCGTCGGCAATACGCCGCTCCCAGGCATGCGTAACGCCCAGCGCCGCGGCGCGGTCGGCCAGCAGGCGGGCATCGCCCAGCACATGGAAGCGGTATTGCCCGCCGCCGACGCCATTGTTGGCGCCCGCCAGTTGCAGCAACGCCCCGATGGTGATATCGGGACCGATGCCGGCGGGTTCTCCGGTCGAAATGGCAAGGGCAAGAGGATCGGGCATGTCAGGTCAGCGGATCGGGGGGGCCGGCGCTTCAGCGCTGCCGGTTGACCCGATACTCCACGTACGCCTGCGAACGCAGCTGGCGCACCCAGTCATCATAGGCGGCGCGCAGCTTCTGTTCGCGGACTTCGGCACGGGCAAAGTCGCGCTGCTTCTCGGGGGACAGCTCGGTCTCGCGGCGGTTCAGCACCTGGATCAGGTGCACGCCAAACTGCGTGACCACCGGTTCGGAGATCTCGTTCGGGCGCAGCCGGCTCATGGCCTGCTCGAACTCGGGCACCAGCTCGCCCGGCGAGACCCAGCCGAGATCGCCGCCGTTCTGCGCCGAGCCGTCCTGCGAGAAGCGCTTGGCCGCGTCGGCAAAGTCGCCGCCGTGGGTAATGCGGTCGCGCAGCGTGTTGAGCTGGCGGCGTGCCTCGGCCTCCGGCATGTTGGGGCCGGTGCGGATCAGGATGTGGCGCACCTGGGTCTGGGTGATCTTCGAGGCCGCGGCCGGGCCGGATGCCGGTGCCGCGCGCTTGGCCAGCAGCTTGACCACATGGAAGCCGGCGGCACTCTCCACCACCTGCGGCGCTACCCCACCGGTCTGCAGGTCGACCACGGCGTTGGCGAACAGCGCCGGCAGGCGGCCAATCTCGCGGAAGCCCATCGCGCCGCCCTGGGCCGCTTCGGGAGCCTCGGAATTGGCCTGGGCCAGCTGCGCGAAGTCGGCGCCGCCCTGGGCCTGCTTGAGCAGCCCCTCTGCCTTGGCGCGCAGCGCCTGCTTCTGCGCGTCCGAGGCATCATCGGGCACGCGCACGAGGATCTGCGCCACGTTGTATTCGGTCGGGCCGCTGGCAGCGCCCTGGCCACCGCGGGCCGCCAGGTAATTGTCGATTTCGCCGTCGTAGACCTGCACCTTGGAATCAACCTCGCGCTCGCGCAGGCGGATCACCTGCACCTGCTTGCGCAGCTCGTCCCGGTACTTGGTCCAGGTCATCCCGCTGGCCTCCACGCGGCGGCGCAGGTCGGTCGCATTCATCTGGTTCTGCTGCGCCACCGATTCGATGGCGCGGTCGACTTCCTGGTCGGTCACGCGGATGCCGGCATCCTGCGCGGCCTGGGTCTGCACGCGCTCCATCACCAGCCGCTCGAGCACCTCTCCCAGCAGGTCGGCACGCGCGGGCACCGGACGGCCGGCGGCACGCAACTGGCCTTCGATCTCGTCGGACCGGTCGAGCAGTTCGCGCCGCGTGATCACACTGTTGTTCACCACCGCCACCACCTCATCGACCAGCTGCGAACGCCTCTGGCCATCGGCCGGCGGCACGCCCAGCTTGGGCTGGCTTGACGGCGCCGTGACGTCAGACGCCTGTGGCACGAAGATGCCGCTGGTGCGCGGCCCCCCGGGCGCCTTGAGTTGCGCGGCGGCAGGCACCGTCATCGCGGCCAGCACGGCCGGCAGCAGCAGGCGCTGCCAGGACGTCAGCAAAAAGGAAAGCACGGCGAATTCTTGACGTTTCATCGTAATCCGTCATTCATAGTGATCGAACTGGGTGGTCGGCACCGGCTTGGCGGACACGGGCTCGTAGCCCGGCACGTTCAGCCGGAGGATATCCAGCGGGTTGGAACCGATCTTGGAAAGGCCACGGAACTCCACCTGCAGGAAGATCCGCCCGGTGTAGCCCTGCGTGGTGTTGCGGTAGCGCTGGTAGACCACGCGGCCGACCCAGCAGTCCGCGGCGTATTCGACGCCGGCCAGCGCATCGACCATCTGGTTGGCGTTCAGGTCAAAGGCGAAGCGCGCGAGGCCATAGGCACGGCGCGTGATCGGCCATTGGCCCGACAGTTCGAACTGGTCAATCGCGGTGTTGTCGGTCACCGAGGTCGCGCGCCGGTAGCGGTAGCCCGCATTGAACACCTTGCGCGACTCGGGGCGGTATGAAAATGCCACGTTGCCGTAGTTGACCCGGTCCGAGTCCGGGTTGTACTGCACGCCGGCATCCAGATAGTAGCCCCGGAACATCTGGATGGTGGTGGCAGCCAGCAGGTCCGAGGAACCTGCCATGGGGTCCGTCAGCGTGCCGTTGATCTGCACGCGCTGGCCGGTGAAGTCGTAGCGCTGCGCGAGGGTGCCGCGGAAGCGCTCAATGCCGGTATCGGCCTCGATCAGGCGGGTGGTCACGCCAGCGGTCAGCTTGTTGTTGTCGGCGATGCGGTCATAGCCGGAGAACGGATTCTCGGTAAATATCGTTCCATAGCCAAAATCCGCCTGCACCGTATCGAACAGCGGAAACTGGCTCTGATCCCTGAATGGCGTATACACGTAGAACAGGCGCGGCTCCAGCGTCTGCACGTAGTTCACCCCGAACAGGCGGCTGACGGTCGGCGCTTCGCGCTCGAAGGTCATGCCCGAATCCAGGCTGATGGTCGGGATCGCACGCGAAAAATTGTTCTGCGCCGTGGGCGTGTTGGAGGCCGACTCCATCTGGTACTGCGCCGCGTTGAAGATGACCTTCGGCGTCACGTACCAGCCTGCCCGCACGATCGGGTAGCTGATGCTCGGCTGGAAATACATGCGCTCGCCCTGCGGCTGCTGGAAGCCGGTGGACGTCAGCGGAATGCGGAAACGCGTGTAGTCCGCTTCCACCTGCACATCGAAGCCGCCCAGGTCATAGCGGATGTACTTGCCGTTGAGCTGCGGCACACGCTCGTAGGACGGTTCGCTGGGGCGCAGCGTCTGGAATTTCTGCACCCGCGCCAGCAGCGAGAAATCCTGCCAGTTATAGGTGACGCCGCCTTCTTGAATGTACTGGCGCAGCGTGGATTGCGACACGCTGCGGGTGAAGTCGTCCGGGTACTGGTCGTCCGACACCCGGTTCAGGTTCAGGTAGGCATTGAGGCCCTTGGCCAGGACCTGGTTGTGCTGGATCGAGTAGGCCCAACGGTTCGAGTTGGTCTTCTTGTCGTCGGGCAGGAACTCGGCGCGCAGCCGCCCGGAGTAGCCCTGCCCCAGGTAGCGGTACTCGCCGCCGAGCTGCACGCCGCGCTCGGTCATCACGCGCGGATAAAGGGTCAGGTCGCGGTTCGGCGCAATATTGACGTAGTACGGCGTGGTCAGGTCGAAGCCCGAACGCGAGCCGTAGCCCATCAGCGGCGAAAGGAAACCGCTGCGGCGTTCAGCGTTCAGCGGAAAGCTGAAGGCCGGCGCTGCCGCAATCGGCACGCCGAAGAAATTGAGCACGCCGCCGTAGGCCACGCCCACCTGGCGGTCGCTGTCCAGCTCGATCCGGTTCGCGCTGAAGTACCAGTCGGCGTTGTCCGGCGAGCACGTGGTGTACGACGCGTGCTTGATGCTGCTGCGATCCTTGTCCAGGAAGTCGATGCGCTCGGCCTTGCCGGTGCCACCGGTCTGCTGGAAGTAATAGTCCGGCGACAGCATGTAGCCTTCATTGGCCTCGACCTTGAGCCGCGCCTCGGGGCCGACCGCCAGCGTGCCGCTACGCAACAAGCGCACGTTGCCCTGCGCAAAGGCCTCGTCGGTGTCCTGGTCATAGGTCAGCTTGTCGCCCTTGACCACGCCGCCGTCGCGGCGCAGTTCGGCATGGCCCTCCAGTTCGACGCCGCGCTCGTTGTAGCCGGTCATGCGGTCGCCCTCAATAAAGGTGGGGGCGTCGGGATTGGAATCGCCCTTCTTGGCGGGCTCGGCCAGGCGCGGCACCAGTTCGCCGGATTCCACCGGCAGTGGCGGCGCTTTCGGTGCGGCCTCGAACACCGGCTCGACCTGGTCGAGGTCGGGGATCGCCGAGCCGGACATCTGTGCATGGGCGCCCGCCGACAGGCCGGCCATGGCCAGCACCAGCGGCCGCAGCGCGCCCGCGTGCAGGCCGCCGGCGCGCCTGGCTCTGGCAGGAACGCTGGTGGGGGCAGGCGAAGGCAAGGCCCTGTTGTTCGGTGATCGTCGTTGTTCGGTCATTCGCACGGGTTGTCAGTCTCGGCGTCGGCTGCGGCTCGCCTGCAAGCCGCCAGCCCCCGCCGGGGCAGGCTGCGGGGCAACGAGGGCCCCTCCCGGAGGCCGCCCGGCGCCCGGGTCTGGTCGGGTATTATACGGGGCAACCCGGGGTGCTCTTCCCGCTTACTTGCGGTTTCATTTACGGGTTTCACTTTCGTTCCACTCCGCGCCCCTTCCCCACACGTATCTGTATGGCAGCTCTCCCCCACGACCCGCGCCTTGACCAGCTCAAGGCCTGGGTGTCCGGACTCGGACCGGCATGGTCCGCCGATCCCGATTCCTGCGCCCCGGCCTCGGCCGATGCCAGCTTCCGGCGCTATTTCCGCGTCCGCACCGGCCACCCGGCGCACCCCACCGCCATCGTGATGGACGCCCCGCCCACGCACGAGGACTGCCGCCCCTTCATCCATGTGTGCGGGCTGTTCGGCGCCGCCGGCGTGACCGTGCCGACGGTGCTGGCGCAAGACCAGGACCAGGGCTTCCTGCTGCTGGCCGACCTTGGCAACCAGACCTACCTGTCGCGGCTGGATGATTCCACCGCCCACGGCATGTATGCCGACGCGGCCGCCGCGCTGGTGCGCATCCAGGCCGCCACGCGCCCCGGCGAACTGCCCGCCTACGACCGCGCGCTGCTGCAGCGCGAGCTCGACCTGTTCCCGCAGTGGTACGTGGCCAGACACCTGGGCGCCACCCTGACCGACGCCCAGCAGGCCGACCTGCGGGAAGTGACGGAAACGCTGCTCACCAACAACCTGGCGCAGCCCCAGGTCTATGTGCACCGCGACTTCCACTCGCGCAACCTGATGGTGCTCGACGGCACCGCCAATCCGGGCGTGCTGGACTTCCAGGATGCGGTGATCGGCCCGATCACCTATGACGCGGTCTCGCTGTGGCGCGATGCCTATATCGAATGGGAGGAAGAGCAACAGCTGGACTGGCTGATCCGCTACTGGGAGCGCGCGCGCAAGGCCGGGCTGCCGGTCAGCGCCGACTTCGGCGAGTTCTACCGCGACTTCGAGTGGATGGGACTGCAGCGCCACCTCAAGGTGCTGGGAATCTTTGCCCGCCTGTACCACCGCGACGGCAAGGACGGCTACCTGGCCAACCTGCCGCTGGTCATGAAATACACCCGCCAGGTGGCCGGCCGCTATACCGAACTGCGCAAGCTGATCCGGCTGCTAGACGCGCTCGAAGGCGTGGCCAGCCCGGCCGGCTATACCTTCTGACCGTTCTGACGCCATGGTCGACAAAGCCCCCACTCCGCACGACAACGATGCGCCCGCCATCACCGCCGCCGGCGAATGGCTGGCCGGCGCGCGCGCGCTCGCGCCGATGCTGCTGGGCGTGGTGCCATTCGGGCTGATCTACGGCGTGCTGGCGGTCGGCGCAGGCATGCCCGCGTGGCTGGCCTGCGCGATGAGCGCGATCGTGTTCGGCGGCGCCTCGCAGATGATCCTGACCCAGCTGTGGACCGCCGGCACCCCGGCGGTCGTGATCACGCTGACAGTGGCCATGGTCAATCTACGCCACGCGCTGTATTCCGCCACCATCGCCCCCACGCTGGCGCACCTGCCGCGGCGCTGGAAAGCGCTGATCGCCTACCTGCTGACCGACGAGGCCTTTGCCGCGATGACGCACCGGCTGGGCGATACCGGCCCGCGCGCCCGCTACCGCCACTGGTATTACTTCGGCGGCGGTTTCGCGCTGTGGGCCAGCTGGCAGCTGTCGACACTGGCCGGCGTGCTGGTCGGCGCCCAGGTGCCGCGCGACTGGCCGCTGGACTTCTTCCTGCCGCTGACCTTCATCGGCATCATCGTGCCTGGCCTCAAGCACCGCTCACACGTCGCTGCGGCGCTGGCTGCCAGCGTGCTGGCGGTGGCCTGCTACAGCCTGCCGCACAAGCTCGGCCTGATGGTGGCGGCGCTGGGCGGCATTGCCGTGGGCATGCTGGTGCTGGGGCGCGGCAACCGGCCCGGACCACGCGCGGCCAGCCATGCCGGCAAGCCGGGTGCGGCCGGCAAGGAGGCCACATGAATTCCATGACCTTGCTCTGGGTATTCCTGGCTGCGGGCCTGGCGACCTTCCTGATCCGGCTGTCGTTCATCGCCGTCGAAGGCCGCGTGCACCTGCCGCCCTGGTTCCGCACCGCGCTGCAGTTCGTGCCGGCAGCGATGCTGTCGGCGCTGATCGCCCCTGACCTGCTGATGCAGCATGGCGAACTCGCCCTGACCCCAACCAACGCAAGGCTGGTGGCCGGCGTGGTCGCCATCCTGATCGCCGCACGAACCCGCAGCGTGAGCTGGACCATTGCCGGCGGCATGGCCACGCTGCTTGCCCTGGAGGCTCTCTTCTGATGAAGGCCATGATCTTCGCCGCCGGCCGCGGCGACCGCATGCGTCCGTTGACCGATACCTGTCCCAAGCCGCTGCTGGCGGTGGGCGGCAAGCCGCTGATCGTCTGGAAGATCGAGGCGCTGGCGCGCGCCGGCCTGCGTGACATCGTCATCAACCACGCCTGGCTGGGCGGACAGATTGAAGCGGCGCTGGGCGACGGCAGCCGCTTCGGCGTGCGCATTGCGTATTCGGCTGAAGGCGAAGCGCTGGAAACGGCAGGCGGCATCGCCAAAGCCCTGCCCTTGCTGTCACACGAACCAGCGCGCGGAGAAATCTTCCTGGCCGTGTCCGGCGATATCTTCTGCGACTACGACTTCCGCGCGCTGTTGCCGCGTGCGCAGGCACTGGCGGGCGCGGCCGAGCCGCGCATGCATCTGGTGATGGTGCCGAACCCGCCGTTCCATCCGCGTGGGGATTTCGCGCTCGATGCGCAAGGCCGGTTGTCGATGGATGAGCATCCCTTGCAGGGCGAACGTCTCACCTTCGGCAATATCGGGCTGTATGACACGCGGCTGTTCACCGGCATCGCCCCGGGCACCCGGGTGGCGATGACGCCGGTCTACCACGCTGCCATCGCGGCGGGCACTGCAAGCGGTGAGCGCTTTGACGGGCGTTGGGAGAATGTGGGGACGCCGGCGCAGCTGGATGAGTTGAATGCTTTGGTGAATGCGGATCTGGGGGTGGCGCCTGCGGCGGCTCATGGGGGGTGATTGGGTTGGGCGGGTTGGGTTGGCGCCATGTGGTTGGTTTGGGGCTCTTGGCCGGGGGGGCTGCTGGTCGTTGGGTTGGGTATGTCGGTCGGGTTCCATGTTGTCGTAGGATTAACCGCCTGGTTCCGCCCTGCTGGGCGGGTCACTTTTTGTCCGAGCGACAAAAAGTAACCAAAAAGCGCGTCGCATCAGGCGGCTGGCCATCCATTCCTCGGTGTTGGTGGTTCGGGCGGTGGTGCTTGCCGTTTGGCGTGGTTGGCCGTTCGGGCCTGCTACGCACCCTGTCTGTGCCCACATCAACGGACTATTGGACGAACCCGACTTTAGGCGGTTGGCAGCCTGCTAAGCACCGCGTCGGTGGGACGCCTTCGGCTGCGCTTCGCGCCGGCCCTAACGTGGCAGGCGGACGGCCACGTCCTAATTTGCGCTCTTTTTTTTGGGGCCCTGCATCACGACCGCCCCATGCGAGCGCAGCGACGCACTCCGTGCCAGGGCACCCGACCTACGATACTGAGTGCGCGCAGCGCAGCCGAAGGCGTCCTACCGATGACCTCGTTAGCAGGCTGCCAATAGCCTAAAGTCGGGTTCGTCCAATAGTCCGTCGACGTAGGCACCGGACAGGGTGCGTAGCAGGGTCGAACCACCAACCCCATCGAACGGAAATCACCGCCGCTCGCCCCACCAACACCGAGGAATGGATGGCCAGCCGCCTGAGGCGACGCGCTTTTTGGTTACTTTTTGTCGCTCGGACAAAAAGTGACCCGCCCAGCAGGGCGGAACCAGGCGCTTAATCCTACGACAACATGGAACCCGACCCACGCCCGCCAAGCACGCCAAAGCAACCGCACACCCCCGAGCCCAAACACCAACCCCACACGCGGTAGAATCCCCCCAGATCCCCCTCACCCCAGACCCCACCATGTCCGCACCCGACAACGCCCTCCTCGCCGCCTGCCGCGACCGCCGCGCCCGTGTGCTGCAGCACCTGCGCGCCGGCGGCGGTGGCGTGGCGATCCTGCCCACGGCGCCGGAAGCCATGCGCAACCGCGACAGCGACTACCCCTACCGGCACGACAGCTATTTCTATTACCTGAGCGGCTTCACCGAGCCCGACGCAGTGCTGGTGCTGGTCGCCGGTGCGCCGGGCGACCCCGCCGAGGCCGACCGCAGCATCCTGTTCTGCCGCCCCAAGCATGAAGAACGCGAGATCTGGGACGGCTTCCGTTTCGGTCCGGAAGGCGCGCGCGCCGCGTTCGGCTTTGACGAAGCGCATTCGGTCGAAGAGATCGACGCCGCGCTGCCGCCGCTGCTGGCCAACCGCACACAACTGGCCTACCCGCTGGCCGATTCGACCCGTACCGACATGCAGATGCGCCGCTGGCTCGACGCCGTGCGCATGCAAGGCCGTGCCGGCGTGGCCGCGCCGTCGGTCGCCATCGACATCCGCACACTGCTCGATGAAATGCGCCTGTTCAAGGACGCGGGCGAACTGGCCACCATGCGCCGCGCGGCCGCGATTTCGGCCGGCGCCCATGTGCGTGCGATGCAGGCCACCCGCGCCGGCCTGCGCGAATACCACCTGGAAGCGGAACTGCTCTATGAATTCCGCCGCCATGGCGCACAGAGCGTGGCCTACAACTCGATCGTCGCGGCCGGCCCGAATGCCTGCGTGCTGCACTACCGGGCCGGTCCCGCCGAACTGAAGGACGGCGACCTGTGCCTGATCGATGCCGGCTGCGAGTTCGACGGCTACGCCTCGGACATCACGCGCACCTTCCCGGTCTCGGGCCGCTTCTCGCCGGCGCAGCGCGAGCTGTATGACCTGGTGGTGGCCGCGCAGGACGCCGCCATCGCCGAGACCCGCGCCGGCGTGCCCTACAACGTGCCGCATGACGCCGCCGTGCGCGTGCTGGCGCAGGGCATGCTCGATACCGGCCTGCTCGACCGCAACAAGGAAGGCACGCTCGACGACGTGCTGGCCAGCGGCAGCTACCGCCGTTTCTACATGCACCGTACCGGCCACTGGCTCGGCATGGATGTGCACGATGTCGGCGAATACCGCGTCTCGGGCCACAGCGGTGAAGGCGAGCGCCCGTGGCGGCCGCTGCAGCCGGGCATGGTGCTGACCATCGAGCCCGGCATCTATGTGCGCCCGGCCGAAGACGTGCCCGAGCGCTACTGGCATATCGGCATCCGCATCGAGGACGACGCCGTGGTCACCGATGGCGACTGCGAGCTGATCACGCGCGGCGTGCCGGTGCTGGCCGACGAAATTGAGGCACTGATGCGCGACAACGCAAGCGCCGCCGGAGGTCTGCGATGATCGGCTGGCTGCGCAGGATCTTCCCGGGCCAGGCCCGCGCCGGCAGCAAAGCTGGCAACACCCGTCGGCCCGATCCGTCCGAACCCTTCATCATCAATCTGTACGACGACCGCGTGGTGGTGCACCGCCCCGACGGCCAGCGCGAGGAGATCGCCTGGGACGTGCTCGAGCGCGTGGTGGTGCGCGTGTCCGACCGCGCGCCCTGGGCCGGCACCGCCTGGCTGATCCTGATCGGCGCGCCCGACTCGGGCCAGGGCTGCGTGGTGCCGCTCGACGCGGCCAACCATGCGGCACTGGTGGAGCGGCTGCGCGCGCTGCCGGGCTTCAGCGAACAGAAGCTCGACAATGCGCTGCGCGACGCCGCGGCGGGCAAGTCGCGCTCGGATGCGATCTGCTGGAAACAGGGCGCGCAAGCACAACCGGCGGCCGATGGGGAGCATGCTGGAGGCAGCGACGATGCCGGCCGTGCCGCCTGACTTCCACGGCCTTCGCGATATCGCCATCGTTGGCGGCGGCCCGGTCGGGCTGGCGCTGGCCTGCCAGTTGCTGCGCACCACGGACTGGCGCCTGACGCTGGTCGATGCCGCCACGCCGGCGCGCGCCGCACGCGATCCGCGCGCGATCGCGCTGTCGCACGGCAGCCGCCAGTTGCTGGAGCAGATCGGCGCCTGGCCGGTGCCGGGCAGCCCGATCGAACATATCCACGTTTCGCAGCGCGGCCGCTTCGGCCATGTCCGGCTGCACCATGACGACTACGACGTGCCGGCACTCGGCTACGTGGTGCGCTACGGCGAGTTGTGCAACGTGCTGGAGCGTGCGCTTGCTCACGCCGCGCAGGCCGCTGGCGCGGACCGCATGCAGCGCGTGTTCGAAACCCGCATCGGCCAGATCGAACAGGACCCGGTGCCGCGCGCTGCCGGCGAGGCCGATACGGGTATCGTTCACCTGACCGGCACTGGCCATGAAGGCCAGACGGTGCGCCTGGCCGCGCGGGTGGCGGTCCAGGCGGAGGGCGGGCTGTTCCATGAACAGGCCGCGCACCAGGGCCGTGGCGCGCGCACCCGAGACTACCGCCAGACCGCCGTGATTGCCCACGTGACCTGCTCACGCCCGCAACCGGGCTGGGCCTGGGAACGCTTTACCGACGAAGGCCCGCTCGCGTTGCTGCCGCATGAGGAACACGGCGCGCCGGGCTACGCGCTGGTGTGGTGCTGCCCGCCGGACGAGGCGGCGCGGCGCATCGCGCTGCCGGAGGCCGAGTTTGCCCTGGAGCTGGGCCGTGCCTTCGGCGACCGCATGGGCCAATTCATGCTGGCGGGCAAGCGCCATGCCTTCCCGCTGGGGCTGAACGCCGCGCCGGTGACGGTCAATGGCAGCGTGGTGGCGGTCGGCAATGCCGCGCAGACGCTGCATCCGGTGGCCGGACAGGGGCTCAACCTGGGCCTGCGCGATGCCTTTGCGCTGGCCGACTCGCTGCGCAGCGCGTGCACGCCGCAGGCGCTGCAGGCCTTCGCCAGCCGGCACCGCGTGGACCGCGCCGTCACCATCGGCGTCACCGACCTGCTGCCGCGCGTGTTCGGGATTTCCTATCCGCTGGCGGCCCATGCCCGCGGGGCGTCGCTGGCCGCGCTGGCCTGCCTGCCACCGCTGCGGCACGCGCTGGCGCGCCACATGATGTTCGGAATGCGCCGCTAACCGCCACCAGTGCCTGGTCAGTGGCGCTTGCGCCACTGACTGCACTCCAATGCGCCGCGAATGCTCAAATCTTGAGCAACGGTGACCGATTGGCGGTAGAATCCTGCCCTCGCACATGTCCCGATCCATCGCCGGCAGCTGTTTCGGCAGGGACATGTTTTTCCGTTTCGTCTCTGTTTCGTCTTCCGCCTCAGAGCAGGCTGACCCGATCCCATCGCGGCGCATCGCGCCGCGAAGCAACTCGGGCCGCCAGGACGGGCCATCAGAGCCGCCGCCCAGTGGTTGCCTAATTCGTCACCTAATTCGTCGCCCAACGTCGTGCAGATCGGACCTCACCAACTCCGCAACAACCTGTTCGTCGCCCCGATGGCGGGCGTGACGGACCGGCCCTTCCGCCAACTGTGCAAGCAGCTCGGCGCGGGCTATGCGGTGTCGGAAATGGTGGCGTCCAACGCACAGCTGTGGAAGAGCGAGAAGACCATGCGCCGCGCCAACCATGCCGGCGAGGTCGAGCCCATTGCCGTGCAGATCGCCGGCGCCGAACCGTCGATGATGGCCGAAGCCGCGCGCTACAACGTGGACCGCGGCGCGCAGATCATCGACATCAACATGGGCTGCCCGGCCAAGAAGGTATGCAACGTCGCCGCCGGCTCGGCCCTGCTGCAGAATGAACCGCTGGTGGTGCGCATCGTCCAGGCAGTGGTCGGCGCCGTGGGCGACCGGGTGCCGGTCACGCTCAAGATCCGTACCGGCTGGGACCGCGAGAACCGCAATGCGCTGCGCGTCGCGCGCATGGTCGAGGACGCGGGCATCAGCATGCTGACCATCCACGGCCGCACCCGCGCCGACCTGTACCACGGCGACGCCGAATACGAGACCATTGCCGCGGTCAAGGCAGCGGTCTCGATCCCGGTGGTCGCCAACGGCGACATCACCACGCCGCAAAAGGCAAAACAAGTGCTGGCACTGACCGGCGCGGACGCGATCATGATCGGCCGCGCAGCACAGGGCCGGCCCTGGCTTTTCCGTGAAATCGAGCACTTCCTGAAGACCGGCGAGATGCTGCCGTCGCCGGAAGTGGTCGAGATCCGCGCCATCATGAACGCGCACCTGGAAGACCACTACGCCTTCTACGGCGAGTTCACCGGCGTGCGCACCGCGCGCAAGCATATTGCCTGGTACACGCGCGGGCTGCGCGGCGCCAACCTGTTCCGCCACCGCATGAACACGCTGGAAAGCACCGCCGAGCAGCTGGCGGCGGTCAATGCGTTCTTCGACGAGCAGGCGCAGATCTCTGACCGGCTGGTGTACGTGGACGAAGCCACGCAAGACAAAGACGAAGCGAACAACAACAAAAACGGGGAGTTGCTTGCCGCATGAGCCGCAACGCTATCGACCAGTGCATCCGGGAAAGCCTGGACACTTATTTTCGCGACCTGGACGGCGAAGAGCCGTCGAATATGTACAACATGGTGCTCGAGGCCGTCGAACGGCCGCTGCTGGAAGCCGTGATGTTGCGCGCCGAGCGCAACCAGTCGCTGGCAGCCGCCTACCTGGGCATCAATCGCAATACGCTGCGCAAGAAACTGCAGCAGCACGGTTTACTTTGAATTTGAAGCGTTTCCCACAGCCATGATCAAGCAAGCCCTACTCTCTGTTTCCGACAAGACCGGCATCGTCGATTTCGCGCGCGAACTGAACGCGCTCGGCGTCACGCTGCTTTCCACCGGCGGCACCGCCAAGCTGCTGGCCGACAGCGGCCTGCCCGTGACGGAGGTGGCCGACTACACCGGCTTCCCGGAAATGCTCGACGGACGCGTCAAGACGCTGCACCCGAAGGTCCACGGCGGCATCCTCGCACGCCGCGACCTGCCCGAGCACATGGCCGCGCTGGCCGAGCACGACATCCCGACGATCGACCTGCTGGTGGTCAACCTGTACCCGTTCCAGCAGACCGTGGCCAAGGATGACTGCACCCTGCCCGACGCGATCGAGAACATCGACATCGGCGGCCCGACCATGCTGCGCTCGGCGGCCAAGAACCACCGCGACGTGACCGTGATCGTGGATCCGGCCGACTACGCCGTAGTGCTGGGTGAAATGCGCGCCAACGCCAACAGCGTCGGCTACGACACCAACTTCCGCCTGGCCACCAAAGTATTCGCGCACACCGCGCAATACGACGGTGCCATCACCAACTACCTGACCAGCCTAGGCGCCGACAAGTCGCACCAGGCCCGCAGCGCCTACCCGCAGACGCTGAACCTGGCCTTCGACAAGGTGCAGGAAATGCGCTACGGCGAGAACCCGCACCAGTCCGCCGCCTTCTACCGCGACCTGAAGGCCGTGGACGGCGCGCTGGCCAACTACTTGCAGCTGCAGGGCAAGGAACTGTCGTACAACAACATCGCCGACGCCGACGCGGCCTGGGAATGCGTCAAGTCGTTCGACGCCGCCAACGGCGCCGCCTGCGTCATCATCAAGCACGCCAACCCGTGCGGCGTGGCGGTGGGCGCCAACGCGCTGGAAGCGTACGACAAGGCCTTCAAGACCGATTCGACCTCGGCCTTCGGCGGCATCATCGCCTTCAACGTCGAACTGGACGAGACCGCCGCGCAAGCCGTGGCCAAGCAGTTCGTCGAAGTGCTGATCGCCCCGTCGTTCAGCGCCGGCGCGCGCGCCGTGTTCGCGGCCAAGCAGAACGTGCGCCTGCTGGAGATCCCGCTGGGCAAGGGCATCAACCAGTATGACTTCAAGCGCGTCGGCGGCGGCCTGCTGGTGCAGAGCCCGGACGCCAGGAACGTGCAGCCGTCCGAGCTGCGCGTGGTGACGCGCCGCCACCCGACCCCGAAGGAAATGGACGACCTGATGTTCGCCTGGCGCGTGGCCAAGTTCGTCAAGTCCAACGCCATCGTGTTCTGCGGCGGCGGCATGACGCTGGGCGTGGGCGCGGGCCAGATGAGCCGCGTGGATTCGGCCCGCATTGCCAGCATCAAGGCACAGAATGCCGGCCTGACGCTGGCGGGTTCGGCGGTGGCGTCGGACGCGTTCTTCCCGTTCCGTGACGGCCTGGACGTGGTGGTTGACGCAGGTGCCACCTGCGTGATCCAGCCGGGCGGCTCGATGCGCGACGACGAAGTGATCGCCGCCGCCGACGAGCGCGGCATCGCCATGGTGCTGACCGGCACGCGCCACTTCCGCCACTGAGCACGGCACGCTCGCGGTCTTGCACAGCAAGACCGCCGCAAACGAAGCGGTTTCGCTCCCATGTGGGGAACGAAACCGCTTTTTGCTTGGTGCACCCGCAACGCCAGCGCGAACGCCCCGGCAAAAAGCAATACACTAGCAACGGCATCCACCCTACCCACCCAATGCGAATCCTAGGCATCGACCCCGGCCTGCGCACCACCGGCTTCGGCGTGATCGAGAAGCACGGCAACAAGCTTGCCTACGTGGCCTCGGGCACGATCAAGAGCGACGGCAATTCGACCCTGCCGGAACGGCTGAAGACGCTGTACGACGGCATCAGCGAAGTGTCGCGCACCTACGCACCCGACTGCGCGGCGATCGAGAAGGTCTTCGTCAACGTCAACCCGCAATCGACGCTGCTGCTCGGCCAGGCCCGCGGCGCGGCGATCTGCGGGCTGGTGGGCTACGGGCTGCCGGTATTCGAATACACCGCGCTGCAACTCAAGGTGGCGGTGGTCGGCTATGGCCGCGCCAACAAGGCACAGGTGCAGGAGATGGTGACGCGGCTCCTGATGCTGCCCGGCCAGCCCGGCAGCGATGCGGCCGATGCGCTCGGCGTGGCGATCTGCCATGCCAACGGCGGCGATACGCTGGGCACGCTGGCGGGCCTGGCGCCCGACCTGGTGCGCAAGGGCATGCGCGTGCGGCGCGGGCGGCTGGTCGGCTGAGCACGTCGGCAGGAAACGGCTTTCGCCGCGCTGGCATTCCCGTCTTTTACAATCGGGCATTCGTTTCACCATTGGAAAGCTGCATGCCTAGCCAGTCCCGACTGAGCGCGCCGCGCTCGCGCGCCGCCGGCCTCTTCCTTACTCTTGCCGCCAGCCGGCGATGGCTGTTCCCCGCCGCCGCGTGCGCCGTGCTGGTCGCCGGCTGCGCCACCGCGCCGCGCCCCAGGCCCGCCACGCCCCCAGCGCCCCCGGCCCCCGGGCCTGCCCCGAGCGCCGCGCCCGCGGCTGCCGCCCAACCCAAACCGCTGGTGATCGCCCATCGCGGCGCCAGCGCGCTGCGTCCCGAACATACGCTTGCCGCCTACGCCAAGGCGATCGAGGACGGTGCCGACGCCATCGAGCCCGACCTGGTCATGACACGCGACGGCGTGCTGGTGGCACGCCACGAGAACGACATCACCGGCACCACCAACGTGGCCGAACTGCCGCAGTTTGCCGAACGCAAGCGCACCAAGGTGATCGACGGCGAGCGCCTGACCGGCTGGTTCACCGAAGACTTCACACTGGCCGAACTCAAGACGCTGCGCGCGCGCGAGCGCATCCCGCGCCTGCGCCCCGCCAATGCGCGCCTGAACGACCAGTTCGAGGTGCCGACCTTCGACGAGATCGTGCGCCTGGCCGAACAGGCCGCGCTGCGCACCGGCAAACCCATCGGCATCTATCCCGAACTGAAGCACCCGAGCTATTTCCGCGGCATCGGACTACCGCTCGAGGACAAGCTGGCGGCAGCGCTGCGCGCGCAGCCCTACCTGCGAAATGCGCCGGTGTTCATCCAGTGCTTCGAGAGCGGCAGCCTGCGCGCGCTGCGGCGCACGCTTGGCAGCAACCTGCCCAACGTCAAGCTGGTGCAGCTCATCGGCAATCCGCGCAAGGGCCCGGCCGACTGGAAGCTGGCCGGCGACGGCCGCACCTTCGGCGACATGCTGAGCGCGACCGGCCTGCGCGAGGTGGCGGCCTACGCCGACGGCATCGGCCCCGAGAAAAGCAGCGTGGTGCCGCGCGATGCGCAGGGCGCCCTGGCTGCGCCGACGGCGGTCGTGCACCAGGCGCATGCCGCCGGGCTGTTCGTCCATCCGTACACCTTCCGCCCGGAAAACAGCTTCCTGCCCAAGGCGCTGCAGACCGGCGGCGACGAGGCCACGCGCAGCCCGTCAGGCATGGAGCGCGAGGTGCAGGCCTTTATCGCGGCCGGCATCGACGGCTTCTTCACCGACGACCCGGCGCTGGGCCGGCGCGCGGTGGATACGCCCGCGCGCTGATCCGGCCGGGCAGCCGCTGGGCTACACTTGCGGCCGCCGCTTCCCTGACACCCCACTCCACCCCACCCCAATCTCCCCTCCGCACCATGATCGGACGCATCGCCGGCACCCTTATCGAGAAGAATCCCCCGCACCTGCTGGTCGATTGCCACGGCGTCGGCTACGAGGTGGACGTGCCGATGAGCACCTTCTACAACCTGCCCGCGGTGGGCCAGCCGGTGACGCTGCTGACGCAGCTGATCGTGCGTGAGGACGCGCACCTGCTGTACGGCTTCGGCAGCGCGGCGGAGCGCAATACTTTCCGCGAGCTGATCAAGATCACCGGCATCGGCGCGCGCATGGCGCTGGCGGTGCTCTCTGGCATGTCGGTCCCCGAGCTGGCGCAGGCCATCACGCTGCAGGAAGCCGGGCGCCTCACGCGCATTCCCGGCATCGGCAAGAAGACTGCCGAGCGGCTGCTGCTGGAGCTCAAGGGCAAGCTGGGCGCGGAACTGGGCCATGCGCCGGGCACGCCGGCGGTGCCGGACAACGCCGTCGACGTGCTCAATGCGCTGCTGGCGCTGGGCTATTCGGAGAAGGAAGCCGCCCCCGCGATCAAGCAAGTGCCGGCCGGCACCGGCGTGTCCGAGGGCATCAAGCTCGCGCTCAAGGCATTGTCCAAGGCTTGAGACCAGGATAGACGCGTAGAATGGCGGACTGTTGCCGCTGTTCGGGCCCCTGACCGCCATGATCGAAACTGACAAGCTTGCCGCCCCCGCCCGCGTGATCGCCGCCACCCCCGCCTCGTCGCACGAGGAGGCGTTCGAGCGCGCGCTGCGGCCCAAGCTGCTGGACGAGTATGTCGGCCAGGAAAAGGTGCGCGGGCAGCTCGATATCTTCATGCACGCCGCGCGCAACCGGCGCGAGGCGCTGGACCATGTGTTGCTGTTCGGCCCGCCGGGTCTGGGCAAGACCACGCTGGCCCACATCATCGCGCGCGAGATGGGGGTCAACCTGCGCCAGACCTCGGGGCCCGTGCTGGAGCGCCCGGGCGACCTGGCCGCCCTGCTGACCAACCTGGAAGCCAACGACGTCCTCTTCATCGACGAAATCCACCGGCTCTCGCCGGTCGTCGAGGAAATCCTGTATCCGGCGCTCGAGGACTACCAGATCGACATCATGATCGGCGAAGGCCCGGCCGCGCGCTCGGTCAAGCTCGACCTGCAGCCGTTCACGCTGGTGGGCGCCACCACGCGTGCCGGCATGCTGACCAACCCGCTGCGCGACCGCTTCGGCATCGTCGCGCGGCTGGAGTTCTATACCGCCGAGGAGCTGGCCCGCATCGTCACGCGCTCGGCGCAGCTGCTGCATGCCCACATCGATCCGCAGGGCGCGCTGGAAATCGCCCGGCGCGCGCGCGGCACGCCCCGGATCGCCAACCGGCTGCTGCGCCGGGTGCGCGACTACGCCGAGGTCAAGGGCGACGGCACCATCACGCGCCAGATGGCGGATGCCGCACTGGCCATGCTGGACGTGGACAGCGTGGGCTTTGACCTGATGGACCGCAAGCTGCTGGAAGCCGTGCTGCACAAGTTCGGCGGCGGCCCGGTGGGCGTGGACAACCTGGCCGCGGCCATCGGCGAAGAGCGCGACACCATCGAGGACGTGCTCGAGCCCTATCTGATCCAGCAAGGCTATCTGCAGCGCACCCCGCGCGGGCGCGTGGCCACGGCCGCGGCCTACCGACATTTCGGACTGGCCAGCCCGCAAGCCGCCCAGGGCGGAGCGGGCGAACTGCTTGGCGACGCCTGAGATTGTGCTGCGGCGCAACAGAAATGCGCCGCTTCCGCCTCTCAGTGGGACCAATTAAACGTTTTAATTTCGCGCTCCAAATTTTTTCGAAGTGGATTGCTGGCCCGTGGCCGATTGTCCACAATGGCTTTATCGGCACCGGCCCGGTGCTGCGATGGCCGTGCCCCGCCAGGCACGGCACCTTCACAAATACGTCAAGGAAAGCCAATGATTCGCCATTCGTCCAGCCTGCTCGCCGCAGCCCTCGCCGCCACGGCGTTCGCCGCCGGCAGTGCCAACGCCCAGCGCCCGCCGGCGCCGGTCGGCGTGGCCGAAGAAGCGGTCATCAGCGGCAAGATCGTCGATATCGATCCCGAATCCAAGGCCGTGCTGGTCCAGGGCCCGCGCGGCAATGTGGTCGAACTGGTGGCTGGCGACGAAGCCCGCAACTTTGGCCAGATCCGCAAGGGCGACATCCTCACCGTGGCGCGTGGCGCCGCGCTGGTCGCCGCGCTTGAGCCGGTCGACAGCAAGGCCACCGCACTGGCCGAATCGGTCGACCGCACCACGCGCGCCGCCGAGGGCGGCAAGCCCGGCATCATGCGCGAGATCACCACCACGGTGACCGCACAGATCACCAAGGTCGACCCGGCCAAGCGCCTGATCACCTTCCGCGGTCCGCGCGAGACGCTGCGCACCGTGAAAGTGCAGGACCCGGCCATCGACCTGAACGGCATCAAGCAGGGCCAGATGGCCAAGATCGTCTACCGTGAAGTCGTGGCCATTACGGTCAAGGCACCCGCGGCAGCCGCAGCCAACTGAGCCACTGAGCCAGACGCGGTACTTTTCCCATCAGGAGGTTACCTATGAATCGTCGCCACTTTGTTACCCGGGTTGCCGGATCGGGCCTGCTCGTCGCTACGGTGATGGCTACGGGCTGCACCACTACCGGCACCAGCGCCTCGAAGGACCCGGTCGCCAAGAAGCAGGAAATCGATGCAGGGGTGGACGGAGCGCTGAACCGGCTGTTCTCCACCAACGCCGGCGCACGCGACCTGGCGCAGCGTGCGCAAGGGGTCCTGGTGTTCCCGCGTGTCATCTCGGCCGGCCTGGTGGTAGGCGGCGAGTACGGCGAGGGTGCGCTGCGATCGAAGGGCGCGACGGTCGGCTACTACAGCACGACGCAGGCCTCAGTCGGGCTGACCGCCGGCGGGCAGTCCAAGGCCGTCATCATCATGTTCATGACCCCGGAGGCCTACAACAAGTTTGTTTCCAGCAAGGGCTGGACCGCCGGCGCCGATGCCAACGTGGCGGTGGCCAAGATCGGCGCGGACGGCAGGCTCGACACCCTGACCAGCCAGCAGCCGGTGATTGCCTTCGTGCAGACCAATGCCGGCCTGATGTTCGACGTCTCGGTGAACGGCGCCAAGATCAGCAAGCTGGAAATCTGACGCGGCCACCCGGCTGCGCCGCTCCACCTGAAGTTCCCGGCTTCGGCCGGGAATTTTCATTTCAGGCGGCCGCAGCAACGCTTGCGCACGCCGCGGCAGCCGCGGCGGAATCCGGGGCCCGCTGGCATAATCGCGCCCAAAACACCGCGCGCCAGCGCGTCCGACCGGGAGCCCCCATGTCCGCCGTCCCCGCCAGCACGACCCAACCGGGCCGTGTCTACCGCTACTATGACTTAGTCATGGTGGCCTTTGTCACCGTGCTGCTGTGCTCGAACCTGATCGGCGCGGCCAAGGCGGCGCAGGTGACGCTGCCGGTGATCGGCACGGTGACTTTCGGCGCCGGGGTGCTGTTCTTCCCGATCTCCTACATCTTCGGCGACGTGTTGACCGAGGTCTACGGCTACGGCCGCGACCGGCGCGTGGTCTGGGCCGGCTTCGCCGCGCTGGCGTTCGCCACCTTCATGAGCCTGGTGGTGCTGAACATGCCGGTCGCGCCCTTCATGGCGGACTACCAGAAAAGCCTGCAGGAGGTGTTCGGCAACACCTGGCGGATTGCGCTCGGGTCGCTGATCGCCTTCTGCTGCGGCAGCTTCACCAACAGCTACGTGCTGGCCAAGATGAAGCTGTGGACGTCGGGGCGGTGGCTGTGGACACGCACCATCGGCTCCACGCTGGCCGGGGAGCTGGTCGATTCGTCGCTGTTCTACGTGATCGCCTTCTACGGCATCTGGCCGCTGGAGAAGGTGATCCAGGTGGCGGTGGCGCAGTACGTGCTGAAGACCGGCTGGGAAGTGGTGATGACACCGGTGACGTACAAGGTGGTGGGGTTTCTGAAGCGGGCCGAAAACGAGGATTACTTCGACCGCAATACCGACTTCACCCCGTTCCGCGTCCGCGTGTAGCGCTACGGCACGCGCCGGTCCACCTCGTCCAGCGCCAGGTTTTCCAGGTGGCTGACATCGCCCCACTGGGCCAGCGTCAGGTGGGTGCTGTCGCTGCGTAGCCGGTTGACGCTGGCATTGAGCAGTTCATGCTGGCGCGGCGCTTCCAGCGTCATGCCGGTGGCCTCGCGGTAGAGGCAATCGAGCACGCCGCCGTGCGCCACCAGCGCGATGCGCTCGCCCGGGTGCCGGCGCGACAACGCCAGCACCGCATCGACCGTGCGCTCATGGAAGCCCAGCAGCGACTCGCCTTCGGGCGGCGCGTAATCCGGCACGCGCGCCTGCCAGCGGGCGAAGTCCTCGGGCAGGTGCTCGGCCACCTCGGCGTAGGTCTTGCCCTGCAGCGTGCCGTAGCTGCGCTCGCGCAGGCGCGCATCGGGGCGCACCTGCAGCCCCAGCGCCTCGGCCAGCGGCGCAGCGGTTGCCATCGCACGCGACAGGTCGCTGGCATAGACCGCGTCGATCGGCTCGCCCGCCAGCGCCGTCGCCAGCGCGCGCGCCTGGGCGCGGCCGGTCTCGTTCAGCGGAATGTCGAGCTGGCCCTGCAGCCGGCGCTCCCGGTTCCAGGCCGTTTCGCCGTGGCGGATCACGATCAGGTGGGTATAGGCCAGCGAATGCGGCCCAGGGCTTTGCAACATGCCATTTCCTTCGGGATTTCCTGCGGTGCTTGCTTGAGGCCGGTGCCGCGGCTGGCGCGGCACCGGCCCGGCGTTACTTCGCCAGCTTCGGGTTCAGCGTATAGGTGCCGGTGAGGCTGGCCTGCGCCAGCACGTGGCCCTGGATTGCCTCGCGCACCTGGGTGCCGGTAAAGGTGCCGTCCAGCGGCAGCCGGTCAAGGTCCAGTGCATACAGCGTGAACACGTAGTGGTGCAGCAGCGTATCGTTCCACGGCGGGCACGGGCCATCATAGCCGTAGTAGTCGCCCTTCATGTCGGCATCGCCGGCGAACCAGCCGGTGTAGTCGTTGATGCCGTGCCGCAGGCCGCCCGCGGTGGCGGTGCCGCCGGTGGCTTCGGGACCCGGCTTGCCGCGCGCGATCACGCCGTCGCTGTGCGAGCCCGCCGCGATCGAGGTCAGGCCCGGCGGGATGTCGACCAGCACCCAGTGGAAGAAATCCACGCGCGGCAGCGAGGCCGGCACTTCGCGGCCTTCCTGGTTGACGTCGTCGCCCTTGCTGGGGACGTCGCGGTCGTGGCAGATCAGCACGAACGAGCGCGTCTCGGCCGGGGCGTCTTCCCAGTGCAGGTCGGGATTGCGGTTGTTCGACAGGGCCACGTGGGCGGCTGCGTCGGGCACGCAGAAGGCGAACTCGCCGGGAATCGGCGCGTTGTCGTTGAAGGACTTGCTCCAGAGTTTCATTTGTCTCTCCTGTCTTGGTGCCGCGGCTGGGCGCGGCAGCTTGGAATCGGTTCAGGCCGGCGGCACGCGCAGCCAGAAAGTGACCGGGCCGTCGTTGACCAGGCTGACCTGCATCATCGCGCCGAACTCGCCGGTCTGCACCTGCGGATGGGCGGCGCGCGCCTGCGCGACAAAATGCTCGTACAGGCGGCGGCCGTCCTCGGGCGAGGCAGCGGGCGTAAAGCTGGGCCGCGTGCCGCTGTTGGTATCGGCCGCCAGCGTGAACTGCGACACCACCAGCAGGCCGCCGGGGTTGCCGTTGCCGTCCATGTTCTGCACCGGCAGGTTCATCTTGCCGGCCGCGTCGGAAAACACCCGGTACGACAGCATCTTGGCCAGCAGCCGCTCGGCCTGAGCCTCGGTGTCGCCGCGCTCGGCGCAGACCAGCGCCAGCAGGCCGGCGCCGATTTCACCAGTGGTGCGGCCTTCGACCGTGACGCGGGCCTGGGCCACCCGCTGGATCAGCGCGATCATCCCGGCCCCGCCTCAGGCCAGCGTCACGCGCGCAAAGCGGCGCTTGCCGACCTGCACGACGTAGGTGCCCGCGGCCACCCTGGTGGCCTTGTCGCTGACCGTGGCGCCGTCGATCTTGACGCCGCCCTGCTCGATATTGCGGTTGGCCTCCGAAGTGGACGGCACCAGGTTGGCCTGCTTGAGCAGCTGGGCGATGCCCAGCGGCGCGCCGCTCAGGCTCACTGCCGGGATATCGTCCGGCACGCCGCCGCGGGCGCGGTGATTGAAGTCTTCCAGCGCCTTCCCGGCATCGGCCTGGCTGTGGAAGCGCGCCACGATCTCCTGCGCCAGCAACACCTTGCAGTCGCGCGGATTGCGGCCACCGGCGATTTCCTGCTTCATCAGGTCGATCTCGGCGAGCGGGCGGAACGACAGCAGCGTGTAGTACTGCCACATCAGGTCGTCCGAGATGCTCATCAGCTTGCCGAACATCTCGTTGGGCGCCTCGGTCACGCCGACGTAGTTGCCCTTGGACTTGGACATCTTCTCGACGCCGTCCAGGCCCACCAGCAGCGGCATGGTCAGGATGCACTGCGGCTCCTGGCCGTATTCCTTCTGCAGCTCGCGCCCGACCAGCAGGTTGAACTTCTGGTCGGTGCCGCCCAGCTCCAGGTCGGACTTGAGCGCGACCGAGTCATAGCCCTGCATCAGCGGGTAGAGGAACTCATGCACCGAAATCGGAATCCCGGAGCGGAAGCGCTTGGTGAAGTCGTCGCGCTCCATCATGCGGGCCACGGTGTACTTGGCTGCCAGCTGGATCATGCCGCGCGCGCCCAGCGGATCGCACCACTCGCTGTTGTAGCGGATCTCGGTGCGGGCCGGGTCGAGCACCAGGCTGGCCTGGCGGTAGTAGGTCTGGGCGTTGGCCTCGATCTGCTCGCGCGTCAGCGGCGGGCGCGTGCTGTTGCGGCCCGACGGATCGCCGATGGTCGAGGTGAAGTCGCCGATCAGGAAGATGACCTGGTGGCCGAGGTCCTGCAGCTGGCGCAGCTTGTTCAGCACCACGGTATGGCCGATATGGATGTCGGGCGCGGTCGGGTCCAGGCCCAGCTTGATGCGCAGCGGCACGCCGGTGGCCTCGCTGCGCGCCAGCTTCTGCGCCCATTCGGATTCGATCAGCAGTTCGTCGCAGCCTCGCTTGGAGACTTCCAGGGCCTGCATCACCGACGGCGTCAGGGGGTATTTGGCCGTGGGGCCCGAGGCAACTTCAGTCATGACGTAAGTCTTTGAAATACTTGAAATTTTAGGAAATTTCCCGACAGCCGCCAGGGCCGGATTTTGGTATAATCCGCGTTTCCCGGCGCCCACGGGAGTCTTTTCCGTGCGCCACCCGCCACTTTGTGAAGCAAGGCAGGCGGCCAAATAATACTGAACACTGACCAGCACGCGCCGCACCTCGGGGGAGGAAGGCAGACGAGACACATCGTCCCCGGCAGCGGGCTCAGACCAAGGTTGAATTTTACGTGATGTGGTCCAGACTCCGCGAAGTTTTCGCGCGTGAGCTGGTGGTTCTCGTCGATCCGACCAACCCCCAGCACGCGCGGCGGCGCAAACAACTGACAGCCTCGGTAGGCGCAATCTTCACGCTCGGCATGGCCGCGGCGATGGGTGTCGCGCCGCGCAGCGCCTATGATGATCCGCGTGCCCCGCGCACGCAGCAAGTGCTGCGCATGCCCGACGTGCGCGAGCAGCTCGAACAGCTTACCGATAACGAAGCCGTCTACGTGCGCGAAGAGCGCATGCAGCGCGGCGACACCATAGCCAGCCTGCTCAGGCGGCTGGGCGTGGACGATGCCGATGCGCAAGCGTTTATCGTCAAGAACCCCACCGCGCGCGGCCTGTTCAACCTGAACCCGGGCCAGGCGGTGCAGGCGGAGATCGACGAAAGCAATACGCTGGTGTCGCTGCAGGCCAACCTCGGCGGCGACGCCGCGGCCTCGCGCGAGCTGGTGATCGAGCGCGTGCGCCCGGCCGACGGCGACACCGCCGCCGCCTACAAGGCCAAGGTGGAGCGCGTCGACAACGACGTGCACTACGAGATGGCCTCGGGCGCGATTGCCGCCGGCGGCTTCTTCAAGGCCATGGATGCGGCCAACGTGCCCGACGAAGTCGTGCAGCAGATGCTGTCGATCTTCTCCGGCGTGATCGACTTCCACCACGATATCGCCAGCGGCGACCGCTTCCGCATCATCTATGAAGCGGGCTTTCGCGACGGCACCTTCGTGCGCAACGGCCGCGTGGTCGCGGTGGAGCTGATCAACCGCAACCAGCTGCACCAGGCGCTGTGGTTCGCGCCCGAGGACAGCAAGGACGGCGGTGCCTACTACACCTTCGACGGGCGCAGCATGAAGCGGCCGTTCCTGCGTTCGCCGGTGGAGTTCTCGCGCGTATCGTCGGGCTTCGGCGGCCGCGAGCATCCGCTGCATCATGACTGGGCGCAGCACAAGGGCGTCGACTTCGCCGCCCCGACCGGCACCAAGGTGCTGGCCACCGGCGACGGCGTGGTCGAGTTCGTGGGCCAGCAGAACGGCTACGGCAATATCGTCATCCTGAACCACGCCAACGGCTACTCGACCTACTACGCGCACCTGTCCGGCTTTGCCGGCATGCGCCAGGGGCAGCCGGTGCGCCAGGGCCAGCTGATCGGCTATGTCGGCTCGACCGGCTGGGCCACCGGCCCGCACCTGCACTACGAGTTCCGCTTCAACGACGTGCCGCAGAACCCGCTGACCATCACGCTGATGGAGTCGCCGGCGCTGACCGGCAAGTCGCGCCAGGAATTCCTGACGTATACCAGCGGGCTGCTCAGCCGCATCAATGCGCTGCGCACCTACAACGTGCTGACCGCCTCCAACTGACCGCGCCCACCGTGACCCAGCCCGTGCCTGGCAGCGAACGCTATATCGGCATCATGTCCGGCACCAGCATGGATGGTGCCGATGCGGTGCTGGTGGACTTCAGCGGCGCCCGGCCCGTGGTGCTGGCCGCCGCCAGCCAGCCCTTCCCCGGCACGCTGCGCGCGGCCTTTGGCGCCCTGCAGCAGCCCGGCGAGGACGAGATCCGTCGCGAGGCGCTGGCGGCCAATGCGCTGGCGCAGGTGTATGCGGACTGCGTCGCCACCCTGCTGCGCGAGGCCCGCATCGACGCCGCCTCGGTGGCCGCCATCGGCGCCCATGGGCAGACCATCCGCCACCGGCCGGGGCTGTATGACGGCATCGGCTACACCCGCCAGAGCCAGCATCCTGCACGGCTGGCCGAACTGGCCAAGATCGACGTGGTGGCGGACTTCCGCAGCCGCGATATCGCCGCCGGCGGCCAGGGCGCGCCGCTGGTGCCAGCGCTGCACCATGCGCTGTTCGGCAGCGAGGCTGAAACCCGCGTTGCCTGCAATATCGGCGGCATCTCCAACATCAGCATCCTGCCCGCGGCCGGCGGCGCCGTCAGCGGCTTCGACTGCGGCCCCGGCAATGCGCTGCTCGACTACTGGATCGGCCGCCACCGCGGCCTGCCCTTCGACAGCAACGGCGACTGGGCCGCCAGCGGGCGCGTCGACGCCGCGCTGCTGGCGCAGTGCCTGGCCGAGCCCTACTTCAACGCCGCGCCCCCCAAGAGCACCGGGCGCGACCTGTTCCATCCGGGCTGGCTCGATACTCGCCTCGCCGCGTTCCAACACCTCGCGCCTGCCGATGTGCAGGCGACGCTGGCCGCGCTGACGGCCGAGGCCATCGCACGCGACGTGCGCACCTGCGCGCCCGACGCGCGCCGCCTGATCGTCTGCGGCGGCGGCGCCCGCAATGCGTTCGTGATGGCCCGGCTGGCGCAGGCCTTGCCCGGCGTGGCCATCGAGACCTCGGAAGACTACGGCGTGCCGGTGTCGCAGGTCGAAGCGATCGCCTTTGCCTGGCTGGCGCGCCAGTGCCTGCTGCGCCTGCCCGGCAACGTGCCCACCGTGACCGGCGCCGCCGGGCCGCGCGTGCTGGGCGCGATCTATCCGCGCTGAGCCCTACGGCTGGCGCATCGCGCCACCGCCCTCTTTCTCAACCCAATCCATGAACGCCTGCGTCAGCGGCGAGGCCCGCATGGCCGGCGAATGCGCCAGCACCACGCGCTGCGGCGTCACCGGCTCGCGCAGCGGCAGGCAGGCGATCGGCACGCCGTCGTAGCTGTGGTCACCAGCCGGGCGCGTGCACGACAGCGCCACGCCATAGCCGTGCGCCACCAGTCCGCGCTGCATCTCGAAGGTCTGTGTGTACTGGTGCAGCATAGGGTGCAGCCCGTGGGCCCAGAACAGCGACAGGAAGTACTCGCGCGTCTGCGGGATGTCTTCGAGGATCAGCCGCTCGCCGGCAAGGTCGGCCAGGCTGACTTCCGTACCGCCTGCCAGAGGATGGGCGGCGGGCAGCAAGGCGTAGGGCGCCAGCTCCGCCAGCGTGTGGCGTTCGGTGCGGGCGTCGAGCCCCAACTCATAGGTCAGCGCCAGTTCGGCCTTGCCCGCCTGCAGCGTGCGGTGGACGGTTGCCAGGTCGGCTTCGAACAGCGTCACCGAGATGCGGGGATGGCGCCGGCGCAGCCCCGCCAGCAGGCGCGGCACGAAGTACGGCCCGAGGTCCTGGAAGCAGGTCAGCGACAGTTGGCCGTTTAGGCCCCGGCCGGTGCCGTCATCCACGGTAAGGCCGGCGGCCAGCGCAAGGATGTCGCGGGCGCGCCCAAGCAGGCGCTGCCCGGCCGGTGTCAGGGATAGTCCACGGCTGACCTGGCGCAGGAAGAGCGGCTCGCCCAGCGTGTCTTCCAGCTGGGCGATGGCGGTGGACACCGAGGGCTGCGACACATGGCGCGCGCGGGCGGCGGCGCTGATGCTGCCGTGCTCGGCCGCGGCGACGAAGTATTCGAGCTGACGGAAGGAGAAAGGGATCATGATTTCCTATATCGCAACATAGGAAATATATGCTTTTCCTATCCCCGGTGCATGGCGATACTGGGCGCGTCGCCCCTCACACAACTTCGCCATGGACATCACCCAGGAACAGATCGACACCTACCAGCGCGACGGCGTGCTGGTGCTGCGCGGCGCCTTCGCCGACTGGGTCGAGCGGCTGCGCGACGGTTTCGCGCAGAACCTCGCCGAGCCCGGCCCCTTCGCCATCGAGAACGTGCGGCCCGGCGAGGGCGGGCGCTTTTTCGAGGACTACTGCAACTGGCAGCGCATCGCCCCGTTCGATGCCTTTATCCGCCAGTCGCCGGCGGCGGCCATTGCCGCACGCATCATGCAGTCGCAGGCGGTGCAGGTGTTCCATGAGCACATCCTGGTCAAGGAGCCCGGCACGTCCAAGCCCACGCCGTGGCACCAGGACCTGCCTTATTACTGCGTCGACGGTACCCAGACCGCGAGCTACTGGATCCCGCTCGACCCGGTGACGCAGGCCAATACGCTGCGCGTGGTGGCGGGCTCGCACCGCTGGCCGCGGCTGGTGCGCCCCAAGCGCTGGGCCAGCAACGAGAACTTCTATGGAGGCGACGATGCCTTCATGGAGATGCCCGACGTGGAAGACGGCAGCTACACGCTGCTCGCCCCCGAGCTGGAGCCGGGCGATGCGGTGGTGTTCGACTTCCGCACCGTGCACGGCGCCGCCGGCAATACCGGCACCGGGCGGCGGCGCGCGTTCTCGGCCCGTTTCCTGGGCGACGACGTGCGCTTCATGCAGCGGCCCGGGCGTACCTCGCCGCCGTTCCCCGGCATCGGGCAACAGAGCGGCGAGCGCATGCGCGAGGACTGGTTTCCCGTGGTCTGGCGCGCCGCGCGGTAATCCGGCCCGCAAAAGAAAAAACGCACCCGAAGGTGCGTTTTTTCCAGGGACCGGGGGAGATCAGACCGAGAACGACGAGCCGCAACCACAGGTGGTCGAGGCATTCGGGTTCTTGATCACGAACTGCGCGCCGTTGATGTCTTCCTTGTAGTCGATCTCGGCGCCGACCAGGTACTGGTAGCTCATCGAGTCGATCAGCAGGGTGACGCCGTTCTTGACCATGGTGGTGTCGTCTTCGTTGACTTCCTCATCGAAGGTGAAGCCATACTGGAAGCCGGAGCAGCCGCCGCCCTGCACGAACACGCGCAGTTTCAGTTCGGCATTGCCCTCTTCCTCGATCAACTGCTTGACCTTGTCGGCGGCGCTGTCGGTAAAGACGAACGGTGCCGGCACGTCCTCGGTAACGGGTGCCTCTGCGACTGCGTTCATGGGGTGTTCTCCTGTTTAGTTGGGTAGGGACAGGTCATTGCTGACCCATCCCCCCCTAAGAACCGTACGTGCGAGTTTCCCCGCATACGGCTCAAGCCTTTCAAAGTACGGTTTATTGTACCGGTTTCACTACGGGTCTGCCGTGGTGGTGCACTTGCTTGTGGCAATCAGGGTGTAGCAGCACACGATTCCCTAGAGCGTCCGAGCCTCCGTATGTACGGTACTCGATGTGATGGTCTTCCCATCCTGTCTCTTTGGTGATCTTGCACTCACATACCGCACACAAGCCCCGCTGGGAAATGTAGAGCTTAATCCACTGCTTCCGGTGCGACATGTTGTTTAACATCCGCTCCTGACGCAGCGTTTCGCCGTATCTTTCCTGCGCTGGGTCGAAGGGGTGATAGCCCCCTCGAACCTTCTTGTGCCTTTGGATAGGCGTACCCGCAAGGGAATAAAGCCCCACCCATCGGCTATTGCCGCCGTCATCCACGATCGTGGTTCCAAACACCCAACTCCGATCCCCGACTGGCGCGTAGTACTTCTTCCGCACCCAATCGGTGGTGTTCTGTGGATGTCGCCGTTTCGCCCACCGCCATAGAGCCTTGGATACTGCATACTCCAAGCGGTTGAACGTGGCCTTCGCAACCACCGGGCTGTGATACTGCGCCCAGCCCCTAAGCATCGGGTTCAGCAAGTTGATGATGTTCACTTGCTTCGCCGTCTTGTTGGCACTGATGACCCCTTTCACCTTGCGATAGAACGTTTGCACATTCTTCTTGCTCGGCTTAATGAGCAGCGTTCCCGAATACTTCCGGAAATTCCACCCGAGGAAGTCAAAGCCATCAGCGATATTGACGATCCGCGTTTTCTCCGTCGATAGCGTCAGCCCCCGTACTGCCAGGAACTGTTCCACCCACGGCTTCACTTCGCTTTCTAGGATCTCCGGCGTACTGCCAGTGATCACGAAGTCGTCCGCATAGCGCACCACATTCACTTTTAGCTTCTTCGTGTTGACCACGCCCAGTTTAGTCTCGAGAGACTTAACCAGTTGTCGTTCCAACCCGTTCAGCGCAACGTTTGCCAGAGTGGGGGAAATGATGCCCCCCTGCGGTGTTCCGGCTTTGGTCGCCTGAAGCTGGCCTTGAAATACCACGCCAGCTTTCAACCACTTCCGAAGGATTGCTTTGTCCATAGGGACATTGCTCTCCAGCCAGTCGTGACTGATATGGTCAAAGCAGCCTTTGATGTCCGCTTCCAAGATCCATTGGGCCGAAGCCTTTCTGGACAGGTTTAGGAATAGCTGAGACATGGCGTCCGCGGTAGAGCGGTTGATCCGAAACCCATAAGAGTTCGGATCGCTCGTCCCTTCGGACACCGGCTCCAGGGCCAGCAAATACAGCGCTTGCATGGCTCTGTCCAACATGGTCGGAATGCCCAAAGGGCGCTCCTTCCCATTGGCCTTGGGGATAAAAACCCTCCGTAGTGGCAAAGGTCTATATCCCCGGCGCTTCAACCGCCCGATGGCTTCCCATCGGGTTTCAGGCGAGTCCCATTTTTCGCGATCGACGCCTGCCGTTCGCTTACCTTGGTTCTCCGTCACTCGCTTCACTGCCGATGCTTTGGCAGAAAACGAGCGGGTCAGAGACCGTTGCAAAGTTTTCACCCTGCGCCAATCCCCTTCCTGTGTCGCCTTCGCAATTCGAATCTGCATCTCTTGGACGTTCCGCTCCACGCGGTGCCAATCAATGGCACCCCAGGTTTGCGGCCCGCCGGAGAGCGCAGATTCATCCTTGCGGATCAATGCTTCCATGCTGCTCTCCTATCTTGAGGATCTTCCCCAACATCAAGAGACAGCACGCCCCTTGAGGGACGTGTTGCCCCTCAAGGGAAGAAAATTTAAACAAGCGAGATTAGTCAGCCGTCCTGCGACGATTGACCAGTTGGAATTCTGCCCGCTTTCGCGTGGGATGATGTTTCAATCCCTATCCGAGCCATTACAGCCCGGCATTCGCTTTCTCCAACCTCCCATACCCGCACAGCCAACAGCGTTCCTTGCGGTTCGCCTGCCTGAGCCAAACTGCGCTCCGGCAGCCATACGGGCTTACCACGTTCCCTGCGCATTACACGACTGGGTTAGGGCCTGCCTTTCCGCCGGCGGTTGTATGGCGACGTGTTCCGGCGTACCAGCGGAACAACCAACCGCACACCTTTTGGTTGATGCCTATCAGCAGCTTTGGCACCTCAATACTGACGACGTTTACCAGCAGTTCACATACGTTGCCCATGCCAGCCAGCCTAGCTCCTCAACCCCAATTGCTGCTCGGAGTCTCTGCCGTCCAGTCTCACGACTAGGCGACACCCTTGCGGGGGAAACATTGTCAGGAGAGCTTCACACCCCACCGTTACCAGTGACGCATGTCCCCTTAGGCTACTGCTAGTCGCATAGCAGGTTCTCTATCGAAACACCCTCACAGGCACATTCGACCGAACCATAACGCGCAGAGCTTGCGCTCCGGGACCTCACTTCCTACTTCATGTGCTCCCATATTGGCGAGCGCTTGACGGTGGGTGAGCTCTTTCGAGCGCAGACCTCCGTCCCAAGGCGTACAGCGCCGACCCGACTGGTTCGGTTTAAATGCCGTATAGCGACTTCGCAACCAAACTGACGTTGCGCAACCGCCCGCACCCTCCGTAGAGGAGGCGTTTACAAAGAAACTCGCCCAAAGGCGAGCGTCCCCGCCCTTGGGCAATGGCTGGAAATTCATCCAGCAGAAACCAAGCCGCGGGTAACCAATACTCCGGCTCCCGCAGCACATCGGACTCCCCCTGGCTGTTCGGCTGGGTTCGTCTAAGCAAGAAATTGGTTGGAATTAGACGGTCTGGCCGAAGCCTTTCCGTGTCCCAACAAGGTCGATGCTCCTTACGTTGGAGCTGCCCGGACACGATAAGTGCGTGTCGCACGATACGCCTGTATTCTAAGCGCTACTGGAAGTTCGTGCCGAAACCCTGCATTTTCAAGGGGTTCCCGGCGTGCAAGGTGCCACTCAGGCAGCCTTTTCGGTGGGACTGGCGTCGGCAGCGGGGGTTTCGTCTGCGGTGGCGGCAGTGCCATCAGCCGCTTCCGTCACTTCGACAGCCGGCATAGCCTCGACCAGGTTCGGCAGCGCCTTGATCTCGCCCTGCACCAGTGGCATCAGGCGGCCTTCGACCAGCGCACCCTGGTGCATTTCGAGCGCCGCATAGCGCACGTCGCCGAGCACCCGCGCATGCGGCTGCAGTTCAAGCAGGTCGGTGGCCTGCACCGGGCCCTTGACGGTGCCGTTCAGCACCAGGTGGCCGACGCTGATCTCGCCCTCGACCATACCCTTCTCGCTGACCACCAGCATGCTCGGCTTGCCCGGCGCCGCAGTGACGTTGCCGCGCACGCGGCCATCGAGGCGCAGGCCGCCGGCAAACACCAGGTCGCCGTCGATGGCGGTGTCTTCGCCGATCAGCGTATCGATCGAAAGGCCCTTCTTTTTCGAAAACAGCATGACTCTCACTCCTCTCTCGTTCGTGCCGAACCCTCCGGCCGCGGCGCATTCGCGCCGGCAAGCTGCACTTGCCGATGGCGACAGGGCGTGATTGTAGCCGCGTGCAGTCCATACCCCACAAAAGTATGGTCAACCCGCTCGCTTTTTCGGCAGACCAGTGCATTCCCGTACCCTGCGGGCGAAAAAAAACCGCACGGCCAGCGTGCGGTTTTTTCTAGTCTCGCAAGATCCGGCAGGGCCGGACCCGCGAAAACGCATCAGCGCTTCGAGAACTGCTTGCGGCGACGCGCCTTGTGCAGACCGACCTTCTTACGTTCGACTTCACGTGCATCGCGCGTGACGTAGCCAGCCTTCGACAGGGTAGGCTTCAGGGTCGCATCGTAGTCGATCAGGGCACGGGTGATGCCGTGACGCACTGCACCGGCCTGGCCGGTTTCGCCACCGCCGGTCACGTTGACCTTGATGTCGAACGTTTCAGCGTGAGCGGTCAGTTCCAGCGGCTGGCGCACGATCATCAGCGAGGTTTCGCGAGCGAAATACTCTTTGATGGGCTTGCCGTTGACGATGATGTCGCCCTTGCCCGACTTGATGAAGACACGTGCCACAGCGCTCTTGCGGCGGCCAGTACCGTAATTCCAGTTACCGATCATGGATTGGCCTCCTTAGATTTCCAGCGCCTTGGGCTGCTGCGCTTCATGCGGATGCTCAGCTTCGGCGTAAACCTTCAGCTTCTTGATCATCGCGTAGCCCAGCGGACCCTTCGGCAGCATGCCCTTGACAGCCTTCTCCAGGGCACGGCCCGGGAAACGCTGCTGCATCTTGCCGAACGTCGTTTCGTAGATACCGCCCGGGTAGCCCGAATGGCGATAGTACTTCTTGTCCGTTTCCTTGGTACCCGTGACACGCAGCTTGGCTGCATTGACGATGATGATGTAATCACCCGTGTCGACGTGCGGAGTGAATTCCGGCTTGTGCTTGCCGCGCAGACGGCGTGCCACTTCGCTGGCGACACGGCCGAGGACTTTGTCCGTCGCGTCAATCACGTACCAGTCGCGCTTTACCTCATGAGGCTTGGCGGAAAAGGTCTTCATGATTTTTCCTGACTATTAGTTCGTACCCGAAATCCGACTCGCGAAGGCTTGTGCTCGCCCCTGCAAGTCTTGTGGCTGGCCCGTGAAGGCTGGCCTGGTCCTGCTTCTTCTTCCGCGGGTATGACGGAAAGCCTTCCATTATACTGGCGTCCACGGGGACCGCACAAGCAAAGCCTGACCTTTTCGTCAAGATCGTTGCAGTTGGCGGCCGAACCAGCGCAGCGCAGTGCACTTGGCAACGTGCGGCGCGCGCCGGAGCGTAGGGGCGAAAAAAAACCCAAGCCGTTGAGCTTGGGTTTGAATCCACCAAAGGAGGAGGGTGGAGGAGACACTTGGAGATCGACGGAGAGACTGGCGGGCGGTGCGGCGACCTGGCCCGGAGGCTTCGGTTTCGCACTCTGGCGCGCTGTCAGCGCCGTCGTTCAATGATTGGAATTATACCTAGGGTTTATCCGGATGCAAGGGGAATCTGCACTACGAAATACGATTTCGCATCATGGAAAGTTGGAAAGACCTTGCGAATCTACGCTATTCACTTAAAAATCAATAACTTAGGAAGATGCCTGGCGTGTCACGGATCTGACTGATTAGAGGAAACCCTCGGGATTTCT
Source organism: Cupriavidus lacunae (assembly GCF_003353055.1). Lineage (GTDB taxonomy): Bacteria > Pseudomonadota > Gammaproteobacteria > Burkholderiales > Burkholderiaceae > Cupriavidus > Cupriavidus lacunae. The sequence continues at coordinate 94,900 of NZ_QKWJ01000003.1, forward strand.
AAGGTTATCGGCATCGAAAGCGTGGACTTGACGGTGCCATATACTGAGAATTGCAAGATTCGTGATCACGCGCTTGTGACCGGAAACACACAATATAAACGACAGGAACGAACAAAATGGAATGCAAAGTGACATGGATGGGTGCCGACGGCATGAGCTTCGTGGCCCAGACCGGCAGCGGCCATATCGTTGCCATGGACGGTGCGCCCGAGGGCGGCGGCCATAATCTGGCACCGCGGCCGATGGAAATGGTGCTGCTGGGCACCGGCGGCTGCACCGCCTATGACGTGGTGCTGATCCTCAAGCGCGGCCGCCAGGACGTCACCGGCTGCAGCGTGCAGCTGCAGGCCGAGCGCGCCGGCGAGGACCCCAAGGTCTTCACCCGCATCAACTTCCATTTTGTGGTGACCGGCAAGAATCTCAACCCCGCCACGGTCGAGCGCGCGATCAAGCTGTCGCACGAGAAGTACTGCTCGGCGTCGATCATGCTGGCCAAGACGGCCGAGATCACGCACACGCTGGAAATCGTCGAGGGCTGACTTCCGGATCCTTCTGCAGGAACGGTGCCGTCACGCGCGCCGCACCCTGCGGCCAAGCTGCAGGTGCAGCCAGAACAGCAGCCCGAGCGTCACGCCTGCAGTCCAGTGCAGCCACTCGGTGATGCTGCGCACGTCCTCGCCATTGAAGTAGTAAAGGCCGTAGCCGGTCATGACCAGCAACGCCGTGCCGGCGGCGAACAGTCCGCCGGCGAGCCGGTTGCGGCGGCGCATCCAGGCATGGCGGATATGCGCGGACCAGATCGAGCCCAGCAAGAACATGGCTGCCAGCGCCGCGGCGCCATGTGCCTTCATGCTCCAGGCCATCCAGGGTGCCTGCACCTCCGGTTCGGCCACCAGCCAGCGCAGCAGCAGCCACGCCGCGCCGGTCAGCAGCAGCAGCCCGAATGCCGCATACAGCGCGATGCGGCGCTGGCGCTGAATACGGAAGGCCTGCCGAGGCGGGTGCGTCAGGAAATGTCTGTCGTGCATCTCGTCAGGGCTACGGGTCAGGAAAATGGAATGGCGCCAGCCGGCAGTGTGCCATCGCCGTAGACCAGCGTACAGGCGCCAAGCCTGGCGAGCAGCGGATGCCGGGGCGCGCCGGCCGCCAGCACCACCTTGGTCAGGGCGTCGGCAAGCATACAACTGGGCGCCAGTACGCTGGCGCCGGCGCTCGCCGGCAACGGCGAACTGCGCGGTCGGCCAGCAATGCGCGGGGCCTGCCCACGCGCGGGCGTCAGGCCGCCGACTGCCGAACTGGCAATGGCGGCATTGCGCAGGGTCCAGGCCAGCACCGTGCGCGCCGGCGCACCGGGATCACGCAGTGCCACCTGTGCCGGCACCGCGCCGGCATGACGCATGTCGCCGCCAGCGTTGACCAGCAAATAGCTGAGCGTCTCTCCGGCTAGTGCGGCTCGCGCGGCCTCGATCGCGCAATCCACCGCATAACCCTTGGCAATCCCGCCCAGGTCAAGCTGCGCGGGACCATGCCTGAGCACGGTCTCGCCCTCGATGCTCCAGGAGGGCTGGTCGCGCGCCCTATCGGGCTCAACATCGGGCTCAGCATCGGCCGCCCCACCGTATGCACAATCGAAAGCGCCCTCGCTGGCCGCGTGCAACGTCGCGGCCAGCTCCAGCACGCGCAGCGTGCGCGCATCCACCCGGACCGGAACCCCGACGGGCGCTGCATTCAGCCGTCCGATATCGCTGGCCGGACTGTGGCGGCTCATCAGTTGATGCACCTGTTCCACGGCCGCAAATGCAGCCGCCAGGGCCAGCGCAGCCCCGGCACCGCGCGCCTCGATCTCCACCAGGGTGCCCAGCAGCGGGCGGGCGCGGCGCAATCGTTCCGGCATGGCGTGACGCCCGGCGTCGCCTATTGCGGACCCAGCGCCATCTGCGCCATCACGGCGATGCGGCGGATACCGTCGGTGAGGTGGGTGCAGGACAGCGTCGCGCCGCTGATGTTCTCGATATCGTCGCCGATGCGCAGCGCCGAGCGCGCGGACTTGCCGGTGAACTGACTGCGCCACGGCTTGTTGCGGACTTCATAGCCATGGCTCTCGCGGTAGGCCAGGATCTCGACGTCGCGGATCTCGCCAGCGGGGGTCAGCGCCACGGCATAGTTGATCAGCTCAAACTTGCCGATCACCGCGTCGGCCACCACGTAGCCAAGCAGCTTCGTGCCCTGGCGCGCCTGCCAGATGCGCCAGGCACCCGTCCGGGCCGGGCCACCAGCACGTTCGGCCAGCTGCCTGAGCTGGTCCGGGTTGAGCGCCACCATCACGGGCGTGAATTCGGTGGCGTCCGCGAACATCTGCTTCTGGCTCTCGGCAACGCTCATGTACTCGGCGGCATGCACGCTGGTCACGACAAAGCCGCCCGACAGCGCGGCGGTGCAGACAAGCAAGGTGGGAACAGGCTGATAGCGCATTGGTGCTTCCTTGCCCCGCACGGCCCAGCCGGGCCGTGCGGGAATTGCGGATCAGGGCGTCAGAACGAAACGCCCAGGCCCAGGTCGAGGCGGTTGAAACTACTATTGGTGCGGAACCACTGATAGTCGATCTTGAACACGACGTTCGGGTTCAGATAGAAGTTCATGCCTGCAGTCCAGACCGTGTCATAAGGCCTGGCAAATGTAGCGCCGTCGGCAGTGACCGGTCCGCTGGGCGTTGCCGAAAAGCCGGGGGCAATGCCTTCGTACTTGGCGCCCATGTTATAGCGCTCGTAGCGCAGGAACGGCGTGGCGCGGTACTTGTCATGCTGCCAGACGTTGTACGCAGCCTGCAGGTACCAGCCGTAGAACGAAGCCGGCATGGGGTTGGCCGTGCCCGGGAACTGCGCATTGACCTGCGCCGTATTGCTGATGCTGCCTTGCGCATAAAGCGCGGACAGGTCCCATTTGCCCGGCGTCCAGCGCGCGTGGGTTTCCCACAGCGTGGCACGCTGGCTGCCCGCACCCGGCGCCGGATTGGCATTGCCCGTGAAGACCGAGCCGCCCAGCAGCAGCCCCGGCACGCCGCGATAGTTCAGCGACAGGTACTGCGAGGCATTCTTCGCATTGGCCAGGCTCATTTCCTGGTGGGTGGCCTGCATCGGCCCGATGCCGTTGGTCTGCAGCGAAAGCGCGGAGTTGTAGAGCGGCGTCTCCGGCGTGAAATTCCACTTGGACAGGTCAAGCCCGGTGGTGAGGCCAACATTCCAGTCCAGGCCGAAGTCGGTGTTGCCGTGCAAGGCAAAGCCGCCTTCGCGCCAGGTGGTCGGGATGATCAGCGTCTCGATGAAGTTGCGGTACACGCCATAGTAGGCGGTGGGTTCGTGATGTTCGTTGAGCAGGCCCACCGGCATCAGGAACACACCGGCCGTCATGCCGACCTTGTCGGTAAACATATGGTCGATGTAGAGCTGTTCCACTTCGAACTCGCCGGCATCGGACGACGAGGCAATGGCGTGCTCCACCTCGAACTCCGAAGCAAAGCGCGTCTTTTCGTCAAAGCGGTAGCCAAAGCCGAACACCGCCCGGCCAAGGTCGGCCCGCGTATCGTTGGTATTGCGGCTGGGCCGCGAATAGTTGATCTCGCCATACCCGAACACGCTCAGGTTGTCGAGCGGCGAGGGCTTGGCGGCGACCTGTTGCAGGGTCTCCTGCGAAGCCTGCAACTGCGCCACCTGGGCGGTCTGCTCGGCCTGCTGCTGCGACTGCGCCTGCTGTTGCGATGCCAGCGTGGCGTTCTGCGCCTTCATGGCCTTGAGTTCGGCCTGCAGCGCCTGCAGCTGGCTGGCCATCTCGTCGACCTTGCGTTCGAGCTGCTGCACCGTTGCCGGGCTGGCGCCTGCCGTTGCGGCGAACGCCGGCGTGCCTGCCACGGCAAGCACCGCAGCGGCAATCATGGTCCTCTTCATCCCACTCCCCTTCCTGGTTTATCTGTATATGTGTGTCTTACTTTGCGGTGGCCGCCGCGCCTGCGCGCGTGGCGGCCACGCTGGCCTCGGTGGCATTGCACTGGGCCGGTACCGTGTAGGCCGACGGATTGGCTGGATCGAAGCCATCGGTCAGCGTGCAGAGAAAGCGCACGAGATCGGCCATCTCGCTGTTGGTCAGCGTCGGCGCCAGGCCCGGGATATATGGCACCTCGCTGACGTTGACATTGCCGGCGTAAGCGGTCGGCAGGTCGTTGTACTGGATGTCCGGGGTGCCGTCCGCCTTGGTGTACCAGCGGCCAGGGTCGGTGTCGCGCGTGATGTACCACGCCACGACTTCCTCCAGCGTGTTGAACACGCCGTTATGGAAGTACGGTCCCGTCAGCGCGATATTGCGCAACGTGGGCACCTTGAAGGCGCCGCAGCGCGACGTGCGCGAGGCCAGGTCATCGCGCAGCGGGCCGCACAGGCCGAGGTCGTAGTAGTCGTGATTGGGCTCGCCCAGCGCGGTGCCGTTCTTCGGCACATAGCTGAGCGTATTGCCGTCGAGGTTGGCCGGGATCTTCCAGTTGCGCGGAATGCCGACGTTGTCATAGCTGAAGTCGGTAAACAGCGCCGGCGTGGTGGCAGTCGGCGTGGACACGTGGCAGGCCGTGCAGTTGCCCTTGGCCGGATTGTTGAAGAGCGCCAGGCCATTCAGTTCCTGCGGCGTCAGCGATGCGCTGCCCTTCAGGTAAGCGTCGTACTTGCTGGAAAACTGGCGGAACGCCGGGTCTTCCTTCTGGTACTGGGCCAGGGCCTGGCCGATGTTGTGCAGCGCAGTGGTGGCATCCTGCACGGACGCCTTGCCGAACACCGCCGTGAACTGGTCAAGGTAGGGCCGCGTCAGCAACCGCCCAAGCAGTTCTTCCGGCGAAGCATTGGCCATTTCAAACGGCGTGAAGAAAGGCTTCTCGGCCTGGTCGGCCAGCGACGGCGAGCGGCCGTCGCGGAAGAAGCCGCCCACCGCCTTGCCGTCGGCCCCGATACTGAAGCTTGGCGTGAACTGGTTGTAGGCCAGCGCAGGCGTGTTGCGCAGGCCGGGCAGGTCCATGCCAGGGCCGCCCAGCGGCACTGCCAGCGGATCGTCGCCCGCAAAGGCACGGCTTGCCACGTGGCAGGTCGCGCACGACTGCCTGCCGGAGGCCGACAGCGCGGTATCCGTAAAAAGCTTCTCCCCGACTTGCGCCATGGCGGACAGTTGGCTGCCGGCGGGTGTCGCGCTGGCAGCGTCGCTGCTGCCCGTGCCGTCGCCGCCGCCGCAGCTGGCCACCAGCCATGCGCACAGTGCAGTAGCCAGTCCGGCCAGCGCACGCACGCCTCCCCTGTGGCAGCGCGCGCGTGCGCTGCCGTTATTCGTTGTCATGGATTTCCTGGCTCTTGGGATTGCGGACGCCTTTTTATATTGCTGCTCAGGCGTCACACGCGGGTTCGTACTAGTAATACGAACAATTTTCGTTACGGATTATATGGAGGAGAGCCAGGCCTGGATTTGCTTCACCGCAAAAAAATCGCACGGACGCATCAAAGTGTTGCCGCCATGCCGCACTTACAGGGCAATCCATGTGGATTTAAAAGAAGAACGACGATCTTGCCTTCTCTTAAAAACATTGATGCTCGTTAATGATGTCTTATATATAAGACTTTAGAATACGGATCTGAATGTCTTGCATCGATAACCAGACGTGACGATGCGAGCATTTACAGATGCTGACGCATGACAGTTGCGGGAAATAGCCTGGGGATGTGATTCAGTCTGCCAATGCGGCGACGACTGAGATGCGGGAATTCCGCCGGCCGGGCCGGGTCATCCCGAAGAAGAAGCAAAGCAGGCCGATAAGCCGGATTCTGTGCGCCCCGCCCGCCTTGCGGCACACGGTGCGTGACAACCATTCCTCTAGGCCGGCTGTTACCAGCCGGCTCCAGCTCCCTACCCGCAGACTCAGCGGGCCGCTTCATCGCCTGCCTATTTGGGATTGCTCCAGGTGGAGGTTACCGCGTTTCACCCTTGCCGCCGGGCGAACCCGGCGGCAAGACTCGTCTCTGTGGCCCTATTCCGCACGTTGCCGTGGATGGCTGTTAGCCAACACCCTGCCCTGTGGAGTCCGGACTTTCCTCCCCTTGCACCTTACGATGCAAGCAGCGGTTGTCTGGCCTGCTTTGCGGCCCGCAGTCTAACACCGATTGGCGGCGACTTCAGCCGGCGCGGCGTCCCGGCCGGAATACCGTGGTATCCGCGTAGAAGCCAGGTTTGGCGTTGTCGTCGCACCAGCCCGGGATGCCCATCACCGGCAGCGGTGCAAAGCTGCGCCCGCCGCGCAGCGCGCCAGCCCGGGTCGCGCCAACGAGGGATTCCGCCAGCATAGCGTCAAGCGACGTGCCTGCAGCCTGATTTGGCGCCAGCGGCAGCACCCACGCATGCGCGGTGACCGACTTGTACGGCTGCACCAGTTTTTCCAGCAGCGCATGGCCGAACGGCACCACCGCGCAATCGCTGCCCCAGGCCTGCCGGGCCTCGACGAAGAGGCGCTGCCACGCAAACCCTTTCAGCGCATCGGCCAGTCCCGGCACGACACTGACGAACAGCACCGCATTCTCGTCGAACAGGGTCGCCGCATCGCGCACGCCGCCGCGCGCGGTCTGCACGCCTTCGCGCGCGATGACTTCGGCCTGGATCTGGTTGAGCACGCGCTTGGCCTGCGGGAAATGCAGCCAGATCAGCGCGTTAAAGAAATCATGGAGATTGTCCCGGGTGGGGACTTCGCCCGTGGCGTGGATATGCGCCTCATAGGCGCTGCCTTCGGGCAAGGCCTGCTGGGCGATAAAGCGCAGCGGCAGGCCGCGCGCATTGCGCAGCCCGAGCCGGGCGGCATGCGCGTCGAGCTGCACGCGCAGGTCGGCGCCGCCCTGCACGGCCGCGGCCAGCGCGGCACCCTGCGCCGCAAATGGCTGGAACCACGGCCGGGACCAGTCGATCCCGGCCAGCGCGGCGACGAAGGGCTCGTCCGCCGCAAGACCCTGCATGGGCAAGGCCTCAGCAGCGTTTAGCGCGCTTTCCAGCGCAGCGTCTCGCCGCCGCGCAACGGCACCAGCGTGGTGTCGCCGTAGGGCAGCTCGGCCGGCAGTTCCCAGTCCTCGCGCTCCAGCGTCAGCGTGCCGGTGTTGCGCGGCAGGCCGTAGAAGGCGGGACCGTTGAAGCTGGCAAAGGCTTCCAGCTTGTCCAGTGCGCCGGCGGCGTCGAAGGCCTCGGCATACAGCTCCATCGCATGCAGTGCGGTATAGCAGCCGGCGCAGCCGCAGGCGTGCTCCTTCAGCCCGCGCGCGTGCGGTGCGCTGTCGGTGCCCAGGAAGAAGCGCGGGCTGCCCGAGATGGCGGCCGCCACCAGCGCCTCGCGATGGGTTTCGCGCTTGAGCACCGGCAGGCAGTAGTAGTGCGGGCGGATGCCGCCGGTGAAGATGGCGTTGCGGTTATAGAGCAGGTGATGCGCGGTGATGGTGGCGCCGACCGGGCTGCTGGCATCGCGCACGTATTCGGCAGCGTCCTTGGTGGTGATGTGCTCGAACACCACCTTCAGCTCGGGCATGTCGCGGCGCAGCGGCGTCATCACGCGGTCGATGAACACGGCTTCGCGGTCGAAGATGTCGATGCTCGGGTCGGTCACCTCGCCGTGCACCAGCAGCGGCAGGCCCGCGCGCTGCATCGCTTCCAGCGCCGGGTAGCAGCGGCGGATATCGGTCACGCCCGCGTCGCTGTTGGTGGTGGCGCCCGCCGGGTACAGCTTGACGCCGTGCACGAAACCGCCGGCCTTGGCCGCGGCGATCTCTTCGGCCGTGGTGTTGTCGGTCAGGTACAGCGTCATCAGCGGCTCGAACTGCATGCCGGCCGGCAGCGCCGCCAGGATGCGGGCGCGGTAGGCCTGCGCCTGCGCCACCGTGGTCACGGGCGGCTTCAGGTTGGGCATGATGATGGCGCGTGCGAACTGGCGCGCCGTGTCGGGCAGCACGGCGGCCAGGGCGGCGCCGTCGCGCAGGTGCAGGTGCCAGTCGTCCGGGCGGGTGATGGTGAGCTTCTGGGTCATGGCTAGCTTGGGCCTGCCGCGGCGGCGGCGGGCGTTCGTCGAAATCAGAGAATCAGGATGGCGCGGTAGTCGTTCACGTTGGTGCGCGTCGGGCCAGTGACCACCAGGTCGCCAATGGCATCGAACAGGCCCCAGGCGTCGTGCGCGTCGAGCTGGCGCAGTCCCGGCAAGCCCGCGGCCGCGGCACGCACCAGCGTAGTCGGATCGGCGAGCGCACCGGCATTGTCCTCCGAACCGTCGATGCCGTCGGTGTCGGCCGCGATCGCATGCACGCCGGGCATGCCGTCCAGCTCGACCGCCAGCGACAGCAGGAACTCGGAGCAACGCCCGCCACGCGCCTTGGCGGCACCGCCGCCGGCCGGCAAAGTGACGGTGCACTCACCTCCGGAAATCAGCACTACGGGCGCGGCGAACGGCGCATTGTACGCGCGAATCTCGCGCACCAGCGCGGCGTAGACGCGGGCGACTTCGCGCGCTTCGCCGGTCACGGTATCGCCCAGCACCACCGGCGTGATCCCACGATCGCGGAACAGCGCCGCGGCCGCCTCCAGGCTGCCGTGGGCGGTGGCGATCATGCGGTTGTCGACCTGTGCGAACAGCGCGTCACCCGGCTTGGGCGTCTCTGGCACCTCGCCGCGGGCGCCGCGCTCCAGGTGCGCCTGGACGCTCGCCGGCACCTGCGCGCCCCAGCGGCGCAGAATCTCCAGCGCATCGGCAAAGGTGCTCGGATCGGCCACGGTCGGGCCCGAGGCGATCGCGCTGGGATCGTCGCCGGCCACGTCCGAGACGATCAGCGTGGTCACCGGCGCGCGGCTTGCCTGCGCCAGCCGCCCGCCCTGGATGCGCGAGATGTGCTTGCGCACGATATTCATCTCGGTGATCGGTGCGCCACAGCGCAGCAGTTCCCGCGTGGTCGCCTTCAGGTCGGCCATGGGGATGCCCTCGGCCGGCAGCGACAACAGGCTGGAGCCGCCACCGGACACCAGCACCAGCAGCCGGTCCTGCGGCGTCAGCGACTGCACGCTGGCCAGGATATCGGCGGCGGCCTGCTCGCCGGCCTCGTCGGGCACCGGGTGGCCGGCCTCGATCACGCGGATATGGTCGGTCGGCAGCCCGTGCGCGTAGCGCGTGACCACCAGCCCTTCCAGGGTGGCCTTGCCGGCATAGGCACGTTCGACCGCCGCGGCCATCGACGCCGCCGCCTTGCCCGCGCCGACCACCAGCGTGCGGCCGCCCGCATGTGGCGGCGGCAGGTGCTGCGCCACGATCTGCAGCGGATCGGCCGCCGCCACGGCGGCGTGGAAGCTGTCCAGCAGGAGGGCGCGGGGATCGCCCGCGAATGCCCCGCTCACAGCGCCTCCGCGATGGCCAGGCCCAGGTCGGCCGTGCCGGCCGTGCCGCCGATGTCGCGCGTCAGCGGCGCATGATCGGGTCCGGCTGCCAGCACTTTCTCGATCGCGCCAAGCACCGCGGCACCGGCCTCCTCATGGCCGAGGTGCTCCAGCATCATGGCGCCGCACCAGATCTGGCCGATCGGGTTGGCCACGCCGCGCCCGGCAATGTCCGGGGCCGAGCCGTGCACCGGCTCGAACAGGCTGGGGAAGGTACGGTCCGGATTGATATTGCCCGACGGCGCGATGCCGATGGTGCCGGTGCAGGCCGGCCCCAGGTCGGACAGGATGTCGCCGAACAGGTTGCTGGCCACCACCACGTCGAACCAGTCGGGGTGCTGGACGAAATGCGCGGTCAGGATGTCGATGTGGTACTTGTCGACCTTGATGCCGGGGTAGCTGGCCGCCATCGCCTCGACGCGCTCGTCCCAGTACGGCATGGTGATCGAGATGCCATTGGATTTGGTCGCCGACGTCAGGTGCTTCCTGGGACGCTTCTGGGCCAGCTCGAAGGCAAACTTCAGGATGCGGTCGACGCCGGTACGGCTCATCACGGTTTCCTGCACCACGATCTCGCGCTCGGTGCCCGGGAACATGCGCCCGCCGATGCTTGAGTACTCGCCCTCGGTGTTCTCGCGCACCACGTAGAAGTCGATGTCGCCAGGCTGGCGGCCGGCCAGCGGGCTCCTGATGCCTGGCATCAGCCGCACCGGGCGCAGGTTCACATACTGGTCGAACGAACGCCGGAACTGCAGCAGCGAGCCCCACAGCGAGACATGATCGGGCACGGCGTCAGGCCAGCCCACCGCGCCGAAGTAGATGGCATCGTACTTGACCAGCGTGTCGAACCAGTCGTCCGGCAGCATCTTGCCGTGGCGGGCGTAGTAGTCGCAGCTGGAAAAGTCGAAGTGGTCCCACTGGAAGTCGATGCCGAAGCGCCGCGCCGCGGCGTCCATCACGCGGATGCCCTCGGGCATGACTTCCGTGCCGATTCCGTCTCCGGGAATCACGGCGATCTTGTATTGGCGCATGGTTATTGGGGAGGTACGAGCAGGATGGCCGGTCGCCGCGCGCGGTCCGGGCCACGCTGCTTGGCAGCGGCCCGGGGGCGCGGGATAATGTCTGCATTCTATTGCAAAGTGGCAGCCCGCTGCCGACCGGTGCCCCGATATGTGCCAGCTGCTAGGCATGAACTGCGCCACGCCGACCGACGTGACGTTCTCCTTCACCGGCTTTGCCGCGCGCGGAGGTCTGACCGACCACCACGCCGACGGCTTCGGTGTCGCCTTCTTCGAGGACAAGGCCTGCCGCCTGTTTATCGACAACCAGTCCGCCGGCACCTCGCCGGTGGCGGACCTGATCAAGCGCTACCCGATCAAGTCGAAGAACGTCATCTCGCATATCCGCAAGGCGACGCAGGGCACGGTGCTGCTGGAGAACTGCCACCCCTTCATGCGCGAGCTATGGGGCCGGCACTGGATCTTTGCCCACAACGGCGACCTCAAGGGTTTCTCCCCGTTCCTGTCCGGCGTCTACCAGCCGGTGGGCGACACCGACAGCGAGCTGGCCTTCTGCACGCTAATGCAGGGCCTGCGCAAGCGCTTTCCGGGCTCGCAGCCGCCGCTGAACGAACTCGGCCATGCGCTGGCCGACATCACCCGCGAAATCACGCTGCACGGGGTCTTCAACTTCCTGCTGTGCAATGGCCAGGCGCTGTTCGCGCATTGCTCGACGCACCTCTACTACCTGGTGCGGCAGTGGCCGTTCTCGACCGCGCACCTGATCGATGCCGACCTGTCGATCGACTTCGCCCAGGTCACCACGCCGGACGACCGCGTGGCGGTGATCGCCACCCAGCCGCTGACCGACAACGAGACCTGGACCCGCTTCGCCCCGGGCGAGCTGATCATGTTCGAGGACGGGCGCCCCACCATGACGCTGACGGTGCCGATCCCGCCGGAGGTGCAGGCGAAGAACGCGGCCAACACGGCCTGCACGTGATCCGCCGCGCGGGCGCCGGCGCAGGCCGGTCGCTCACGCCAACCAGGCCGCCCACGCCAGCCACCGAACGCGCGCACGGTGTCAGAAGTACCTCGGGTCCACTGGCTTTACTGGCCAGGGCAGGTCTTTCGGCAGCCAACGCTCCAACTCCGGCGGGATGAAGCTGACAATCGGATGGTACAAAACGCCGCCCGCGATGCTGCGCATCGTCGATGTCTCTAGCCCTTCCATGCGGGCCAAGTCTTTGATGGCAAGTGTGGTCATGATGGTCTCCTGGAGATGATGGGTGAGCGCCCTGGACATCGCGCTCACCAACCGCCCAGCATGGACCATGCCAAAAGCTCCGCGCACACAACTGTGCCCACCGACTCATCGTCATCGACCAGAACGCCTTGGCTGTGTTGGTAAATCTCCTCCGGCCCGCCTGAGGAGTCTGGTGTTTCCCAACACTCCGCGGCTTCCTTGCACAACCGCGCGCGGGGAAAGGGCGGCGACGCGCGCGGGTCGTCCCCGATCGCGGCACAGCAGGCCACTTTGCAAGGCGATTGGCACGGTAGCTGCATTGTTCTGCAGCGAGCGTTACCCGACGTTCGATCCTATCCCGGGCCCTTCGCCCTTTCTTTGTTGGAGACTGCAATGACAACCATGACCGTTAAAGACCTGAGCGCTGAACAGACCCTGGACAGCAGCCAAATGCATGCCGTGCAAGGCGGCCGCATGAAGATTCCAGGCCAGCAACTCTCCCCTGGCGTCCTGCTGACGACGCCGGACGGCGATCCGCTACCTGTCTACGTTGACGGGCAGCTCATCAACTCGGTGGGCGATGGCTTTGTCCACCTCCGGTGAAACATGCGAAAGGGGGCGGGTCCGCATCGCCCTCCTCGCAATCATCCAGCGCATTCAATCAGGTGCGGATGGAGTCCGTGGCAGGCCGCGGCATTCCAAATAAAACGCGGGACCAGCCTTATCGCCGATCCCGCGCTTTCAACACCCTTCTTTTGGCAGCAGGGCCGAGGCGCCCCGTTTTCCTCGTACTGCCAGGCCGTTCAGTGATGCAGGATCTTCGACAGGAACTGGCGCGCGCGCTCGGAGCGGGCTTCGATATTGCCGAAGAACTCTTCCTTGTCGGCGTCTTCGACGATCTTGCCCTGGTCCATGAAGATCACGCGGTTGGCCACCTTGCGCGCGAAGCCCATTTCGTGGGTCACGCACATCATGGTCATGCCTTCCTGCGCCAGCTGCACCATCACGTCCAGCACTTCGTTGACCATCTCCGGGTCCAGCGCCGAGGTCGGCTCGTCGAACAGCATGCAGATCGGGTCCATCGACAGCGCGCGTGCAATCGCCACGCGCTGCTGCTGGCCGCCCGACAGCTGGCCGGGGTACTTGTCGGCCTGGCTCCTCAGGCCCACGCGATCCAGGTACTTCAGGCCCTTCGCCATTGCCTCGTCCTTGGAGCGGCCGAGCACCTTCATCTGCGCAATGGTCAGGTTCTCGGTGATCGACAGGTGCGGGAACAGTTCGAAGTTCTGGAACACCATACCCACGCGCGAACGCAGCCTGGGCAGGTTAGTCTTGGGATTGCCCACCGAGGTGCCGTCGACCAGGATATCGCCCTTCTGGAACGGCTCGAGCGCGTTGACGGTCTTGATCAGCGTGGACTTGCCCGACCCGGACGGGCCGCACACCACCACCACTTCACCCTTGGCGACCTTGGTGGTGCAGTCGGTCAGCACCTGGAAGGCGCCGTACCACTTGGAGACATTGTTGATTTCGATCATACAGCCACCTTTTTCTGGTAACGCTTGACCAGCAGCGAAGCGGAGAAGCAGATAAGGAAGTACACCAGGCCGGCAAACAGCAGCATCTCGACGATACGGCCGTCACGTTCGCCGATGCCGTAGGCCTGGCCGAAGAAGTCGGCCAGCGCGCTGACGTAGACCAGCGACGTATCCTGGAACAGGATGATGCCCTGGGTCAGCAGCAGCGGCACCATGTTGCGGAACGCCTGCGGCAGGATCACGAGCCGCATCGACTGGCCGTAGGTCATGCCCATCGCCTGCGCCGCGAACATCTGCCCGCGCGACACGCTCTGGATACCCGCGCGGATGATCTCGGAATAGTACGCGGCCTCGAACAGCGCAAAGGCCACCAGCGCGGACGTCATGCGCAGGTCGGTCGCCGGCGACAGGTTGAACAGGTTCTGCAGCACCTGCGGGATGATCAGGAAGAACCACAGCAGCACCATCACCAGCGGGATGGAGCGGAAGATGGTCACGTACCCCTGCGCAAACCAGTTCAGCAGCCGGAACGACGACAGCCGCATCATCGCCAGGATGGTGCCCCAGACGATGCCCACCACCACCGCGGTGACGGTGATCTTGAGCGAGACCATCATGCCCTCGCCCAGCACATGCAGCGTAGAGGGGTTGATCGAGGTGAAATCGAAGGAATAAGCCATGGCGCCCCCTTACTTGCCGCCGATGAAGCCGGGCACGCGCGTGCGGGCTTCCACCCAGCGCATGATCAGCATCACCGTCACGTTGATCAGCGCATACATCACCGTGACCGCGATAAACGATTCATACGGGCGCGCAGTGTAGTCCACCAGTTGCCGGCCCTGTGCCGCCAGTTCCAGCAGGCCGATGGTCGACGCCACCGCCGAGTTCTTGAAGATGTTCAGGAATTCGGAGGTCAGCGGCGGCACGATCACGCGGAAGGCCATCGGCAGCAGTACATAGCGGTATGTCTGCGGCAGCGAGAAGCCCATGGCCAGGCCGGCGTTCTTCTGGCCGCGCGCCAGCGAGTTGATGCCCGAGCGCACCTGTTCGCAGACCCGCGCGGCGGTGAAGGTGCCCAGGCACAGCATGGCGGCGATGAACTGCTGCGCAAACGGGTTCATCTGCTTGATCGCCTCGCCGCCGGGCAGCAGCTCGGGCGCGACGAAATACCAGATGAACAGCTGCACCAGCAGCGGGATGTTGCGGAAGATTTCGACGTAGGTGGCGGCGATGCCCGCCAGCCACTTGTTGGGCACGGTGCGCAGCACGCCAAGCACCGAGCCGATGACCAGGGCGATGACCCAGGACGAGAGTCCCAGCGCGAGCGTCACCTTCAGGCCCGAGATCATCCAGTCCAGGTAGGTCTCGTTCTGGGCGGCCTGTTCGAGGAAGACTCCCCAATGCCAGCTGTAGTTCATGATGCGTCCTCAAAAAGAAACGGAAGGACATGCCTTCCGTTTCGCACTACTGTCAACGGCAGGTCAGTCCAGCGCCTTGTCGTTAGGCGCCTTGATCAGCGCCTTCATGTCGTCGGACAGCGGGAAATCCAGGTTGAGGCCCTTCGGCGGCACCGGTTGCATGAACCACTTCGTGTACAGGGTGTTGACCGCACCGTCCTTCATCATGCCGGAGATAACCGTGTCAGACAGCTTCTTGAACTGCGGATCGTCCTTGCGGATCATGCAGCCATAGGACTCGCGCGATTGCGGCTTGGCCACGACGATCCAGTCGGCCGGGTTCTTGGCCTTGGCGCGTTCGCCATACAGCAGCGCGTCGTCCATCATGAACGCGACCGCGCGGCCCGACTCCAGCGTCAGGAACGACTGGCCGTGGTCCTTGGTGCTGATGATGTTCATGCCCAGCTTCTGGTCGTCGTTCATCTTGCGCAGCAGGCGCTCCGACGTGGTGCCGGCGGTGGTGACGACGTTCTTGCCCTTCAGGTCGGCCCAGTCCTTGATACCCGCATCCTTCTTCACCATGATGCGCGTGCCGATGATGAAGATGGAGTTGGTGAAGGCAACCTGCTTCTGACGGTCCAGGTTGTTGGTGGTGGAGCCGCACTCGATGTCGATGGTGCCGTTCTGCAGCAGCGTGATGCGGTTCTGCGAGGTGATCGGGATTTCCTTGACCTGCAGGCTCGGCAGCTTCAGCTGGTCCTTGATGGCTTCCACGATCTTCATGTTGATATCGTAGGAGTAGCCAACTTGCCGCACGCCGCCCAGGTTGTAGTTGAACGGAATCGACGACTCGCGCACGCCGAGCGTAATGACGCCGGTGTCCTTGATCTTCTTCAGCGTGCCCGTCAGTTGATCAGCTGCCTGTGCCGTCCCGCACATCACGCCCCCGGCAATCATCAGGGCAGCCAACTTGGCAAAATTCATAACATCTCCTTGACCATGAAGAGAAAGCGGGAATCTAGAGATAAACCCCCTACTGGTGAAACAGTATTGCGCAGCATCCGCCGCAATACAACTGGGTTTTCTCCTAGAACCCCACTTCAGGGCAATCACTGCGCACGGCGTCCGGATACGACAACGCGGTCTCCGGCGCTTGCCGAAGACCGCGTCTGGCGGTCATGACCCAGGGGACGGGACGATTATTGCATTGCACCATGGCGGTGCCTCGCCCCGTTTCCCTTGCCCTGATCAGGGATACAGGCCGCGCATCTCGCGCGCCTGCAGGATCCGCGTGCAGGCCACGATAAACGCCGCCGTGCGCAGCGTCACCTTGTTGTCCTGTGCCACTTGCCAGATTGCCCGGAAGGCTTCTTGCATGATCCGTACCAGGCGCTGGTTGATCTCTTCCTCGGTCCAGAAGAAGCTGGAGAAATCCTGCACCCATTCGAAGTAGGACACGGTCACGCCGCCGGCGTTGGCGATCACGTCCGGGCACACCAGGATATTGCGCTCGCGCAGGATGTCGTCGGCTTCCGGCGTGGTCGGGCCGTTGGCGCCCTCGATCACCAGGCGGGCCTTGATCTGCGGCGCGTTCTGGGCCGTGATCTGGCCTTCCAGCGCGGCCGGGATCAGGATGTCGCAGTCGACTTCCCAGAACTGGCCGGTGCGCAGGACTTCGCCGCGGAAGCCTTCGATGGTGCCGCTGTGCGAGGCGTATTCCATCATCGCCGGCACGTCCAGGCCGGCCGGGTCGAACAGCGTGGTGCGGTGGTCCTGCACCGCCACCACCTTGGCGCCGGCTTCATGGAACAGCTTGGCCGCCACGGCGCCCACGTTGCCAAAGCCCTGCACCGCCACGCGCGCGCCCTTGATTTCCAGGCCCAGGTTGCGGGCGGCTTCGGAGCCGACCACGAACACGCCGCGGCCGGTGGCTTCATGACGGCCCAGCGAGCCGCCCAGCGAGATCGGCTTGCCGGTCACCACGCCGGTGGCCGTGCTGCCGGAGTTCATCGAGTAGGTGTCCATCATCCAGGCCATGACCTGGGCGTTGGTGTTCACGTCCGGCGCCGGAATGTCCTTGCTCGGCCCGATGATGATGTTGATTTCGCTGGTGTAGCGGCGCGTCAGGCGTTCCAGTTCGGCGTGCGACAGCGTGCGCGGGTCGACGCGGATGCCGCCCTTGGCACCGCCGTAGGGCACGTTGACCGCGGCGTTCTTCACCGACATCCAGGCCGACAGCGCCATCACCTCGGACAGCGTCACGTCCTGGTGGAAGCGCACGCCGCCCTTGCCCGGGCCGCGCGACAGGTTGTGCTGCACCCGGTAGCCCTCGAAGTGGGCGATGGTGCCGTTATCCAGCTCGATGGGAACGTCGACGATCATGGCGCGCTTGGGGCGCTTCAGCGTTTCGACCCAGCGTGCCAGCGAGCCCAGGTAAGGCGTGACACGGTCAACCTGCTGCAGGTAGATGCCCCAGGGGCCGAGATTGTCGACGTTGAGGTAAGACGGGAGTGCGTGCTTTTGGCCAGCAATATTGGTCGGTGCTGCGGAAGACATCGGTGGGTTCCGGTGTGAAGAATGCCCGCAAGCTTAGGGGTGGCGCCACGCCTGAATCCAATGCCGTTTGCTCATCCGGCCATGCAAAACCTGCATAACCTTGTCATCTGGCGGAAACCTGGGCCCCGGCTGGCTGGCTGGCCTGAGCTGACTGCGCCGCCGACAAGGTCGACCACACATGGTCGACCAGCTGGCGCTTGCGGCGCGCCCCGGCGCGGCGTTCGTTGCCGTTCTCGCCCGGACGCTCGCGGTACAGGCGGATTTCCATGTCGATCGACAATGGCAGCCCGCGCGCCGACTCGGCCCGTACCAGCCGCCCCGCGGCCACGTCCTCGTGCACCGCGCTTTCGGGCAGGAAGGCCATGCCGTGGCCGGCCAGCGCCATCACCTTGAGCGCCTCGGCCATGTCGGTCTCGTAGCATTTGTCGAGCTTGAGCGCTTCGGAGGTATCGGCCAGCAGCAGGTCGACCATGCGGCCAAGGAAGGCGTTGGGCGTGTAGCTGAGGAAGGGCACCGGCTTCTTGTCCGAGCCCGGCAGCCGGAACTGCGGCTTGCCGGCGGCATCCGGCACGCTGTAGGGCGACAGCCGTTCGGTACCAAGCACCAGCATGTCGTACCGTGACGGATCCAGCTGGATGGCCTGGCGCGCGTGGTGGTAGACCATCACCAGGTCGCAGCCGCCCTCCACCAGCATCAGCACCGCGTCGTGGACGTTGAGCGCGCGCAGCCGGCACGGCAGCGTGCCGATCTTGCGTTCCAGCGCCTTGAGCCATTCCGGAAAGAAGGTCAGCGACAGCGTATGCGGCACCGCGAACTCCAGCACCTGGGCATTGGCCGAGCGCTGGCCGCGCATCAGCGCGCGGGTCTCGCTGACCTGCGCCAGCATGGCCAGCGCCTGCTCGTAGAACACCTTGCCGGCCGGGGTCAGGCTGGTGGGGTAGCTCGAGCGGTCGATCAGCTCGGTGCCGACCCACGCCTCCAGCGACTGGATGCGGCGCGAGAACGCGGGCTGCGTGACGTGGCGCAGCTCGGCCGAGCGCGAGAAGCTGTGCGTCTCGGCCAGGCTGACGAAGTCTTCAAGCCATTTGATTTCCATGACGCGGATTATCCACCCGCGCCCGCCTGTTCGTCACCTGCGCGGCGCCGGACGTGGCCGGCCCGGTGGCGATATTGACCCGTCAGGCGTCCTGCGTGGCGTCGCCCACGTCGAGTGCCAGCGCATCCGCGACCACGGCTTCGCCGCCCTTGGCGGCGGCGCGGGCCTGGATTTCCCACATCTCGGCATAGCGGCCGCCCGCGCGCATCAGCTCGGCATGGGTGCCGCGCTCGACGATGCGGCCGTGGTCCATCACCAGGATCTGGTCGGCATGCACGACGGTGGACAGCCGATGCGCGATCAGCAGCGTGGTGCGGTTCTGCGCCAGCCGCATCAGCTCGGCCTGAATCGCCTGCTCGGTGCGTGAATCGAGCGCCGAGGTGGCCTCGTCGAAGACCAGCACCGGCGGGTTCTTCAGCAGCGTGCGCGCGATCGCCACGCGCTGCTTCTCGCCGCCGGACAGCTTCAGGCCGCGCTCGCCCACCGGCGTATCGTAGCCCTGCGGCAGCTCGCGGATAAAGCTGTCGATCTGCGCGGCGCGCGCGGCGGCGATAACCTCGTCGCGGCTGGCGTCGGGCCGGCCATAGGCGATGTTGTAGAAGATGCTGTCGTTGAACAGCACCGTGTCCTGCGGCACGATGCCGATGGCGCGGCGCAGGCTGTCCTGCCTGATCGCGCGGATATCCTGGCCGTCGATCTCGATGGCGCCGCCGTTAACGTCGTAGAAGCGGAACAAGAGTCGGGCCAGCGTCGACTTGCCCGAGCCGCTGTGCCCCACCACCGCGGTGGTGGTGCCCGCCGCGATGGTGAAGTCCACGCCGTCCAGGATCAGCCGGTCCGGCTCGTAGCTGAAGCGCACGTCGCGGAAGCGCACCTGCGCGCCGTTGACCTGCAGCGGCCTCGCGCCGGGCGCGTCCGCCACCTCCTGGTTCGTGCCCAGCAGCACGAACATGCGGTCCATGTCGGTGGTGGCCTGCTTGATCTCGCGGTAGATCACACCGAGGAAGTTCAGCGGGATATAGAGCTGGATCATCAGCGTATTGACCAGCACCAGGTCGCCCAGCGTAAGCTTGCCGTCGACCACGCCCACGGTGGCGCGCCACAGGATCAGGATCAGCCCCACCGCGATGATGGCCTGCTGGCCGAAGTTCAGGAACGACAGCGAGTTCTGCGAGCGGATTGCCGCGGTACGGTACTTGCGCAGGTTCTCGTCGTAGCGCTGCGCCTCGTATTCTTCATTGCCGAAGTACTTGACGGTCTCGAAGTTGAGCAGCGAATCAATCGCCTTCTGGTTGGCGCGCGAATCCAGCTCGTTCATGCGGCGGCGGAAATGCGTGCGCCACTCGGTCACCACGATGGTGAAGACGATATAGCCTACCAGCGCGCAGCCGGTGATGGCCGCGAACCAGATGTCGTAGTGCAGGATAAAGAAGCCGATCACCAGCCCCATCTCCACCAGCGTGGGCAGGATGCTGTACAGCGAATACGAGATCAGCGACTGGATGCCGCGCGTGCCACGCTCGATGTCGCGGCTCATCCCGCCGGTCTGCCGGTCCAGGTGGAAGCGCAGCGACAGCGCATGCAGGTGCCGGAACACCTGCAGCGCGATCTCGCGCACGGCGCTCTGCGTGACCTTGGAAAAGAGGATTTCACGCAACTCGGTGAACAGCGTCGCCGACAGCCGCAGCACGCCGTAGGCGACGATCAGCCCGACCGGCACCGCCAGCAGCGCGCGCGGGTCGCCCGGCTGCAGATTCATGCTGTCGATCAGCCGCTTCATCAGCACCGGCACGCCCAGGTTGGCCACCTTGGCCGCCACCAGGCACACCAGCGCCAGCATCACGCGCCACTTGTAGTGCCAGACATAGGGCAGCAGGTTGCGTACCGTCTGCCAGTCGCTGCGCGGCGCGCGCTGACCGGGGAAGAGCGTGTTGGAAGCAGGAGCGGGGGCCGGCTCAGCGGTCGTGGAATAGCGGCGCATACGTTAGAATTCGGGCCAATGCGCGATTGTCGCAGAGTTCGCATTACGTGGCAGGCGAAGGGTCTTTCGCCGCGCCCCGCCCCTCTTCCGCAGTCCACCACACACCGTCATGAACGCTCCCGACACCGTCCCCGCCCTGCCCGCCGGCAAGAATCCCGCTCTGCGCGTGGTGCCGATGCCCGCCGACGCCAATGTGCACGGCGACGTGTTTGGCGGCTGGATCATGGCGCAGGTGGATATCGCCGGGTCGATCCCGGCGGTGGAACGCGCCCAGGGCCGCGTGGCCACCGTCGCGGTCAACTCCTTCCTGTTCAAGCACCCGGTGTTTGTGGGCGACCTGGTCAGCTTTTATGCGGACATCGTCAAGACCGGCCGCACCTCGATCACGGTCGCGGTCGAGGTCTATGCGCAACGGATGCGCCACAGCAATGAGATCGTCAAGGTGACGGAGGCCACGCTGACGTATGTGGCCACGGATGAATCGCGGCTGCCGCGGGTGTTGCCGTCAGCTTGAGGGCCTTGCCTGGCCCGAATGCAAAGAAGCCGCCTGCACTGTGCAGGCGGCTTTTTTTTGGGGCTTATTGCTACGCGGTTGGTTTTCGTGCTTGGTGGGCGTGGGCTGTTTCGCCGGCTTTAACCGGCGGGGCTTCTTGCTCGTTGGCTTGCTTGGGTATGTCTACATAACCAAGCCAACGACCAGCAGCCCCGCCAAGAGCCACAAACCAACCGCATAAAACGCTACCCCAAATCCCTCCCCCCTCACTCAAACTTCATAAAATCCGGCCTCCGCTTCTGGAAGAAGGCAGCAAACGCCTCTTTCGCTTCCGGCGCCACCAGCATCCGGCGGAACACCGTGCCCTCGTCGGCCATCTGCTTTTCCACCGCCGCCACATCGCCCGCCTTCATCAGCCGCTTGGTCTCGCGCAGCGAAGACGCCGGCAGCGCCGCCAGCTTGCGCGCCTGCTGCAGCGCGAAGTCATGCAGTTCGGCCACCGGCAGCACGCGCGTCACCAGCCCCATCTCCAGCGCCTCCTGCGCGCTGAAGGCCTCGCCCAGCAGCAGCTTCTCGGCTGCACGCTGGTAGCCGACCAGGCGCGGCAGCAGCAGGCTGGAAGCTGCCTCGGGGCACAGGCCCAACTGCACGAACGGCAGCGACAGCTTGGCCGTGTCGGACGCATAGACCAGATCGCAATGCAGCAGCATGGTGGTGCCCACGCCGACCGCGGCGCCACTGACGGCCGCGACGATCGGCTTGGTGGCGTGGCTGATCTGGTAGAGGAACTGGAACACCGGCGCCTGCTCCGCGCCTTCGCCCGCGGTCGGCGGGCGCTGCATGAAGTCTTCCAGGTCGTTGCCGGCGGTGAAGATCTCCGGCTTGCCGAGCAGCAGGATGGCGCGCACGTTGCGGTCGGTCTCGGCCGCGCGCAGCGCGTCGGCCATGGCCTGGTACATCGCCGCGGTGATGGCGTTCTTCTTGTCGATGCGGTCGAACTCGATGGTCAGGATGCCCTGCTCAATGCCGGTGCGGATGCTCATGGTGTCCTCGTCTGTGGATGCATTGCTGGGAGGGTTATTCAAAAGGCGGCGGCGATTCCGAAAGATAGCTCAGCCCGAACGCGCGCGCGCCGACATTCAGCGCCACGGTCAGGCTCATCGGCGCCAGCATCAGTTCCACGCCCTGGCCGCGCGCGGTGCGCGACAGCGACTGGAACGCCGGCATCGCGCGCACCGCGTCGAGCGGGCCGGCATAGCAGACCGAGATCGCCGGCACCATCAGGTCGCCGCCGCGGATGCACTGCTCGGCATGCTGCAGCACGCGGCGCGCGCCCTCCTCGGAGCCACGCGCCTTGGCGATGGCCTCGGTATGGCCGCGGTGCATGCGCACCACCGGGCGGATATTGAAGGCGCTGCCCATCACGTAGCGGCCCCAGGTGATGCTGCCCTCGCCCTTCTGGCGCGCGCGCGTGTACATGTAGAGCAGCTCGTCGGGCACCAGGAACATGTGGGCGGCATCGCGCATGCGGGTCTCGACCGCTTCCCGCACCGCTTGCGGGCTGGCGCCCGCGGTGGCCATGCGCGCGGCTTCGCGCACGATCAGCGCCTGGCCCGGGCCGATCGCGCCAGTGTCGACCACGGTCAGGTCGAACAGTCCCGTGCGCCCCGCTTCCTTGCGCAAGCGCACGCTGCGCGCCACGGTGCCGATCACGGCGCCGGTGGCATGCGCATACAGCTTGCTGCGCGAACTGGCGATGGTGAACAGGATGGCGCGGTCGCAGTGGGCCACCACGTTGCTCAGCAGGTGTTCTTCCAGCTCGCGCTCGAGCAGCGGAATCGATTCGGCGTAGTGGTCCTGGCGGCCGACCAGGTATTGCTGGTAGAGCGTGGGCAGCGCGTCTTCATCGCGCGTATCGGCGACGAAATGCTCGCCCGCGCGGATGCGGAACGGAATGGTGTGGACCTTCAGCTCGGCCATGACGTCGCGCGGCAGATCGCACGCGGCATCGGCCAGGATGGCTGTCTCCTGCATATTATTGTCTCCCCTACCTGGTGACCCGCGTCGCGGGCGGCAGCCCCGGTACTGCTTTCTTCACCTGACAGAAGGGCGTGACGGTCCGGGGCGGCAATGCCCCGGACCGTCACGCAGGCGCGTTTAGACGCGCTCGAAAATACCTGCGGCGCCCATGCCCGTGCCGACGCACATGGTCACCATGCCGTACTTCAGGTTGTGGCGGCGCAGCGCATGCACCACCGTGGCCGAACGGATCGCACCGGTGGCACCCAGCGGGTGGCCCAGCGCAATCGCGCCGCCCATGCGATTGACCTTGGCCGGATCGAGTTGCAGGTCGCGCATCACCGCCAGCGACTGCGCGGCAAAGGCCTCGTTCAGTTCGATCCAGTCGAGCTGGTCCTGGGTCAGTCCTGCCGCCTTCAGCGCCGCCGGAATCGCTTCCTTGGGGCCGATGCCCATGATCTCTGGCGGCACGCCGCGCACCGCGAACGAGACGAAGCGTGCCAGCGGCACCAGGTTGAACTGCTTGAGGATCCTTTCCGAGACCAGGATCAGCGCGCCGGCGCCGTCGGAGGTCTGCGAGCTGTTGCCGGCGGTGACGCTGCCCTTGTTGGCAAACACCGGGCGCAGCTTGCCCAGGCCTTCCAGCGAGGTCTCCGGGCGCGGACCTTCGTCCAGCGAGATCGTACGCGTCTTCACGCTCACCTGGCCACTTGCGAGATCCGGGAAGCGTTCGACGATTTCGATAGGCGTGATCTCGTCCTTGAATTCTCCCGCCTGTTGCGCGGCAATGGCCTTCTGGTGCGAGGCCAGCGAGAACGCATCCTGGTCTTCGCGGCTGACCTGCCATTGCTGCGCCACCTTCTCGGCGGTCAGGCCCATGCCGTAGGCAATGCCGACGTTCTCGTCGCGGGTGAAGATCTCCGGCGACATCGACGGCGAGTTGCCCATCATCGGCACCATGCTCATCGATTCCACACCGGCGGCGATCATCACGTCGGACTCGCCCACGCGGATGCGGTCGGCGGCCATCGCCACCGCGCTCACGCCCGAGGCGCAGAAACGGTTGACGGTGATGCCGCCCACGGTATTGGGCAGACCCGACAGCAGCGCGCCGATGCGCGCCACGTTCAGGCCCTGCTGCGCTTCAGGAATTGCGCAGCCGACGATGGCGTCTTCGATCAGCTTGGGGTCCAGGTTCGGCACCTGTGCCACCGCGGCCTTCAGGATGGTGGCCAGCAGGTCGTCCGGGCGCGTGTTCTTGAACGCGCCCTTGGGCGCCTTGCCGATCGGCGAGCGGGTGGCCGCAACGATATATGCGTCTTGCAGTTGTTTCATGATGTCGGTTCCTCGCTTGCCTTTTAGTTGCGCACCGGCTTGCCGGTCTGCAGCATGCCCATGATGCGCTCCTGCGTCTTGCCGGTGCCGAGCAGGTCGACAAAGGCCTTGCGCTCCAGCGCCAGCAGCCAGTCCTCGCTCACCAGCGAGCCGGCCTCGACGTCGCCGCCGCACACCGCTTCGGCAATGCGGCTGGCGATCAGGAAGTCGTGCGCCGAGATAAAACCCCCGTCGCGCATATTGACCAGCGATGCCTTGATGGTGGCAATGCCCGAGCGGCCCGCCACCGGCACCAGCGTCGGCAGCGGCGCGCGGTAGCCGGCATTGGCCAGCGCGCGCACTTCGTTCTGCGCCACGTACAGCAACTCATGCACATTGAACACGATCCTGTCGGACGGCTGCAGGTAGCCCATCTGGCGCGCCTCCAGCGCCGAGCCGGACACCTTGGCCATGGCCGCGCTCTGGAAGCGGCTGGTCAAGAATTGCAGGTAATTGGTGCTGCCCGCGGCTTGCGCCGCACGCGCGGCTGCCAGCGCGGCTTCCTTCAGGCCACCGCCGGCCGGCACCAGGCCCACGCCCACTTCGACCAGGCCGATGTAGGTTTCCAGCGCGGCCACGCGCGCGGCCGAGTGCAGCATCAGTTCGCAGCCACCGCCGAGCGCAATGCCGGACGCCGCCGACACCACCGGCACCGAGGCGTACTTCACGCGCATCATGCCGTCCTGGAACTTCTTCACGAACGGCTCGATGCCCTTGGCACCACCCATCATGAAGGCGGGCATGGCCGCTTCCAGGTTGGCACCGGCGGAGAATGGACCACCCGGCGCGCCGAGCTGCAGCGAGGTCGGCTGCCACACCACCAGGCCCTTGTAGCCGGCTTCGGCCAGGTCGATGGCGCGGGTCAGGCCGTCGATCACGTCCGGCCCGATGGTGTTCATCTTGCTCTTGAACGAGACCACCAGCACATCGTCCTGGCCCTCGCTCACCCAGATGCGCACGGCGTCGTTCTCTTCGACGGTGCGCCCCGCCTTGCGCGAATCGGCCGCGGCGGTACCCTTGATCGCAGCGCGGAACGCCTGGCGCTGATACACCGGCAGCGTGCTGCGCGCTTCGAACGACTGGGTCGCGGGCGACCACGAACCGGCGGCGGCGTGCACGCCCTGGTTCTCGGCCACGGGGCCGGAGAACACCCAGGCCGGCAGCGTCGCGTCGGAGAGCGCCTTGCCGCCTTCCACGTCTTCCTTCACCCATTCGGCCACCTGCTTCCAGCCGGCCGACTGCCAGTCTTCGAACGGACCCGAGTTCCAGCCGAAGCCCCAGCGGATCGCCAGGTCGATATCGGCGGCGGAACCGGCGATCTGCTCCAGGTACACGGCGATGTAGTGGAACACGTCGCGGAACACCGACCACAGGAACTGCGCCTGCGGATTGGTCGATTCGCGCAGCAGCTTGATGTGCTCGGCCGGCTCCTTCTTCAGCATGCGCACGACGATCTCGTCGGCCTTCTTGCCGGCATCGACGTACTGGCCGGTCTTGGCATCCAGCACCTTGATGGCCTTGCCTTCCTTCTTGTAGAAGCCGGCGCCGGTCTTCTGGCCCAGCGCGCCCGCGTCGACCAGACCCTTGAGCACGGCCGGGGTCTTGTACACCGGCGCGAACGGGTCGTCGTGCAGGGTGTCCTGCATGGTCTTGATAACGTGCGCCATGGTGTCCAGGCCGACCACGTCCGCGGTGCGGAAGGTGGCGGACTTGGCGCGGCCCAGCTTGGAGCCGGTCAGGTCGTCGACCACGTCGAACGGGATGCCGAACTTCTCGGCTTCGGCAAACACGGCCAGGATCGAGAAGATGCCGACGCGGTTGGCGATAAAGTTGGGCGTGTCCTTGGCGCGCACCACGCCCTTGCCGAGCGTGGTGGTCAGGAAGGCTTCGAGCTGGTCGAGGATCTGCGGCTGCGTGGTCGCGGTCGGGATCAGCTCGACCAGGTGCATGTAGCGCGGCGGGTTGAAGAAGTGCACGCCGCAGAAGCGCGACTTCAGGTCGGCATCGAAGCCATCGGACAGCGCGGTGATCGACAGTCCCGAAGTATTGGTGGCGAAAATCGCGTGCGAGGCCAGGTGCGGGGCGACCTTCTTGTACAGGTCGTGCTTCCAGTCCATGCGCTCGGCGATCGCTTCGATCACCAGGTCGCATTCCTTGAGCAGCGCGATATCGTCTTCGTAGTTGGCCGCCTGGATCAGGCCGGCTTCGTCCTTGATGCCCAGCGGCGCGGGCGACAGCTTCTTCAGGTTCTCGATGGCGCGCAGCGCGATGCCGTTCTTCGGGCCTTCCTTGGCCGGCAGATCAAACAGCACCACGGGCACACGCGCATTGATCAGGTGGGCGGCAATCTGCGCCCCCATGACGCCGGCACCCAGCACGGCGACTTTCTTGACGATGAAATTGGACATGCTCGCTCCTGGATTAGTGAGCGTTAGACAGATGCGAAGCCGCCGTCCCCGGTCGGGAGCGGCGGATAGAGTCGACTCAGAACAGGTCTGCGTCCAGCGCCATCAGCGTGGCCGAGCCGGCGCGCGCCTTGCGGATCTCGGCGGCGGTTTCCGGCAGCAGCCTGGCAAAGTAGAAGCGTGCCGTGGCCAGCTTGGTGGCGTAGAACTTGTCGCCACTGCCTTCCTTCTCCAGCGCGATCTTGGCCATGCGGGCCCAGAAGTACGAGAACACCAGGTGGCCCACCACGCGCAGGTACGGCACCGCGGCAGCGCCCACTTCATCGGCGTTGCCCATCGCCTTCATGCCGATTTCCATGGTGAGCTTCTGCACCTTGTCGCCCAGGTCGGCCAGCGGGTTGACGAACTCCTGCATGGCTTCGTTGGTGCCTTCGGCCTCGACGAACTCCTGCACGATCTTGCCGAAGGCCTTCATCCTGGCGCCCATGTCGCCAAGGATCTTGCGGCCCAGCAGGTCCAGCGCCTGGATGGTGTTGGTGCCTTCGTAGATCATGTTGATGCGCGCATCGCGCACGTATTGCTCCATGCCCCACTCGGCGATGTAGCCGTGGCCGCCGAACACCTGCATGCCCTCGTTGGTGGACGTAAAAGCGTTGTCGGTCAGGAAGGCCTTGATCACCGGCGTCAGCAGCGCGACCAGGTCGCCGGCCTGCTTGCGCACGGCCTCGTCCGGATGCGACAGCTCGCGGTCGATCTGCAGCGCGGTCCAGTAGCTGAACGCACGGCCGCCTTCGGCGTAGGCCTTCTGCGTCAGCAGCATGCGGCGCACGT
Source organism: Cupriavidus lacunae (assembly GCF_003353055.1). Classification (GTDB taxonomy): domain Bacteria; phylum Pseudomonadota; class Gammaproteobacteria; order Burkholderiales; family Burkholderiaceae; genus Cupriavidus; species Cupriavidus lacunae. Next base: position 122,302 of record NZ_QKWJ01000003.1, read on the forward strand.
CCGGGTGCACGATGATCGGGTCGGCCGGCTTGTCCGGCGCCTTCGGGCCGGTCAGCGAGCGCATCTGCAGGCGGTCCTTGGCGTAGGCGACCGAGTTCTGGTACGCCACTTCGGTCAGGCCCAGGCCCTGCGCGCCCACACCCAGGCGGGCGGCGTTCATCATCACGAACATGGCGTTCAGGCCCTTGTTGGCCTCGCCCACCAGCCAGCCGCGCGCGCCGTCCAGGTTCATCACGCAGGTGGCGTTGCCGTGGATGCCCATCTTGTGCTCGATCGAGCCGCACTTGATGCCGTTGCGCTCGCCCGGGTTGCCGCTGGCATCGGGGATGAACTTGGGCACCACGAACAGCGAGATGCCCTTGGTGCCGCCCGGCGCATCCGGCAGGCGGGCCAGCACCAGGTGGATGATGTTCTCGGCCAGGTCGTGCTCGCCGGCGGAGATGAAGATCTTGGTGCCGGTCAGCAGGTAGGAGCCGTCGGCCTGCGGTTCGGCCTTGGTGCGCAGGATGCCCAGGTCGGTGCCGCAGTGCGGCTCGGTCAGGCACATGGTGCCGGTCCACACGCCCGAAACCAGCTTGGGCAGGTAGGCCTGCTGCAGTTCGGGCGTGCCGTGTGCATGCAGGGCCTCATAGGCGCCGTGCGACAGGCCCGGATACATGGTCCAGGCCTGGTTGGCCGAGTTCAGCATCTCGTAGACAACGTTGTTGACCACGATGGGCAGGCCCTGGCCGCCGTAGGCCGGGTCGCACGCCAGTGCCGGCCAGCCGGCTTCGACATACTGCTGGTAGGCTTCCCTGAAGCCGGTGGGGGCCTTGACCACGCCGTCGCCGACGTAGGTGCAGCCTTCGCGGTCGCCCACCTGGTTCAGCGGGAACACGACGTCCGAGCAGAACTTGCCGGCTTCCTCGATGACCTGGTTGATGGTGTCCGCGTCGATGTCCGCGTGCGGGGGCATCGCCTTGAGTTCGGCTTCGGCGCCGAGCAGTTCATGGAGCACGAACTGCATGTCGCGCAACGGTGCGGTGTACTGGCCCATCTGAGACTCCTTGGAGTTATACGATGCCGCCACGCCGCCCGTCCCGCTTGCGCGCGACGGCCTGACCGGGGCGACCTCAGGTACGGTAAGACTGAATCAGTTTGTTGAGCGCGACCATGGCAAGCTCGGCACTGTCAGGCAGGCGCAGGAAACGGGCGTCATGATGCAAGCCTAGTTCAAGGCTGTACATCTCGAACAGCATCAGGCGCGGATCGCAATCCGCGCGCAGGTGCCCCTCTTCCTTGGCCTGTGCGATGGCGCGATTCAGCGCTGCCCGCCAGATCGTGACGCTCTTGACCAGCTCGTCACGCACCAGGCTGCCGGCGCGGTCGTCGTACTCCACGGCGCCGCTGATGTAGATGCATCCCGTCGTCACTTCCTGGATGCGCTTCTCCATCCAGCGCCGCACCATCGACCACAGCCGGGGCAGGCCGCGCGGCTCCTGCAGCGAGGGATAGAACACCTCCTGCTCGAACCGGCGGTGATACTCCCGCACCACCTCTACCTGCAGGTCCTCGCGCGAACCGAAATGCGCGAAGACACCGCTCTTGCTCATCTGCATGCGTTCCGCGAGCAGCCCGATGGTCAGACCTTCGAGCCCGTCGCGGGACGACAATTCCAGTGCGGCATCCAGAATCGCCACGCGCGTCATCTCACCCTTGCGCATTGGCGCGGGGGAGGCGGCGGCGGATTCGAGACGGGCTGACTGGTGTCGCATGTTTTTTCTCCGTTCTGCGGGACCCTGCTGCGGCCCCGCGTATGACCCTGACGTTGCATTCAGTGCTTGCGGCCGACCGGCGGAATTGCCGGTGCATACCGCGAATGCACGCAGTCTAAGCCAAAAAAGAACGGTCGTTCAGATTATTCTGGCGCAGCGGTCGGCCATCAAGCTTTTAATTAGACCGCTGTTTCTAAACGGACTGCGATGCAGCATGTCCGTGTGGCCTGCGCTGCAACCGGTTGCAGCCTGCGCATTGCCGCATGGCAACAAACGCACACCGCGCGTGGCGGGCTCAGTAGCGCCCGGTCACGCCGGCAATGATCACGCCCAGGCGCAACAGCATGTAGGCCGCCCAGTTGGCCAGCCGGTGCAGCGGCGAGCGGCGCGCATGCACGTCCGGCAGCACGCGCACGCTGCGGTGCGCAATGGCGTATTCCAGCGCGGTACGCAGTTCAGCGGCGAAGGTCGCATCATAAACGGCGAGGTTGGCCTCGCGCGCGAGCAGCAGGCTGAAGGGGTCCATATTGCTCGACCCGACCGTGGCCCAGGCTTCGTCCACCACGCCGACCTTGGCGTGCAGGAAGCTCTCGGCGTACTCGTAGATTTCGACCCCGGCCTCCAGCAGCGACGCATACAGCGCGTGGGTGGCGTAGTGCTGCAAGCGGTATTCGACCATGCCCTGCAGCAGCAGGCGCACGCGCACGCCGCGCGCGCGGCAGGCCAGCAGCGCACGCCGCATCTTGTGGCCAGGCAGGAAGTACGCGTTGGCAAGAATGACGTCGTGGCGCGCGGCGCCGAGCGCGCGCAGGTATTCGCGCTCGATGGTGCGGCGGTTGCGCAGGTTGTCGCGCAGCAGCAGCGCGGCGCGCACCCCGCCCGACGCTTCCGGGCGCGGCGGCAAGTCGGTGAGCAACGGGTATTCGGCCACCGCGGCGGCGCGCTCGCTGCCGCGCGCCTCGCGCAGCGACAGCCGCCACCAGAGCCGCTCCGAAGACAGCGCGATGCGGTCCACCAGCGGGCCGCTGACCTGCACCGCGAAGTCATAGCGCGGCCCCAGGTTGGCGCCTTCGAACGGGCCGTGGTTGTGGTCGTCGATGATGTTGATGCCGCCAACAAAGGCCACGCGCCGGTCGATCACCGCCAGCTTGCGGTGCAGCCGGCGCAGGTGGCGCCGCGCCAGCCGGAAGCCGCGCAGCGCGCGGTAGACCCGCAGCTGTACGCCGCCGGCGCGCAGGCGCTCGGCCAGTTCTGCGGGCATGTCGCCGGCGCCAAAGCCATCCACCGTGACGCGCACCGTCACGCCGCGCGCGGCGGCACGGACCAGGGCGTCGGCGACCGCGCGGCCGACGTCGTCGTCGGCATAGATGTAGGTTTCCAGCATGACCTGGAACGCGGCCTGGTCGATGGCGGCGATCAGCGCGGGGAAGAAGTCCTGGCCGCCATGCAGCAGCTGCACGGCGTTGCCGGTGGTGGGCTTGCCGCGGCGCCAGGCCCAGCGCAGCATGTGATGGCGCGATGCCTGCTCGCCGGTTGCGGCCGTGTCGTGCGCGGAGGCTTCCGCCTGCGCGGCCGGGCCTGTCGCGCGGTCCGCCGGGACCTCGGTGCCGGCGCCATGGGCGGAGTGGGATATCCGTGACATGCCGTGATTATCGGACAGTTTGCCGCGCCAGGGCGCCGCCTGCACATTGGCGCGCGGAACTCTGCTATCGTCGATGCCGATGCTTGCCCGCAGGCGACCAGCCCCGGGCAGACCACACCTGACGCCCCCACGGAAACCATTGTGAAGGTATTCGGCATTACCGGTTCTTCCGGCAGCGGCAAGACCACGCTGCTGGACCAGCTCATCCCCTGCTTTGTCGGCGCCGGCCTGCGCGTGGCCGGCGTCAAGCACACCCACCACGGCTTTGATCCCGATACGCCCGGCAAGGATTCCTGGCGCATGCGCGAGGCCGGCTGCGCCAATGTCGTGCTGGTCGGCGCGCGCCACCTGACGCTGATGCGCCACTACCCGGAAGCCGTGCCCTCGCCCGAACTGGACGATGCGCTCGCGGTGCTGCCGCCCGACACCGACCTGGTGCTGGTGGAAGGGTACAAGCGCAGTGATTTTCCCAAGCTGGAGGTCTATCGCCCGGCGCTGGGGCGCACGCCGCTGTGGGACGAGGTGCCGGGCGTGGTGGCGGTGGCCAGCGATGATCCCGCCGCCGTGGCCGCCATGACCGCGCTGCCGGTGCTGGACCTGAACGACCCGCAGGCGGTGTTCGCCTTTATTCGCGACTTCCCCAAGCGCGACTACCCCGGCCGCGCGGGCTGAACTCAGGCCGCCTTGTCGGCGTGCGCGGGTCGCTCCACCGCTTCACCCGGCGGATGGCCCAGTTCCGCCACCAGCGGCACATGGTCTGACCGTTGGGCCCAATCGCGGCCGGTCAGCGCGTGGGCGCGCTCGATCTCGTAGCCGCGCACATAGATACGGTCGAGCTGCCACCACGGCATATGGCTCGGGAAGGTACGCAGCCGCGCGCCGCGCGCGTGCGAGGCCTCGACCGCGCCCAGCGTATTGCAGATCTGCGCGTCCAGCCGGTGGTTCCAGTCGTTGAAGTCGCCGGCGATTACCAGCGGCACGCCCGCGGGCACCACGGTGCGCACGCGTTCCACCAGGGCCTCGGCCTGGCGCGCGCGGCTGCGCGCGAACAGGCCGAAATGCACGCAGATCAGGTGGGTTTCCACGCCGTGCACATCCGCCACCGCATGCAGCAGCCCGCGCTGTTCGAAACGGTGGTCGGAAATATCCAGGTTTTCGGACATCAGGATCGGGTGGCGCGACAGGATCGCGTTGCCGTGATGACCGTGTTCATAGACCGCGTTGCGGCCGTAGACCGAGTGCGGATAGGCATCGGTGGCCAGGTAGTTGAGCTGGGTGTGCTCCGGATCGAACAGCGCCGCGGCCACCAGCCGGTCGTTGCGGTCCTGCACTTCCTGCAGGAAGACGATGTCCGCATCCATCGCATGCAGGCCGGCGCGCACGTTCTGGATGCGCGGGCGCCGCGAGATGCCGGTCACCCCCTTGTGGATGTTGTAGGTGACCACGCGCAGCTTCATGGCTGCGCTCCGCAGGCAGGCTGCAGTTCGCCGGCCTCCGCTGCGCGCCATGCCAGCTGGCGGATGGCTTCGGCATTGCTGCTGGAAAAGCACTGCTGTGCTGCCTGCTCCAACGGCAGCCACTGGTATTGCAGGTGCTCGCGTGGCGCCAGCGCCACCGGCAGCACCTCGGACACGCGCAGGCCGAACCAGTGCTCGGTATTGCGGGTGACGCCTTCGGCGTAGCGATTGCGCCACTGCGGGTAGATTTCGTACTGGATGGTATGGCCCCAGTCGGTCAGCTGGTGCTCGCCGGCGACGATGCCCGTTTCCTCGGCCACTTCTCGCGCGGCGGTCAGGGCCAGGGGTTCGTCCAGGGTGTCGAGGCTGCCGGTCACGGACTGCCAGAACCCCGGGCGATCGGCGCGTTCCAGCAGCAAGACTTGAAGATCTGGCGTGTAAATCACCACCAGCACGGATTCCGGGATCTTGTAGGACATGGGTCTGGGCGAAAGGACAAACCCAAGGATAGCGCAGCCGCGCCCGCTTGCCACGCGAAAGCGCGACGACCCGCCCTCAGGCAGCGTTGCGCGCGCTATGCGTGGTATGCGGTGCCAGATAGGGCTCGGCGGTGCCGTGGCGTTGCCAGGTGTCGAACACTTGCGGCGAGTCGCCGTGACCCCAGGCGGCCCGCAGCTGGTCCATCAGCGGCGCCAGCGCCTGGCGGTAGCGCCTGGATGCGCCATGGGCGTGCGCGGCCAGGGCTTCGGCGCGTTGCCGGACCTCGCCGTGCAACTGCGTGCGCTCCTGCGCGATTTCCTTCTCGCGCTGGCCCAGCGCATTGTATTTCTGGATCAGGAAGCGCTGGTAATCGCCGCCATCCATGCCCTGCGCAGCCTGCGCATTGACCTGCTCGAAGCGCAGCACGATGCTGCCGGTTTCCTGTTCGATATGCGCGACTTCCGCGTCCAGCGCCTGCAGCGCCTCCTGCACGCGCTGGGCATCGCGGCGCAGTGCCTGCACCTGCGCGGCCTCGTCCTCGAACACGCGCTGTGCATCCAGGTAGGCCTGCACTACCGGTTGCGGCGCCACCACCAGCAGCGGGTCGGCGCCGTCGGCGCGCTGGCCGGCCAGCAGCGAGTCGTCGGGCAGGCGCAGATTGCCGAGTTCATCCAGCCAGCGTCCGCGCGTCATCACCACCCCGACGGTATCCAGTGCCAGCCGGCGCAGCGCCTCGGCACGCTGCATCTCCACCGGCTCGGCGGTGGCGGCGGGCGCGGCCGACTGCACGGCGTGGGCAATGTCGGGCACGCAGGCCGCTACCGTGGTGGCCACGGATTCAGACATGGCCTGCGCCGAGCGGCGCACGGCGCGGCGCAGCTCGAAGCGCGCCAGCAGCATCATCAGCAAGCCGGCCACCAGCCAGGTCAGGATGGTTTGGTCATGAGCCAGCAGGAACTGGCGGATCAGGTCGATATCCAGGGTCACGAATTGCTCCCGAGTGCCGGAAGCCTTCGATGCGAGGCCCTCGGCAAATTACGTGTCAAAGAGAGCAGACCCGCCGCGCGTCGCCTTCGTTCCGACCGGTAACAAATCGAAACCAATGCGCCGCCCGCACCACAGTGCAGGCAACCCGACATTCCACATAAAGCAAAAAAGCCGCGCTATTGCGCGGCTTCCTTGCGGGCTTCAACTGACTGGCGCAGCTCAGGCCGTCGGCTTGGGCTCGGCGGCGCGCAGGCGGATATGCAGCTCGCGCAGCTGCTTCTCGTCGACCGAGCTCGGTGCCTGGGTCAGCAGGTCCTGGGCGCGCTGGGTCTTCGGGAAGGCGATCACGTCGCGGATCGAGTCGGCGCCGGCCATCATCGTGACGATGCGGTCCAGGCCGAAGGCCAGGCCGCCGTGCGGGGGCGCGCCGTACTGCAGCGCGTCCAGCAGGTAGCCGAACTTGGCACGGGCTTCCTCGTCGTTAATGTTGAGCGCGCGGAACACCTTGCTCTGGATGTCCGAGCGGAAGATCCGCACCGAGCCGCCACCCATTTCCCAGCCGTTCAGCACCATGTCGTAGGCCTTGGCCACGCACTTGCCCGGATCGGTCTCCAGGTACTCCATGTGCTCGTCCTTGGGACTGGTGAACGGGTGGTGCATGGCCACCCAGCGCGCGTCGTCCTCGTCGTACTCGAACATCGGGAAGTCGACCACCCACAGCGGCTTCCAGGCGTCCTCGAACAGGCCGTTAGCCTTGCCGAAGTCCGAATGGCCAACCTTCAGGCGCAGCGCGCCGATCGAGTCGTTGACCACCTTGGCCTTGTCGGCGCCGAAGAAGATGATGTCGCCGTCCTGGGCGCCGGTGCGCTTCAGGATCTCGGCAATGGCGGCGTCGTGCAGGTTCTTGACGATCGGCGATTGCAGGCCGTCGCGGCCCTTGGCCACTTCATTGACCTTGATCCAGGCCAGGCCCTTGGCGCCGTAGATGCCGACGAACTGGGTGTAGGCGTCGATCTCGCCGCGCGAGATCGCACCGCCGCCCGGCACGCGCAGGGCGACCACGCGGCCGTTGTCGCTGTTGGCGGGACCCGAGAACACCTTGAAGTCGACGTCCTTCATCACCTCGGTCAGCTCGGTGAATTCCAGCTTGACGCGCAGGTCAGGCTTATCCGAGCCGAAGCGGGCCATGGCCTCGCGGAACTCCATCACCGGGAATTTCGCGTCCAGGTCGACGTCGATGGCGTTCTTGAAGACCGTGCGCATCATGTCCTCGAACAGGTCGCGGATCTCCTGCTCGGTCAGGAACGAGGTCTCGCAGTCGATCTGCGTGAATTCAGGCTGGCGGTCAGCGCGCAGGTCCTCGTCGCGGAAGCACTTGGTGATCTGGTAGTAGCGGTCGAAACCCGACACCATCAGCATCTGCTTGAAGATCTGCGGCGATTGCGGCAGCGCGAAGAAGTGGCCCGGGTTCACCCGCGACGGCACCAGGTAGTCGCGCGCGCCTTCGGGCGTGCTCTTGCCCAGCATCGGCGTCTCGATGTCGATAAAGCCCTGTGCATCCAGGAACTTGCGCACTTCCATCGCCACCTTGTAGCGCAGGCGCAGGTTGTACTGCATCTGCGGGCGGCGCAGGTCCAGCACGCGGTGCGTCAGGCGCGTGGTTTCCGACAGATTGTCGTCGTCGAGCTGGAACGGGGGCGTGACCGACGGGTTCAGCACGGTCAGCTCGTGGCACAGCACCTCGATCTTGCCCGAGGTCAGGTTGGCGTTCTCGGTGCCGGCCGGGCGCGGACGCACCTTGCCGGTGATGCGGATGCAGAACTCATTGCGGATCTCTTCCGCGACCTTGAACATCTCGGGGCGATCCGGATCGCACACCACCTGCACCAGGCCTTCGCGGTCGCGCAGGTCGATGAAGATCACGCCGCCATGGTCGCGGCGGCGCTGGACCCAGCCGGTCAGGGCCACTTCCTGGCCCGAGAATTGTTCGGTCACCAGACCGCAGTAGTGAGTACGCATGGAGGACATAAGGAGATTCCCGGTAAAACGCGGCTGCCCGATCGCATCGGGCAGCCCGTGATCAGATTGGATGCTCAAGGATCGGTCGTCTCGACCGTTTCCTCGTTGCTGGCCCTGCCGGCCGGATTGGCGGGGACCGCCGGCCGGGGGACGCTGCCGTTCTTGCGCGGCAATTCCGCCGGTGCCACCACGCCCATCGAGACGATGTACTTGAGCGCGGCGTCGACGGTCATGTCGAGTTCGATGGTGTCGGCCTTGGGCATCATCAGGAAGAAGCCCGAGGTCGGATTCGGCGTGGTCGGCACATAGACGCTGACGTACTCGCCCTGCAGGTGGTTCTGCACGTCGCCGCCAGGGCGCCCGGTCAGGAAGGCGATGGTCCACGAGCCCTCGCGCGGGTACTGCACCAACAGCGCCTTGCGGAAAGCATTGCCCGAGGACGACAGCAGCGTGTCCGAGACCTGCTTGACGCTGGTGTAGATCGGGCCCACCACCGGGATATGGCCCAGCAGCGCTTCCCACCAGCGCACCAGGCGCTGGCCGATGAAGTTATGGGCCAGCAAGCCGACCAGCAGGATGAACAGCAGCGTCAGGATCGCGCCCAGGCCGGTCACGCGCTTGCCGAACATCAGCCGGTCCGGGCGCCAGGCCTCGGGCAGCAGCGCCAGGCTCTGGTCCATCGTGCCGATGACCAGGCTGAGCACCCACAGCGTGATGCCCAGCGGCACCAGTACCAGCAGCCCGGTCAGGAACCAGGTTTTCAGGGCGGAAGTCTTCTTGGCGACCACGGGGCGGGTCCGGCTCAATGGCAGGCGCAGGCGCTGCCGCAGCCGCCGGCGGCCGGCGCCGCCGAAGCGGTGCTGCCCGACGACTCGGCCGCCGCCGGGGCGCTGGCGCCGCCGCTGCCGCCGCGGAAATCGGTCACATACCAGCCCGAGCCCTTGAGCTGGAAACCGGCAGCGGTCAGCTGTTTCTTGAACGCGCCAGCGACGCCGCACGACGGGCAGTCCGTCAGCGGGGCATCGCTCATTTTCTGCAGCACATCGCGCCCGTGGCCGCAGGCGTCGCAACGGTAGGCATAGATCGGCATGGTGTTATTTCGCGAGAAAACTTCGGAATCGGTACAAAGGCGGACATCGCCGCTGGCCATGGCGGCCGCGGGAAATTCCCGCGCGACGATGCAAAGCCTTGAATTATAAACCGTTCCGGGGCTGCCTGATTGCCGGAAATAAAGGGGTTGCGCCCCCCCGTGCGTCAGGCGATATGGACTTCCTTGACCGGCGCGTGATCTGCAATCCACTGCGGCAACAGCGAACCGACCACCATGCCGCTGATCGAGAACAGCAGGCCCACCATCTGCGGCGGCACCACGGCATCGACAAAGCCGACCTCGCAGGTCAGCCAGGAGGACAGTCCCAGCAGGATCGCCGCCAGCCCGCCCTGGCGGGTGGCGTGCTTCCAGAACATGCCGAAGGCCAGCGGCACGAACGACGACACTAGTGTGACCTTGTAGGCATTTTCTACCATATGGAAGATCGACAGGTGCGAGTTCAGCGCGAACAGCGTCACAACCGCCGTGAACACCAGCACCACGGCCTGCATCACGCGCAGGAACTGCCTGTCGTCCAGGTGGCGGAAATACGGCCGCAGGATGTTCTCGGCAAAGGTCACCGACGGCGCCAGCAGCGTGGCCGAGGCGCAGCTCTTGATGGCCGACAGCAGCGCGCCGAAGAACATCACCTGCGCGAACATCGGCGCGTGCTGCAGGATCAGCTGCGGCAGGATCAGCTGCGAATCGGCGTTGATGTACTTGTTGACCATGTCCGGGTCGATCATGGTCGCCGAGTACGCCAGGAACATCGGGATAAAGGCAAAGCAGAAGTACAGCACGCCACCCAGCACCGAGGCCCGCCCGGCGATCTGCTCGGTGCGCGACGATGTCACCCGCTGGAACACGTCCTGCTGCGGAATCGAGCCCAGCATCATGGTGAACAGTGCAGCCGCAAACCCGACGATCTGGATCAGGTCCAGCGAGGGCAGGAACTCGAACTTGCCCGCCGCCGCCGCGTGCGACACCACCGCCGCCACGCCGCCGGCCTGGCCGCTGACCTCGTAGCCGATATAGAGCATGCCGACCACGATGATGATCATCTGGATGAAGTCGGTTACCGCCACCGACCACATGCCGCCGAACAGCGTATAGACCAGCACGCTGGCGGCGCCGATCATCATGCCGGCCTCCTGCGACAGCGCGCCGTCCGACACGGTATAGAACACCAGCCCCAGCGCCTTGATCTGCGCCGCCACCCAGCCCAGGTAGGACACCACGATGCACAACGTGGTCAGCACCTCGGCCAGCCGGCCATAGCGGTTGTGGTAGTAGTCGCCGATGGTCAGCAGGTTCATCCGGTACAGCGGCCGGGCGAAGAACAGGCCCACCAGGATCAGGCACAGCGACGAGCCGAAGGGATCGGAAACGACGCCCGACAGGCCTTCCTTCAGGAAGACGGCGGGAATGCCCAGCACCGTCTCCGAGCCGAACCAGGTGGCGAAGACGGTGGCGGTGACAATATGGAACGGCAGGCTGCGCCCCGCGACGGCGAAATCGGTGGTGTTGCGTACGCGCAGCGCCGCCCACAGGCCGATGCCGACCGAGATTACCCAGTAGATGATGACGAACCAGATCAGCATGCCGCTGCCCTATGCAGAAAGTGCCCTTGTGGCGAGAAACCGAATGCCGGGCGGCGCCTGTCAGTCCAACAGCGCATCCTTGCGCGCCTGCCCGGAGTCCAATTCATCGGTCGGGGCCGCATGGGTGGCCTGGGAGCGGGTCCCGGCCTGCGGTCGTAGCCGAATCAAAACGCGGATTATAGCGAGGGAGGCAAGGGGGGGTTGAAAATATTCCTGTGGGGGGAAGGGGGGTGATTGGGGGGGTGACGTTCTTGACTGGCGTGGGCTGTTTCGCCGGCGTAGCCGGCGAGTCACTTTTTGTCCGAGCGACAAAAAGTAACCAAAAAACGCGTCGCCTCTGGCGGCTGGCCACCGATTTGGTGGTGGGGGTGGTTCGGGCGGCGGTGCTTGCCGTTTGGCGTGGTTGGCCGTTCGGGCCTGCTACGCACCCTGTCTGTGCCCACATCAACGGACTATTGGACGAACCCGACTTAGGCGGTTGGCAGCCTGCTAACCACCGCGTCGGTGGGACGCCTTCGGCTGCGCTTCGCGCCGGCCCTAACGTGGCAGAGCTGCGGACCACGTTCCGATTTGTGCCTTTGGCCCGGCAATACGACCGCGCCGTGCGAGCGCAGCGACGCACTCCGTGCCCGAGCACCCGACCTACGATACTGAGTGCGCGCAGCGCAGCCGTAGGCGTCCTACCAATGACCTGGTTAGCAGGCTGCCAATAGCCTAAAGTCGGGTTCGTCCAATAGTCCGTCGACGCAGGCACCTTACAGGGTGCGTAGCAGGGTCGAACCACCAACCCCATCGAACGGAAATCACCGCCGCTCGCCCCACCAACACCGAGGAATGGATGGCCAGCCGCCTGAGGCGACGCGCTTTTTGGTTACTTTTTGTCGCTCGGACAAAAAGTGACCCGCCCAGCAGGGCGGAACCAGGCGCTTAATCCTACGACAACATGGAACCCGCCCTACAACATACCCAACCCAACAAGCAAGCAGCCCCGCCGGCTACACCGGCGAATCAGCCCACGCCCACCAAGAACCACAACCCAACCGCATAGCAACAAGCCAATCACCCCCTCCGCCGCCAGACCTGCCATCGCTCCTGCCCCTGAAACACCGGCAGCGGCGCCGCCGAGGACCGGTCCTCGAGGCGCTCGAAGCCCGGTGCCAGCAGCGCCTCCAGCTCCTCCGCGGGCATCGCGAACGGCGGCCCGCCGCGGTTTTCGCCCAGGTAGAAGTAGCCGGCCAGCAGCCCGCCCGGCGGCAGCAGTTGCGCGACGCGAGCGGCATAGTCAGCCCGCATCGCCGGCGGCAGCGCGCACAGGAAGGCCCGTTCGTAGATCAGTTCGCACGCCTGCTGCGGCGTGAAGGCGAAGAAATCGCCCTGCTGCACCACCGCCCCGGCCGGGCCCAGCGTCCGCCACGCCGACGCCACCGCCTGCGGCGAGAAGTCGATCGCCGTCACCGGCCAGCCGCGCTCGAACAGCCACGCGGCCTCCCAGCCGTTGCCGCAGCCCGGCACCAGGGTCCGGCATAGCGCGCGGCTTTCAATGAACTGCCGGAATTCCTCGGGCACGCCGCCCTGGTCCCAGGGCGTAAAACCCTGTTCAAAACGCTCGTCCCAGAACGCCGGGTCGGCGGCGTTGCGGGTGGCGAAGGTCGGCGCAGGCTTGGTGGTTTCGCTCATGGTCACCTCTAGTATGGGTCGGTCCCGGGGGCGCTACCAGTAGCCGGCCCACCCCAGCACATGCGTCAGCACAATGCCGGCGACAAAACCGCCCACCAGCAGCACCGCGGTGCCGAGCAGCCGGTTGGTGCGGCGCTGCTCCAGCACCAACATCGCCAGCAGCTTGTCCTGCTCGCCATTGCTGGTGAGCGCGCGCCGCTCCAGGAACTGGTGCGCCAGGCGCGGAAAGTCCGGCAGCATCTTGGCCCACAGCGGCGCCTCGACCTTGACCCGCTCCCAGGCGCCCTTCCAGCCCACCTGCTCGTGCATCCAGCGTTCCAGGAAGGGCTTGGCGGTCTTCCACAGATCCAGGTCGGGGTCGAGCTGGCGGCCCAGGCCTTCAATATTGAGCAGCGTCTTCTGCAGCAGCACCAGCTGGGGCTGGATCTCGACATTGAAGCGGCGCGAGGTCTGGAACAGCCGCATCAGCACCATGCCCAGCGAGATTTCCTTCAGCGGCTTGTCGAAGTACGGCTCGCAGCAGGCGCGCACCGCGCTTTCCAGCTCTTCGACGCGGGTGTCGGGCGGGACCCAGCCGGATTCCACGTGCAGCAGGGCCACGCGGTGGTAGTCGCGCCGGAAGAAGGCGATGAAGTTCTGCGCCAGGTAGTTCTTGTCGAACTCGGACAGCGCACCGACGATGCCGAAGTCCAGCGCGATATAGCGGCCGAAGGTCTCGGGCTGGACCGACACCAGGATATTGCCCGGATGCATGTCGGCATGGAAGAAGCCGTCGCGGAACACCTGGGTGAAGAAGATCTCGACGCCCTCTTCCGCCAGCTGGTGCATGTCCACCCCGGCGGCCTTGAGCGACTCGGTGCGCGAGATCGGGATGCCATGCATGCGCTCCATCACGAACACGGTGCTGCTGCACCAGTCCCAGAACACCTCGGGCACCAGCAGCAGGCTGGTGTCGGCAAAGTTGCGGCGCAGCTGGCTGGCGTTGGCCGCCTCGATCATCAGGTCGAGCTCGTCGTGCAGGTATTTGTCGAACTCGGCCACCACCTCGCGCGGCTTCAGGCGCTTGCCGTCGGCCCAGAAGCGCTCCAGCCACGTGGCCATGTCGCGCATCAGCGCCAGGTCGCTGTCGATCACCGGCAGCATGCCCGGGCGCAGCACCTTTACCGCGACCTCGCGGCCGTGGCAGGGGCCGCCCTTGAGCGTGGCGAAGTGCACCTGCGCGATCGACGCGCTGGCCACCGGCTGGTGCTCGAAGGTCTCGAACAGCTGGTCCAGCGGGCGGCCCAGCGCGCGCTCGATGATCTTCACCGCCACCACCGAATCGAAGGGCGGCACCTGGTCCTGCAGCTTGGCGAGTTCGTCGGCGATGTCCGCCGGCATCAGGTCGCGCCGGGTCGACAGCACCTGGCCGAACTTGACGAAGATCGGCCCCAGCCGCGTCAGCGCCAGCCGCAGGCGCTCGCCGCGCGGCATGTCGAGCTTGCGCCCGATGGTGATGACGCGGACCAGGAAGCGGATCCTGCGGCTGCTGAAGCCCGAGAGCACCAGCTCGTCCAGGCCGTAGTAGAGGATGACGAAGAGGATCTTGCCAAGGCGCAGGAGGCGGGTCATTCGGGAGTCTTCACAGGGCCGGGCAGGCAGTCACGTTGGGGGTTGAGGAAATCGGAGCGCGGGCGCAGCCGGCTCAGCGGTGCGGCGACGGCAGCTTGCCGGACTGGGCGGCCGGCGATGGGCCGCCGCGCTCCAGCCGCTCCAGCCGTTTTTCCAGGCGGGCCAGGCTGTCGCGCAGCCGGCCCACGTCGGCGCCGAAGTCGTCCAGCGCGGCGTGGCGCACCAGGGTCGGGTGTTCGTCCAGCAGGTAGTCGGTGACGTTGTCCACCAGGGCACGGCCCACGCGCGTGGCCTGCTCATGGACCTGGCGCGCGCCGTCGACCACGCGCTGCGCCACGCTGTCGCTGACCGGTCCGCCCAGGATGCCGCGCAGCGCGCGCGACAGGTCCTCGGCGGCGTCCCAGCGCAGGTTGCGCGCCAGCGTCGAGACGGTGTTGGCCAGTTCGGCGTCGCCCTCGATGCGCACATGGCGCATGGCGGCGGCCTGGCCGCCCTCGGCCACGTCGGCGGCCACCAGCGGCCACTGCTGCACCGGCACGCGCAGCGTCACCGCGGGCGCCTCGGTCGCGGGCGCCAGTTCCGTGCAGCCGTGTTCGGTCACCTTCAGCGACAGCATGAAGGCGGCGGCATCGAAACGGATCACGCGCCCGGCAAACAGCGCAAGCTGGTTGCGGGCCCACGGCTCCTGCTCAAGCAGGTGGTTCAGCGCCGAGACTGCGGGCGTGGCCAGGGCGGAAGGCAGAGTATTCATGACAGCGCGGTTGGCGGCGGACGGCGACGCCGCGGGTGGCGGCGTGCCAAACAAAAAGGCCCACGCTTTCACGTGGGCCTCCATTCTAAGCTACTCCCCCCGGCGCATCACCCGCCGCGGGGTGCGGCATCAGGACTCTTGCTGGATCCCGGCCAGCAGCCAGCCGCCGGTGCCGCTGGCGGGCTTGGCCAGGTTCCAGACCTCGTTGAACGGCTGGGCCGCCTCGCCGGCGCGCTCGCGGATCATGCCCGAGAAGCGCACGCTGGCGAGATGCTGGGCCGGCGCCGACTCGATCCCGAGCAGCTTGGCTTCGAGCGTGACCACGTCGGTCTTGTTGACCTCGGCGCCGCGTTCGGACAAGTCCATCTTGATCTCGGCGAACATTTCCGGCGTGGTGAATTCGCGGATGTCGTCCAGGTTGCCTGCATCCCACGCGGCCTGCAGGCGCACGAAGTGGACCTTGGCGTTGCGCAGGAAGGCTTCGGTATCGAAGTCGGCCGGCACGCCCCACGGCTGCTGGGCTGCCGCATCGGCGGCCACCGGCGCGGCCGAGGCGGCCGGCATCACCGGGCTCGACGCCGGGGTTGCCGACGGCGTCGGCTGGCTCAGGCTCGGCTCGACGTTGCGGCCCATGTTGCCGATCGGACCCGTGTTGCCGGCGCCGGCATAGGCCGGCTGCTGGCTACGCTGGCTGCCGCCACGGAACTTGCGGATCAGCCAGATCGCGGCGAATGCGACCAGCGCGATCAGGATCAGGTTGGACAGGAAGCCCAGTGCCGCCCCGCCCAGGCCGAAGTGCGACAGCAGCCAGCCGATACCCAGGCCGGCGGCAATGCCGCCCAGCATCCCGCCCCAGTTGCGCTTGGGCGCTGCCGCGGCAGCCGCGCCGGCGGCGCCGGCGGCGCCAGCCGTGGCCGGCGCTGCCTGATTAGGCTGCTGGGCCGGTTGCTGGGTCGGCGAAGCAGGCTGCGGCGCCTGCTGGCGCTGCTGCGTGACCGTCGACGACTGCTTGCCGATGCTGCGCGAACCGCCCATGCGCTTGGCATTGGCGTCGAACACCATCCCGAAGGCAATCGCGGTAATCAGCGACCCAACCAGGAACTTTCCACGAAATGACGACATATTCTGCTATCCCCTGTCAGTTTCACCCCATATGGGGGTGAGGCATGGCGATTTCAATGCTTCTAATACTTGCGTCCGACATGGAGCGCCACCACTCCGGCCGTCAGATTGAAGTATTCGACATTCTCCAGGCCCGCATGTTCCATCAAGCGTACAAGTGAAGCCTGGTCTGGATGCATTCTGATCGATTCCGCGAGATAACGATAGCTCGGGGCATCCCCAGCCACCCGCTCGCCCAGCCAGGGCAGCACCTTGAAAGAATAGACGTCGTAGGCCTTCTCCAGGGGTTTCCACACTTTGGAGAACTCCAGCACCATGACCTTGCCGCCCGGCTTGACCACCCGGCGCATCTCGGCCAGCGCGGCATCCTTGTGCGTCATGTTGCGCAGGCCGAAGGCCACGGTCACCAGGTCGAAGTGGTTGTCGGGGAACGGGATGCGCTCGGCGTCGCACAGGCACACCGGGGTGACGATGCCCTTGTTCAGCAGCCGGTCGCGGCCCACGCGCAGCATCGACTCGTTGATGTCGGTCAGCCAGACCTCGCCGGTCGGGCCGGCCTGCTTCGCGAACGCCTTGGCCAGGTCGCCGGTGCCGCCGGCGATGTCCAGCACCTTGTGACCGGGGCGCACGCCGGCCTGGGCGATGGCGAACATCTTCCAGAGCCGGTGCATGCCGCCCGACATCAGGTCGTTCATCACGTCGTACTTGCTCGCCACCGAATGGAATACGTCGGCAACCTTGTCGGCCTTTTCCGCTTCGTCGACCTTTTCAAACCCGAAGTGGGTTTCACTCATCTTTCAGACTCCAGGGTAATCAGTGCAGCGCAGCTCAGTGATGGCCGCAGCCGTGGCCGCCGGCAGCGCCGGCGGCGGGCATCGGGGTATCGCGGTCGGCGCCGGCGGCTTCCAGGCGCTGCAGGTAGTCGTGCCACAGCGCATCCTGGTTGTCGCCGAGGCGGTACAGCAGGTCCCAGGAATAGATGCCGGTGTCGTGGCCGTCGGTAAAGCGGATCAGGATCGCGTAGTTGCCGACCGGCTCGACCGCGTTGACGCCCACCTCGCGCTTGCCGGTCTGCAGCACTTCCTGCCCAGGACCGTGGCCCTGGACTTCAGCGGACGGCGAATACACGCGCAGCAGCTCGAACGGCAGCCGGAAGCTGCGGCCGTTGTCGAAGCCGATCTCCAGCACGCGGGATTGCGTGTGGACGGTCAGCGCGGTGGGATGGGGGGTGTCTTTTTCCAGGCCTGCCATGATGATCGCGACCCGGTTAGGGGCGCTCCTGATGGGGTGATTGCCGCGCGACAGCGCCGATGCGGCACCGCATCACGCCTCGCATACGACCCGATAGCTTACCCCAGGCAAGCCGGCTTGCGCAGCCCGGGCCGCTTCCCCGTCCTGCGGCACGTAGCGCAGGCGCTTGCCGTGGAAGGCCGCCACGGTGCTGCGGTGGGCAATGCTGATGATCGCCGCCCGCGGCAGCGACTCCACCATCAGCCGGTACATCGCGCCCTCGGTTTCCTCGTCGAGCGCGCTGGTGGCTTCGTCCAGGAACAGGTAGTCGGGCTTCTGCAGCAGCGCGCGCGCAAAGGCCAGGCGCTGCTGTTCGCCCGGCGACAGCCGTAGCGACCAGTTGTCGAACACGTCGAGCTGGTCCGCCAGCGCGGCCAGTCGCGCCTGGCGCAGCGTCTCCTGCAGGACTTCCGTGCTGTGCTCGGTGCCGGCATCCGGATAGGCCAGCGCATCGGCCAGCGTGCCGATCGGCAGGTAGCTGCGCTGCGGCAGGAACAGCATGCGCGCGCCTTCGGGCATGGTCACGGTGCCGCTGCCATACGGCCAGATCCCTGCCAGCGCGCGGAACAGCACGCTCTTGCCGCAGCCCGACGGGCCGCTGACCAGCCAGCGCTCGCCCGGCGCCACCGACAGCGAGAACGGCGAAACCAGCGGCCGCTGGCCCACCGCCGCGCTGCGCGCGGCGCGTACCGGCAGCGCCAGCGCCAGGCCGTTGACGGTGATGCCGCCCTGAGGCTGGCCCGTGTGTGCCACTTCGATATCACGCGCGCCGTGCAGCGACTCGTCCTGGCGCTCGGCCACGCGGATCGCTTCCTGGAAGTCGATCAGGCGGTTGGTCGCCGCCTTCCAGCCCACCAGCGTGGCGTAGCTGTCGACAAACCACGACAGCGCGCCCTGCACCTGGCCGAAGGCTGAACTGGTCTGCATCAGCCCGCCCAGCGTCATCTTGCCGGCAAAGTAGCGCGGCGCCGCCACCAGGATCGGGAAGATGATGGCGAACTGGGCATAGCCGGAACTGACGAAGGTCAGCCGCCGCGTATAGCGCATCAGCTGGTTCCAGTTGGCGCGGATGCGGTCGAAGCGCGCGCGCAGCCCGGCCTGCTCGGTGGGCTCGCCGCGGTACAGCGCCACCGGCTCGCTGTTCTCCCGCAGGCGCACCAGCGTGAAACGGAAGTCTGCTTCGTACTGTTCCTGCTGGAAGTTCAGGCCGATCAGCGGGCGGCCGACCACGTGCGCCACCAGCGAGCCGATCACCGCGTAGCCCGCCGCGAACCACACCATGTAGCCGGGGATGGTCCATTCAGTGCCGCCCAGCGCAAAGCTGATCGGGCCGGACACGGTCCACAGGATGCCGACGAAGGACAGCAGCGTCACCACGGAATTGAGCAGGCCCAGCGACAGCGACAGCGCGCCATCGGTGAACTGGCGCAGGTCATCGGAGATCCGCTGGTCGGGGTTGTCGGTGGCGTGGGTCTGCTCGATACGGTAGTAGGCCTGGTGCCCGAGCCAGTGGCCCATGAAGCGGCCGGTCATCCAGGTACGCCAGCGCATCTGCAGCATCATGGTGTAGTACTGGCGCGAGATCGCCGCGACGATAAAGAACGCGGCAATCCACGAGAACCGCACCAGCAGCACCTTGAACGAGGCGTAGTCGCGTTGCTCCAGCGCGTTATAGAACACGCGGTTCCACTCATTGAGCAGCACGTTGATATAGACGATGCCCAGGTTGAGCACCACCACCAGGGCCAGCAGGCCCAGCCCGGCAAGGCGGTCGTCGGATTTCCAGTAAGGCTTGATCAGCGCCCAGGTGGCGCTCATGCGCAGCCGGCTCTGGATCTTGAGGGCTCGGGCCGGAACGGCCGGGCCCGGGACGGTGACGGAAGTCGGAGTGGAGGACATAGCGGCAGCGCTTGGCCCGTCAGCGGATGCCGGCCGGGCTTGTTGTTCTGGATACCGTGGCGGCAGGCCACGGTGGCAACAGCATTCAGACGGTCAGGGGCAGGCGCGGGTTCCGCGTGCCTGGTTCGCGCCCCTCAGGCGTCGCCGGCTTCGAGCAGCGCAAGCGCCGTGCGCAGCGCCGGCAGCCGGCTGGCCAGCTCCTGCACGCGCACGGTATCCGCCGCGCGCTGCGGCGCGGCCCAGATGGCCTCGGGGAAATGCGTGTCCCAGCGGTAGCGCGGAATGATATGCCAGTGCAGGTGCGGCACCATGTTACCGAGGGCAGCCAGGTTGACCTTGTCCGGCGTCATCACCTCGCGCACCACCCGCTCCACGCGCGCCACCAGCCGCATCAGCCAGGCCTGGTCGGCCTCGTCCAGGTCGCTAAGCTCGGCCACGTGGTCGTTCCAGACGATGCGGCAGAAGCCCGGGAAACGGTCATGCTCGACCAGGATCAGCCGGGCGCGGTCGCCCATCCAGACCAGTTCGCCGCCGTCGGTCTCGCAGAGCGGGCAATGGGGAGCGCGCGTCATGACGTTGGCTTACACCAGCACCCGCTCGATGCCGCCGGCATTGGCCTTGGCCACGTACTCCGGCATCCAGTTCTCGCCCAGCAAATGCTTGGCCATCTCGATGACGATGTAGTCCGCCTGCACCGAGGCATCTTCCTTGTAGCGCGACAGCCCCTGCAGGCACGACGGGCAGCTGGTCAGGATCTTGACGTCCCCGGTGAAGCCGTCGGCGCGCAGCTTGTCGGCACCCTTCGTCATTTCCTCTTCCTTGCGGAAGCGGACCTGGGTCGAGATATCCGGGCGGGTCACCGCCAGCGTGCCCGACTCGCCGCAGCAGCGCTCGTTCTTCTCGATCTTGCCCAGGCCGGTGTTGCCGCCCATCAGGTCGTTGACCAGCTTGGTCGGGTCCATGGTCTTGATCGGGGTGTGGCAGGGGTCGTGGTACATGTAGCGCGTACCGGTCACGCCTTCCAGCTTCACGCCCTTCTCGAGCAGGTACTCGTGGATATCGATAATGCGGCAGCCCGGGAAGATCTTGTCGAATTCATACCCTGCGAGCTGGTCATAGCACGTGCCGCAGCTGACCACCACGGTCTTGATGTCGAGGTAGTTCAGCGTGTTGGCCACGCGGTGGAACAGCACCCGGTTGTCGGTGACGATCTTCTCGGCCTTGTCATACTGGCCGTTGCCGCGCTGCGGATAGCCGCAGCACAGGTAGCCCGGCGGCAGCACGGTCTGCACGCCGACGTGCCACAGCATCGCCTGCGTGGCCAGCCCGACCTGCGAGAACAGCCGCTCCGAGCCGCAGCCCGGGAAGTAGAACACCGCTTCCGTTTCCGGCGTGGTCGCCTTCGGGTCGCGGATGATCGGCACGATCTCGTTGTCTTCGATATCGAGCAGCGCGCGCGCGGTCTTCTTGGGCAGGTTGCCCGGCATCTTCTTGTTGATGAAGTGGATCACCTGCTCGCGCACCGGCGGCTTGCCCACGGTGGCGGGCGGATGCGCGGTCTGCTTCTTCGCAAACTTCTTCAGCACCTCGTTGCCCAGGCGCTGCGCCTTGTAGCCCCAGTCGATCATGACCTTGCGGGTCAGGTTGATGGTCTCGGGGTTGGTGGCGTTCAGGAAGAACATCGACGCCGCGGTGCCGGGATTGAACTTCTTCTGCCCCATCTTGCGCAGCAGGTTGCGCATGTTCATCGACACGTCGCCGAAGTCGATCTTGACCGGGCACGGCGTCACGCACTTGTGGCACACCGTGCAGTGGTCGGCCACGTCGGAGAACTCGTCCCAGTGCTTGATCGACACGCCGCGGCGGGTCTGCTCTTCATACAGGAAGGCCTCGACCAGCAGCGAAGTCGCCAGGATCTTGTTGCGCGGGCTGTACAGCAGATTGGCGCGCGGCACGTGGGTGGCGCACACCGGCTTGCACTTGCCGCAGCGCAGGCAGTCCTTGACGCTCTCGGCAATCGCGCCGATATCGCTCTGCTGCATGATGATCGACTCATGCCCCATCAGGCCGAACGACGGCGTGTAGGCATTGCGCAGGTCGGCGCCGGGCAAGAGCTTGCCCTTGTTGAAGCGGCCCTGCGGGTCAACTTTCTGCTTGTAGGTGCGGAAGTCGCCGATCTCTTCCTCGGTGAGGAATTCCAGCTTGGTGATGCCGATGCCGTGCTCGCCCGAGATCACGCCGTCGAGCGAACGCGCCAGGTCCATGATGCGGGCCACCGCGCGGTGCGCGTCCTGCAGCATGTCGTAGTCGTCGGAGTTGACCGGGATGTTGGTGTGCACATTGCCGTCGCCGGCGTGCATGTGCAGCGCCACGAAGACGCGGCCGCGCAACACCTGCTTGTGGATCTTCTGCGCCTCGTCCAGGATCGGCTTGAATTCGCCGCCGTTGAAGATCTTGCGCAGCTCGGCGCGGACCTCGGTCTTCCAGGACACGCGGATGGTGCGGTCCTGCAGCAGGTGGAACACGGTGGCGTCCGGCTGCTGCGCCAGGCGCGCGTCGAACTCCTGGCCGAGCAGCCCCAGGCCATGCCCGATCAGCGAGGCCTTGGCCTGCGCCAGCGGCACGTCCATGTGGCCCTGCAGGTAGCGCCAGCGCGCGCGGATCTCGCGCAGCAGCGTCAGCGCGTGCTGCACGCGGTCTTCCAGCAACTCGGCGCTGGGGATCTCGTTGGCGTCGTCGCTACGGCCCAGCGGCAGGTTGCCGCGCGCAAAGAACGCTTCCAGCGTGTCGACCAGCTTGAGCTTGCTCTTGATCGACAGCTCGATATTGATGCGCTCGATGCCGTCGGTGTACTCGCCCATGCGGTTCAGCGGGATCACCACGTCTTCGTTGATCTTGAAGGCGTTGGTGTGCTTCGCAATGGCAGCGGTGCGCGAACGGTCCAGCCAGAACTTCTTGCGGGCCTCGGGGCTGACGGCGATAAAGCCTTCGCCGCTCTTGCCGTTGGCCATGCGGATCACTTCCGAGGTGGCGCGCGCCACGGCGTCTTCATCGTCGCCGACGATATCGCCGATCAGCACCATCTTCGGGAAGGCGTTGCGCTTGCTCTTGGTGGCATAACCCACCGCGCGCAGGTAGCGCTCGTCCAGGTGCTCCAGGCCGGCCAGGATGGCGCCGCCGGGCTTCTTGGTCTCGGCGTCGAGGAAGTCCTTGATCTCGACGATGCTCGGAATCGCGTCGCGTGCCTGGCCGAAGAATTCCAGGCACACCGTGCGGATGAACTTCGGCATGCGGTGCAGGATCCAGCGCGCGCTGGTGATGATGCCGTCGCAGCCTTCCTTCTGCACGCCGGGCAGGCCCGCCAGGAACTTGTCGGTGACGTCCTTGCCCAGGCCTTCCTTGCGGAACTTGCGGCCTTCGATCGCCAGGGTCTCGGTGCGCAGCACCTTCTCGCCCGGGGCGCGGTTACCGTCGGACCACTTCAGTTCGAAGGTGGCCACCGGCACATCGTGGATCTTGCCCAGGTTGTGGTCCAGCCGGGTGATTTCCAGCCAGTTGCCTTCCGGGTCCACCATGCGCCACCAGGCCAGGTTGTCCAGCGCGGTGCCCCACAGCACGGCCTTCTTGCCGCCGGCGTTCATGGCCACGTTGCCGCCGATGCACGAGGCATCGATCGAGGTCGGGTCGACCGCGAACACCAGGCCGGCCTTGTCGGCCGCATCGGCCACGCGGCGCGTCACCACGCCGGCGCCCGAGAAAATGGTCGCGACCTTGCGCGACACGCCGGGCAGGTCGGTTTCCTCGACCTGCCCGAGCTCCTCCAGCTTCTCGGTGTTGATCACCGCGCTCATCGGCGTCAGCGGCACGGCGCCGCCGGTATAGCCGGTGCCGCCCCCGCGCGGGATGATGGTCAGGCCGAGTTCGAAGCAGCCCTTGACCAGGCCGGCGATCTCTTCCTCGGTATCCGGCGTCAGCACCACGAACGGGTACTCCACGCGCCAGTCGGTGGCGTCGGTCACGTGCGAGACGCGCGACAGGCCGTCGAACTTGATGTTGTCCTTCTGCGTGACCCGGCCCAGCACGCGCTGGGCGCGCTTGCGCAGGTCGTAGGCGGCGGCGAACTCGTTCTTGAAGTCCTCGATCGCCTGCTTGGCGAACACCACCAGCTGCTCCACGCGGTGCGAGCGGTCCTCGGCGGCGGGCTCGGCGTGCTCGGCACGGTCGGCGGCGCGGCGCTTCTCGATCTCGCTCAGGCGGTGGTGCAGCGCGGTCACCAGCATCTGGCGGCGCTTGGGATTTTCCAGCAGGTCGTCCTGCAGGTAGGGATTGCGGCGGACCACCCAGATATCGCCCAGCACCTCGTACAGCATGCGGGCCGAGCGGCCGGTGCGGCGCTCGCTGCGCAGCTCGTCCAGGATGCGCCAGGCTTCCTCGCCGAGCAGGCGGATGACAATCTCGCGGTCCGAGAAGGACGTGTAGTTATAGGGAATTTCACGCAGGCGCGGCGGGGCGTCCTGCGCGGCGAGCTTGGCGTCGAGCACGAGTGGGGCGTTCATTGGGGGACCGCTTCCTGCTGCGCACGGGGACTGTGCGCGAATCGTTCATTAAAGCGCGATTGTACTGCAAGGCCCGGTTTCGCCGCACCGCAACATCGAGGAATCCTTGTTGGAACAAGGGATTAGGCGACATTTCGGCCTGGCAACGGCGCCCCACGGCGGTGCCGGCAGCGCACCGGGTCAGAACCAGGCCTTGAACATTTGCGCAATGTTGTGCCAAAAGCTGTCCGGGATCCACAGCAGGCTGGCGGTCATGAACAGGTAGCGCAGGAACTTGCCGACCGCCATCCAGGCCAGGCTGGGCCAGAACGGAAGGCGCAGCCAGCCGGCTAAAGTGCACAACGGATCACCAATGCCAGGCAACCACGAGACCAGCAGCGTGGGCGGCCCGAGCCGGCGCATCCAGCGGAAGTACCGGGCATCAAGCTTGGGCTTGGGCGGCTTGCGCGCGTGCTCGCGGTGCGCCTCGTGCTCGGCTTCGTGCTCGCGCGCCCGGCGCCGCCTGTGGTAGCGCACCAGCGCCAGCTTGGCGGCGTAGCCCAGCCACCAGTCGATAGCGCCGCCGACCGTGTTGCCAGCGGTGGCCACGATGATCGCCGGCCAGAACATTTCCGGATTGAGCTTGACGTAGCCGAACACCGCCGGCTCCGAGCCCAGCGGCAGCAGCGTGGCCGAGACCAGGCTGACGATAAAGATGGCAGGCAGCCCCACCTTCGGCAGGGCAAGGGTCTCGAACAGCCAGGCGAAAAAAGCTTCCATGTCAGCGGGTTCGCAAGCGCACGCATGGCGCGCGGCCATTCTAGCAGCGCGGCCCGCCCCCCTTTCGGGTTGCGGGCAATCCACATGGCAGGGGCGCAGGTTTTGTGATTAACTGTTAGAGCCTGTCGCGGCCGATCGTTCGCCGACCGCAGGGAATATCGCACCCTCAGCACCCATATCACGAAATAGCCGTATCAAGCGGCAGTACCGCGCAGTGGCCAGTCCCGCGCAGTGACCTTTCGGGAAGTTGGCCATGCGCGTCCACCCACATGGAGACAAGCATGGCGATCCCTATCCGCCTGACGGTCAACGGCAAGTCCGTTGACGCGCAGGTAGAACCCAACACCCTCCTGGTCCAGTTCCTGCGCGAACAGCTGCGCCTGACCGGCACCCACGTCGGCTGCGACACCGCGCAGTGCGGCGCCTGCACGGTCCACCTGGATGGCCGGGCGGTCAAGTCGTGCAATATCCTCGCGGTCCAGGCCGACGGCGGCGCCGTGACCACCATCGAAGGCCTGGCCGGCGACAGGATCGGCAACGGGCTGCATCCGATGCAGGAAGCCTTCCGCGAATGCCACGGCCTGCAATGCGGCTTCTGCACGCCCGGCATGGTGATGAGCGCCACCGCGCTGGTGCAGGAACACCCGGGCGCAGATGCCGCCACCATCCGCGCGCACCTGGAAGGCAACCTGTGCCGCTGCACGGGGTACCACAATATCGTGCGCGCGGTGCAGCAGGGCCAGGCAGCCATGCAGGGCACCGCCGCCAGCGCGGAATAAGGGGGACCGGCCATGAACGCACCCGAAAGCCAGCGCCTGGTGGGCGCACCCGTCAAGCGCAAGGAAGACTATCGCTTCCTGACCGGCAACGGCCAGTACACCGACGACATCGTGCTGCCGCAGCAGAGCTACGCGTTCTTCCTGCGCTCGCCGCACGCGCATGCGCGCATCCGCTCGATCGACAAGACCGAGGCCCAGGCCTCGCCCGGCGTGATCGCCGTGCTGACCGGCGACGAGCTGGCGGCCGACAAAGTGGGCGGCCTGCCCTGCGGCTGGCTGATCCACAGCATCGACGGCTCGCCGATGAAGGAGCCGCCGCACCCCGTGATTGCCCACGACAAGGTGCGCCACGTCGGCGACCAGGTCGCGCTGGTCATCGCCGAGACCCTGCAGCAGGCGCGCGACGCCGCCGAGAAGATCGACGTCGACTATGAAGAGCTGCCCGCCGTAGTCAGCGCCGCCGATGCCGCCAAGGCTGCCACGCTGGTGCACGACGACGTGCCGGCCAACACCTGCTACACCTGGGGCCACGGCGACAAGGCCGCCACCGACGCCGCCTTCGCCAGGGCCGCGCACGTGACTACGCTGGAGATCGTCAACAACCGGCTGATCCCCAACGCGATCGAGCCGCGCGCGGTCAATGCCAGCTACACGCGCCAGGACGACAGCTATACCGTCTACGTGGCCAACCAGAATCCGCACGTCGAACGCCTGCTGATGGGCGCGTTCGTGCTGGGGCTGCCCGAATCGCGCCTGCGCATCATCGCGCCGGACGTGGGCGGCGGCTTCGGCTCCAAGATCTTCCTGTACCCGGAAGACGTGGCGCTGACCTGGGCCTCGAAGAAGATCGGCCGCCCGGTCAAGTGGACCGCCGACCGGTCCGAGTCCTTCCTGACCGATGCGCACGGGCGTGATCACGTGACCAAGGCGGAGCTGGCGCTCGACGCCGACGGCAAGTTCCTGGCGATGCGGGTGCATACCACCGCCAATATGGGGGCCTACCTGTCGACCTTTGCCAGCAGCGTGCCCACCATCCTGTACGCGACCCTGCTGGCCGGCCAGTACGCCACGCCCGCCATCTACGCCGAAGTGCAGTCGGTCTTCACCAACACCGCGCCGGTGGACGCCTACCGCGGCGCCGGCCGGCCCGAGGCCACCTACGTGGTCGAGCGCCTGGTCGAAACCGCCGCGCACGAGATGAAGATCGACCCGGCCGAGCTGCGCCGCAAGAACTTCATCCGCCAGTTCCCCTACGCCACGCCGGTGGGCCTGACCTACGACACCGGTGACTACGAGCCGTGCCTGGCGCGCGCGCAGGAGCTGGCCGACGTCAAGGGCTTCCCGGCCCGGCGCGACGAGGCGAAGCAGCGCGGCAAGCTGCGCGGCCTGGGCTATTCCTGCTACATCGAGGCCTGCGGGCTCGCGCCGTCGAATATCGCCGGCGCGCTGGGCGCGCGCGCGGGGCTGTTCGAGGTGGGCGAGATCCGCGTGCACCCGACCGGCACCGTGACCGTGTTCACCGGCTCGCACAGCCATGGCCAGGGGCACGAGACCACCTTCGCACAGGTGGTGGCCGACCGGCTCGGGCTGCAGCTGGACCAGGTCGAGATCGTGCACGGCGACACCGGCCGGGTGCCGTTCGGCATGGGCACCTATGGCTCGCGCTCGCTGGCGGTGGGCGGCTCGGCCATCGTCAAGGCGCTCGACAAGATCGAGGCCAAGGCCAAGAAGATCGCTGCGCACCTGCTCGAAGCCGCCGACACCGACATCGAGTTCAGCAACGGCGTGTTCCGCCTGGCCGGCACCGACCGCACCAAGACCTTCGGCGAGGTTGCGCTGACCGCCTACGTGCCGCACAACTATCCGCTCGACAAGCTGGAGCCGGGCCTGAACGAAAACGCGTTCTACGACCCGACCAACTTCACCTACCCGTCCGGCGCCTATGTGTGCGAAGTGGAGGTCGATCCCGATACCGGCGAGTCGCAGGTGGTCAAGTTCACCGCGGTGGACGACTTCGGCAACATCATCAATCCGATGATCGTCGAAGGCCAGGTGCATGGCGGCATCGGCCAGGGGCTGGGTCAGGCGATGCTGGAGCAGTGCGTCTACGATAACGACAGCGGCCAGTTGCTGACCGGCTCGTACATGGACTACGCCATGCCGCGCGCGGGCGACCTGCCCGACTTCACCGTCGAGACCGCCGCCGGCACGCCCTGCACCCACAACCCGCTGGGCGTGAAGGGTTGCGGCGAGGCCGGCGCGATCGGCTCGCCGCCGGCGTTCATCAACGCGCTGGTGGATGCGCTGAGCCCGCTGGGCGTGAAGGACATCCAGATGCCCGCCACGCCGCACCGGGTCTGGCAGGCCATCCAGGCCGCCCGGCCGTGATCGACGCACACCGCAAAGGAAACCGACATGTACGCATTCAATTTTGAACGCGCCGCGGATGCCAAGGCGGCCGTGGCCACGCTCAAGGCCGATCCCGATGCCAAGTTCCTCGGCGGCGGCCAGAGCCTGCTGGCCGCGATGAAGCTGCGGCTGGCACAGCCCTCGGTGCTGGTCGATGTGGTGCGCATTCCCGGCATGGCCGAGATCCGCGTCGAAGGCAATGAGATCGTGGTCGGCGCCGCCGCGCGCCATGCCGACGTGGCCGAGAACGCCGAGGTGCGCCGGCGCATCCCGGCGCTGGCGGCACTGGCCGGCGGCATCGGCGACCGCCAGGTGCGCGCGATGGGCACCATCGGCGGCGCACTGGCCAATGACGATCCCGCTGCCGACTATCCAGCGGGCGTGCTGGGGCTGGGCGCGACCGTGGTCACCGACCGCCGCACCATTGCAGCGGACGACTTCTTCAAGGGCCTCTATGAAACCGCGCTGGAACCGGACGAACTGATCACCGCGGTGCGCTTCCCGATCCCGGACCAGGCTGCCTATGCCAAGTTCCCTAACCCGGCCTCGCGCTTTGCGCTGGTGGGCGTGATGGTGGCGCGTACCGGCAACACGGTGCGCGTGGCGGTGACGGGCGCGGCCGACAGCGTGTTCCGCTGCCAGCCGCTGGAGCAGGCGCTGTCGGGCAGTTTCACGGCGCAGGCGGCGCGCGGGGTGAAGGTGGATGCGTCAACGCTGAACGCCGACCTGCATGCGTCGACGGAATACCGGGCGCATCTGATCCCGGTGCTGGCGGCGCGGGCGGTGGAGACGGCGGCGAAGGGGTAGCGCGAGTTTCACCTCAACCCATTGTGGTCTCCCCTCTCCCGCACGGCGGGAGAGGGGTCGGGGGAGAGGGCCAGCGCTTGAATCAAGCGTTATTGCGCGCGAACCTCCTGCCCTCTCCCCCTGCCCCTCTCCCGCAAGCGGGAGAGGGGAGCAAACCGCCGGCACCCTTTCCGCGTCGGCACAAAAGAATGCTCATGCTGCCCACCTCCATCGACGACACCATCGCCCAGCTCGAACGCCAGCAATACTTCGCCGACCGCGAGACCGCCACGGTGCTCTATCTCGCCATGCGCATGCAGCGGCCGCTGTTCCTGGAAGGCGAGCCCGGCGTCGGCAAGACCGCCATGGCGCATGCGATGGCGGGGGTGCTCGGCACGCGGCTGCTGCGGCTGCAATGCTATGAAGGACTGGATGCCGCCAGCGCGCTGTACGAATGGGACTACCCGCGCCAGATCATGGCGCTGCGCCTGGCCGAGGCGCGCGGCGAGCGGCCCGAGGCGCAGTCGCTGTACCACGACGACTTCCTGCTCAAGCGCCCGCTGCTGGAAGCGCTGCTGCCCGACCCCGCGGCGCCCGACGTGCCGCGCGTGCTGCTGATCGACGAGATCGACCGCGCCGACGAGCCGTTCGAAGCCTTTCTGCTGGAAATACTGTCCGAATTCCAGGTATCGATCCCCGAGATCGGCGTGATCCGCGCCGAGCGCCCGCCGCTGATCGTGATTACCTCCAACCGCACGCGCGAAGTGCACGACGCGCTCAAGCGCCGCTGCCTGTACCAGTGGATGGGCTACCCCGCGCGCGACCGCGAACTGCAGATCGTGGCCGCGCGCGCACCCGAGGCCGCCGCCGCGCTGCAGACCCAGGCGATCGACTTTATCCACCGGCTGCGCGGCATCGACCTGTTCAAGGCGCCCGGCATCGCCGAGGCCATCGACTGGTGCCGCGCGCTGTCGGCACTGGGCGCGACCGAGCTCGATCCGCAGTCCGTGCGCGACACGCTGGGCGTGCTGCTCAAGTACCAGGACGACCTGGCGCGCGTGGACGGCCCCACCGTGGCCGAACTGCTGGCGGGTGCCGCGCCGGGAGGCTGAAAGTGGCCACTCTGCACGCCGCTGTACGACCTGCCCCACCGGCGCTGCCGGTGCTGGCGCGCAACGTCACGCACTTCATGCGGCTGTTGCGCGACGGCGGCTTCGCGCTGTCGCCGGCCCATGCGGTCGATGCCTTGCACGCGCTGCGCCATGTCGATATCGGCCAGCGCGACGAGGTGCGTGCCGCGCTGGCGGCGCTGGTGCTGTCCGGCCCCGACCAGCGCCCGCTGTTCGATGCCGCCTTCGACCTGTTCTGGCGCGACCCCGACTGGGAGGGCAAGCTGCGCGCGCTGCTGCTGCCGCGCGTCGATAGCGGGGCCCCGCCGCCGAAGCGCAGCAACCGGCTGGCCGATGCGTTGGCTGCGCGCCAGCCCGAGCCGCCGTCGCGCCCGGCACAGGGTGAGGCCGAGCGCATCCACGTGCCGCTGACGTTTTCCGACCAGGAGCAGCTGGCACAGCGCGACTTCGAGACCCTGACCGCGCAGGAATGGCGCGCGCTGCAGCACCTGGTGCGCACGCGCCGCGCCCACCTGGCCATGCAGCGCACCCGCCGCCTGCGCGCCGCCACCTGCGGCACCCATGCCGACCTGCGCGCCAGCGCGCGCCTGGCGGTGCGCCAGCATGGCGAGTGGCTGCGCTGGAAGTTCCGCAAGCACGCCGAGCGCAAGCCGCCGGTGGTGCTGCTGCTCGACATCTCCGGCTCGATGAGCCAGTACTCGCGCGCGGTGCTGTACTTCTGCCATGCGCTGATGCAGTCGCGCGAGCGGCTGTCGGTGTTCCTGTTCGGCACGCGGCTGACCAACATCACCCGCTCGATGCGCGAACGCGACCCGGACGAGGCCGTCGCGGTGATCACCGGCCAAGTGCGCGACTGGGCCGGCGGCACCCGCATCGGCGCCGCGCTGGCGAGCTTCAACCGCCACTGGGCGCGGCGCACGCTGTCCGGGCGCGCCACCGTGCTGCTGGTCACCGACGGGCTGGACCACGAGCAGATCGACCTGCTGGGCGACGAGATGGCGCGCCTGCGCCGCTTTGCGCACCGCATCGTCTGGCTCAACCCGCTGCTGCGCTACCCCGGCTTCACCCCGCAGGCGCGTGGCGTGCAAGCCATCCTGCCGCACGTCGACGCGCTGCGCTCCGCCCACAACCTGGACAGCCTGCTGGCGCTCGAGACGCTGCTGTCCGACCACGGCGGCCCGCCCCGGGCCACCACCCCTGCCCTCGCCACGCATCACAAGGAAGCCCCGCCATGGAAATGAACCAGAGCCAGCGCCTGCCGGTCCCGCAGCAGGTGGCATGGGAAGCGCTCAACGACACCGAGCTGCTCAAGCAATGCATCCCCGGATGTGAGAGTATCGAGCCCGACGGCGACAACGCCTACCTGCTGGCCCTGACGGCCGCGGTGGGCCCGGTCAA
The DNA here is from genome assembly GCF_003353055.1 of Cupriavidus lacunae. GTDB lineage: Bacteria > Pseudomonadota > Gammaproteobacteria > Burkholderiales > Burkholderiaceae > Cupriavidus > Cupriavidus lacunae. Next base: position 153,499 of record NZ_QKWJ01000003.1, read on the forward strand.
GGCGCGCTTCAAGGGCCGCATGGCGCTGGAAGACATCCAGGCCCCCGACAGCTACACCATCCGTTTCGACGGCCAGGGTGGCGCCGCCGGGTTCGGCAAGGGCACCGCCCGCGTCCGGCTCGAGCCCGACGGCGACGAGACTGTGCTGAGCTACACCGTCGACGCCCACGTGGGCGGCAAGCTCGCGCAGATCGGCTCGCGGCTGGTGGATGCCGCGGCGCGCAAGATGGCCGACACCTTCTTTGCGCGCTTCACCGAGGCATTGACGCCGGACAATACAGAAACGCCAGCGGCCGAGGGCGCCCCCGCCGCAGCCGCCGGCGACAATGAACCGACAGAGGAACCGAAGCGGAAACGATCATGGACAGCGTGGATCTCGAAGTCCTGAAGAACAGCGTGCAGTGGCAGCAGCAAGGCCATCGCGTGCTGCTGGTCACGGTAGTGCGGACCTGGGGCTCGTCGCCCCGGCCCGAAGGCGCGATGCTGGCCGTGCGCGACGACGGCCTGGTGGTGGGCTCGGTCTCGGGCGGCTGCATCGAGGACGACATCATCGACCGCGTGCGCCGGCAAGGCATCACCGCCGACCACCCGGAAGCGATCAAGTACGGCATCAGCGCCGAGGAAGCCCACCGCTTCGGGCTGCCGTGCGGCGGCACCATCGAACTGGTCACCGAACCGCTGACCCCGGCCAGCGGCATTGCCGAACTGCTCGACGCCGTGGAAAACGGCCGCCTGGTCGCGCGTACGCTGGACATGGCCACCGGCACCGCCACGCTGGGTCCGGCCAACGCCACCGACGGCCTGGTCTTCGACGGCAAGATGCTGCTGACCATCCACGGCCCGCGCTACCGCATGCTGGTGATCGGCGCCGGCCAGCTGTCCAAGTACCTGTGCCAGATCGCCGTGGGCCTGGGCTTCCAGGTCACCGTATGCGACCCGCGCGAGGAATACACCGAGACCTGGGACATCCCCGGCGTGACCATGGTGCGCACCATGCCGGACGACACCGTCACCGAGATGAAGCTGGACGAGCGCTGCGCAGTGATCGCGCTCACGCACGACCCCAAGCTCGATGACCTGGCATTGATGGAAGCGCTGCGCACCCGGGCCTTCTATGTGGGCGCGCTGGGTTCGCGCCGCAACAACCAGGCGCGCCGCGAACGGCTCAAGGAATTCGACCTGACCGAGCTGCAGCTGGCGCGGCTGCATGGCCCCGTGGGCATCTACATCGGCAGCCGCACGCCGCCGGAGATTGCCATCTCGATCCTGGCCGAGGTGATCGCCGCCAGGAACCACGTATCGCTGCCCGACATCCTGCAGGTGGAAGGCGCCAAGGCCGCGCGCGAGATGGCTGCCAGCACCGGCAGCGGCTGCGACGTCGCCCCCGACCCCACCTGACGACTTAGCGAGTGCCGCCATGACCGCCGCCCCCAACGCCCCCCTGCTCCGCACCGACCTGCCAACCGGCATCCTGCTGGCCGCAGGCTTCGGCCGCCGCTTCGACGCGGCCGGCAAACGCAACAAGCTGCTGGAGGTGCTGCCCGGCGGCCGCTCCGTGGCCTGGCGCAGCGCGCGCACGCTGGCCGCGGCGCTGCCGGAATCGATCGCCGTCATTCGTCCGGGCAATCCGGCCCTGGCGGAGGAACTGCGGCGCGGCGGTTGCCGCGTGGTGGAGTCGCCCGACGCCGAAGCCGGCATGGGGGCTGCCCTGCGCGCTGCAGTGGCGGCCACGCCTGAGGCGCGCGGCTGGGTGGTGGCGCTGGCGGACATGCCCTGGCTGCCGATGGAACTGGTCCGGGCGGTGGCGTTGACGATCACCACGCCGGATACCATCGCCGCGCCCTGGCGCAACGGGCAGCGTGGGCATCCGGTGGGCTTTGGCGCGGCCTGGCGTGAGGAGTTGCTGAAGCTGGATGGGGATGAGGGGGCGCGGGCGTTGTTGAAGGACAAGCCTGTTACCCGGATCCTGACTGAGGATGAGGGAGCGTTCCGGGATATCGATTTGCCGGGGGATTTGAAGTAAGGGCTGGTGTTTTGAGGGGTGGGGCTTTGGGGGACTGTGGTTGGTTGTCGCTTTTGGCTAGTGTGGGCTGTTTCGCCGGCTTTAGCCGGCGGGGCTTCTTGCTCGTTGGCTTGCTTGGGTATGTCGGTCGGGTTCGATGTTGTCGTAGGTTTAAGCGCCTGGTTCTGCCCTGCTGGGCGGGTCACTTTTTGTCCTAGCGACAAAAACCAAAAAACGCGTCGCCTCTGGCGGCTGGCCATCAATTTGATGGTGGGGGTGGTTCGGGCGGCGGTGCTTGCCGTTTGGCGTGGTTGGCCGTTCGGGCCTGCTACGCACCCTGTCTGTGCCCACATCGACGGACTATTGGACGAACCCGACTTTAGGCTGTTGGCAGCCTGCTAACCACCGCGTCGGTGGGACGCCTTCGGCTGCGCTTCGCGCCGGCCCTAACGTGGCAGAGCTGCGGACCACGTTCCGATTTGTGCCTTTGGCCCGGCAATACGACCGCGCCGTGCGAGCGCAGCGACGCACTCCGTGCCCGAGCACCCGACCTACGATACTGAGTGCGCGCAGCGCAGCCGTAGGCGTCCTACCGATGACCTGGTTAGCAGGCTGCCCATAGCCTAAAGTCGGGTTCGTCCAATAGTCTGTCGACGCAGGCACCGGACAGGGTGCGTAGCAGGCTCGAACCACCCACCCCATCGACGGGAATCACCACCGCCCGAATCACCAACACCGTGGAATGGATGGCCAGCCGCCTGAGGCGACGCGTTTTTTGGTTACTTTTGTCGCTCGGACAAAAAGTGACCCGCCCAGCAGGGCGGAACCAGGCGGTCAAACCTACGACAACATCGAACCCGACCTACATAACCAAGCCAACGAGCAAGAAGCCCCGCCGGCTAAGCCGGCGAAACAGCCCACACTAGCCCTCACCCAATCCCCCCCGCCACCTCCCCAGTCTTCACCGCCATAATGAAATCATTCCGATGCAACCCCTTGATCTTCTTGGTCCGCCACGACACCGTGGCATGCCCCCACCCGAAGCTGATCTCCGGATGATGCCCCTGCGCCTCGGCCAGCTGCCCGACGCCGTTCACAAACGCCAGCGCCTGCGCAAAATTCCCGAAGGTAAAACGCCGTTCGAGCCGCGTCGCGCCATCGGCCAGTTCCCACCCGGGCGCCTGCTGCAATAGCGCCTCGGCTTCATCCGGCGTCAGCGGTGACACCCCACCGCGGCAAGGCGTGCACGATTGCGCTGCCAGGTCTTCGCTCATGGTCTAGCTCCCCGACCGGAAGACAGCCCGCCTCTCAGGCCCCTTCGGTCTCAGTCAGTGCGCGCAGGAACTCACGGCTCCACCAGTGCACATCCTGCGCGCGGATGCGCTCCAGCAGTTTCTGGTGGCGCTGCTGGCGCTCGGCCAGCGGCATGTGCAGCGCCTGCTGGATCGCCTGCGCGGTGGCGCGCGTGTCGTAGGGATTGACCAGCAGCGCCTCGCGCAACTGCTCGGCGGCGCCTGCAAAGCGCGAGAGCACCAGCACGCCCGGGTCCTCCGGGTCCTGAGCGGCGATAAACTCCTTGGCTACCAGGTTCATGCCGTCGCGCAGCGGCGTCACCAGCGCCACGCGGCTGGCGCGGCACAGGCCCGGCAGCCGCTTGCGCGCGGTGGTGCGGTGGATATAGCGCACCGGCATCCAGTCCAGTTCACCGAACTCGCCGTTGATGGCGCCGCTCAGCTGCTCCATCTCGCGGCGCAGGTCGACGTAGGCATCCACCGACTCGCGCGAGGGCGCGGCGATCTGCACCAGCGTCGCGCTCGAGCGGTTCTCGGGGTACTCGGCCAGCAGCCGGTAGAACGCCTTGAGCCGGTGCGGCAGACCCTTGGAATAATCGAGCCGGTCGATGCCCAGCAGCAACCGGCGGCGCGCGTACTGCGCGCACATCATCTCGTAGGTCTCCCGCGCGTCCGCGCCGCGGCCCAGCTCCATGAACTCGTCGACGTCGATGCCGATCGGGAAGGCCTGCGCCCGCACCGTGCGGTGGAAGGCGCGGTAGCGGTATTCGCCCATCGGCTCGGCCTGCGCCTCGGTTTGCACGTAGCGCGAGAAATGCTCGACATCCGCATGGCTCTGGAAACCCAGCAGGTCGTAGGCGAACAGCGCCCGCATCAGCCACTCGTGCTGCGGAATGGCGGCCAGGATCAGCGGCGGCGGCAGCGGCACGTGCAGGAAGAAGCCGATCTTCTGCCCGCAGCCGATCGCGCGTAGCTCGGACGCCAGCGGGATCAGGTGGTAGTCGTGGATCCAGATGATGTCGTCGGGCTGCAGCAGCGGTGCCAGCTTGCGCGCGAACAGCTGGTTCACGCGCCGGTAGCCGTTCAGGAAGTTGGAGTCGAAATCCGCCAGGTCGAGACGGTAGTGGAACACCGGCCACAGCACGCCGTTGCTGTAGCCCAGGTAATAGGCATCATGATCCTCGCGGCTCAGGTCGACGGTGGCCAGCGTGACGTTGCCGGCCTGCTGCAGGTGCAGGTCGCCTTCCCCCGGGGTGCCGCCCTGGGCGGTCTCCAGCGCCTTGCCGCTCCAGCCGAACCACATGCCGCCGGTCTGGCGCAAGGCTTCGGAAAGCGCGACGGCGAGGCCGCCCGCCGCCACGTTGCGGGGATCGGCGACCCGGTTGGATACCGCTACAAGTCTTGGCATATCTGCTCTTCTTGAGTCCTTTTTTCTGTCTGCCGCAATGCGCGGCCGGCTCAGATCACCGTGTCCCACGGCGCCGACAGCCGCATGGCGCCATTGATCAGCCCGACCATCGAATAGGTCTGCGGGAAGTTGCCCCACATCTCGCCGGTCACGGGATGGGTATCCTCGGACAGCAGCCCGAGCGGGTTGCGCGCGGCCAGCATCGCCTCGAAGATCTCGCGCGCCTCTTCGCGGCGGCCAATGCGGGCGAGCGCGTCGATGCGCCAGAAGGTGCAGATGTTGAACGCGGTCTCGGGCTTGCCGAAATCGTCCGGCGCCTCGTAGCGGCGCATATAGGGACCGTCGCACAGCGACGTCTCCAGCGCCTTGACGGTGGCGATGAAGCGCGGGTCGTGCGGGTCGATAAAGCTGACTTCGGCCATCAGCAGCACGCTGGCATCCAGCTCGCGTCCGCCGAAGCTCTCGGCAAAGGCCTGGCGCGATTCGCTCCACGATTCGGCCAGGATCCGTTCCTTCATGCGGTCGGCATGGTCATGCCAGTAGGCGGCACGCGCGTGCAACTGCAGCTTGTCGGCAATCTTGGCCAGGCGGTCGCAGGCGGCCCAGCTCATCAGCGCCGACGACGTATGCACGCGGGCCCGTGTGCGCAACTCCCACATGCCGGCATCGGGCGTGCCGAACACCTTCACCGCCTGCTCGCCCACCTCTTCCAGCCGGCGGAATTCGGCGGGGCCGCCGCGGTGCAGCAGCCGGTGGTCATGGAAGGCCTGCGCCGCGCCCAGCACCACGTTGCCATAGACATCGTGCTGGAAGTGCTCCTGCGCCTGGTTGCCCACGCGCACCGGGCCCATGCCCCGGTAGCCGGGCAAGTGATCGAGCATGCTTTCTGGCAGCTCGCGCTCCAGGCCGATGCCATACAGCGGCTGGATATGGCCGTCCTGCGACTGCATCACCACGTTGGACAGCCAGCGCAGGTAGTCCTCCATGGTGCCGACCTCGGACAGGCTGTTGAGCGCGCGCACCACGAAAAAGGCGTCACGCAGCCAGCAGAAGCGGTAGTCCCAGTTGCGCCCGCTGCCCGGCGCCTCGGGAATGCTGGTGGTCATGGCCGCGACGATGGCGCCGGTCTCTTCGAACAGCGACATCTTCAGTGTAATGGCGGCGCGGATCACCGCATCCTGCCATTCGCGCGGCACCGCCAGGCGGCGGCTCCACAGGCGCCAGTAGGCGGTGGTTTCCTGCTCGAAGTCGCGCGCGGTCTCCTCCACGCCGTGCGCCAGGGTCTCGTCCGGACCCAGGATGAAGCTGTACCCGCGCGTGACCAGGAACGGCGTGTGCGACAGCACGTAAGCCAGCGGGGCGTCGGTGGTCATGCGCAGGGTCATGTCGCCGCCGATATAGCGCACATGGCTGCTGCCGCGCGTCATCTCCGGCGCCTTGCGGCCCCACTCGAAGCGCGGCGCCACCACCACGCGCACGCGCGGCGCGCCGCGCACCGGACGGATGCGCCGGATCAGTGCGGTCGGCCGGAAATAGCGCCCCAGCCGGAAGAAGCGCGGCGCGAAGTCGGTGATCTCCAGGCAGTTGCCGTGGATGTCCGTCAGCCGCGTGCGCAGTACCGCGGTATTGGGCTCGTACCACTGCCGCGACGACTGGAAGTCCTCGATCTCGATCGAGAAATGGCCCGCGTTCTCGCTTGGGTCCAGCAGCGCATTGAAGACCGGATCGCCGTCAAAGCGCGGCAGGCACGACCAGACGATGCGCCCGCGGCAGTCCACCAGCGCAGAGATGGCGCAGTTGCCGATCATGCCCAGCGACAGCGACGGATTGGCAAAGCGGCCGCCGCCATCCACGGTCTTGTGCACGCCTTCGGTCGGCGGCTTGCCCGGCTCGCTCGGGCTGCTCGGATTGGTCACGGCGATTCCTCCTCAGGATGTCGTTGTGCGCCGGCCCGGGCCAGGCCCGGCCTCATGCGGCACGGCGCGCGCGCTGGTGCTTTCCAGCGCGCGCGCCGAGCGGTGCAGCCAGCTGCGAAGCGCTGCCGGCCCGGGCACGCTGACGCTGGCCAGGGTCTCGCGCTGGCCCACCAGCACGCCCAGGCCGCCGAGCTTGCGCACGGCGGCGAAGCCGGGTTCATCGGTCATGTCGTCGCCGGCAAAGAGCGGCACGCGCGCGGCAAAGGGGGCGGCCTTCATGAAGGCCGCGATGGCATCGCCCTTGTCGACGCCGGCGGGCTTGATCTCGACCACCATCTTGCCCGGCAGCGCTTCCAGGCCGACCGCATGGCGCAAAACGTCAGTGACTGCGGCGTCGACAATGCCGGCCAGTTCGGGTGCCTGCCGGTAGTGGATCGCGACGGCGACCGACTTGCGCTCCAACCGCAGCGCCGGGTAGGCGCGCACCAGCGCTTCCAGGTGGGGGATCAGGGGCTCCAGGCCGGGGGCCGGGGTCTTGGACACCATGCCGCCGTCGGTGCGGAATTCGGCGCCGTGGATGCCGGCGGCCGGCAGCTGCAGCGGCTGCAGGAAGTGATCGAGTTCAAGGATGGGCCGCCCGGAGATGACGGCCAGCGCACCGTCCAGCCGCTGGTACAGCGTGCGCAGCGTGCCGACCAGTTCGGGTTCGACCTGCACCAGTTCAGGCCGCGGGGCCAGGTCGGCCAGCGTGCCGTCGAAGTCGAGAAACAGGGCGGTATTGGGTTCGATTAGCGGTAGCTGGGGCATCGCGTTACACCGTAACACGTCGTTTTGACCGGCGTCCACCGGGCTCCGTCCTACATGGCGCAAGCGCAACCCGGGGCCGATGCAAGTCCGGGGCCAGCGCCCGCCACCTGGAATTGCGCAGCGGCAGCGAGTGAACTGTCATCCACACACATGGCGCATCCAGCCTCGCGCAGACCAGGGCGCGAGGCGGCGGGTGCGTCGCCCCGGCCGGTGCGCCCGGCCGCCATCCTTTATCATTGACGGTTTCCGCCAGAATTTCCGGCTTTTTTGTGGCGCCCTACCGGCGCCCTACCAGCGCCTAATCAGCGCAACACCGGCCAGCCCCAAGACCATGACCCGCCACTCCGCCGCCAAACCCGACTACCTGAAGAAGATCCTGACCGCCAAGGTCTATGACGTGGCGCAGGAGACCGAACTGACCTACGCGCATCAATTGTCGGCGCGCACCGGCAATGCGGTCTGGTTCAAGCGCGAGGACACCCAGCCGGTCTTCTCCTTCAAGCTGCGCGGCGCTTACAACAAGATGGCCTCGCTGACGCCGGAAGAACTCAGGCGCGGCGTGATCGCCGCGTCGGCCGGCAACCACGCGCAGGGCGTGGCGCTGTCCGCGGCGCGCCTGCAGTGCAAGGCCATCATCGCCATGCCGGTGACCACGCCGCAGGTGAAGATCGACGCCGTGCGCGAGCGCGGCGGCCAGTGGGTCGAGATCGTGCTGCACGGCGAGTCCTACAGCGACGCCTACAACCACGCTGCGGAACTGGAGAAGAAGCACAAGCTGACCTTCATCCACCCGTTCGACGATCCCGAGGTGATCGCCGGCCAGGGCACCATCGCCATGGAGATCCTGCGCCAGCACCCGGGCCCGATCCATGCCGTGTTCGTCGCCATCGGCGGGGGCGGGCTGATCTCGGGCATCGCCTCGTACATCAAGGCGGTGCGCCCGGAGATCAAGGTGATCGGCGTGCAGACGGTGGACTCGGACGCGATGAAGCGCTCGGTCGACGCCGGCAAGCGCGTCGAACTGAAGGAAGTGGGGCTGTTCTCGGACGGCACCGCGGTCAAGCTGGTCGGCAAGGAGACCTTCCGCATCACGCGCGAACTGGTCGACGACATCATCCTGGTGGACACCGACGCCATCTGCGCGGGCCTGAAGGATGTGTTCCAGGACACCCGCAGCATCCTGGAGCCGGCCGGCGCGCTGGCCGTGGCGGGCCTGAAGGCCTATGCCGAGCGCGAGAAGCTCAAGGGCCAGCACCTGGTGGCGATCGCCTGCGGCGCCAACATGAACTTCGACCGCCTGCGCTTTGTCGCCGAGCGCGCCGAGGTAGGCGAGGCGCGCGAAGGCGTGTTCGCAGTGACCATCCCGGAAGAGCGCGGCAGCTTCAGGCGCTTCTGCGAGCTGGTGGGCACGCGCAGCGTGACCGAGTTCAACTACCGCATTGCCGACACCAGCATGGCGCATATCTTCGTCGGCGTGCAGATCGCCAGCCGCGCCGAGAACGACAAGATCGCCGCGAGCTTCCGCAAACACGGCTTCGACACGCTGGACCTGTCCAACGATGAGCTGGCCAAGCAGCATATCCGCTATATGGTGGGCGGACGCTCGGCGCTGGCGCATGACGAACTGCTGTACCGCTTCGAGTTCCCGGAGCGCCCGGGCGCGCTGATGAGGTTCCTGTCCAGCATGAGCCCGAACTGGAACATCAGCCTGTTCCACTACCGCAACCAGGGCGCGGACACCTCCAACATCCTGGTCGGCATCCAGGTGCCGAAGAACGAGAAGCGCGCCTTCCGCGCCTTCCTTTCGACGCTGGGTTACGTACACTGGGACGAGACCGAGAACCCGGTGTACAAGCTGTTCCTGTCCTGAAACACCCGCTGACCGCATCTGCTGAGCGCCCCATGAGCCTCCCTGAACATTCGCCGCTGGGCAAGCCCTCGGCCTACAAGACCGAATACGACGCCTCGCTGCTGTTCCCGATCCCGCGCCAGCCAAAGCGCACCGAGATCGGCCTGCCCGAAGGCAAGCCGGTGCCGTTCTTCGGCGTCGATATCTGGAATGCGTATGAGCTGTCGTGGCTGAACCTGAAGGGCAAGCCGCAGGTGGCGCTGGCCAGCTTCATCATCCCGTCGGACACGCCCAACATCATCGAGTCCAAGTCGTTCAAGCTGTACCTGAACTCGTTTAACCAGACCAAGATTGCTTCGCCCGAGGCGCTGCAGCAGCTGCTGCACCACGACCTGTCCGAAGCCACCGGCGGCACCGTGCAGGTGCGGCTGGTGACGGAGGCGGACCTGGGCAAGCAGAAGATGGGCGAGCTCGACGGCCTGCTGCTGGACCGGCTCGATATCGAGGTGGACCGTTACGAGCCCGCGCCGGAGCTGCTCAGCGCGGACCAGGAAGAAACGCCGGTGGAAGAAACGCTGGTGTCGCACCTGCTCAAGTCCAACTGCCTGGTCACCGGCCAGCCGGACTGGGGCAGCGTGCAGATCCGCTACGTCGGTGCGCCGATCAACCAGGAAGGGCTGCTCAAGTACCTGATCTCGTTCCGCAACCACAACGAGTTCCACGAGCAGTGCGTGGAGCGGATCTTCATGGACGTGATGCGCCAGTGCAAGCCGGTCAAGCTGGCGGTGTATGCGCGCTATACGCGCCGCGGCGGGCTGGATATCAACCCGTTCCGCACCAACTTCAATACGGCTTGGCCGGATAACAAGCGCAACGCCCGGCAGTAAGGCTGGCGGGGAGCGTCAGAACTCCCCGTGAAACCGCACCCCGTAGAACTTCGCCGGCCCGCGGTCGCGGTTGTAGCCGGGGTTGCGCACATACTGGAAGTCCGGGCTGATGCTCAGGTACTTCACCGGCTGGAAGCTGTAGTAGATCTCCAGCACCTGTTCGGGCCCGTAACGCAGCGCACCGTCACCCAGGAACGCGCCCTGCCCGCCCGCGGCCAGGTAGTTGCGGTGGTTGGGACCCAGCATGTTGACCGCCACCGCCACGCCCAGCGCATCGCGCGCCCGGCCCCACGCATCGCCCTTGAGCACGCCGCCCACCGACACCTGCCGGCCGATCTCGGTAAAGGCATAGGTCTCGGTCTTGTCGTCGGACAGGTTCGCGCGCGCGAACATCCCCAGTGAATCCGTGACCTGCTGCAGCAGCGTCACGCCCACCCCGCTCTTGGCGTGCTCGCGCCGCACGTCGGCCACGTCGGGCGCGGTGTTGTTGGCGATGCTGAAGCTGGTGGCATCGCTGAACGCGCCCATGCGCGCCTTGTTGCGGAACCACAGCAGGCGCGCGGTGCCGGGCCGGCCGGCCAGCTGGTAGCGCTTCTCCACCTCGATGATGTCGCCGTAGTGCTCGAACATGCGGGTGTCGAGCTCCAGCCCGTTGGACTCCAGCGGCTGCAGGAAGCGCCCGATGCGCGCCGACCAGCCGTCGCCGATGTATTCCAGCGACAGGCCCCAGTTATAGCCGCGCGCATCGGCCGGATAGTCGAACGCGCCGTGCGTCATGAATGACCAGTTCATGAACTGCGTGCGCGGGTCGGAGCCGAACTCGTTCTGGTCGAACACGTCCAGCACGCCGAAATTGCCCGCGGTCAGCACTACGCGCTGCCGGTCGACCGTGCGCGCGAACTGGTTGAAGTCTTCTTCGAGGGTTTCGCTGCCGCCCCCCATGTTCCAGTTCTGCCGCAGGAAAGCGCGCGCCCGGTAGAACACCGGGTTGGTGCTGGACACCTTGGCCAGTTCGCCGTTGGGCAGGCCGCCCAGGCCGTGCAGTCCGGAAAACGGCACGCCCTGCGTGACTTCCGGGTTGAAATGGAATTCGGCGCCGCGCCACAGCTTCACTCCCAGGTCCAGCGTGGCGCTGAACGAATAGCTCTTGGCACGTTCAGCAGCGAGGCTGTTGGGGCCGGAATACGCGGCGTTAAAGGCCGGCTTGCGCTGCCAGACGTACGTGCTCTGGCCGTGGATGGCAAACGGGCTCTCGGCCACGGCGGCCGCCTGTTCCGGTTCCGCCTGCTGCGCCAGCGCGGGCAGGCATGCGCCGCAGGCCAGCGCGGCCAGCGCGCGGCGGAAACGGACCGGGCCGCGCCCTGGCGCGGTAGAAAGTGGCGAAAACAGCATCGAGAACGGGTTGAGTAAGGATGTGCGGGCAACGGCGCGCTTCGGCGCCCGCAGCATAGCCAAGCCCACATGACATGTCCACCGCGCGTGTCGCCCCGGCTCGTGTGCCCAGGTGCCGAGTTGTAACCGGGCTTGAATTAATTAACTCAAAAATTAATATCGAAGCAACCCTTCCGCATTGGGTCGTCACATGCCGCGCCAACCCGCCAAACCCAGACCTTCACCGCGCCGCAGCCCCGGCCGCCCGGGTCGCCCTGAGGCCGGCCAGCCCGGCCAGCGCGAGCGCATCCTCGACGCGGCCACCGACCTGTTCTCGCGCCAGGGGGTCGCCGGCACGCCGGTCAAGGCGATTGCCACGCAGGCCGGCGTAACGCCGGCACTGGTCCATTACTACTTCAGCGACCGCGACTTGCTGCTGGACGCCGTGGTCGAGGAAAAGCTGCAGCCGCTGGTGGCTGGCGTCTTTGCCAACGTCGCCGGCGATGCCGAGCCGATGGCGATGCTGGTCGGCATGGCTGGCCGGCTGATCCGCACCGCGGCCGCCACGCCGTGGTTTCCCGGGCTTTGGATCCGCGAAGTCGTGAGCGACGACGGCGCCCTGCGGGAGCGCGTGCTCGGCCGCTTTGCACTGCAGCGCGCCGTCGCGCTGAGCGCGCCGCTGGCGGCTGCGGTCGCGCGCGGCAAGCTCAACCGCGGCCTGGAGCCGGCGCTGGTGATGCCGTCGCTGATCGGCCTGACGCTGCTGCCGCTGGCCACCACGCATATCTGGCGCCGGCTGCCCGGCGGCGAAGCGGTCGATATCGACACAATGGTGCGGCACGTATCCGCGCTACTGACGCACGGGCTGGCCCCGGCGCCCGACGCCGGCGAGTCCAGGCTTTCTCCGGAGTCATCATGAACCACGCCCATCCCACCCGACCGCAACTGCCGGCAGCGGTGCTTGCCACGCTCGCGGCGGTGCTGCTGGTTGCCGGTTGCAGCCGTGAACGCGCCGACACCTGGCAAGGCTATGTCGAAGGCGAATTCGTCAGCGTGGCCTCGCCCTTCGCCGGACGCCTCGATACGCTGTCGGTGCAGCGCGGCCAGCAGGTCGGCCAGGGCGTCGCACTGTTCGCGCTCGAATCCGACGATGAGCGCGCCGCGCGGCAGCAGGCCGAAGACCAGCTGCGCGTGGCCGAAGCGCAGTTGCAGGACCTGAAGACCGGCAAGCGCCCGGTCGAAGTCGAGGTCAGCCGCGCCCAGCTGGCGCAGGCGCAGGCCCAGGCACAGCGCAGTGCCGCGGCCTGGCGGCGCGACCAGCGCCAGTTCGAGATCGGCGGCATTGCGCAGGCGCAGCTGGACGAATCGCGCGCGCAGGCCGGCAGCGACGCCGCGCGCGTGCGCGAGCTGCAGCGCGATATCGACGTGGCCCGGCTGCCGGGCCGCGATGCGCAGCAAGCCGCGCAGGCCGCGCAAGTGGCCGCCGCGCGCGCGGCGCTGGCGCAGGCCGAGTGGAAGCTGTCGCGCAAGACCGTGGCGACGACGCAGGCGGGCCTGGTCTACGACACGCCCTATCGCCTCGGCGAGTGGGTGCCCGCTGGCAGCCCGGTGGTGCGCATGCTGCCGCCGGGCAACGTCAAGGTGCGCTTCTACGTGCCGGAGACGGTGGTCGGCGCGTTGCGCAACGGCCAGGCCGTGCAGGTACGCTGCGACGGCTGCGCCGCGCCGGTGGCCGCCACTATCAGCTATGTCGCCAACGAGGCCGAGTACACGCCGCCGGTGATCTACAGCAACGAGACGCGCCGCAAGCTGGTATTCCTGGTCGAAGCGCGCCCGTCCACGACCGATGCACCCAGGCTGCGGCCGGGCCAGCCCGTCGAAGTGGTGCGCCAATGAACACCAGAATGAACGGCGGCGCGGGCGGACTCGCCATCGACGTGCGCGGCCTGAACAAGCACTTTGGCGACAAGCACGTGGTCAACGACCTCAGCATGCAGGTCGCGCGCGGCGAGATCTTCGGCTTCCTCGGCCCCAACGGCAGCGGCAAGACCACGTCGATCCGCATGATGTGCGGGCTGCTGACGCCGGATTCCGGCCAGGGCACCTGCCTGGGCTACGACATCCTGACCGAGTCCGACGAGATCAAGCGCCGCGTCGGCTATATGACGCAGAAGTTCTCCTACTGGGACGACCTGTCGATCCGCGAGAACCTGGACTTCGTCGCGCGCGTCTACGGCATGCCGAACCGGCGCGAGGCGGTCGACCGCGCGCTGGAAGACCTGGGCCTGGCCACGCGCTCGGCGCAACTGGCCGGCGCGTTGTCGGGCGGCTGGAAGCAGCGGCTGGCGCTGGCGGCCAGCCTGCTGCACGAGCCCGAACTGCTGCTGCTCGACGAACCCACCGCCGGCGTGGACCCCAAGGCCCGGCGCGACTTCTGGGAGCAACTGCACCAGCTGGCCGCGCGCGGCATCTCGGTGCTGGTCAGCACGCACTACATGGACGAGGCCGAGCGCTGCCACAAGCTGGCCTATATCGCCTACGGCAAGCTGCTGGCGCAGGGCACCGCCGATGAAGTGGTGGCCAGCCAGAATCTGTCGACCTGGAGCGTGGAAGGCGACGACCTCGCCGCGCTGTCCGAACAACTGCAAGGCGCGCCGGGCGTGGAGCAGACCGTGGCTTTCGGCACCGCGCTGCACGTGACCGGGCGCGATGCGCAGGCACTGGCCGATACACTCGCGCGGCTGGCCGGACCGGGCCGGCGCGTCGAAGAGACCCAGACCAGCCTGGAAGACGTGTTCATCCACATGATGAGCGGGGCCGAGGACAATATGGCGGCGCGCAAGGCCAGGGAGGCGTCATGACAGCCGCCGCCCGCAAGCCGGCCGCGCAACCGCGCTTCTCGCTGCAGCGCTGGTGGAGCATCGTGCGCAAGGAGTTCCTGCAGCTGCGGCGCGACCGCGTCACCTTCGGCATGATCATCGGGCTGCCGATCATGCAGCTGCTGCTGTTCGGCTTTGCCATCAATACCGATCCGCGCCAACTGCCGACCGCCGTGATTGCCGCCGACCAGAGCGAATTCACGCGCTCCTTCATCGCCAGCATGGAGCAATCGACCTACTTCAGGCTGGTCGCCACGCTGCCGGACGAGCAGGCCGGGCGCGAGGCGCTGATGAAGGGCGAGGTGCAGTTCGTGCTGACCATACCGCCCGACTTCACGCGCCGGCTACTGCGCGGCGAACGGCCCGCCCTGCTGGTCGAGGCCGATGCCACCGATCCTTCGGCCACCGGCCAGGCCATCGCCGCGCTGCCGCAGCTGCCCTACAGCGTGGCCACGCATGACCTGAAGGGAGCGCTGGCGCCGCTTGCAGGCGGCAAGCCGCCCTTCGACGTGCAGGTGCAGCGGCTTTACAACCCGGAAGGCATCACGCAATACAACATCATTCCCGGCCTGATGGGCGTGATCCTGACGATGACGATGGTGATGATGACCGGCCTGGCGATGACGCGCGAACGCGAGCGCGGCACCATGGAGAACCTGCTGGCCACGCCGGTACGTCCGCTCGAGGTAATGACTGGCAAGATCGTGCCCTATATCTTCATCGGGCTGATCCAGTCGACCATCGTGCTGCTGGCCGCGCGCTGGATCTTCAGCGTGCCGTTCGTCGGCTCGGTGCTGGCGGTGTACCTGGCGGCGCTGCTGTTTATCGCGGCCAACCTGACCGTGGGTATCACGTTGTCGTCGCTGGCGCAGAACCAGTTGCAGGCGATGCAGCTGACGTTCTTTTACTTCCTGCCCAACATCCTGCTGTCCGGCTTCATGTTCCCGTTCGCCGGCATGCCGGGATGGGCACAGGTCATCGGCAATATCCTGCCGATGACATATTTCCACCGCATGGTGCGCGGCATCCTGCTCAAGGGCAACGGCTGGATCGAGCTATGGCCCAATGTGTGGCCGATGGCGCTGTTCATCGTGGTGGTGATGGCGATCGCGGTGCGCTTCTACCGCCGCACGCTGGACTGAAGGGATTCGCCATGCAACGACTCACGCCTCTGCTTGCCGCCGCGGCACTGCTGTGCGGCTGCGCCGTCGGGCCCAACTTCCGCGCCCCTGCGCCGCCGGACGACGCCGGCTACGTGCCGGGTCCGCAGCCGGTGGCAACCGTCGCGGCCGACAGCGCCGACGCGTCGGGGCAATCCCACGCGCAAACCCTGGCCGCTGGTGCCGACGTCCCCGCGCAGTGGTGGACGCTGTTCCGCAGCCCGGGGCTGGACGCCACCATCCGCGGCGCGCTCGACGCCAGCCCCACGCTCGCGCAGGCGCGCGCCCGGCTGCGCGAGGCGCAGGAGAATCTGGCCGCGCGCACCGGCGCGACGCGCTGGCCCGCCGTCGATGCAAAGCTGAACACCACGCGCCAGCAGGTGGATTTCCAGTCCCTGGGCATCAACGCGATTCCCAGCCCCGGCCCGTTCACGCTGTACGGCGCCACGGTGCAGGTCTCTTATGTGCTCGACCTGTTCGGCGGCCAGCGGCGCGAGCTGGAGGGGCTGCAGGCCGCGGTGGACTACCAGCGCTATGAACTGGAAGCCGCGCGCCTGGCGCTGGCCGCCAACGTGGCCACCGCGGCCATCCGCGAAGCCGGCCTGCGCGCGCAACTGGCCGATACGGTCGCAGTGGCGACGGCCCAGCAGCGCCAGCTTGGCATCACCGAAGAGCGCTTGCGTGCGGGCGGCGTCGCGCGTGTCGACGTGCAGCGCCAGCGTGCCGAGCTTGCGCAAACCCAGGCGCTGGTGCCGGCCCTGCAGCGCCAGCTCGATGCCACGCGGCACCAGCTCGCGGTCTACACGGGCCAGACCCCGGCCTCGGCCACGCTGCCCGAATTCCGCCTCGACGAACTGCACCTGCCCGACACGTTGCCGGTCAGCCTGCCCGCCACGCTGGCGCGCCGCCGGCCCGATATCCGTGCGGCCGAGGCCCTCCTGCACCAGGCCTCGGCCAATATCGGCGTGGCTACCGCCAATCTCTATCCGCAGGTCACGCTGAGCGCCAGCGGCGGTACCCAAGCCACCGCGGCGCGCGACCTGTTCAGCAGCCTGAACGTATGGAGCCTGGCTGCGGGACTGGTGCAGCCTGTATTCCGGGGCGGCGAACTGCAGGCGCGCAAACGCGCGGCGGAAGCGGCGTATGAGCAATCGCTGGCTGCGTATCGGCAAGCCGTGCTGCAGGGCCTCCAGAACGTGGCCGACTCACTGCGCGCGCTCGAGGCGGACGCCGCCGCGCTGCGCGAACGCGCCGACAGCGCGCGGCAGGCGCGCGATACGCTGGCGGTGGTGTCGGAGCAATACCGGCTCGGCGGCGTCAGCCAGCTGACGGTGCTGGATGCCGAACGGCAGTCGCACCAGGCCTCGCTGGAACTGGCGCAGGCACGCGCCGACCGGCTGGCGGATTCGGCGGCGTTGATGCAGGCGCTGGGGGGTGGGTGGTGGGACGAGCCAGCGCAGCCCGAGGCGGCCATGCGCTGATGGCGCCAGTCAGCGTCCGATGAATTCGCGCAGGCGCCGCACGCCCTCGTCCAACCTTGCCGGATCGCAGGCATAGCACCAGCGCACGAACCCCTCGCCCTCGTCGCCGAACGCGCTGCCGGGCGCCAGCCCGAGCCGGGCGTCCCGCACCAGCTGCTTGCACAGCGCCAGGCTGTCGCCCGCGCCCGGCAGACGGAAGAACACGTACATGGCCCCTTCCGGCGCGTGGGCATCCACACCCGGCACTGCCGACAACGCGCCAACCAGGTGATCGCGGGCTGCGCGCAGCCGCTGCACCAGTCCGCGCGTGAAGGATTCGCCTGCGCGCACCGCCAGGACGCCCGCTTCCTGCACGAACGAGGGCGCGCACGAGGTGTTGTACTCGATCAGCTTGCCGAGATCGTCCGTCATCGACGCCGGCAAGACCATCCAGCCAAGCCGCCAGCCCGTCATCAGCCAGGCCTTGGAGAAAGAGTTGACGTGGATGACGCGCTCCTCGCGCGAAGCGATATCGAGAAAGGACGGCGCGGTGCGGCTCTCGCCACCGCCCGCTTCATCGCCGTAGTAAAGGCGCTCATAAACCTCGTCGGCAATGATCCAGATGCCGTGGCGGCGGCAATGGTCCAGCACGACCCGCTGCGCGGCGCGCGGCATCACCCAGCCAGTGGGATTGTTGGGCGAGTTGACCATCAGCGCGCGCGTGCCGGGAGTCAGCGCCGCCAGCAGCTTGCTGACGTCGAGCGTCCAGCCATGCGGACCATAGTCCAGCGAAACGGTTTCGACCGTGGCACCGAGGATCTTTGGAATCTCGACCAGGTTCGGCCATAGCGGCGTCACCGCCACCACCCGGTCGCCCGGGCCGGTCACCAGTTGCGCAGCCAGCATCAGCCCGTTGACGCCGGCACTGGTAACAGCCACGTTCTCCATGGGTGTCGCACCGTGCAAAGCGCTGGCGTAATCGGCCAGCGCACTGCGCAGTGGTGCGATACCGAGATTGTGTGTGTAGAAGGTAGCGCCATTCGCCAGCGCGCGCGCCGCGGCATCGCGGATGAAATCCGGCGTGGCCTGGTCGGATTCGCCGAACCAGAACGGCAGGACGTCGGGCAGACCGATGCCGGCATTGGCCACTTCGCGGATGCGGGAGGCCCGCAGGTGGCGGACGGTGTCGCGGGCTTGGGGAATATTCAAGTCGGGACTTGCGGGCATGGGGGTTCCTCGGCCAGGCAGTGAATGGGAAGAGTACCGGAAAGCCGCGCCGATTGCCGGTCCCCTCTACCTGGCGGGGTAGCCAAGCCCGTCACGGGCGCCGCCGTCGTTATCGCGCGCAGCGCCGCCCGGCCGGAGTTTCAGGCCAAAGCCGCCTCGCGCCTGCCCGTCGTTTGCCGGCCGCAACGCGTACTGCTCCGAACGCTCCGGTCTTGCCGCCTGCGGGGCCGATGCCGGACCGCGGACGTGGGCCGAAGCGCCGCCGGAAGCCGCAGCGGCAGCCGAGGCTGCTTGCCACGTCAGCAGCAGCGAAATGAGAAGTCGAGGAATCACATGAGGATTTCAATAACCCATTTGCGCAGAGTCAAGGGAAGTTCACACCGGTCTGCGGTGCACAGGTTGCGGTAACGTTCTTCGTATAGGTGTACGTCTGGCCATTCGTTCTTGAATTAGTCAGCGTAACAACAGTACCTTGGGGGACGGACAACGAACAGCTGTAATTGGAAGAGCCATTGCCATCCATTGAGCAAGTCCCACTGCTTGCAGTGACGTTGCCTTGCTTGTCGGCGGCCGATCCGCTTATTGGCGTGGTGCAAGTGGCATTCGGAGAAAACGTCGCGGTGACGCTCTGTGCCGCGCTCATGGTCACCGAGCAAGAGCCAGTACCACTACAGCTCCCGCTCCAACCAGTGAAGGTACTGCCACCAGCCGCTTTCGGTGTCAGCGTCACCAACGTCCCGGCGCCGTAGGAGGCCGAGCAGGTGGACGAGCAACTACTGATCCCTGCCGGCGAGCTATCCACCGTACCCGTACCGGTTCCGGCCTTGGTCACCGTCAAAGCATAGGTCGTCGTCGCGGTATAGGTTGCAGTGACTGTGGTTGCACTTGTCATCGTAAGGGTACAAGGGCCTGTGCCTGAACATCCACCACTCCAGCCTGAGAATGTGGAGCCGCCATTGGCCACTGATGCCAGGGTCACCGACGTCCCGGTATTAAATCCGAACGAGCAAGTCACGCCACAATTAATCCCTACTGGCGTACTGGTTACGGTACCGGAGCCCGTCCCGCTCTGCGTGACGGTCAAAGTCACCCCCAATGCGAAGGTGGCTGTAACGGACGTTGCACTGTTCATGGGGACAGTACAGGCCCCCGTGCCCGTACAAGCCCCGCCGCTCCAGCCGGTGAAGGTCGAGCCGTTATCAGCCACCGCCGTCAACGTCACGGAAGTGCCGGTGGCAAGAGTTGTCGAGCAAGTCGCCCCGCAGCTAATCCCGGCTGGCGCACTGGTGACCGTGCCAGTACCGGTTCCTGTCCTGGTCACCGTCAGAGCGTAGCTGGTGCCGCCGGAGCCGACCTGGCTCTCGAAGCCTGGCCAGATAGGGGGGCACACATCCGCCGCCGAGTCGTTGTCAGGGTTGATGCAAACGTATTTGCCTGCATTACGGGTGAATGCCCCGCCGGCCATCTTCGCGTTACAGGTGCCGTTGCCCGTCACCTTGGTGACCAGGAAGTTCTGTTCGAAGTAATCGGTCGCACTGCCTGCCGTCACAGAGGCGTAGGAACTGGGATATGCGGAAGGCCTTGGGCGCCCGTCGAATGGGCCGGTAATGGCGGTTCCATCAGGCTGAAAAGATGCCCCGTACTTGGTTCCGCTCCACGGCCTGTTGACGACAGGATTGGCGGACTGATCGACGACCGATTGTGTACCCATTCCGGTGGACAGATAGGCACCCACCGAGCCCTTGAATCCGCGATAGCTGCGGGTCGAGGACTCCAGGGGATTTGCGCTGATGAGCGTGCCGTCACTCGCGCCACCGTTGAATGCAGGGTCGCCTACGCAGATGGTCGGACTAGCGGCATTGCCCGTGACGGACTCATCGATAATAACGCCTACGTTTCCATACCAGCCTGGGCCGACGTAGCAGGTGTAAGTGAAGTATTTGTAGGAGTTGCTGCCGCTGGTGACAGCGGTCATCAGGGTTGGCGAATTGTTATAGACGCACTCACCTTCGCTTGACAAGCGAACCCGCACATTGGCTGAACTCGGAATGCCATTGCTGGCGTTCTGATCAAAGAATACCTTGCCGGTTATGGTCGAGAACGATTGTGCGGCATTGTTCTTCGGTGGCAGGTAAAGAAGGATGTCATTCGTGCTGCTCAGGAGGTAGGTCGTTCCATTATTGACGGCAATCTTTGTGCCATCAGCATTTGCCACACTTGTGCCGGTATAGGTTCCGCTGCCCCTCTGAGCAGAGCCGGTGGGCGAAATCAGTGAGCCGCCCAAACCAGCGGTCAACTTGCCCTGCCCGCCAGGGTCATCCCACGCTACCACGCTGTTCAGATCCAGGCGCTGCTGGACGCCCTGGCCGTCGGTCCATGTGGTCGTCAGCTGAACCAAACGCTGCTCCAGGCCCCCGCTGGGCGTTGATACAGCCCACGTCATGGCATAGGAAGCGTTGCTGCCGCTCACCGTCGCATTGCCAGAGACCAGCGGCGTGCCAGTGAATGCCGACTTCACCAGCATATTGCGAACTTGCTCGAGCTTTTGTTGCGACAGAGCCATCGCTTCCGATCGCGACTTTGCCTGACCCGCACCAGAAAGACTCAAGGTCTGCAATTTTGATACCGCCAGCAGACCGATGCTGATGAGGATTAACGCAATCATGGCTTCGATCAGTATGAAGCCATGATTGCGCGGAGTTCTTTTTATATACATAAGATAACCGTCCGAATATCAGCCAGCCTACCAATCGCGCCAACTACCTTGCAGCCTTGCGGCCTGGCCAAGATTGGACGCCGCGCCAAGCACTTTCGGGTCGAAGACAACCTTCAGATTGCCGGTGACATTGGCGGAACCGGCATTCACAATCGCTCCGTAGATGGTGGGCGAACCGTTACCCGTGATATTGCCAGTCACATAAACCAATCCGTTGATCACGGAATTGGCGCTCATATCGAAATCGCCATTTACAATAAGAACCACAGGATGATCCTGGGTACCGATATTTCCCGGTAAGCTGGCATTGCCTTCAACCCAGATGGCGTTGTCCTGCATGTTGACTATGCTGTTCAGACTGGTTGAATTCGATGTGGCCAGCACGCTGCCGGGGTCAACTACCCAGGTAGCTGTGCTGTCCCGGTACGCTACAGGTGTCTGGCCAAAGAAGTACTGAAAAAAGCCATCGCTGCTCAGGCTTGAAAGCTTTGTGTCGTTGCTCACCGTGTCGTGACCAAGGTTGGCGCCTTGCGTGGAACACTGATATCCGGTGGGCGGGTTATTGCACCCGGGGCTGTTCCCGACATTTCGATAAGGATCGCTCAGACTGGCGATCGGATTGCTGACTTCATCGCGAATGAAAGTCTTGCCTGTGTTGCTTTGGCCGAGCAGCGCCCCCCCCGACCAAACTGTCAGGTCGTTGAAGTAGTTGAGGATCGAGGCTCCCCCCGTCAATAGATTGGCCGTGCCTCTGGACGTAACCGGTGTCGAAATGCTGCCCCCGAGAGATGGACTGAAGCCCGCTAACTGCACAATGCGCTGGACCGAACTGTCGTCATCGCTCCAGCCACAACTGATAATGCCTACCCGTGAAAGGTCCATCGGTACGACCGGTTGCGGCAGTGCCGCGGGTGGCAGTGTGCAGGACAATGCCGTGCCATGCGTTGCCGGACAGGTCGTATAAGGAATATCCAACGGGTCGCAGTAAAGCGCCTGGTAATAACTCGGCGTTCCGCTGCTGCTCGTCAGCGTATTCGGTGTGATCACGTCTGGCACGCCATTCTTATCCTGATCGATCCCGCCCTTTCGCATATAGGCCAGGGCCTGATCAAGGCCCGCACTGGCTGCCGCAAACGCCTGTTTCGTCCGTATCTCATTGGCCGAGAGGCGTTGCTCCATGATGGCCGCTCGATTGGTATAAAGCACCATCAGTCCCACCGCCAATAGCAGAATGACGGTCATGATGAGCGTTGCCGCCCCCTGTTGAATCGTGGCTTTCTGTCGCGATGCGAATGGGCGGGACCTCTGGGCAGGTAACTTCATGGCGTGATTACACGGTTGTTGCGTACGAGCACCGTTCCATTCAGAGTTCGAACTATGGTCGAATCGGTTTTGCTTTGAGCCGTAAGGCTGATATTGATCCGCCGGGTTTCTACAAAAGTGTTGGTGGCAGGCGGATAGGTGACTGGCGCGCCAGCTGCGGCCGGGCTGCACGCCTGCAGACTTCCACCTGTTGTTGTCCAGGCTGTGAAAGTGGTGGTATTGGTCGGGTCGTAAGTCGCCGGCAGGTATGAAATGCATTTGGAGCCGATGGTATCGAACGTCAGAGCCGTTACCGTGATGGCTCTCTGGTCTGTCAGGTTCTCCCAAATGGCATCTGTCCCGCACTGCGTACTGGTACTAGTACTAGCTAAATTTGCCGTCGGCAGCAGCGTTTGCACAGCGCCTCCTGAAAGCCGGAACCCGAAGAAATCCATAAAAGCGGCATTGCTGTCCACGACTCCGGGCGCGCCGCCAGCGAACGTTGCATCGTAGCTGTACAGAATGCAGTTGCTGCTGCCCGATATTTCGAGGTTAGTGGCTGCCGCGGTGAACGGATTGGCTCCTTTTGTGGCATTTCCCCAGTATCCAGCCCGTCTAATGTCGTTGACCATGATGTCCATCACAGCACGCATATCCTGGTTCAACTGGGTCGCCGTTGTGGTGACCTGGTTGCCTCGGGAAAAATTCAGGTAGACCGCAGACATTCCCCAAAGCACGATCAACGAGACCACCATGCCCACCATCAATCCGATGAGGCTGTATCCCGACTGTTGTCTTGAAATTGGGCTCAACATGTTGGGTACCCGCCTACCGCCCCACCTGGAGAGCACAATGAAATTCGACCGAGTCGTCCGATGTTCAGGCTGAGCTGCCTGCCCATGGGAGATTGCAAAGTAATAGATTGATCGGTGTTGCCGGTGGCAAGCCCCCGCAGGTCAAACGTGATGACGGCCTGCGCAGCTGGCGAGGTCATCGTGCAGCCCGTGCATTCGGTGGCCGACACGGTGTGCGATACGTTGTTTCCTGCTTCGTTGATGAAACAGGTGGCCCCACTGCATGCCGCAGAGCCATTCGCTATGCCGACATACCAGGGCGCGGACGGGCCCACCGTAAAGGATACGGTTTTTAAGCCAGAGGCGGCCGACGACGACTGTTTGATTGCCTCCGAACGCGCCAGTTGCGCCAGATTCGAAATCGCCCGCATCTGGCTGATCAGACGCTGCTTATCGAGGTAATCACTGAGATTCGGAAATGCCATGGTGACAAGAATGCAGAGCACGGCAATCGTGACCATTAGCTCAATTAACGTGAAGCCACCGGGATGCCTTCTCATGATCACTTGCCCCAGCATGTGGCCGGTGAATAGGTTATTGTGGTTCCGCTAACTGCATAGACGATCGCAGTGCAGCCCGTATCGGCCAGTTGGGATGTCGATGACGCGTTTGCCGTCAACGTGTAGGAGCTTGCTGTCACCGAAGTTGGAGTTGCGAGGGTATAGTTCCCTTGATCGCTGAGGCAAGCGCCTGAAGTCGGGCAAGGCGGCGATAGATTAGATGTCGCAGTCGCGTAGGTCGTATTGTTCAAGCGATACTTTTCCTGCGCGATGCTCGCCGCCTGGAGCAGAGCCTGGGCATCGGCGCGCCTTCCTTTCCTCACATAATTCTGATAGGACGGTATGGCGACGGCTGCCAGGATAGCCACGATGGCGACCGCGATTAGCAGCTCAATGAGAGTAAAACCTCTGTAGCGATTAAAACGCCTCTGCATTTTTTTGACTCAATAGTTCATTGTGATGGCGCTAAGGACAACCGATCCACTCAACGCGGGCAGTCGTCGTCGACTGAAATGCAAGCGTAGCCATGCGTGTGCCTGAGTGATGAGTCGGAGATGAAGCGATAGATCAGGCTTGCAGAAGCGGGAAGCCAAGGGAAAGGGCGTGTGACTTGTCGCCAGTACCTGCGCAACGATCTGTTGCCCTGATCCGGCGGCGGTAGCGGCGCGATCCAGGCGCTCGTCGCCAATCGGCTCGGGCACATCAATGCCCGCGGCCGAGCCAGGTTTGCGCATTCGTTCCGGGTGATCAAGCAGCAATTCGGCCTCACGAAGGTCAGATACTGCGGGCTGATACAAGAACGCGGTTCAGATCACGACGCTGCTCGCGCTGGACGGCCTGCGGTTGGCGCATGGCACGCTGATCGGGGCGCAGACAGGACTGGGTCCGCATCGCGCAGTCGAGGGCCGGCCGACGATTACACGCAAATCCCTGTCGCCTGAGGTGGCGACGGATTTCTTGTGGAACCGGGAAATTGGGCTCAGTCGCGCAAGAATTAGCGGATTCAGCGCTGTCGTCGACAGCGCTGATATGCGGACGAGAGGGCTGGCGCGCCTCTGATGACCTGTTTCATATTGACCCCTTCTTTCGTTGCGCGATCAGACCAGGCGCTCCGCTCTGCGGCGGAACTACCACGTCCTTCCCGAAAATTGCCTCGTTCTGGCATGCTGGAGCCGCATGCGGCATGCGACCGGCAGCGCCTATTTTGTTTATTGACGGGCTCACTAAATGGCCACGTGGCTCAGATGTTGAGGATTTTATACAATCGTGTCAATACTCGACAGAAGGTTGCCAAGGCACAACGTCAATCGTTGGACGATTGCCACATCCTGCCCACTTGGCACCATTGGTACCTTTGGCACTACGCCGCCTTCGTCGCAGGCAAACTGGTAACCGGTGTGGCTTATACCTGACATGGACTCGTCCAGGATCAGCAGTGAAGCATGTAGCGCGGGCACCAGGCGGGAATGACTCGCGTCGCCAGGCATTGCCGCCGATGACCAGGGCTCCGAGCCTGTTGCCGTGCTAGCTCTGGCGCCGCGCGATGAAATGCCGGCGGCTGCCCTGCCCCAGCTCCAGTTGCGCCTTGATTGCCTCGTTCACGCGCGGATGTCCCTAGCCGAGGGACGACACCGCGGCGGCGCCGGAGGCTTCCAGTAGCGCCTGCCTTCAATGCCCCTCAGTTCGGTGCCCTTGCCGGCGACCAGCACCGGGAGAGTCTCTGGCGCGGATTCCGATGAAAGACGTGGGTCATGAAGCTCGATGGGTCCAAAACGACAGGCCTGTAGTGGCGTCGGCGCTTACAGCTTTGATCGCCGAGGTCGATATACGAAGACGCAGCGGTGATGGCGGCAGTATAGATACAAAACCTCCCTCGACGGAACATATGTTTCATAAATAGGCGGACCGGAATCGAACGAATCCACACGTTGGGCAACCGGCCGAGCGAGGGCCGCGTGCCTGTCGCGCAACCAGGTGATGCTGCCCGCAGCCAGCTGTGCAACAATCGTTACAAATCCAATCCGGAGTACCAATGTCGTCCGACAGCCCCACCCCGCCGCAAGACCTGGAGGCCCTGCTTGCCCGGCTGCGCGCCAGTTTCCCGACGCTCAGCACGCAGTTCCAGGGCGGCGCGCGCTACCTGCTCGACCATCCGCAGGACGTGCCGGTGCTGTCAATGCGCAAGATCGCGGCCAGCGCCGGGGTGCAGCCGGCCACCCTGGTGCGGCTGTCGCAGCATCTGGGCTTCGAGGGCTGGCAGGGACTGCGGGAGCTGTTTGTCGACGCGCTGCGCGGCGGCAGCCAGCCGTATGCGCACCGCGCGCGCAAGGTGGTGCGTGAAAGCAGCGCCAGCCGCATGCTGGGCGAGATGCTGGACGCGCAGCACCACAACCTGGACCTGATCGCCGCCAGCAACGAAAAGACGCTGCCGCAGGCCGCCGAGCTGCTGTCGCAAGCGGCCTGCGTGCATGTGGCGGGCTTCCGCTCCTGCTTTCCGATCGCGTTCACCTTCCACTATGTCTACCGGCTGTTCCGCAGCTCCGTGCACCTGATCCGCGCCGATGCCGGCACGCTGGAAATGGAGCTGCGCGGCCTCGCGCCCAAGGATGCGGTGGTGGTGGTCAGCTTCGCCCCGTATTCACACGAGAGCATCCGCGTGGCCGCGGCCGCGCGCGAGTGCGGCTGCAAGGTGATCGCTCTGACCGACAGCACGGTGTCGCCGATGGCGCTGGCGGCGGACTGCACGCTGCTGTTCTCGGTGGAAAGCCCGTCGTTCTTCCCGTCGATTACCGCCGGCGTGGCCGTGGCCGAGGCGCTGGTCGAGCAGCTGCTCGCGCGCAAGGGCAAGGGCGCGATCCGCGCGCTGGAGCAGGCCGAGGGCGAGCTGCACCGCACCGGCGCCTACGTGGCGGCCGGGCGCGGCTGAGCCGGCCCGCCGCGCCCGGCTTACTGCGTGCACTTCTCCCGATACGCCTGCTGCAGCGACTTCTTCGGACGGTCACGTTCCAGCTCCGGGACCATGCGGCCCTGCGCGGTTTCAATGGCCGGCTGGGTGGCGCGGTATTCGCGCTTGGGCGCCTCGGCGATCTGGGCGGCCAGGGCGCGGCATTCGTCCGACTGGATGCTGCCCGGCGTCGCGGCCGGGTCGGGACGGTAGGGGGTGGTGCCCTGCTGCACCGCTTCGTTGATGGCGGCGGCGGCAGCACTGTCCCCGTCCGGCTTCTGCGCATGGGCACCGCAGGCCAGCGCCACGGCGGCGATCGCGGCAATACGGGTCAGGATTCGCTGGCGGCTCGGCATGATTGACTTCTCTCCTGTGGCTCGATGAATTTAGTCAAAGGCCGCCAGCTTAATCGTTCGCGGCCTGCCTGACACTACCGGCATTACCGGCATTTCCGACATTTGCGGCGTCGATGCCACCTGCGACGGGCCCATCGCCCGGCATTCCCGCCTTGCCTGCCTGGACGCGCGCCGCTTGGCGCCAGTCCTGGCGGTGGCGCCGCATCTGCCCCAGCGCCATCCGGGTCATGCTGGCCCAGCCGGACGGCCGCGGATCAGCCAGCATGCTGAGCGCGCGCGCGTAGTCCAGCGTCAGGCCGGGCGTCCAGGCCATGGTCTTGGCGCGCTTGCGGATCTGCGCAGCCACCCAGAGCTCCGGCGTGGTCAGCAGGCGCCAGAGCGGCCGCCAGCCCCTGGCCTGGCGCCAGACCCGGGGGCTGGAAAAACCGGCGGGCCGGGGCCGCTAGTCGCGGCGGCGGTCGCCGCCTTCGTCGCGCTCCAGCTCCCAGTCGCGGCGCATCATGACGTAGGTGAACGAGGTAGACCAGCCGATCAGGATCAGGCCGACGAGCGGCTCGATACTGGCGATCAGGCGGGTGGCGCCCACCGGGACGATATCGCCCAGGCTCTGCGTGGTAAAGGTTTCCAGCGCAAAGTAGGCATAGACCAGCGCACCCGGCTGCCCGTGCATGCCCGATGCCTTGCCGCCCGGCGCGGCAACGCCTGCCAGCCCGCCCAGGCCCAGCACCTGGTCGGCAAACCAGAAACCCAGTGCGAACAGCAGCGCCTCAAGGCAATGGACCACGATGATGCAGACGATCAGCACGCCGATATTGACGCGCCCGCTCCAGCGCCGGGGGTGCATCGCGGACAGCAGCCGCAGCGCCTCGTAGTGGATGCCGACCACGGTCACGGTCAGCACGGCGGCGCATAGCAGTGCCAGCGAATAGTGTTCGGCGGAGGTTTCCATGCGCAGCGGCAGGTCCGGTAAGGCGTCGGGGCAAGCGGTATGGTACGGAACGGGGCGGACAAAAAAATGACGCCCTCCAAAATAACACTGGAAGGCGTGCGGGAAAACCAGGGCGCAGTCAGTGGCTGGCGCGCTGCTGCGCTGGCAGCCCTGGCAGAGGTTTGTTGCTGGCGGCGGCCGGGCGGCCGCCGGGTGGCCCGGTTTCAGTGCTTGCAGTACAGGTTGACGTACAGCCCCCCGTTCCAGTTGAAGGTGTTGTTGCCGCTGACCCGGACCTGGACGATGTCGTTGGCCGCCACAGGTGTGGTGGCCGGCGCCGAACAGGTCCGGTCGGCGTTGTCGAGCACGCATTGGGACGCATCGGTCAAAGGCAGCGATTCGAGCGTGTCCAGCGCCGTGCCGCTGGCGACACGATATGCCGTCATCGTGTATGCCGCATTGGACGGCACTGCGCCCGCCAGGCTTGCGGTCAGGGTAAAGCCGCCGTCGCAGGCCACGGGCATCACCGCGCCGAAATAGGGATCGGAACTCTGCTGCGTCAGCCCGGAGCCGGTCATGACGTAAGTCCCGTTGCCGCCGGGCGGCGAGGTGACGGCGAAATTGGCCGTGTAGACGGTTCCGCCCGTGCCGGGATCTCCCTTGTCGCCCTTTTCTCCCGCCGCACCCGTTGCACCCGTTGCACCCGTTGCACCCGTTGCACCCGTTGCACCCGTTGCACCCTGCGCACCCGTCGCACCCTGCGGACCCGTCGCACCCTGCGAACCTGTCGCGCCCGTCGCGCCAGTGGCACCCGTCGCACCCTGCGCGCCGGTATCGCCCTTGTCCCCCTTCGCACCTGCCGGCCCTGCCGGCCCTGGCGCCCCGTCAGCCCCAGCGGGACCCGCTGGGCCGACCGGCCCCGTCAGCCCGACCACGGATACCCCGGCCGGCCAGCCATCCGCCGTCTTCGGGCCGAACAGCGTGTTGGTGGTCGTATTCAGGTAGAAGCTGCCGACCCCGCCGTCCGCCGCGGTGGGATCGGCCGCGCCGTGCAGCAGTACGGCACCAGGCGCGCCGGCCACGCCCTGCGGGCCGATCAGCGACACGCCGGCCGGCCAGGCCCCGCCAGCCTTGGGACCGTAGAGCGTCGAGCCCGAGACATTGATGTAGAAGTCGCCATCCGTGCCGACGTCCGCGGTCGGCGCATTGGTGCCGGACAGGATGGTCTTGCCGTTGGCGCCGGCGGGACCGGGCACGCTGGCCGATGGCCCGGCGCTGGCCGACGTGGAATCGCCGCCGCCACCGCCGCAACCGGCGAGCAGGATGGCGAAGCAGGCGAGCGGGATCGCTGCGCGTTTCAGGTCGATGTGTTGCATGATGAAAGCCCCCGGATTCTTTTTTGAACTGCATCCCCGGATCGATGCCGGGTGAATCCAATCTAGAGATCGCGGTGCCTCCGACAAATCGTGCATTCGCATGGGCTGTTTCATTAATGAAGCGCGCGGGCGGAACCAGGGAAATTCCGTGCCAGGCCAAATGAATCGCACACCCGTTTAAAATGAAAAAAGGCCATGGAAAACGATTATGAAAAAACCCGGGCTGCCGCGCCAGGCCACGCGAACGCGTGCTGGCAAGATGTCGGCACCGTGGGCGTCTGCAGCACCGCGGCAATGGGTGCCGGCGCAGCCATCAAAGCCCCGGCGTGGCCTCGCCCAAATGGTTGAATAACGGTTGAATTCCGGATGGGATGGCCTGGCGATGGCCGGCGATGGCCCGTTCAAAAGAGAAACAAATAATCGCCATTTACCCCTTTATGGGGGGGTATTCGCAGTGCCGCGGCAACCCGCCATTTATGCGCCTCCCGGCCAGGCTCCGGCACCGTGGCGATGCACTATGCTGAATACTCCAACGGCTCCACGCGGAGGCCAACGTGCGCAAACTCTTTCCGATCCTTACGGCAGTGCTGCTGTGCGGCGCCACCGGCATGGCATTCGCCCACAACTGCCCCAATGAGATGAAGGCCATCGACGCCAAACTGTCGACCAAGCCTGCCCTGTCGCAGGAAGACGCCGCCAAGGTCGCCAAGCTGCGCGCAGACGGCGAGGCCTATCACAAGGCTGGCAATCATGACGAAGCGATGAAATCGCTGCTCGAAGCGAAGAAGATCCTGGGTATCTGATAGCCGGCACAAAAAACCGCCACGCACCCAGGCGTGGCGGTTTTTCTTGTTTTCCTGCGGACAACGCCGCGGCCGGCTGGCTCAGGAGCCCGATCCCACCTGCTGAACCACGCCATTGGGCGCCACCAGGTAATACTCGGCGCCAATCCCGACCCAGCGCGTGCCTTTGCGCGGCGCGGGCAGGTTGTACTGCTTGTAGTCATCGATCACATACTGGCGGTCCCTGAACTCGGTGGGCAGCCGGTCGCCCTTCTTCCACTGCTGCACCTGCATATAGGGCGAGTTCTGCGCAGCCGGCTCGGAGGCGGCCATGGAATCCTTCATCGGCTTGGACCTGGCACCGCCCTGCGCCATCGCGAACGGCGCCGCCAGCACGCTTGCCGCCAGCAACAGCACCGGCATCGCTTTCTTGATATTCATCGTGATCTCCTTGCGTACGGGAAAACCGAACTGCCGGAGGATCCGACAGCATCTACCAGATTAGTCACAAATGCTGACGATCGGGCATCCGCCAGCCCTCGCAGCCTTGACGAATGCGGCAGTCAAGGCACGCGGGGATGGCCAGGTTGTTCACAATTGTTTGCCGGATGGCATCCATCGGGGGGGGGGAGCCTCTGACGGCACCCATGACTAGAATAGAACCTGACAGAAACAAGACTTTGAAGCGCTGCTGATGCGCACGGACAACGTGCCGTACGTGGCCAAGAACAACGGCAGGAATTGCGTCGAGTGGGAGCGGGAGGCCGGGTCGCCGGTGCTTGCCTGAGGCTGCCTGGCCGCCAGTCCTGGGGCGGCTATGCTGCTGGCGTCTCGCCGGCTGCAAACTCCGCGCCCCCGTAGTCGTCGTCCACGGCCACGTTGCCGTCGAGCAGCCGCTGGCTTCCAATGCGCCCACGTCGATCCGCCGTGGTCCACGCCAGCGCCAGGCCCCGGCTGCTGCTGGCGGGGCCGCATCGCCCGGCACTTCGCCAAAGGTGTAGTGTGCCGCCGCCGACAGCGCGCCCCACTTGCCCGCGTACTTCGCCATGTTGTCCTGGCGCGGACCGGTGTAGCCGTTAAGGATGGCGACAGCATCCAGATTGGGATGGCCATAGTGCTGGAAGCGAAACGTTGCGTCATAGGCCGTGGTGAACTGGCGCCCGAACGTCAGCTTGCCCCACGCCTGGTGCTCGAGCCCCAGAAAAGACTGCCGGCCGAACAGCCGGCCCGTGCCCTGCGTGCCAACCTGCCCGTAGTTCGGCGCCGCGGTCCCTTGCAGCGAGGCACCGGTGGCCAGGTCGAAACCGCTTTCCAGGTCGAACAGCGCCGACCAGCCCGCACCCAGCGCCTCGATGCCGCGCACGCCCCAGCGCGAGCCGCTGAAATAGCCCTCGCTCAGTTCCGCCAGGCGCTGGTCCCCGCGGTTGTTGTCCGAGTACCGGACCATGGTGTCGATCAGGCCATAGACCGAAACGGACGACGCCGCCGGCTGCGCCAGCGCCTGCTGGGAGGCGCCGCAACCCACAACCGCCAGCACGCCGGCCATCGCCAGTGGCATGGCGCAGCCGCGCCTGGTATTCCAAACCCTCACGCCCGCCCTCCGTTTTTGCATACAAATTAAGAATGCAAAAATATAGGGCGAGGCCGGCCATCCGCATACGAATGTGTGCGCATGAGGTCATGCGGTTTGCGCCGAAGGTGCCTGGCACGGGCACGTAGAATCTGCCGGTTTCAGGAAGTCAGGCTAGCGGCAGAGTCTATGCCACTTACGGAGCGGTCTATATCGCGCCCGCGCTCGGCTGGCTGTGGACAGTCGATAAAGTATCCCCGACCTGGAATGACGTCGTCGGCGTCGGGTTGGCGTTATGCGGAGCAGGTGTAATCGCCATGGGACAACGGCCGGGCTAGTCGCGCCGCGATCGCCGCGTGCCGGCAAGGTCACGGACCACAGATCATTGCCATCCTTCCATAATTCGACTACATTCAAATTATGGAAACAAACACCGCTCTTGAGGCGCTCGCCGCCCTCGCCCATGGGATTCGTCTGGCCGTTTTTCGCCTGCTTGTGCAAGCCGGCCCTGAGGGCCTGCCCGCCGGCCGTATCGCTGAGCTGATGGAAATGCCAGCCTCGTCAATGTCCTTTCACCTCAAGGAACTGCATCGCGCCGGACTGCTCACGAGCCGCCAGGATGGGCGGTCGATCATCTACTCGGCCGGCTACGAGACCATGAACGATCTGCTCAGTTATCTCACGGAGAATTGCTGCGGCGGGAATCCGTGCTCCCCTGTGACCCGCTGCAGCATCGGCGAACAGCCTGCGGAGCCGAAGCGATGAACACGGCGCAGCAAGCCGCTGTTGCAGCACCGAGCAGCGGTATCGGCTTTTTCGAACGTTATCTGACCGTCTGGGTCGCGCTCTGCATCGTCGCCGGCATCCTGCTCGGACAGTCGCTGCCCGGCGTGTTTCACGCCGTCGGTGCCATGGAGGTGGCACGGGTGAACATCCCGGTCGGCCTGCTGATCTGGGTCATGATCATCCCGATGCTGATCAAGATCGATTTCGGGGCGATGGGCCAGGTCGCCGGCCACTGGCGCGGCATCGGCGTGACGCTGTTCGTGAACTGGCTCGTGAAGCCGTTCTCGATGGCACTGCTGGGCTGGATCTTCGTGCGGCACGTCTTCACAGCGTGGCTGCCGGCCGACCAGCTCGACAGCTATGTCGCCGGCCTGATCCTGCTGGCAGCGGCGCCATGCACCGCGATGGTCTTCGTCTGGTCGCAGCTCTGCAAGGGCGACCCGTATTTCACGCTGTCGCAAGTGGCGCTCAACGACGCCATCATGGTCGTGGCCTTTGCACCCGTGGTCGGGCTCTTGCTGGGCCTGTCGTCGATCGCCGTGCCGTGGGAGACCCTCATCACATCGGTCGCGCTCTACATCGTTATTCCGGTGCTGATCGCCCAGATCATCCGCAGGGCGCTGCTTGCACGCGGCGAGGCAACGTATCGGCGCGTGGTGGGTGCGCTCGGCCCTTATTCGATCATGGCACTTCTTGCCACGCTCGTATTGCTCTTTGGCTTCCAGGGCAATGCCATTGTCGAGCAACCATTGATCATTCTGCTGCTGGCCGTCCCGATCCTGATTCAGGTGGTATTGAATTCCGGCCTCGCCTATTACCTCAATCGCCGCTTTGGCGTCGCCCATTGCGTGGCTGGCCCCTCGGCGCTGATTGGTGCCAGCAATTTCTTTGAGCTGGCAGTCGCCACCGCTATCAGCCTGTTCGGCTTTCAATCCGGCGCCGCGCTGGCCACGGTGGTCGGCGTACTGATCGAGGTGCCCGTCATGCTGCTGGTCGTCGGCGTGGTGAACCGATCGCGCTATTGGTACGAAGCCAAGACGAACTGAGAACCCGAACCATGTCTGTCACGATCTACCACAACCCTGCATGCGGTACTTCCCGCAACACGCTGGCCATGATTCGCAACGCGGGCATCGAGCCACAGATTATCGAGTACCTGAGCGCGCCACCGGATCGTGCCACCCTGCAGGACATGATCCGGCAAGCCGGCCTGACAGTGCGCCAGGCCATCCGCGAGAAGGGCACCCCCTATGCGGAACTCGGCCTGGGCGATCCGGCCCTGACGGACGACCAGTTGCTCGACGCCATGCTGGCGCACCCCATCCTGATCAATCGTCCGTTCGTCGTGACCGAGCTTGGCGTGCGCTTGTGCCGCCCGTCGGAGCTGGTGCTCGACATCCTGCCGTCGCCCCAGCAAGGCCGGTTCACCAAGGAGGATGGCGAGGTGGTCATCGATGCGCAAGGCCGGAGGGTCAACGGATGACGGTTGCATTGCCCAACGTCGTACCGTCGTTGCTCGACACGCCGGACCTGAACAAACTTGTGCCGGCTCGGGTCAGCACCCATCCTCCGCGCATCCTGTTGCTCTACGGCTCGCTGCGCGAGACATCCTACAGCCGCCTGCTGACCCGGGAGGCCGAGCGGATTCTGCAGCAGTTCGGTGCCGAGACCCGGGTCTTCGACCCGCATGGCCTCCCTGTTACCGACAGCGTGCCGCCGGACCATCCCAAGGTAGTCGAACTGCGCAAGCTGTCCGAATGGTCCGAAGGACAGGTCTGGTGCAGTCCCGAGCGGCACGGCACCCTGACCGCCGTGTTCAAGAACCAGATCGACTGGCTGCCGCTGGAGAGCGGCGGCGTTCGTCCCACACAAGGCCGCACCCTTGCCGTGATGCAGGTCTGCGGCGGCTCGCAGTCTTTCAACGCAGTCAACGCGCTGCGCGTGCTGGGGCGCTGGATGCGGATGGTGACGATTCCCAACCAGTCGTCAGTGGCCAAGGCATATCAGGAATTCGATGCTGATGGGCGCATGAAGCCGTCGTCCTACTACGACCGCGTGGTCGACGTGATGGAAGAGCTGTACAAGTTCACGCTGCTGATCCGCGATCGCTCCGACTACCTGACAGACAGGTACAGCGAGCGCAAGGAAGCCGCCCCGCAGGTCGCCGCCACCCTCGCTGCAGCCGCGATGAGCCATGAGCCGGACGCCAAGGCCGGAGATACCGACGACGGCGAGGTCGAATAACCACAAGCCGGGACAGCCCGGGTATCGCGGTGGGGGGGACGGCAGAATCATCGCCATGAACGGGGCGCCCTCGGAAGCTTTCGCCTTCCCAGGCGCTGCTTAACGGACTGATGCCAAAGAAAAAACCCCGCATTGAGCGGGGTTCTTCTTTACAGATTGTGCATACGCAAGGTTAGAACGGAATATCGTCGTCCATATCCTCGAAACCGTTCGATGCCGGCTGCTGCGGACGGCGCGCAGCGCCACCGGCCTGTCCGCCACCCTGGCCGCCACCCTGGGCGCCCGCCTGACCACCGCGGCCGCCGCCGTAGCCACCACCGCCCGATGCTTCGCGGCTGTAGCCACCGCCACCGCCCGCGCCGCCACCGTAGCCGCCTTCGTCACCGCCACCGCCACCACCCTGGCGCGAGCCCAGCATCTGCATCTGGTCGGCAACGATTTCAGTGGAGTACTTGTCCTGGCCCGACTGGTCCTGCCACTTGCGGGTGCGGATGCGGCCTTCGATATAGACCGACGATCCCTTGCGCAGGTACTGGCCGGCGATTTCGGCGATCTTGCCGAAGAACGAGATGCGGTGCCATTCGGTGGCCTCCTTCATCTCGCCGCTCTGCTTGTCCTTGTAGCGATCGGTGGTCGCCAGGCGGATATTGGTCACGGCGTCGCCGCTGGGCAGGTAGCGGGTTTCCGGGTCTGCGCCGAGGTTGCCGACGAGAATGACTTTGTTGACCGATGCCATTTGAATGTTCTCCAAAAGCCACGCGCTGTGTTGAAAAGCGTGGCAATACGATGACTGTAAAGCGGACTGTAGTGTGACGCGATACTGCGGTGACGTAAACGAACATCGCGCCCCCCGGCCAGACGTCGGGTGGCGCGATCATGCTAGGCCTTTTCCAGGCCGGATTCTTTACGAAGTGATGCGGATTCAGTTGTGGATTCAGGCGGCAGTCGCGGGTGCAGCTTCCTGCCCGCGCGCCGGCGGCGCCTTCATGCTCCAGGCAATTATAAGCCAGAGCAACAGCACCACCGCGCAGCCGACGAACACTGCGCTGCGGCCCTCGTGCTTGAGCAGCCAGCCGCCGGCGGCGCCGCCCAGGAACAGGCCCAGGGCCTGGGTCGTGTTGTAGACGCCGAGCGCCGCGCCGCGCGCGGCCGCGGCGTAGCGCGACACCAGCGAAGGCTGCATCGCCTCCAGCACGTTGAACGCGACGAAGAAGAGCAGCAAGACGCCGACGATGGCCCACAGCCCGTGCACGGCGGCAAACAGCAGCTGCACCGCGGTCATCAGCGCGACCGCGCTCAACAGCACCGGGCGCACGCGGCCGTAGCGCTCGGCCGCCATCATCGGGCCCAGCATCAGCACAAAGGACACCAGCACCACCGGCAGGTAGACCTTCCAGTGCTGGTCCAGCGGCATGCCGGCATCCGCCAGCATGGCCGGCACCACCATGAACATCGCCACCTGGGAGGCATGGAGCGCCAGCACGCCCACATTGAGCCGCGCCAGGTCGGCATTGAGCAGCACCTTGCGGAACGGCAGGCGCACCGGATGCGGCGGCGGCGGGGTCGGCACCAGGAACAGCGTCACGCCGATGGCCACCACCCCCAGCACCGACATCAGCCCGAAGATGCCGGACATGCCGATGCTGTGCAGCAGCGGCGAGGCGATCACCAGCGACAACGCGAAGGTCAGGCCGATGCTGCCGCCCACCATCGCCATCGCCTTGGTGCGATGGCGCTCGCGCGTCAGGTCGGCGATGCAGGCGGTGATGGCCGCTGAGATCGCGCCCATGCCCTGCAGCGCGCGGCCGGCGATGATGCCGCTGAGCGTGTCGGAGAAAGCCGCCACCAGGCCGCCGGCGATAAACAGCAGCAGGCCGGCCACCATCACCGGCTTGCGCCCGATCCGGTCGGACAGCCAGCCCAGCGGGATGTGCAGGAAGGCCTGCATCAGGCCGTAGATGCCCATGGCCAGGCCCACGCGCTGGGCGTCGTGCCCGTCGGGCAGGCCGCGCGCGTATTCGGCAAAGACGGGCAGGATCAGGAACAGCCCCAGCATGCGCAAGGCGAAGATGCTGGCCAGCGACACGGCGGCGCGCAACTCGGCGCGGGTCATGCGTTCGCGGGCGGGGGGGGCCTGAGATGCGTCGGCGGCACCCGCACCCGGAGAAGAAGACTGGATCGACGGCATTGCGATCGTGGGATCGTGGAATCTGTCAGGCTGGCTGCCCGTGCCCGGTAATGCGGCAAGCGGCAACGGCAGTTTTGATCGGGATCACGGGGGGAAGTTGCCGCCCGGAACCCGGAGCCGACGGCGGCTTCGCCGGGCGCCTGCATGGCGCGAGCCACCCCGGAAACCGAAGTTGGGTATATTAACAGGTTTGCTCCTTCGCGCTTCCCGGGTCACCTGGCCATGCCAGAGGACCCCCGGGCGTGTGCCCGGGCGCGCATTCCGGCCGTCGCCAGCGGTCGGAAGTGCCAATTTCGGTACTTGTTTCGGGTTCTGCGATTCCTTCAGACAGCCCTGCCAGCCCTTTCAGGCTGGCAAGGCGGCCTGTCTGGCGACGACTTTTCGGCATATGGAAGAAATCAAGATCCGTGGGGCGCGTACCCACAACCTGAAGAACATCAATCTCGACCTGCCGCGCAACCGGCTGATCGTGATCACCGGCCTGTCGGGTTCGGGCAAGTCCTCGCTCGCCTTCGACACGCTCTATGCCGAGGGCCAGCGCCGCTACGTGGAGTCGCTGTCCGCCTACGCCCGCCAGTTCCTGCAGCTGATGGAAAAGCCGGACGTGGACCTGATCGAGGGCCTGTCACCTGCGATCTCGATCGAGCAGAAGGCCACCAGCCACAACCCGCGCTCGACGGTGGGCACCGTCACCGAGATCCACGACTACCTGCGCCTGCTGTACGCCCGCGCCGGCACGCCCTACTGCCCGGACCACAACCTGGCGCTGCAGGCCCAGAGCGTGTCGCAGATGGTCGACGCCGTGCTCGCGCTGCCGGAAGACACCAAGCTGATGATCCTGGCGCCGGTGGTAGCCGACCGCAAGGGCGAGCACATGGACCTGTTCGACAGCATGCAGGCCCAGGGCTTCGTGCGCTTTCGCATCCGCTCGGGCGGCGGCGCCGCGCACGAGGCCGAGGCCAAGGTCTATGAGGTCGACGCGCTGCCCAAACTGAAGAAGACCGAGAAGCACACCATTGAAGTGGTGGTGGACCGCGTCAAGGTGCGCGCCGACATCAAGCAGCGCCTGGCCGAGTCGTTCGAGACCGCGTTGCGCCTGGCCGATGGCCGCGCGCTTGCGCTGGAACTGGACAGCGGCAAGGAGCATATGTTCAGCTCCAAGTTTGCCTGCCCGATCTGCTCGTATTCGCTGCAGGAACTGGAGCCGCGGCTGTTCTCCTTCAACAACCCGATGGGTGCATGCCCGAGCTGCGACGGGCTGGGCCAGATCACCTTCTTCGACCCGAAGCGCGTGGCGGCCTTCCCCAACCTGTCGCTGGCCTCGGGCGCGATCAAGGGCTGGGACCGCCGCAACCAGTTCTACTTCCAGATGCTGCAAAGCCTGGCGGCGTTCTACGAATTCGACACCGAGACCGCGTTCGAAGACCTGCCGGAAAATGTGCAGCAGGTGGTGCTGCACGGCTCGGGCGAGCAGGAGATCCCGTTCACCTATATGAACGAGCGCGGCCGCACCACCGTGCGCGAGCATGTGTTTGAAGGGATCATACCCAACCTGGAGCGCCGCTACCGCGAGACCGATTCGGTCGCGGTGCGCGAGGAGCTGGCCAAGTACCAGAACAACCAGCCCTGCCCCGCCTGCCACGGCACCCGCCTGCGCACCGAGGCTCGCCACGTCAAGCTGGGCGAGGGCGAGCAGGCGCGCGCGATCTTCGAGATCAACGGCTGGCCGCTGCGCGACGCGCTGACGTATTTCCTGACGCTGGACATGCACGGCGCCAAGCGCGAGATCGCCGACAAGATCGTCAAGGAGATCTCCGCGCGGCTGAACTTCCTGAACAATGTCGGGCTGGACTACCTGTCGCTGGAACGCAGCGCCGATACGCTGTCGGGCGGCGAGGCCCAGCGCATCCGGCTGGCGTCGCAGATCGGCTCGGGCCTGACCGGCGTGATGTACGTGCTGGACGAGCCCTCGATCGGGCTGCACCAGCGCGACAACGACCGCCTGATCGGCACGCTCAAGCACCTGCGCGATATCGGCAACTCGGTGCTGGTGGTCGAGCACGACGAGGACATGATCCGCGCCTGCGACTACGTGGTCGATATCGGCCCGGGCGCCGGCGTGCACGGTGGCATGATCGTGGCCGAAGGCACGCCGCAGCAGATCGAGGCCTCGCCGGCCTCGCTGACCGGGCAGTACCTGTCGGGGCAGCGGCGCATCGAGGTGCCGTCGAAGCGGGCCGCGCCGGACGACGAACGGCTGCTGCGCATCGTCAACGCCAGCGGCAACAACCTGCGCAATGTCACCGCCGAGGTGCCGGTTGGCCTGCTGACCTGCATCACCGGCGTGTCCGGCTCGGGCAAGTCGACGCTGATCAACGACACGCTCTACCACGCGGTGGCGCGCCACCTGTACGGCTCCACGGCGGAACCGGCGGCGCACGACCGCATCGAGGGGCTGGAGCACTTCGACAAGGTCATCAACGTCGACCAGAGCCCGATCGGCCGCACCCCGCGTTCCAACCCGGCCACCTACACGGGCCTCTTCACGCCGATCCGCGAGCTGTTCGCCGGCGTGCCGTCGGCCAAGGAGCGCGGCTACGATCCGGGCCGCTTCTCGTTCAACGTCAAGGGCGGGCGCTGCGAGTCCTGCCAGGGCGATGGCGTGCTCAAGGTCGAGATGCACTTCCTGCCCGACATCTATGTGCCGTGCGATGTCTGCCACGGCAAGCGCTACAACCGCGAGACGCTGGAGGTCCTGTACAAGGGCAAGAACATCTCCGAGGTGCTGGAGCTGACCGTCGAGCAGGCGCACGAGTTCTTCAGCGCCGTGCCGGTGGTGCGGCGCAAGCTGCAGACGCTGCTGGACGTGGGCCTGGGCTATATTCGGCTGGGCCAGTCGGCGACCACGCTGTCGGGCGGCGAGGCACAGCGCGTCAAGCTGTCGCTGGAGCTGTCCAAGCGCGATACCGGGCGCACGCTCTATATCCTGGACGAGCCCACCACCGGGCTGCACTTCCACGATATCGAACTGCTGCTCAAGGTCATCCACAAGCTGCGCGACCAGGGCAACACCGTGGTCATCATCGAGCACAACCTGGACGTCATCAAGACCGCCGACTGGCTGATCGACATGGGCCCCGAGGGCGGCGCCGGCGGCGGCCAGGTGATCGCGCGCGGCACGCCGGAGGATGTCGCCAGGAGCAAGGCGAGCTTTACCGGCAAGTACCTGGCGCCGCTGCTCAAGCGGGCCTGAACGGGTGTGGCCGCCCCGCGCGGCTTGCTTTCGCCACCCCGCGCCCTACCATGAACCCGATGGCGGCAAGCCCTGCCGCCATGCGGGAGCCTGCCATGGAACTGTCGGTCGTGCCGGTCACCAAGCCGGAAGCCACCAACTTCATCTTCGGCCAGTCGCACTTCATCAAGACCGTTGAAGACCTGCACGAGGCGCTGGCCGGCACCGTGCCGGGCATCCGCTTCGGGCTGGCGTTCTGCGAGGCCTCGGGCAAGCGCCTGGTGCGCTGGTCCGGCACCGATGAGGGCCTGATCGACCTCGCCTGCGAGAACGCCCGCGCCATCGGCGCCGGGCATACCTTCCTGATTTTCCTCGGGGACGGTTACTTTCCGGTCAACGTGCTGGCCGCGGTGCGGGCGGTGCCGGAGGTGTGCCGCATCTTCTGCGCCACCGCCAATCCGACCGAGGTGCTTGTCGCACAGACCGATGCCGGACGCGGCGTGATGGGCGTAATCGATGGCGCCTCGCCACTGGGCATCGAAACCGATGCCGATGTGGCCGAGCGCAAGGCGCTGTTGCGCATGATTGGCTACAAGCTCTAGTGTCCTGAGTCGGAAGTTCGTTGCAGAAATAAGTCTGTCGAGAAGGTGCGCGAGCCTAGGAGCGAAGCGCAGCAAGGCTGGAGCCTTGCGAGCCTTCGCGACGACGGATCGTGCAGCTTATCGGCAGACTTATGCAACGAACTTGCGATTCAGGACACTAGCGCCGCTGCTCAGTGCTGTGCCGCCTGCACCCGTGGCACCGGCGGCAACTCGTCTTCCTTCATGCGGCTGCGGTTGAGCACGCCGGCCTGTTCCAGCACCGGATAGGCGGTGGCGCAGAACAGCGAATTCAGGCGCTTCAGTTCGCTGATCACGTCCAGGTGCAGCGAGCTGGTCTCGATGCTCTCGGCGGTCTGCACCGCCACGCGCTGCAGGTGGGTGCGCGCGTACTTGCGCTCCAGCTCGCGGAAGTTGGCCTTCTCCGCCATCAGTGCCTGCGCGCTCTTGAGGTCGCCATTGAGAAACACCGACAAGCCCAGCCGCAGGTTGGCGACCAGGCGCGCGTGCATCTCGGCGATCTCCTGCATGCCGGCCTCGGAGAACATCAGGTTGTGGGCGATCTTCTTGTCCTTGGTATCGAGCAGGATGCGCTCGATGATGTCGCCCGCGTGTTCCAGGTTGATGGTGAGCGAGATGATCTCGGTCCAGCGCTGGCCGTCGCGCTCGTCCAGCGCTTCCAGGCTGATGCGGGTCAGGTAGAGCTTGATCGCGGTGTAGAGGTCGTCCACTTCGTTGTCGATGCGGCAGGTGGCGGTGGCCAGCTTGGCGTCGTTGGTGCGCAGCACGCGCAGCATGTTGTCCAGCATCTGCTCGATGCGGTCGCCGATGCGCAGCACCTCGCGCGCGGCGTTGGACAGCGCCAGTGTGGGCGTGGACAGCGCGGCGGTATCGAGGTGGCGCGGCGTGACCTGGCTTTCGCCGGTATTGCGCCCGGGCAGCACGCGCTCGCACAGCCGCGCCAGCGGCGCGGTGGCGCCCAGCAGCAGCACGGCCAGCGTGACGTTGAACAGCAGGTGGAAATTGACGATCAGCCGCTGCGGGTCATGATCGACCAGCGCCAGCAACTCCTCGGCCTGGTTCAGCAGCGGCAGCGCGACCAGGCAGCCCAGCAGGCGCGACAGCAGGTTGCCCAGCGTCACGCGCTTGCCCGGCTGGTTGTTGCCCGAGGTGGTCAGCAGCGCCGAAATGCCCGAGCCCAGGTTGGCGCCCAGCACCAGCGCCAGCGCCACGTGGATCGACACCACGCCGGCCGAGGCCAGCGCGCCGCAGAACAGCACCACGGCCAGGCTGGAATAGCACAGGATGGTCAGGAAGGCGCCGACCAGCATGTCCAGCCCCGAATCGCCTGTCAGCGAGGCAAACAGCACCTTGACGCCGGCGGCCTGCACCACGGGACGGGTCGCGATCGAGATCAGTTCCAGCGCCAGGGTGATCAGGCCCAGGCCGATCAGCACGCGGCCGACGTGGCCGGGCTTGCTGCCCTTCCAGGTCAGGTGGCAGATCACGCCGATGAAGATCAGCAGCGGCGACAGCCAGGACAGGTCCAGCGAGAACACCTGCACCATCAGCGCGGTGCCGACGTTGGCGCCGAGCATGATGGCCAGCGCCGGCGCCACGGCGATCAGGCCCTGGCCGACGAAGGAGCTGACGATGACCGCGGTGGCATTGCTGCTCTGGACCAGCCCGGTGACGCCGAGCCCGGCGAGGAAGGCGGTGAAGCGGTTGGAGACGCTGGTCGACAGGACATGGCGCAGGTTCGCGCCGTAGACGCGCAGGATGCCGACCTTGACGATGTTGGTGCCCCAGACGAGCAGGGCAACGCCTGATAACAGGTGAAGGAGTACGCCCATTGTGCGCCCTTGTGTGACCAGTGCCGACAGAACCCTGGAGGCTCGGCCCGGTCATCGTGTAGTTGTCAATGGGGCATTATGCGCCCGTCACCACACAGCGGCAACGGCATGGGTGCGGCGTGCGGGCAACAGGCAACGCGCCCATACACCCGCCAGCGGCGGCGCTCAGGGCAGCGCGACCTTGATCCCCAGCCCGACGAAGATCGCCCCGGCGGCGCGGTCCAGCCAGCGGCCGGTGGCCGGGCGGCGGCGCAGCCAGGCGCCCAGCCAGCCGGCGCACAGCCCGAACAGCGAGAACACCACCGCGGTCTGCAGCATGAAGACCGCGCCCAGCAGCAAGAACTGCAGCCCCGGGTGCGCGGCATCGGCACGCACGAACTGCGGCAGGAACACCAGGAAGAATAGCGTCACCTTGGGGTTCATCATGTTGCCCAGCACGCTCTGGCGGAACACGCGCGCGAGCGGCACGGCATCGACCTCACCGCCCTGCGCCAGCCCGCCCCTGGCGCGCAGCGCCTGGATGCCGATCCAGATCAGGTAGGCCGCGCCGGCGTACTTGATCAGCTGGAACGCCAGCGGTGACGAGCGCAGCACCGCCGCCAGCCCCACCGCCGCGATCACGGTATGGAACAGGCATCCGACTGAAAAGCCCAGCGCCGCCACCAGCCCGGCACGCCGTCCCTGCGCCATGCCGCGCGCCAGCACTTGCAGGTTGTCTGGCCCCGGGGCCACGGTCACGGCAATCGAAGTCAGCAGGAACAGCAGCAGGTCAGGCATGGGGTCTCCTTGCGTGGAAATCGTGCGGGTCTGTCAGCGCGGCTCAGTGCCCCTCAAACTTGCACACGGTGAACAGCGGCAGCCCGCCGTCCTGCAGCAGCTTCGAGCCGCCCAGTTCGGGCAGGTCGACGATGGCGGCGCCCTCCACCACCGTCGCGCCCAGGCGCTCCAGCAGCTTGCGCCCGGCCATCATGGTGCCGCCGGTGGCGATCAGGTCGTCGACCAGCAGTACGCGGTCGCCGGCCTTGCAGGCATCGGCATGGATCTCGACGGTGGCGCTGCCGTATTCCAGCTCGTACTCCTCGGCCACGGTCTGGAACGGCAGCTTGCCCTTCTTGCGGATCGGCACGAAGCCCAGGTTCAGTTCATACGCGACGATCGCGCCCAGGATAAAGCCGCGCGCATCGATGCCCGCGACCAGGTCCAGCTGCGCGTCCATGTAGCGGTGCACGAAGACATCGATCAGCACGCGCAGGGTCTTGGGGTTCTGCAGCAGCGGGGTGATGTCGCGGAACATCACGCCCGGCATGGGCCAGTCCGGCACGGTCCGGATGCGCTCGCGCAGGTAGCCGGTGACGTCGCCGAGTTCGGGGGACTGGATGATGGAATCTGCCATAAGGTCTGGAAACGGTAGGCGCGCGGCGTCGCGCGCCGGTAGAAAAAGGGAGGACGTGGCCAGGGTCAGGCCTGCGCGGTAACCAGTTACCACCCGCGCCGCCGGGGTAGCCAGCACAATGGTCCTGCCGGCCGCACAGGCTACCAGGACCGGCGGGCCGTGTCCGGCACCCGCCGGACACCCGTAACCATACAGGAGACCGCGATGGCAAAGAAGATTCTGATGCTGGTGGGCGACTACGCCGAAGACTATGAAACCATGGTGCCGTTCCAGGCACTGCAGATGGTCGGCCATACCGTCCACGCGGTCTGCCCTGACAAGCAGGCGGGCGACGCCTGCGCCACTGCGATCCACGACTTCGAGGGCGACCAGACCTACAGCGAGAAGCGCGGCCACAACTTCACGCTGAACGCGACCTTTGCCGGGATCGACCCGGCCGCGTACGACGCGCTGGTCATCCCCGGCGGCCGCGCCCCCGAATACCTGCGCCTGAACGCGCGCGTGCT
This sequence comes from Cupriavidus lacunae, assembly GCF_003353055.1. Taxonomy (GTDB): domain Bacteria; phylum Pseudomonadota; class Gammaproteobacteria; order Burkholderiales; family Burkholderiaceae; genus Cupriavidus; species Cupriavidus lacunae. The sequence continues at coordinate 197,886 of NZ_QKWJ01000003.1, forward strand.
GGAGATCGTGCGCCACTTCGCCCAGGCCGACAAGCCGATCGCCGCCGTCTGCCACGGCGCCCAGCTGCTGGCCGCGGCGGGCGTGCTGGAAGGCAAGACCTGCTCCGCCTACCCGGCCTGCGCGCCCGAGGTAAAGCTTGCCGGCGGCACTTATGCCGATATCCCGGTCGACCAGGCCCATACCGACGGCAACCTTGTCACCGCCCCGGCGTGGCCCGCGCATCCGGCCTGGCTGGCGCAGTTTCTTGCCGTGCTGGGCACGCGGATCGTACATTAGAGCTTTCCGCACGCGGCGCCCCCACGCGTGAAGGCACGGCTCGCCCCCATGCGGCGAATCGTGTACATGCCTGTCGGCAGCGCCGCCCGCACGGGAGCATTCATGTGTGAAATCTTTATCCGCGCCAATCCGGAGTCGTACCAGAGCCAGTCGCGCTCGCTGCGCCTGCACGGGGTGGCCACCAGCATCCGGCTGGAAAGCCTGTTCTGGGAAGTGCTGGAGGAACTGGCGCAGCGCGACGGCATGACCGTCAACCAGCTGATCACGCGCCTGCACGATGAACTGACCGAACATCGCGGCAGCGAGGCGGTGGCGGGCAATTTCTCGTCCTTCCTGCGCGTGTGCTGCCTGCGTTACCTGATGTTGCAGGGCGAGGGCCGCATCCCGGCCGATACCAGCGTGCCGATCCGCTCGCTGGACGCACGCGCGGTGCTGGAGAATCTGCCGGAATCCTGGGTCGAGGCGCGTCCGCACTGACGCATCCGGCGGCCCCGCTCAGCCGTTCAGGATGCGCGTCTCTGCCGCCTCCAGCGCTTCGGGCGGGCCGCGCAGCACCACGATGTCGCCCGGTTCCAGCACGGTCTCGGGCTGCGGGTCGAAGGCGCGGATGCCGCGCCGGCGCACCGCGGTGACTTCCACGCCTATGCGCTCCAGCCCCAGCACGCCCAGGCGCCGCCCCACCGCGGTGGATTGCGGCCCGAGCGACACGGAATGCAGCCGCACCGAATCGCGCTCGACCATGTCCTCGTCATCGTCGCGGCCATGGAAATAGCCGCGCAGCAGGCTGTAGCGCGCGTCGCGCGCCTGCTGCACGCCGCGCACCACCCGGCGCATCGGCACGCCCAGCAGCACCAGCGCGTGCGACGCCAGCATCAGGCTGCCCTCGATGATCTCGGGCACCACCTCGGTGGCGCCGGCCTTCTGCAGCGTGTCCAGTTCTGAATCATCCACCGTGCGCACGATCACCGGCAGCGCCGGCGCCAGTTCCTGCACGTGGTGCAGCACTTTGAGCGCCGAGGGCGTATTGGCATAGGTGACGATCAGCGCGGCGGCGCGGTGGATGCCCGCGGCGATCAGCGCCTCGCGCCGGCCCGCGTCGCCGTAGACCACGGTGTCGCCGGCGGCGGCGGCCTCGCGCACGCGGTCGGGATCCAGGTCCAGCGCCACGTAGTTGATGCCCTCGCGCTCCAGCATATGCGCCAGGTTCTGCCCGCTGCGGCCGAAGCCGCAGATGATGGCGTGCTTCTCGGTCTGCAGGCTCTGGGCGGCGATGCGGGTCATGTTCAGCGACTGCATCAGCCATTCGTTGGCGGCAAAGCGCAGCACGATGGCGTCGCTGTACTGGATCAGGAATGGCGCGGCCAGCATCGACAGCAGCATCGACGCCAGGATCACCTGGATCAGCACCGGGTCGACCAGGTTCAGGCCGTCGATCTGGTTCAGCAGCACGAAACCGAATTCGCCCGCCTGCGCCAGCCCCAGCCCGGTGCGGATGGCCACGCCCTGGCGCGAGCCGAAGACCCGCGCCAGCACCGAGATCAGCACCAGCTTGAACAGTATCGGCACCACCAGCAGCGCCAGCACCAGCCACGCGTGGTCCAGCACCACACGGATATTGAGCAGCATGCCGATGGTGACGAAGAACAGCCCCAGCAGCACGTCGCGGAACGGCTTGATGTCTTCTTCCACCTGATGGCGGTAGGGCGTCTCGGAGATCAACATGCCCGCCATGAAGGCGCCCAGCGCCATCGACAGGCCCAGCCGCTCGGTCAGCGCCGCCATGCCCAGCGTCACCAGCAGCAGGTTCAGCATGAACAGTTCCTGCGAGCGGCGCGCCGCCACCACATGGAACCAGCGGCTCATCAGGCGCTGGCCGAGGAAGAAGATGGCGCCCAGTGCCACCACGATCTTGAGCATGGCCAGGCCCAGCGCCGCCATCAGGTCGGCCGGATCGCGCGACAGCGCCGGGATCACGATCAGCAGCGGCACCACCGCCAGATCCTGGAACAGCAGGATGCTGATGATATTGCGGCCGTGCTCGCTCTCCAGCTCCATGCGCTCGGAGAGCATCTTGGAGACGATCGCCGTGGAAGACATCGCCAGCGCCCCGCCCAGCGCCACCGACGCCTGCCAGGACATCGGGAACAGCCAGTTGAACGCCCAGCTTGCCGGCACCACCGCCAGCATCGACAGCACCACCTGGGAGCCGCCCATGCCGAACACCAGCCGCTTCATCGAGCGCAGCTTGGTCAGGTTGAATTCCAGCCCGATCGAGAACATCAGGAAGACCACGCCGAATTCGGCCAGGTACTTGGTCTGCGCGGTGTCGCTGGCCAGCCCCAGCGCGTGCGGGCCGATCAGGATGCCGACGGCCAGGTAGCCCAGCATCGGCGGCAGCTGCAACATGCGGAATGCGACCACGCCGAAAACGGCGGCGGCCAGCAGCACCAGGGTCAGTTCCAGCGGAGAATGCATCAGGCGGTCTGGGTGACCGGCCAGGCGCGCGTCCGACCCGGCACGGGCACCCTGCCGGCAAAATACGGCGAGCACGGCAAGCACGACGTGCGCCGTAGGTCAGACCAGGCGCCATCGCATTCGTTGGTATACTTCGTCGCCATGATAGCCAATTTCGATGCGGATCGAGCACTCAGGCTCGCCCGCGACACTCTCCAGACCGAAGCCGACGCGGTTTCCGCACTTTCCGGACGCCTGAACGGCGACTTTGCCCGTGCCGTGCTGCTGATCCTGCAATGCACGGGGCGCGTGGTCGTCTCGGGCATCGGCAAGTCCGGCCATATCGGGCGCAAGGTCGCCGCCACGCTGGCCTCGACCGGCACGCCGGCGTTTTTCGTGCACCCGGCCGAAGCCAGCCACGGCGACCTGGGCATGGTCACGCGCGACGACGTGCTGATCGCCTTCTCCAATTCGGGCGAGACCGGCGAGCTGCTGTCGATCATCCCGATCGTCAAGCGCATCGGCGCGCGGCTGATCTCGGTCACCGGCAACCCCGACTCCAACCTGGCCAAGCTGGCCGACGTCCACCTGGACGCGGCGGTCGAGAAGGAAGCCTGCCCGCTGAACCTGGCGCCGACGGCCAGCACCACCGCGGCGCTGGCGCTGGGCGATGCGCTGGCGGTGGCGGTGCTGGACGCGCGCGGCTTCGGCGAGGAAGACTTCGCCCGCTCGCACCCCGGCGGCGCGCTTGGGCGCAAGCTGCTGACCCATGTGCGCGACGTGATGCGCACCGGCAACGCCGTGCCCGAGGTGCGTGAAAACACGCCGCTGGCCCAGGCGCTGATGGAAATCACCCGCAAGGGCATGGCCATGACCGCGGTGGTGGACCCGGACGGGCACGCCATCGGGGTGTTCACCGACGGCGACCTGCGCCGCCTGCTGGAAACCCCGCGCGACTGGAAGACCGTGCCCATCGGCGAGGTCATGCACCGCAACCCGCACGTGGTCAACGAGAACCAGCTGGCCGTGGAAGCGGTGCAGGTGATGGAAGCCAACCGCATCAACCAGTTGCTGGTGGTGGATGACGACGGCCGCCTGAGCGGCGCGCTGCATATCCACGACCTGACCCGCGCCAAGGTCATCTGAGCGGGCGCGCCCGGCAACCAGGCACAACGCCAAGGACAACATGCAGGCACTCCTCGCCTCCCTCAGCGGCATCGTCATGCGGCTGCTGCCGCTGCTGCTGATGGCCATCGTGGCGGGCAGCACGTTCTGGCTGGTCCAGATCAACTCCCCCAAGGAAGACCAGGCCGCGCAAAGCACCAAGAAGCACGAGCCTGACTACTTCATGGACCGCTTCTCGGCCACCGAGCTGGCGCCTGACGGCAGCACCAAGATCCGCTTCACCGGCGATCGCATGGTCCATTTCGAGGACGACCAGACCTACGAGGTCACGCGTCCCGCCATGCGCGCATATCAGCCGGAGCGCCCGCCGGTGACCGCCCGCGCCGACATCGGCCGCATGAACGCCGAAGGTTCGGTGATCGACCTGTACGGCAATGGCTTCGTGCTGCGCCAGCAGGGCGCGGACGCGTCCAAGGACCCGCAGCTGACCGCGGCGTCGAGCTACTTCCAGCTGCTGGTCAACGACGACATCGTCAAGACCGACAAGCCGGTCAAGCTCATGCGCGGCCCCTCGGTGATGACCGCCAACGGCCTGATCTTCAACAACGTTAGCCGCGAAGTACAATTGCTCGGCAACGTACGCGGCACCATCGTCACCGGGCCGTCCCCGGCCCGCACGCCGGGGTCCTGAACCCTGGCCTTGCGGGGGACCGCGCACGCGGCGCCGGAACGCGCCGGCGGCCGGCACGAACCCGTGCGAACCCGCATGAAACCGCACCACCACGTATCCCGACGCCCTCAAGCAACCCTGCCAACATGACCGCTTCCCTGACGACTTCGTCCCGTCGACGCACCGCCCCCGCCCTGCTCGCACTGGCCATGGCCTTCGGCCTGCTGGCCCAGCCTGCCCTTGCCGAGCGCGCGGACCGCGACAAGCCGATGGTGCTGGAGGCGGACAACGCCAGCTACGACGACGTCAAGCAGATCTATACGCTGACCGGCAACGTGGTGCTGACCAAGGGCACCATGATCCTGAAGTCGGACGCTGCCGAGCTGCGCACCGACCCCGAGGGCTATCAGTTCGCGGTGGCCACCGCCAAGCCGGGCAGGCAGGCCTATATCCGGCAGAAGCGCGAAGGCGTCGACGAATACATCGACGGCTGGGGCGACCGCATCGAATACGACGGCAAGCAGGAATTCTCCAAGCTGATCGGCAATGCCCGCATGGCGCGCCTGCAGGGCGCCAAGCTGCTCGACGAAATCCGCGGCGCAGTGCTGACCTACGACAGCCGCAAGGAGTTCTACACGGCTGCCGGCGGCAGCGGCGACGCCGCGGCCGCCAACCCGTCGGGCCGCGTGCGCGCGGTGCTGTCGCCGCGCCAGGACCAGAAGGCCGGCACCCCGGGCAGCGGTGGCTCGCCGCTGGACCTGAAGCCGGCACCCGCGCCCGCCAACAAACCTTGACGCCTGGCGCGGGCCCGCCCGCCCGCGCCTGATACGCCCGAACGCCTGACTGTGCCCATGACCGATACCGCAACCATCGCCGACAAGCCTTCCGTCGAAGCCTCCACCGTTCTCCCCGGCGGCAGCACGCTGGTCGTGCGCCACCTGAAGAAGCGCTATGGCTCGCGCACGGTGGTCAAGGACGTCTCGCTCGACGTGAAGAGCGGCGAGGTGGTCGGGCTGCTCGGCCCCAACGGCGCGGGCAAGACCACGTCGTTCTACATGATCGTGGGCCTGGTGGCGCTGGACGAGGGCGATATCGTGCTCGACGGCGACCATATCAGCGGCCTGCCGATCCATGAGCGCGCGCGCATGGGGCTGTCGTACCTGCCGCAGGAAGCCTCGGTGTTCCGCAAGCTCAACGTCGAGGAGAACATCCGCGCGGTGCTGGAACTGCAGCTGGACAAGGGCAAGCCGCTGGCCAAGGCCGAGATCGAGCGCCGCCTGGATTCACTGCTCGACGACCTGCAGATCGCGCACCTGCGCAACAACCCGGCGCTGTCGCTGTCGGGCGGCGAGCGCCGCCGCGTGGAAATTGCACGCGCGCTGGCGTCGTCGCCGCGCTTTATCCTGCTGGACGAGCCCTTCGCAGGCGTGGACCCGATCGCCGTGGGCGAGATCCAGCGCATCGTCAGCTTCCTCAAGGCGCGCAATATCGGCGTGCTGATCACCGACCACAACGTGCGCGAGACGCTCGGCATCTGCGACCACGCCTACATCATCAGCGAAGGCACGGTGCTGGCCGCGGGCCGGCCCGAGGAAATCATCGCCAATGACGCCGTGCGGCGCGTCTACCTGGGCGAGAATTTCCGCATGTGACATGACGGCCTGCCCCTGGCGGGCAGGCATTCCGGCGGGGCGTGCGCGGACGCGCCACAGCCAACGGCGATCACAGCGCATCAGCGATAGCAATTTCCGTTCCAACATCGGAAAGATGCGCATAAAATAGGTCGCATGAAACCGTCGCTACAGCTCCGCCTCTCCCAGCATCTGGCACTGACCCCGCAGCTGCAACAGTCGATCCGGCTGCTGCAGCTGTCCACGCTGGAACTGCAGCAGGAAGTCGAACAGGCCCTGACGGAAAACCCGCTGCTCGAGCGGGAGAACGACTGGATCGAAAGCCCGCTGCGCGTGGCCGCCGATGGCTCGGTCAATATCCAGAGCGCACCGGCGCCCGCCCCCGCCGAACCCCAGGGCAATGGCGACGCCCGTGCCGACGGCGCGGGTGACGACGACAGCTATGGCGACAACAGCAGCGGCGACGACTACGGCAGCGGCGACTGGAGCCTGGACGACTTTGCCCGGCGCCCGCAAGGCGACGAGGACGAAAAGACGCCGATGCAGCTGCGCGAAGCCGAGCCCACGCTGCGTGAGTACCTGATGGAGCAGCTGACGCCGCTGAAGATCTCGACGCGCGACAAGGGCCTGGCCATCTTCCTGATCGAATCGCTCGACGACGATGGCTACCTGAGTGCCTCGCTTGAAGAGATCTGCACGGAGTTGCCTGAAGAACTCGAATTCGAGCTCGACGAAGTTCACGCGATCCTGACGCTCTTGCAGAGCTTCGATCCGCCGGGGGTGGGCGCGCGCAATGCCGCCGAGTGCCTGGCGCTGCAGCTGCGCCGCCTGAAGCACCCGCAGCGCGACTTGGCGCTGAACATCGTCACCAATCACCTGGAGTTGCTGGCCGTACGCGACTACACGCGGCTGAAGAAGGCGCTGCAGGTCGATGAAGTAGCGCTGAAGGCCGCCCACGACCTGATCCGTTCGCTCGCGCCCTACCCGGGCCATGCCTACAGCCGCCCGGAAGCTGATTTCGTGGTCCCGGATGTGTTTGTGCGCAAGAGCGGCGGCGGCTGGATCGCGCAGCTCAACCCGGATGTGATGCCGAGGCTGCGCATCAACGATATGTATGCACAAATCCTGCGTGGCGCGAAGGGGGAGTCCGGCACCGCGGGGCTGCAGCAGAAGCTGCAGGAGGCACGCTGGCTGATCAAGAATATCCAGCAAAGGTTCGATACGATCCTGCGTGTCTCGCAAGCCATTGTCGAGCGTCAAAAGAACTTTTTCACCCACGGTGAAATCGCCATGCGCCCCTTGGTTTTGCGTGAGATTGCCGATACACTGGGTTTACACGAGTCAACCATCTCCCGGGTGACGACCAATAAATACATGGCAACGCCGATGGGTACTTTCGAACTGAAGTACTTCTTCGGCAGCCACGTGTCCACCGAAACCGGTGGCGCGGCTTCATCAACGGCCATCCGCGCCTTGATCAAGCAACTGATAGGAGCCGAAGACCCGAGGAATCCCCTTTCCGACAGTCGCATTGCCGAACTGCTGGGTGAGCAAGGCTTCGTTGTCGCACGACGCACCGTCGCCAAGTATCGCGAGGCCCTGAAGATCCCCGCAGTCAATCTCCGCAAGTCTTTGTAGCCGAGCCCACCGCCTGCCTGGTGAGGCTCTTTCAGAAGGAGAAGCGCTATGAACTTCAAGATCAGTGGACACCACCTGGACATCACGCCCCCTCTGCGTGAGTACGTGGAAACGAAGCTGGAGCGAATCGTCAGGCATTTCGATCAGGTCATTGGCGTTAGCGTGCTGCTCTCTGTCGACAACCACAAGGAAAAGGACCGGCGTCAGTACGCGGAAATCAATCTACATCTCAAGGGCAAGGACATCTTTGTCGAGGCGCATCACGAAGACCTATATGCAGCTATCGACGCACTCGTCGACAAGCTGGACCGTCAGGTGATCCGCTACAAGGATCGCGTGCAAGGCCACGACCGCGAAGCGGTCAAGTACCAGATGGCCGCAGCGCAAATGCAGCAATGACCGTGCCCGGCAGCCCCGCACAGGGCTGCTGACCCAGGATTGAACAGGCAAGCCGCGCCACGAAGCGCGGCTTTTTTGCGCCCGTGCGTTGCGCCGGCCACGGCCGGGCCGCGTCAGCGCTGGCGCCGCGGCAGGTTGTGGCGCCGGAGCAAACGCCTTTCACCCGAATGGGCAAGGGTGTTCGCAAGCGCGGCGGCACGGTGTATGCTGCGCCATACAAAGAGAAGGAATCCTGGCCGCGCCCTGTGTTGGTGCGACGGCTTCCGGCACGGAGGGCACGATTGCATCGCTATGTATCGTTCTGCACCGGATTGCCTCGCTGCATTGCACAATCCGAGGGTGGCCGCTGCTCTATAATGGGCCGAACGCCTCCGGCCAGGCCAAGGACAGCCCGGAGCCAGCTCCCTGCCCGGCGGAACGATCCGCCCGCTAACTGACATCCTGCGCATCGCTCATGAATCGTTTGGCCAAATTGCTGCCACCCGGCAACATCAATCTCGACGTCAGCGTCACCAGCAAGAAGCGTGTGTTTGAGCAGGCCGGGCTCCTCTTCGAGAACAACCATGGCGTGGCGCGCGCCATCGTGACCGACAACCTCTTTGCGCGCGAGTCGCTGGGGTCTACCGGCCTGGGCGCCGGCGTGGCGATCCCGCATGGCCGCATCAAGGGACTGAAGCATCCCCTGGCCGCCTTCATGCGCCTGGCCGAGCCGATTCCGTTCGAATCGCCCGACGGCAAGCCGGTATCGCTGCTGATCTTCCTGCTCGTGCCCGAACAGGCCACGCAACAGCATCTGGAAATCCTGTCCGAGATCGCGCAACTGCTTTCGGATCGCGACATGCGCGAAGGGCTGGCGACACTGCCCACGCCCGATGCCGTGCACGAGCTGCTGATCGCATGGCATCCCTGATCCCCTGATCCCCCAAAGCGGGCCGGCACAGACCGGGCAGGCGCCACGCGCTTCGCACACCGCCCTACCAGTCCTACCGCATGGAACTCACCGGCGTCACTTCCCAGTCCATCTTCGACGACAACGCAGCCGACATCAAACTCTCGTGGGTGGCCGGCCTGGAGGGCGCCGACCGCGCCTTTGACGTGGAGTTCGCCCGCGAAGCCACCTCCGCCGCCGACCTGGTGGGCCACCTGAACCTGATCCACCCGAACCGCATCCAGGTGCTCGGCAAACCCGAGATCACCTACTACCAGCGCCTGGACGACGAGACCCGCAAGCGCCAGATGGGCGAGCTGATCCTGCTGGAGCCGCCCTTCCTGGTGATCGCCGACGGCATGGAGCCGCCGCCCGACCTGGAACTGCGCTGCACGCGCTCGTCGACACCCCTGTTTACCACGCCGGTGTCGTCGGCGGCCGTGATCGACCACCTGCGCCTGTACCTGTCGCGCATCTCCGCGCCGCGCGTGACCATGCACGGGGTGTTCCTCGACATCCTGGGCATGGGCGTGCTGATCATGGGTGAATCGGGACTGGGCAAGAGCGAACTGGGCCTGGAACTGATCTCGCGCGGCCACGGGCTGGTGGCCGATGACGCGGTCGACTTCGTCCGGCTGGGGCCGGATTTCATTGAAGGCCGCTGCCCGCCGCTGCTGCAGAACCTGCTGGAAGTGCGCGGCCTGGGCCTGCTCGATATCAAGACCATCTTCGGCGAGACCGCGGTGCGGCGGAAGATGAAGATCAAGCTGGTGGTGCAGCTGGTGCGGCGCAACGACGGCGAGTTCGAGCGGCTGCCGCTCGATTCGCAGTACCTCGACGTGCTGGGCCTGCCGATCCACATGGTCAAGATCCAGGTGGCGGCCGGCCGCAACCTTGCCGTGCTGGTCGAGGCCGCCGTGCGCAACACCATCCTGCGCCTGCGCGGCATCGACACGCTGCGCGACTTCATGGACCGCCAGCGTGCCGCCATGCAGGCCGATGTCGTGTCGCGCGGCCAGGGCCGGCTGCTCTGAGGCCCAGGGCCGCCTGCACCCGCGCAGCACGGTTTTCATTTGCTTACAACGGCATTGACGCATTACGTCAACGTTTCTCAGGCATGCTCCGTTTTGTGCTGTAATGGGCATCGCGCCCGTTACGGAAGCTGCAACGCCGCCAATGGCGCGCGGCCATGAAGTTTTCCACACCGAGGAGAGCAAGCATGAAGAAACTGATCGCGATGTGTGCGCTGGTCACCCCGATGATCGCTGCCAGCGCTTTTGCGCAGACCGCCGCCACGCCAGCCACCCCCGCCACGCCGGCAAAGCCGGCGGCGACCGCCCCGGCGATGCCGGCCACACCCGCCACGTCCGCCACGCCGGCTACCCCGGACAAGCCCACGGCCAATGCCCAGCAGGACAAGATGAAGGCCTGCAATACCCAGGCCTCCGGCAAGAAGGGCGACGAACGCAAGGCGTTCATGCAGGAATGCCTGTCCAAGGCCGGGGTACCCAAGACCCAGCAGGAGAAAATGGCCTCCTGCAGCAAGTCCGGCAAGGGCAAGAAGGGCGACGAATACAAGTCCTACATGAAGGATTGCCTGTCCAAGGCAGCCTGAGCGGCGACACCAGCTGAAGAAGCATGGCGAACCGGGAGGTTCGCCATTTTTGCTTTGTAAACGCACTGTCATGACGCAGCCGGCACCTGATGCTATGCTTCAAGTGCTATGCGCATCATCCTCATCACCGGCATATCCGGTTCCGGCAAGTCCGTCGCACTGAACGTCCTGGAAGATGCAGGCTATTACTGCGTGGACAACCTGCCGGCCCAGTTCATCCCTGAACTGACCCGCTACCTCGACAGCCAGGGCTATACGCACCTGGGCGTGGCCACTGACATCCGCAGCCGCGAATCCCTGGACCAGCTGCCCGACACCGTGCGCGCGCTGGCCGCCGAGCACCAGGTCGAGGTGATCTTCCTGACGGCCAGCACCGATGCCCTGGTGCAGCGCTACTCCGAGACGCGCCGCCGCCACCCGCTGTCGGCGCGCACCGAGGGCGTGACGGTCCCGGGCGGCGAAACTGCCTTCAATGACACCGCGCTGATGGAAGCGATCGAGATGGAGCGCGCGCTGCTGAGCCCGCTGGCCGAGGCCGCGCACCGTATCGACACCAGCAATGTGCGCACCAATACGCTGCGCAGCTGGATCAAGGAACTGATCCGCGAAGACAGCCAGCGCCTGACGCTGCTGTTCGAGTCGTTCGGCTTCAAGCACGGCGTGCCCAGCGATGCCGACATGGTGTTCGACGTGCGCTCGCTGCCCAACCCCTACTACGACCTGGCACTGCGCCCCCTTACGGGCCGCGACATGCCAGTGATCAACTTCCTGCAGGCCCAGCCGATGGTGCTGGCGATGGCCGAGGATATCCGCGCCTACGTCGAAAAGTGGCTGCCAAGTTTCATCGCCGACAACCGCAGCTACCTGACCGTGGCGATCGGCTGCACCGGCGGCCAGCATCGCTCGGTCTATATTGCGGAAAGGCTCGCCAACTATTTCCGGGCGCATGGTAATGTGCTGGTGAGACACCGAGAGCTCGCACCGGCGGGCTGACGCAGGCGGACTGCCCACCGGCATCCGCACACAGCGTTGGCCTGTTGGCCCTTTGCTGCGCGATACCCAAGCTGGCACTGCATGTCCTCGACCGACCTCTACCGTCCCACGGCATCAGAAGATCCGCCACGGACGCTCGACAACCTGCCGCTGTTCCCGTTGCACACGGTGCTGTTTCCCGGTGGACGGCTGCCATTGCGCGTGTTCGAGGCGCGCTATGTCGACATGGTGCGCAACTGCCTGCGCGACAGCACACCCTTTGGCGTCTGCCTGATCGAAAGCGGCGAGGAAGTGGCCCGCCCGGACCAGTCCACCGTGCCCGAGCCGGTCGGTTGCCTGGCCGAGATCGTCGACTGCAACATGGAGCAACTCGGCGTGCTGCTGATCCGCGCGCGCGGCCGCGAGCGCTTCCATATCGTCAGCCATGAGACCCGCGACGACGGCCTGCTGGTGGCACGCGCCGAAGTCCTCCCCCCCGACATCATCGACTGCAAGCTGGAGCTGCTGGGCGAATGCCTGGATGCGCTGCGGCGCATTGTCACGCGGCTGCATGCCGAGCAACCCGACCGCCTGCCGTTCGACGAGCCCTACCTCTGGGACGACCCGAGCTGGGTTGCCAACCGGCTGTGCGAATTGCTGCCGGTGCCGCTCAAGGCCAAGCAGATGCTGATGGCACTGCCCGACGCGGGCATGCGCGTCGAGATCGTGCACCGCTACATGCGCCAGAACCACATGCTCTAGGCGCGGTCTTCAGTCACGTTCAGAACAACCCGCCGCGGGCCTGGTCTTCCAGCAGCCGGCGCACCGGCGCGGGTGTCCCCACCGCATCGAGATCGTCGAGCGAGAGCCAGCGTTGCGCGGCCTCGCCGGCGCTGTCCTGCACCATCAGGCTTGCGCCTTCCGCGCTCACATCGACCCGGATGGCACGGATCAGCAGGCGGAAGTGCGTGAACACATGGGTCAGCTCGCCGGTCAGCGCCGCGCGCGCGGGCCTGCCGAAGGCGCGCGCATAGTCGAGCGCCGCCGCCTCGGCGGCTTCCGCATCGAAGGGCACGGTGTCGACCGGCATCTCCGGCAGGCTCCACAGGCCGCCCCAGATGCCGCTGCCCGGGCGCAGGCGCAGCAGCACTTCGCGCTCGCGCCGCACCAGCAGCATCACCGTGCTGCGCTCGGGGATGGCCGCGCGCGGCTTGGGCGTGGGCAGCACGCCGGTCAGCCCGTCGCGGCGGGCCGCGCAATCGGCCGACAGCGGGCACGCGCCGGCGTCGGCCAGGCAGGCCGGCTTGCCGCGCGAACACACCGTGGCGCCCAGGTCCATCAGCCCCTGCGTATAGGCGATCATGTCCTCAGCCTGGCGCGGGCCGGGCGACGGCAAGGCCACCTCGGCCAGTCGCCACATGCGCGTTTCCACCGCGCGCTCGCCCGGATGGCCATGGATGCCGAAGCAACGCGCGAACACCCGCTTGACGTTGCCGTCCAGGATCGGCGAGCGCACGCCGGCACTGAACGCGGCGATCGCCGCGGCAGTGGAGCGGCCGATGCCTGGCAGCGTGGCCAGCACCGCGGGATCCGTCGGGAAACGGCCGCCGTGCTCGCTGACCACCTGCATGGCGCAGCGGTGCAGGTTGCGCGCGCGCGAGTAATAGCCCAGCCCCGCCCACAGCGCCATCACCTGGTCGGCAGGCGCCGCGGCCAGGTCCTGCACCGTGGGCAACTGCGATACAAAGCGCTGGAAATAATCGATCACCGCGCTCACCTGGGTCTGCTGCAGCATGATCTCCGACAGCCAGATGCGGTACGGGTCGCGCGTGTTCTGCCACGGCAGGTCGTGCCGGCCATGCCGGCGCTGCCAGTCGACCACGCGCGCGCCGAAGTCGGGCGGCACGCGGATGTCGTCGGGCATGGCGGGGACGGGGCGGAGGGCTGGTTTGCGGGGCATTTGGGTAAATCGATCTGAAGCGCTGAGGCGCGGGAACACTGCGGCGCGCCAAAGAAAAAGGCGCCGCAAAGCGCGGCGCCACATGATATACCGGCCGGGGACGCGGGCTAGGCTACCGCAAGGCTCGCACTATCGGCGCCGGCAGCCGGCAGCATCAGCCGCTGCGCGTAGCCCTCGATGAGCCCGCTGCGATCATCGAGCCCGTTGAGCACTTCCTCAAGCTCGGCGATGCGGCTTTCCAGCGTGTCGGTGGCCTCGTGGATGCGCTCGATCGAATCGACGCGCCGGCGCAGCTGCTTCTGGTGCTCGCGCACCTGCGCTTCCAGCGGCGTCATCACCGACTTGAGCCAGACCTCGATATCGCGGTTCAGGTCACGGAAGTTCTCCAGCACGCGGCTGGCCATGGTGTTGAACGCGCTCTGCACCAGCTGCGGGCGTGAACGCGTCAGCATGCTGACCGTGCCGAAGTGCGCATGCACCAGCCGCAGCGTCTCCTGCAGCTCGGCCACGTAGCGCTCGGCGGTGAACTGCATCGGCGCGGGCAGTGTGAAGCCGTGCTCGGCATTGAAGCGCCGGTACATGCTTTCGATCAGCTGGTGCAGCTGGCCGATCTTGTTGTCGGCATCGGTCACCAGTCCCGTCAGCTGCGCGAACAGCGCATCCATGTCCTCGCGCAGGCCGCGCGAGAAGAAGCGCTCCTTCATCTGCTCGCGCGCGGCGCGCATGGTGCGGCGCACGTCGCGCAGCTGCAGGCTCTTGATGATGTCGGCGCTGTGGCGGCCGAAGACCATGCGCAGTGCCTGGAACTTGCTGATGCTCTGCTCGAACTCGTCCTTCTCGCCCTGCACCCGCATCAGCATGTGCTTGACCATCGCATGGTTCTTGCCGCGCAGGCCGCGCAGCTCGAACAGCTGCTCGACGATATCGCGGCGGCGGCTCTGCAGCAGCTGCTGCGCGGCGCGCGCCATGTCCTGCACCTGCCGGTGCACCTGGTCCGAGACGATCTCGCGCCGGCGCGGGATCAGCTGGTCGGACAGCACGTGCTCGAATTCGGGCAGCCCGCTGCGCGCCAGCAGCGCATCGTCATGCGTGACCTTGGCCACCAGGCCCTTCTGCGCCGAGACCGGATACACGCGCGACTGCTCGATGCCCAGCACCTGCCCGGTGGTGGACACCTGCCGCGCGATCTCCTGCGCGATCTCGCCCGGCTGGCGCAGCGGATCCCACAGCCCGTCGATCTTGTTGAGCACGGCCAGGCAGCCGCGCCGGTGGCCGGCGCCGACATGGCTGCGCCACAGCTCCAGATCGCTCTTGGTGACGCCCGCGTCGGCAGCCAGCACGAACACCACCACGTGCGCGTCCGGGATCAGCCGCAGCGTCAGCTCGGGCTCGGTGCCGATCGCGTTCAGGCCCGGCGTGTCCAGGATCACCAGGCCCTGGCGCAGCAGCGGGTGCGGGAAATTGATGACGGCGTGGCGCCAGCGCGAGATCTCGACCATGCCTTCGGCATCGACCGAATAGGCGGCGTCGGGATCGTTCTCGTGGTACAGGCCCAGCGCCTCGGCCTGCTCCGGGGGCACGCGCACGGTCTGCACCACGTGCTGAAATGCGTCCAGCATGCCCTCGGGCGAAGACGGATCCAGCGGCACCGAATGCCAGTGCGAAGCCGAGGTGCCTGCCTCCAGGAAGTCAGCGGTCGAGGCCTCCTGCAGGCGCGTCTCGATCGGCAGCAGGCGGATGCTGGGTGGCTCGGCCTCGTCGTAGCGCAGCTCGGTCGGGCACATGGTGGTGCGCCCCGCCGACGATGGCAGGATGCGGCGCCCGTAGTCGGCAAAGAAGATGGCGTTGATCAGCTCGCTCTTGCCGCGCGAGAACTCGGCAATGAAGGCGACCTTGAGGCGGTCGCTGCGCAGCACGCTCTGGATGCGCTGCACGCGGTCGTCGGCCTGGGCATCGTACAGGTCGTGCTGCTGCAACCAGGACTGGAATTCGGCCAGTGACTGGAGGACCCCGGTTCTCCAGGCGCCGTATTGTTCGAATTGGTGGGCGAGCGTTGTCATGGAGCTGTTCGGCTGACTCGGTTTTACCTCGGGGCTCGCCGCCTTCGCGGTGTGCCCGTGTTCACGCAATGCCGGCCCGCACCAGCGTCTACCCGGCAAGCGGCTGGGCCATTTTGTAACTTTTTATGACTGCGTACACGATACAGGTTTCCACGATGGTTTTGTGGAATTCGCGCCCCTTGCGCGGCGGCGGCGCCGGGAGTGTTGCGCCGACCCATCGACAATAGCCGGCGGCGCGCATTGTGCGGCACACGGCGCCTGCTGCCGGACTGGCCTGAGGGGCCGCCAAGGCTCAGTGCTGGCAGTTGGGGCAGTAGAAGGTAGAGCGCTGGCCCTGCACGATCTGGCGCACGGGCGTGGCGCAGACCCGGCACGGCTGGCCGGCGCGGTCGTAGACAAAGCAATCGAGCTGGAAGTAGCCGCTGGCGCCGTCGCTGCCGACAAAATCGCGCAGCGTGCTGCCGCCGCGCTCGATGGCCTGCGCCAGGGTTTCGCGCACAGCCTGCGCCAGGCGGTCGCAGCGCGCTCGGCTCAGGCGCCCGGCCGGGGTGGTCGGGCGGATGCCGGCGCGGAACAGGCTTTCAGACGCATAGATATTGCCCACCCCAACCACGATGCCGCCGGCCAGCAGCACGGTCTTGATGGCGGCGCTGCGCCCGCGCGTGTGGCGATGCAGCCAGGCGCCGTCGAAGGCGGGATCGAAGGGCTCGATGCCGAGCGTGCGCAGCAGCGGATGCGACGCCAGTTCCGCCTCGGGCAGGGTCGTCCACAGGATTGCGCCGAAGCGGCGGGGATCGCGGAAACGCAGCACGATCGTGCCCTGCCCGGGCTGCTGGGTGGCATCTGGTGTGGCGCCCGGCTCCGCAGCCAGCACCAGGTCGAGGTGGTCATGCGCACCGGGCGGTGGCGCATCGGGCAGCACCCGCAGGGTTCCGGTCATGCCGAGGTGCACCAGCAGCCAGCCAGCGGGCTCCCCCGCATCGGCACTGACGCACTCGAGCAGCAGGTACTTGCCGCGGCGCTCGATGCGGCGCACCAGCCGCCGCGCCAGGCGCTCTTCCAGCTCCGGATCTACCGGCCAGCGCAGGCCGCGGTGGCGCACGGTGACCGCGGCGATGCGGCGTCCCACCACATGCGGCAACAAGCCGCGCCGGGTCACTTCGACCTCGGGCAATTCTGGCATCGAACCTCTCCGTTGGTTACCGCTCAAAACTTCTGCCGCGCCTGCGGGCACCGTCCTGCGGCGCCAAGCAGCGCATTGTAGCGGCAGGCTACAATGCCTTTATCAATGCGCAATCTCCCATCCTTCGCCTGCGCGCGCCGGAGCACTCAATACATGTCGGACCTCATGCCGGACCTGATGCCGGACTCCACGTTGCAAGCCACCGCGGGCGGCCGCCTGACCACATTCCCGGGCGCCGGATCGCGCACAGCCGGTGCTTTTGCCCGCTTGTGCCTGGCGCCACGGCGCCACGCGCGTGCGCTGGCCGCCTTTGCGGTGCTGGCCATGGCCGCGGGCGCAAGCCCTGCGGCGCCGGCAGTTGACGCAGGGGCACTGCCTAGGTTGCAGCTGGCCGCGGCGGAAAACGAGCGCCCTGCCGCCGGCAAGTCGGCGCGCACCCCGCTGCCGTCGCTGGGGCTGACCGACGATATCGTCTATATGGTGCTGGCCGCGGAGATTTCCATGCAGCGCGGGCTGGTCGGCCCGGCCTACCGCACCTACCTGGAACTGGCACGCCAGACCCGCGACCCGCGCTTCGCGCAGCGCGCCACCGAGATCGCCTTCAACGCGCGTATCCCGCAGCAGGCGCTCGACGCCGCGCGCCTGTGGAAGGACATCGCCCCGACCTCACCCGCGGCAACCCAGGTGCTGTCGACGCTGCTGGTGCTCAACGGCCGCTGGGACGACGCCCGGCCACTGCTGCAGCAACAGCTGGCCGCTGTGCCGGCCAACCATCGCGGCGACGCCATCCTGCAGCTGCAGCAGCAGCTGTCGCGCACCAGCGATCCGGCCGGCGCGGCCGCGCTGCTGCAGGACCTGACCAGGAATGAAGCCAGGCTGCCTGAAACGCAGCTGGCCCTGGCGCGCGCCAGGGAAATCGCCGGCGACGACCCGGGCGCGCTGGCCGCCCTCGACCAGGCGCTGCTGCTGCGCCCCGGCTATGAAGCGGCCGCGCTGATGTCGGCCGAGATGCGCGCGGAGAAGCAGCCCGACGAAGCCGTCGCGGTGCTCAAGCGCTTCCTCGAGAAGTCGCCCGACTCGGTCAACGGCCATATCACGCTGGCGCGGCTGTACCTGCTGAAGAACGACATGCAGTCGGCCCGCGCGGAATTTGAGACGCTGCGCAAGGTGGCCCCTGCCGACCCGCGCGTCCCGCTGGCGCTTGGCCTGACCAGCCTGCAGGCCAAGAACTACGACGAGGCCGAGCAGTACCTGCAGGAATACCTGCAACTGGTCGAGAAGCAGCCCACCGCCAACCCGGACATCGCCTACCAGTACCTGGCGCAGATTGCCGAGGAGCGCAAGGACTACGCGGGTGCGATCCGCTGGCTGGACCGCATCGAGGATATCCGCCTCGCGCCCGCGGCAACCGCCAAGCGCGCGCAGTTGCTGGCGCGCATGGGCAAGCTCGACGACGCGCAGGCGCTCTTTGGCGAGCTGCTCAGCGACGCCGATGACATCCCCGATCCCGGCCAGCGCACGCAGCGCGTGACCGCCATCCGCCAGGCCGAAGTGGCCACGCTGATGGAGAGCAAGGCCTATGACCGCGCCCGCAAGGTGCTCAACGAACGCGTTACCGCCGAGCCCGACAACGCCGACTGGATCTATGAGCTGGCCATGCTCGACGAACGCCAGAAGCGCTACGACAGCATGGAAAAAGGCCTGCGCAAAGTGATCGCGCTGCAGCCGCAGCAGAAGCAGGGCTATAACGCGCTGGGCTACTCGCTGGCCGACCGCAACGAGCGCCTGCCCGAGGCGCTCAAGCTGCTGGAGCGCGCCTCCGAGCTGGGACCGGACGATCCTTACATCATGGACAGCCTGGCCTGGGTCAAATTCCGCATGGGCGACCTGCGCCCCGCGGCCGACCTGCTGCGCAATGCCTATTCCAAGGCGCCCGAAGCCGAGATCGGCGCGCACCTGGGCGAGGTGCTGTGGGCACTCGGCGAGCGCGACGAAGCGCGCAAGACCTGGACCGAAGCCGTGCGCATCGACCCCGAGAACGAGACCCTGGTCGATACGCTGCGCCGCTACAAGGTCAACATGCAGCTGTCCAAGTAACCCCGCGCGCCGCGCGCCCGAAGCCCGGGCCCGCGGCGCCGGATTCCCGTCAGCCGGCGGCCGCCGCGCCGCCGTCCTCACGACCATGCCCATGAACCGATCCCGACGCCTGGCGCTGCTTTGCCTGGGCGCGCCCCTGCTGTTGCAGGCGTGCGCCAGCGTGGCGCCGTCGCGCAGCTTTGATGTCGACCCCAGCGCCGCCAGCCAGCAATACACCGGCCGCTTCTCCGCCAACTACGTGCGCTACGGGCGCGACGAGGGCGTGCAGGGCAGCTTCCGCTGGGAAGAGCAGGGCCGCAACGTGCGGCTGGACCTGGTGTCGCCGCTCGGCCAGACCCTGGCCGTGGTCACCGCGACACCGTCCGGCGCCACGCTTGACCTGCCCAACCAGCCGCCGCGCAACGCGCCCGAAGTCGACACCCTGATGGAGGAAGCGCTCGGCTTTGCGCTGCCGGTGGCCGGCATGCGCGACTGGCTGCACGGGCGTGCCACGCAGGGCGCGCCGGCGCGCACCACGCGCGACGAGCAGGGCCGGCTGGCCACGCTGTCGCAGAACGGCTGGACCGTGCGCTATGTCGCCTGGCAGGATGCGCCCGCAGCCGGCGCCGCTGCAACCCAGGTGCCGCGCCGCATCGACCTGGCCCGCGACGCCGGCAGCAATCCGCTGTCGGTGCGCCTCGTGATCGATCCCCAGACGCCATGAACCACGCCATGCGCCGCAGCCATCCCCTGCCCCCGCCCGAACTGCGCGACTGCCCCGCGCCGGCCAAGCTCAACCTGTTCCTGCACGTGACCGGCCGCCGCGCCGACGGCTACCACACGCTGCAGACCGTGTTCCAGCTGGTCGACTGGTGCGACACGCTGCATTTCCGGCGCCGCGAAGACGGCGTGGTCGCGCGTGTCACCGAGGTGCCCGGCGTGCCGGCCGAGACCGACCTGGTGGTGCGCGCCGCGCGCGCGCTGCAGGCCGCCACCGGCACCACCTTCGGCGCCGATATCGCCATCGACAAGGTGCTGCCGATGGGCGGCGGGATCGGCGGCGGCTCGTCCGATGCCGCCACTACGCTGCTGGCGCTGAACCACCTGTGGGGACTGGGCCTGAAGCGCGCCGAGCTGATGCGCATCGGCCTGGCGCTGGGCGCGGACGTGCCTGTGTTCGTGCTCGGCGAGAACGCCTTCGCGCAAGGCATCGGCGAGGACCTGACGCCGGTCGAGTTGCCCGACAGCTGGTTCGTGGTTATCCACCCGAAACAGCATGTCCCCACCGCTGAAATTTTTTCGGACGAGTGCTTGACAAGGGATACGCCCCTCTCCATAATTGCGGTCTTCGCTGCTCGCACAAACAAATTCGATTTCGGTCGCAACGACCTGGAACCGATAGCAACAGCGAAGTTCGGCGAAGTCGCCCGAGCCCTGACATGGCTGAAGCAACATAATCAGCATGCCAGGATGACCGGATCCGGAGCCTGCGTGTTTGCGCGTTTTCCAGACGCAATAACGGCGCAGAAGGTTTTGGAAAGGTTGCCTCCCGAGTGGGATGGCAGGTGTGTGCGCAGTCTGGCACGTCACCCGCTCGCAGCGCTCGCGTAGCAAGTTTTTCGTTCGGCGAGGTACGGCAGTCTGGTACCACGATGAACGGCCCGGTTGTGTAGGGGAGTCGCCAAGTTGGTCAAGGCACCGGATTTTGATTCCGGCATTCGAAGGTTCGAATCCTTCTTCCCCTGCCATTACATTCCTATAGTGTCCTTACGGACCCTCAGTATCAGTCACCGGCTTTGCCGGTGACGCCAAGCTCCCCCAGCAGCAAGACAGGTGCCCCGAATGAGCAGCGAAGGCTTGATGGTATTTACCGGCAACGCCAACCCCAAACTCGCGGAGGCTGTCGTACAGCACCTCGGCATTCCGCTAGGGAAGGCACTCGTTGGCCGTTTCTCCGACGGCGAAGTTCAGGTTGACATCCAGGAAAACGTTCGCGGCAAGCACGTCATCGTGCTGCAGTCCACCTGCGCGCCGACCAACGACAACCTGATGGAACTGATGGTGATGGTCGATGCGCTCAAGCGCGCCTCGGCACGCAGCATCACCGCCGCCATGCCCTACTTCGGCTATGCCCGCCAGGACCGCCGCCCGCGTTCGGCGCGCGTGGCGATCTCGGCCAAGGTCGTGGCCAACATGCTGGAAGTCGCCGGCGTCGAGCGCGTGCTGACGATGGACCTGCATGCCGACCAGATCCAGGGCTTCTTCGATATCCCCGTCGACAACATCTACGCTTCGCCGGTTCTGCTGGGCGACCTGCGCGAGAAGAACTACGGCGACCTGCTGGTGGTGTCGCCGGACGTCGGCGGCGTGGTCCGTGCCCGCGCGCTGGCCAAGGAACTGAACTGCGACCTGGCGATCATCGACAAGCGTCGTCCCAAGGCCAACGTGGCCGAGGTGATGAACATCATCGGTGAAGTCGACGGCCGCAACTGCGTCATCATGGACGACATGATCGACACCGGCGGCACGCTGTGCAAGGCCGCCCAGGTGCTGAAGGAGCGCGGCGCGCTGAAGGTCTTCGCCTACTGCACGCATCCCGTGCTGTCGGGCGGCGCGGCGGCCCGCATTGCGGACTCGGCGCTGGACGAAGTGGTGGTGTGCGACACCATTCCGCTGTCCGAAGAAGCCGCCAAATGCACCAAGATCCGTCAGCTCTCGACCGCCCCGCTGCTGGCCGAGACTTTCACCCGTATCGTCAAGGGCGACTCGATCATGTCGCTGTTTGCGGGTTCCTGATAGAATTTAAAGCTTTATTGCGTTGATCGCCGTTTTTTAGCGGTCAACGTGACTTGATCGGCGCATATTTTTCCGTTTGCGCCGCAACGAGGCTGTCTGGTCGCGGACAGCCTTCTTACTTTTGGAGTCATCATGAAAGTTGTCGCTTTCGAGCGTAGCGTACAGGGAACGGGTGCGAGCCGCCGCCTGCGCAATTCGGGCAAGACCCCCGGCATCATCTACGGCGGCGCCGCCGAGCCGAAGATGATCGAACTGGATCACAACGCCCTGTGGCACGCCCTGAAGAAGGAAGCGTTCCACTCGTCGATCCTGGACCTGGAAGTTGCCGGCAAGAGCGAACAGGCCCTGCTGCGTGCATTCCAGATGCACCCGTTCAAGCCGCTGGTGCTGCACGTCGATTTCCAGCGCGTGTCGGCCAACGACAAGATCCACGTCAAGGTGCCCCTGCACTTCATGAACCAGGAAACCGCTCCTGGCGTGAAGCTGGGCCACGGCATCGTCAACCACATCGTGAACGACCTGGAAGTGTCGTGCCTGCCGGCCGACCTGCCCGAGTTCATCGAAGTGGACCTGGCCGCCGTCGAACTGAACCAGACCGTCCACCTGTCGGACATCAAGCTGCCGAAGGGCGTGACCGTGATCACCCACGGTGACGACAACCCGGCCGTCGCCAGCATCTCGCAACCGGCTGGCGCCGTGTCGGAAGCTGCCGAAGGCGGCGAAGCCGCTGGCGAAACGCCGGCTGCCTAAGCTGCAGCAGCGGTTGCGGCCCGCGGGCCGCGCCACGAAGAAACCGCCGCTCTTGCGGCGGTTTTTTTTCGCCCGGCAAGCCGTCTGCCGGTTTTTCGGTATCCTTGGCGCCTGTGGCGCAGCCCTGCGCGCCAACGACACAGTCAAACGCATGATCAAGCTCATCGTCGGCCTCGGCAATCCCGGTGCGGAGTACGAGGCCACCCGACACAACGCCGGCTTCTGGCTGGTGGACC
This sequence comes from Cupriavidus lacunae, assembly GCF_003353055.1. Lineage (GTDB taxonomy): Bacteria > Pseudomonadota > Gammaproteobacteria > Burkholderiales > Burkholderiaceae > Cupriavidus > Cupriavidus lacunae. The sequence goes on from NZ_QKWJ01000003.1 coordinate 220,656, forward strand.
AGCTGGCCCGCATGGGCGGCACCACGATGCGCGTGGAAGGCCGCTTCCACGGCCTGGCCGCGCGCGCGCGGCTGTGGGACCAGGACATCTGGCTGCTCAAGCCGTCGACCTTCATGAACCGCTCCGGGCTGGCCGTGGTGTCGCTGGCGCGCTTCTACAAAATCCTGCCCGACGAGATCGTGGTCGCGCATGACGAGATGGACCTGCCGGCGGGCGCCGCCAAGCTCAAGCGCGGCGGCGGCGCGGGCGGCCACAACGGCCTGAAGGACATTTCGGCCCACCTGACCACGCAGGACTACTGGCGCCTGCGCCTGGGCGTGGGCCATCCGCGCAACGCCCCCGGCGGCGCCGGTACCGGCCGCGAGGACGTGGTCAATTTCGTGCTCAAGCCGCCGCGGCGCGAGGAACAGGAAGCCATCGACGCCGCCATCGACCGCTGCATCGACCCGCTCGGCCTGCTGGCACGCGGCGATGCCGAGCGCGCCATGGCGCAGTTGCATACCACGCGCTGATCGACAGGCCCAGCCACGCAAGCCGATGGGGGCGTAACCGCGCAGTATTGCAGGCAGTACCTGTTGCAACCGGGAAAAAACAAAACCCCCGTCACCTTGCGGTGCCGGGGGTTTTTTGCCTGGCTGAAGCTGCCGGATTCAGGCCGCGTGCTTCGCCGCCGTCAGCAGACGGTAGCGCTGCATTAGCACCTCGTGGGTCTCGACGCGGTTCGGATCCTTGGGGATACAGGCGACCGGGCAGACCTGCTGGCATTGCGGCTCGTCGAAATGCCCGACACACTCGGTGCACTTGTTGGGGTCGATTTCATAGATCTCGGGCCCCATCGAAATGGCTTCGTTCGGGCACTCGGGTTCACAAACGTCGCAGTTGATGCAGTCGTCAGTGATGATCAGCGCCATGGTGTTTCCTTCCTGCCGACACGCCCGCGCCCGACTGGCCGCGAACTGGCGTGTCTGAAGCCAGTATTTTATTCCGGTTTGCCGATTTTCTCTTGCAGCCAGCGTTCCACCGACGGGAACACGAACTTGCTGACATCGCCGCCCAGCACCGCGATCTCGCGCACGAAGGTGCCGGAGATGAACTGGTACTGGTCCGATGGCGTCAGGAACATGGTTTCCACGTCGGGCAGCAGGTAGCGGTTCATGCCCGCCATCTGGAATTCGTACTCGAAGTCGGACACCGCGCGCAGGCCGCGCACGATCACGCGCGCATTGTTATTGCGCACAAAGTCCTTGAGCAGGCCGGAAAAGCCTTCGACGCGCACATTGGGATAGTGCCCGAGGACTTCACGGGCGATGCCGATGCGCTCTTCGAGCGAAAAGAACGGGCGCTTGTTGGGGCTGTGCGCCACGCCGACCACCAGTTCGTCGAAGATGTTCGACGCACGGCGGACAAGATCCTCGTGTCCCCGGGTCATTGGATCGAAGGTGCCGGGATAGACCGCGATGACCATACTTCCTCCTTGATCTGCCCGCTGCCGGCCATGGATGGCCGCCTCTTGCGCCGGCCGGGCCGGTGTGGGTGCTGCGTCGCGAGCGCGTTGTGACAGCGGCGTAGTGTAACCCTAAATGCGCCACTTGGAAGTCGCCCGGCGCACCGTTTTGCGGCAGTGCAGCTAAGAAGCCGTTGCTAAATGAGGAAGGGGACCTTCCCCATTTTGGAACCGGGATCCCCGAGCGAAGCCCCGGAACGGTGAATCAGCCGGCGCCGTTGCCCGGCACGCGGTGCTGCAGCAGGTGGAAATGCACCGCGCCGGCACGCGCGTAGCGCACGATCTCGAGTGATGCCGGCACGGGCGCGTCGGCACCGCTCAGCGCGTGGTCGGTCTCGACATAGACCGCGCCGCCGGGGCGCGACAGCCGTGCCGCGTGTTCCAGCGCGGGTCCGATCCAGTCCTGGGCAAACGGCGGGTCCAGGAAGACCACGTCGAAGCTGGCATCGGGCAGCTGCGCGGCAATGGCGAAGGCATCGCCCTGCATCACGCGCACCTGGGCCGCGTCGAGCCGGTACTGGTTGTCGCGCAACTGCTTGGCCACGCGCGCATTGAACTCGACCAGTGTCACAGCGGCCGCACCGCGCGAGGCGGCTTCGAAGCCAAGCGCGCCGGAGCCCGCGAACAGGTCCAGGCATTCCAGCCCGGACAGGTCCTGGCCGAGCCAGTTGAAGAGCGTCTCGCGCACGCGGTCGGGCGTGGGGCGCAGGCCCTGGGCGTCGGGAACGGGCAGCAGGGTGCGCTTCCAGCGGCCGCCGATGATGCGGACCTGGGAAGGTGCCTGGCGCGGCACCGCGGAAACGGGAGGTCGCCCGCCAGTGGCGGGCGAAGGCAATCGGGAACGCGAATTCATGCCGTGATTGTAGAGCCTCTGGGCCGGTCCGCCGCAGGCGACGCCGACATCACTGCCCGGCCGCGGTCGCGGGAGCCGGCGCAACCGGGCCGCCGACGATCACCGTCGCCATGCCGTCCGGGTGCACATGGCGCTGGAAGGCCGCCTTGACCTGTTCGCGCGTGACCTTGCCGATCTGCGCGGTCCAGGTGTCCAGGTAATCCAGCGGCATCCCGTACCAGCCGATATTGGCCACGTTGGTCAGCAGCTTGCGGTTGTTGTCGATGCGCAGCGGGAAACCGTTGATCAGGTTGTCCTTGGCCGCGCGCAGCTCCTTGTCGGTCGGGCCCTCGGCGACAAAGCGTGCCAGCACCTGGCGCACCAGCGCCAGCGCCTCGTTGGTCTGCGCCTTCTTGGTCTGCAGGCTGATGCCGAACGGCCCCGGCTGCTTGGACGGCGCGAAGTAGCTGTCCACGCCGTAGGTCAGGCCGCGCTTCTCGCGCACCTCGTCGGTCAGGCGCGAGCTGAAGCCGCCGCCGCCCAGCACGTAGTTGCCCACCAGCAGCGCAAAATAATCAGGGTCGCCCCGCGCGATGGACGGCTGGCCGATCGCCACGCTGGCCTGCTGCGCCGGGTGCGGCATGCGCTGCTCGCTGGGCGCGATCTTCAGGCGCACCTGCGGCATCGCCGGCGCCGCGCTGCCCGGCGGCAGGCCGCGCGTGAGCTGCTCGGCAATGGCCTCGGCCTGCTTGCGGTCGACCGCGCCGATCAGCGTCACCACCGCGCGCTGCGCGCCGTAGTTGTCGCGCCAGAACTTGACGATGTCATCGCGCTGGATCGACGTCACACTGTCCGGGGTCGCGGCCACGCCATAGGGATGGTCGGGATACATGGCCTTGGCCAACGCCTTGTCGGCCATCACGCCGGGCTTGGCATCGGCTTCGCGGATGGCGGTGATCAGCCGCTGCTTCTCGCGCGCGACCACGGCGTCCGGATAGGTCGGCGCCTTGATCAGCTGCGCGGCCAGCGCGACGGACTGGTCCAGCTCCGGCTGGGCGGTCAGCGTGCGCAGCCCGATGCCGCCGCGGTCGCCGCCCGCCGCGCCGCCAAAGGCGGCACCGGTATCGGCAAAGGCGTCGGCGACCTTCGCTTCATCGCGCGCCGGCTGGCCGTCCTGCGCCGCGGCGCCCTTGTCCAGCAGCGCGGCCGTCAGCGTGGCCAGCCCGGCCTTGCCCGGCGGGTCATAGCGGCTGCCGGCGTCGAAGTCGATATTGACGTCGAGCATCGGGATCGACGGGCTGTGCACGAAGAACACCTGGGCGCCGGTGGAAGCGGTCCAGTGCTCGATCGGGATCGCAGCCTGCGCCAGTTGCGCGGCCAACAGCATGGCCGCGCCCAGTGCAGCGCCGGCGAACTTGCGCAGCGCACGCTGCGGTGTGGTGTCGTATTCAGTCATCGCCTTTCCTCAGTGGCGCAGGCCTGCCGGGGCCTGGGACTTGGGCTTGTTCGGATCGATCGGCTGCGGCACCAGCGTGGCCACGGTCAGGTTGTCGTCGTTGAAATACCTGGCGGCGACGGCCTGCACCTGCTCCGGCGTGACGGCCTTGATCTTGTCGAGCATGCGGTCGATCTGGCGCCAGGAGATCTCCGAGATCTCCGAGACGCCGATCTCCATGCCCTGCCCGAACACCGAATCGCGCTTGTAGATCTGGCCAGCCACCACCTGCGCCTTGACGCGCTTGAGCTCTTCCGGCGAAACGCCCTCCTTGGCGATGCGCTGGATCTCGGCGCGCAGCGCGCGCTCGATCTCGTCGGTGTTGTGGCCCGCGGCCGGCGTGCCGTCGAGCACGAACAGCGACTCGCCGCGGTTGATGCTGTCGTAGCCGACATTGACGTCGTCGGCCAGGCGCTGTTCGCGCACCAGTTCGCGCGTCAGGCGTGCGTTGTCGTAGCCGTTGAGCACGGCCGACAGCACCTCCAGCGCATAGGGATCGACGTCCTTCTCGACATCGTGCAGGCGCGGCGCCTTGTAGGCCATCACCATGTACTGGTTCTCGGCCGGCGCCTTGACCCAGATGCGCTTGATGCCCTTCTGCACCGGCTCTTCCTGGTCCTTGCGCAGCGGCAGCGTGCGCGGCCTGAGCTTGCCGTAGTAGCGCTCGGCCAGCGCGCGCACTTCCTCGGCCTTGACGTCGCCGGTGACGATCACCATGGCGTTGTTGGGCACGTACCAGTGGCCGTACCAGTCCTTGACATCGTCCACGCGCATATTGACCAGGTCGTCCATCCAGCCGATCACCGGGTGGCGGTAGGCTGCGGCGGTGTAGACCGTGGCCAGCAACTGCTCGTAGACGGTGCCGCGCGCGGAGTCGTCGGTGCGCAGGCGGCGCTCTTCCATCACCACCTTCATCTCGCGCTCGAACTCGTCCTTGGTGATGATAAGGTTGGCCATGCGGTCGGCCTCCAGCTCCATCATCCTGGGCAGGTACTGCTTGCCGATCTGCTGGTAGTACATGGTGAAGTCGCGGTTGGTCATGGCGTTCTCTCGCCCGCCCAGCGCCGCCACCTGCTTGGAGAACTCGCCCACGCCGACCTTGGGCGTGCCCTTGAACATCATGTGCTCGAGCATGTGGGCCACGCCCGTGGTGCCGCTGACCTCGTCGATGCCGCCCACGCGGTACCAGATCTGGTGCGCCACCGTGGGGGCGCGGTGGTCTTCCTTGACGATCAGCCGCAGCCCGTTGGACAGGCGGTATTCGGTCGTGCCTTGTGCGGTCGCACCGGCCATGGCGGTCTGCGTGCCAGGCCTCGACGAGGCCACGGCTTCCTGCGCCCCCGCCGGCATCGCCCACGGCAGCAAGGCCAGCAGCAGCGTGGGAATGACTCGCTGCGCAAGTCGCGCGGCGCGGGCAGGAAGCGGTTGGGAAGATGCTGCGTGGCGTTGGATGCGCGTTTGGGCCCAGGCCTTGGTGCCTTGTGCGCCCGCTGCGGTCAGGACAGCGCAATGGTTCATGCGACCCCGTCTGCTAGAATTTTGCCGATTGACTCACGTGCGCAAGACCGCGCGCATGAATCTCCCATGTAGCGAACTATACGCAATCGCCGGCCGGGACCACAACGGTTTCTCCCCAGCCACCGCGACGCCTGCGTAACCCATTGATTTATAACCGGTTGCCTGCTGGCATTGGCTGCCGCCAGGGTATCGCCCCGGTATTGACCCCATTCCCCAATGTTTAGTTTCTGGAAGAAGCGCAAGGCCGAGCCCGCGCCCGTCGAGGCGCCAGCCCCTGCCCCCGCTCAGGTCGAGGTCCCCGCACCCGCTCCCGCGCCGGCCCCCACGCCTGTGCCAGTCCCGGCGCCCGTGGCGGCTCCGATCCCTGCGCCGGTGCCAGCCCCTGAGACGCTCGAACTGGTGCCGCCACCCGCCCCCACCGCGGAATCGAAGCTGGGCTGGATGCAGCGCCTGCGTACCGGCCTGTCCAAGACCAGCCGCAACATCGGCACGCTGTTTGTCGGCGTCAAGGTCGACGAGGACCTGTTCGAAGAGCTGGAAACCGCGCTGCTGATGGCCGATGCCGGCGTCGAAGCCACCGAGTACCTGCTGGGTGAACTGCGCAAGCGCGTCAAGGCCGAGCGCATCGAGACCGCTGAAGGCGTCAAGGCGGCGCTGCGCGAACTGCTGACCCAGTTGCTGCGCCCGCTGGAAAAGACCATGGCGCTGGGCCGCGAGCAGCCGCTGGTGATGATGATCGCGGGCGTCAACGGCGCCGGCAAGACCACCAGCATCGGCAAGCTGTGCAAGCACTTCCAGAGTTATGACGAGAAGGTGCTGCTGGCCGCCGGCGACACCTTCCGCGCCGCCGCGCGCGAGCAACTGACGATCTGGGGCGAGCGCAACAACGTCACCGTGGTGGCGCAGGAAAGCGGCGACCCGGCGGCGGTGATCTTCGACGCCGTCAACGCGGCCAAGGCGCGCGGCATCGACATCGTCATGGCCGACACCGCCGGGCGCCTGCCGACGCAGCTGCACCTGATGGAAGAGCTCAAGAAGGTCAAGCGCGTGATCAGCAAAGCCATGCCGAGCGCGCCGCACGAGGTGCTGCTGGTGATCGACGCCAATACCGGCCAGAACGCCCTGCAGCAAACCCGCGCCTTCGACGACGCGCTGGGCCTGACCGGGCTGATCGTGACCAAGCTCGACGGCACCGCCAAGGGCGGCATCCTGGCGGCGATCGCGCGCCAGCGCCCGGTGCCGGTCTACTTCATCGGCGTGGGCGAGAAGGTGGAAGACCTGCAGCCGTTCAAGGCGGATGAGTTCGCCGAGGCGCTGTTGGGGTAAGCTCCCCGCACCGCGACAATGCAAAACGCCCCGGCAATGCCGGGGCGTTTTGCGTTGCGGTCCTGCCTGCGGCTATTCCGCGTCGGGCTGCGACTTCGGCTGCGCCTTCTGGAACGCCGGCAGTTCCATGCAGGCCTCATAGATCTTCGCGATCGCCGGGAATCTGCTCAGGTCGATATTGAAGCGCTTCGCGTTGAACACCTGCGGCACCAGGCAGAGATCTGCCAGTGTGGGCGTGTCGCCAAAGCAGAAGCGCCCGGCCTTGCCGCCACGCTCCAGGTTGGCCTGCAGCGACGCGAAGCCCAGCTCGATCCAGTGGCGGTACCACGCGTCCTTGACCTCGTCGGTCACGCCCACGGTGTGCTTCAGGTACTTCAGCACGCGCAGGTTGTTCAGCGGGTGGATCTCGCACGCGATCTCCTGGGCCAGGCCGCGCACATAGGCGCGATCCAGCGCCGTGCCGGGCAGCAGCTTCGGCTCGGGGTGGATCTCGTCCAGGTACTCGACGATGGCCAGCGATTGCTGCAGCACGTGTTCACCGTCGACGAACGCCGGCACCAGGCCGTCAGGGTTCACGGCACGGAATTCCGGCTTGAGTTGCTGGCCGCCATCCTTGAGCAGGTGCACCGGCACGTAGTCATAGGTCAGCCCCTTGAGCTCCAGCGCGATGCGCACGCGGAACGAGGCCGAGCTGCGGAAATAGCTGTAAAGCTTGAGCATCGGTTCAGACTACCTTGATGATGAGGTCGCCCACGCCGCCGACGTGGCACTGCATGACATCGCCCTTGACCACCGGGCCCACGCCCTCGGGCGTGCCGCTGTAGATCAGGTCGCCCGGCTGCAGCTCGAACAGCTTCGACAGGTAGGACACCATCTCCGGCACCGACCAGATCAGGTCGGACAGGTCACCGCGCTGCTTTTCCACGCCGTTGACCGCCAGCGTCACCTCACCCTTCTCCGGATGGCCGACAGCCGACACCGGGACGATCGGGCCGATCGGCGCGGACTGGTCAAAGGCCTTGCCAGTCTCCCAGGGGCGGCCGGTCTTCTTCGATTCGTTCTGCAGGTCGCGGCGGGTCATGTCCAGGCCCACGGCATAGCCGAACACGTGGCCGGGGGCCTGGTCGACCGGGATATCGCGGCCGCCCTTGCCGATCGCCACCACCAGCTCCACTTCATAGTGGCAGTTGCTGGTGCCCGGCGGGTACGGGAAGGCGCCTTCGGTGCCGTCGGCGACATAGCTGACCGCATCCGACGGCTTGCAGAAGAAGAACGGCGGCTCGCGGTCCGGGTCCGAGCCCATTTCACGAGCGTGAGCAGCATAGTTGCGGCCGACGCAATACACGCGCCGGACCGGGAAGCTAGCGTTGCTGCCGCGCACCGGCACGCCAACGGGCGCGGGCGGGGCGAACACGAATTCGGTCATGCATCTCTCCAGATTTGTTCTGATTGGTGCTGCGGCGCGCGGGATGCGGGGTTGCGGCATGCAGCCACTCGCGACGTCGCCAGCAGACGCGCCCGGCGCAGCAGGGCAACAGGATACACCGCGGGGGTTGGCTCTGCGTACGACCGCATACAATGAATCCAGGCATCCTCGCAGCGCCACCGCACCGGACTGGCGCAGGTGATCCGATACTTACCCGGCGCGAATCTTGCGTGGCGCACTGCAACAGAGCCTAGCCATGACACGACGCCATCAGCCCCCCGCGCCCACGACACCCGCCACGCCCGCCACCGGAGGCCGGGTGTTGCGCATCCTGCTCGTGCGCGACCCGCTTGACGTGGACCCGCTGAACGTCGAGACCATCCGCAGCGGGCTGGTGAACGCGGGCTTTACCGAGATCCAGATCGTCGATGCCGACCTGCGCCTGCCGGATGTGATCACGGCCACCCAGCCCGACATGCTGATCATCGCGTCCGAGTCCGCCGCGCGCGACACCATCGAGCATGTCTGCGTCTCGACCCAGCACGCGCCGCGCCCGATCGTACTGTTCACCGACAACGACGACAGCCAGCGCATCAAGGCGGCGCTGACCGCCGGCATCACCGCCTATATCGTGGACGGCCTGCGCGCCGAACGCGTCAAGACCGTACTCGACGTGGCCTACGCGCGCTTCGAACTGGACCAGCAGCTGCGCGCCGAACTCGACGCCACGCGGCTGAAGCTGGCCGAGCGCAAGGTGGTCGAGCGCGCCAAGGGCCTGCTGATGCAGGCGCGCGGCCTCAGCGAGGAAGAGGCCTACAAGCGCCTGCGCGGCATGGCGATGGAGCGCGGCCTGAAGTTGGTGGACGCCGCCCAGCGCGTGATCGACGTGATGGGCTGAGCCGCCTTCGCCAGCCAGTCGCGGTGCGCTGCCGCACACGGCTGGTGCATTGCACACTCCTGGCGCTACCCGCCTGAGCCGCCCCGCCTCCCCTGCCTCCCGAATGCGGCGGCGGCCTCTCCGCGCGCACCGCATCCGCCCATTTCGCCCCGATCCGGCACATGGCCGCCCGTAAATGTTGCACCGCACAGGCTGGCACACGCCTTGCGTCATGCAGGTATCGGCCAACGGCGGCCGATCGACAATTCAGGCGGACACGGCCAACGCGGGCCGCGCCACGCCACGGACAACGGCGTCCCTGCACCGCAGCGGTCTTCTGGCGAAGCCGGCTGCGCAAGGGGACGCCTTTTTTCTTGGAGCCATGCAATGCCCTCTCGCCTCAGGTTTGCCAAGCCGCTGCATGCAGCCGTCCAGGTTTCCGACTCGGCTGCCGACGCCGTGCCGGCCAGCACCGGCCGCCGCCGCGCGCTGGCCACCATCGCCGGCGCCAGCGTGATGACGCTGGTCGACCCGCTGGTGCGCGCCGGCGCGTGGGCAGCGGGCTCTGACGCGCCGGAGAAGACCGACGTGCGCATCGGCTTTATCCCGCTGACCGACTGCGCCTCGGTGGTGATGGCGGCCACGCTCGGGCTCGACAAGAAATACGGCATCAAGATCACGCCGAGCAAGGAAGCCTCGTGGGCCGGCGTGCGCGACAAGCTGGTCAATGGCGAGCTGGATGCGGCCCACGTGCTGTACGGCCTGATCTACGGCGTGCAGCTGGGCATCGGCGGCCCGAAGAAGGACATGGCTGTGCTGATGAGCCTGAACAACAACGGCCAGGCCATCACGCTGTCGTCCAAGCTGGCCGAGAAAGGTGTCAAGGACGGTGCCAGCCTGAAGGCGCTGATGATGAAGGAAAAGCGCGACTACACCTTCGCCCAGACCTTCCCCACCGGCACGCACGCGATGTGGCTGTATTACTGGCTGGCGGCCAACGGCATCAACCCGATGCAGGACGCCAAGGCGATCACGGTGCCGCCGCCGCAGATGGTGGCCAACATGCGCGTGGGCAATATGGACGGCTTCTGCGTGGGCGAACCCTGGGGCGCGCGCGCCATTGCCGACAAGATCGGCTTTACCGCCGAGACCACGCAGGCGATCTGGAAGAACCACCCCGAGAAGACGCTGGGCACCACCGCTGAGTTCGTCCAAAAGCATCCCAACACCGCGCGCGCGATGGTAGCCGCGGTGCTGGAGGCATCGAAGTTCATCGATGCGTCGGCCTCGAACCGCCGCAAGACCGCTGAGACCATTGCCGCCAAGTCCTACGTCAATACCGACATGGACATCATCCTGGACCGCATGCTGGGCCGCTACACCAATGGCCTGGGCAAGACCTGGGACGATCCCGACGCGATGAAGTTCTACCAGGACGGCAGCGCCAACTACCCCTACCTGTCCGACGGCATGTGGTTCCTGACCCAGCACAAGCGCTGGGGCCTGCTGAAGGAACATCCGGACTATCTCGCCGTGGCAAAACAGGTCAACCGCATCGACGTCTACAAGCAGGCCGCCACCGCCGCCCAGGTGCCGCTGCCCAGAAGCGACATGCGCAGCGCCAGGCTGATCGACGGCGTGGTCTGGGACGGCAAGGACCCCAAGGCCTACGCCGATGGTTTCAAGATCAAGGCCTGATGCAAACCTTTTCCACTGATCCGCAGTGCCCCTGACGAAAGGAGCCAGACGTGAATGCCATAGCCCACCCTACGCCCGATGGTGCAACCGTAGCCGCCAGCGCCGACCCCGACACCAAGGAGCGGGCGCGCCGCCGCGAGCAGGAAATCGCCGCGCAGGCCCGGCGCGCCGAACGCCGCGAGGCAGTCGCCGCGCTGGTGCTCAAGACCGTGCCGCCGGTGCTGGGCTTTGCCCTGTTCGTGCTGGCCTGGCACGGCATCGCCACGATGATCCCGGCCATCCCCACACCGGGGGCGACATGGAACGCCGCGGTGCCGCTGTTTGCCGACCCGTTCTACCGCAACGGGCCCAATGACCAGGGCATCGGCTGGAACGTGCTGGCGTCGCTGGCGCGCGTGGCGGCGGGCTTCGGCCTGGCCGCGGTGGTCGGGATCCCGGCTGGCTTCCTGATCGGGCGCTTTACCTTCCTGAACGCGATGACCGCGCCGGTGATCAGCCTGCTGCGCCCGGTCTCGCCGCTGGCGTGGCTGCCGATCGGGCTGCTGCTGTTCAAGGCGGCCAACCCGGCCGCGATCTGGGCGATCTTTATCTGCTCGATCTGGCCGATGGTGATCAACACCGCGGTCGGCGTCACGCGCGTGCCGCAGGACTACCTGAACGTGGCGCGCGTGCTCGACCTGTCGGAATGGAAGGTGTTCACGCGGGTGCTGTTCCCCGCGGTGCTGCCCTACATGCTGACCGGCGTGCGGCTGTCGATCGGCACTGCGTGGCTGGTGATCGTCGCCGCCGAGATGCTGACCGGCGGCACCGGCATCGGCTTCTGGCTGTGGGACGAATGGAACAACCTGAAGGTCGAGCACATCGTGATCGCGATCTTCGTGATCGGCATCATCGGCCTGCTGCTGGAACACGCGCTGCTGGCGCTGGCCCGGCGCTTCAGCTACGGCACCAACTGATACGCGGGGAGCAACGCCATGGACAAGTTCGTCAGCATCGAAAACGTCGGCCAGACCTTCAAGACCCGCAAGGGCCCATTCGTCGCCCTGCGCGATATCAACCTGCAGATCGCCGAGGGTGAGTTCATCACGCTGATCGGCCACTCCGGCTGCGGCAAGTCCACGCTGCTGAACCTGGTCGCGGGGCTGGCCACGCCCACCGCCGGCGCGCTGATCTGCGCCGGGCGCGAGATCGCCGGCCCGGGGCCGGAGCGCGCGGTGGTGTTCCAGAACCACTCGCTGCTGCCGTGGCTGACCTGCTTCGAGAACGTCTACCTGGGCGTGGAGCGCGTGTTCGCGGCCAGCGAGAGCAAGGCGCAGCTCAAGGCGCGCACGCACGACACGCTGGCGCTGGTGGGCCTGACGCACGCCGAGAACAAGTACCCGCATGAGATCTCCGGCGGCATGAAGCAGCGCGTGGGCATTGCCCGCGCGCTGGCAATGGCGCCCAAGGTGCTGCTGATGGACGAGCCCTTCGGCGCGCTCGATGCGCTCACGCGCGCGCACCTGCAGGACGAGCTGATCAAGATCGTGGCGCGCACGCGCAGCACGGTGGTGATGGTGACCCACGATGTCGACGAGGCCGTGCTGCTGGCCGACCGCATCGTGATGATGACCAACGGCCCGGCCGCGACCATCGGCGAGATCCTGAAGGTGGACCTGCCGCGCCCGCGCGACCGCGTGGCGCTGGCCGACGACAAGGCCTACCACGCCTGCCGCACCGCGGTGCTGGACTTCCTCTACCGCAAGCAGCGCAACCCGGCGTTGCAGGAAGCCGCGTAGTGCTTGCCCGCCGCGCCCCGGTTGGCGGCAATGGGCGCGGCGGCCCTGCTCCGCTATCATGAACCCAGAACAGACCACCCCCACACCGCCATGACCACACCAGCCGCCCCATTTCCCGCCGCCCGCTATATCAAGGAGATTGGCCGCGGCGTCAACGGCGCCCGGGCGCTGCCGCGCGAGGACGCGCAGGCCTTGTTCGACGCCATGCTGGCCGGGCGCGTCTCCGACCTGGAGCTTGGCGCCATCCTGATGGCCTACCGCATCAAGGGCGAGGCGCCGCACGAACTGGCCGGCATGCTGGAAGCCGCCCATGCGCACTGCCAGCCAGTGCCGGCACCGCCTGACCGCCAGGTGGTGGTGATCCCAAGCTACAACGGCGCGCGCAAGCAACCCAACCTGGTGCCGCTGCTGGCGCTGCTGCTGGCGCGTGAGGATATCCCCGTGCTGGTGCACGGCACGCGCCTGTTCAACGGCCGCGTGACCAGCATGACGCTGTTCGAGGCGCTGGGCGTGCCCTTGTGCGCAACCACCGCCGAGGCCGCGGCACGGCTGCATGAAGGAAATGGCAGCGACCACGGGCCGCTGGCGGTGCTGCCCGTGGATGTGCTGTCGCCCGGGCTGTCGCAGCTGCTGGAGCGGCGCACCGTGATCGGCCTGCGCAATTCGGCGCATACGGTGGCCAAGATGCTGCAGCCGGTTGGCGAGCATTCGCCGGCGGAAGGGTTGCGGCTGTACAGCTACACTCACCCCGAATACCGCGAGACGCTGACCGATTATTTCTCGCACGAACCCGCCAACGTACTGCTGGCACGCGGCACCGAGGGCGAAGTGGTGTCCGATGCACGCCGCACCAGCCGCATCGACTGGCTGCATGAAGGCCACCAGCAGACCCTGGTCGATCCGGCCGTGGGTTCGCTGGCCGAAGTGCCGGAACTGCCACCCGGCAGCGACGCCGGCCTGACCGTAGCCTGGATCCGGCGCGTGCTGGACGGCGCGGTGCCGGTGCCGGCGCCGATCGCGATCCAGGTCGAGGCCATCCGCGAATGCCTGCGGCAAGGCACCCGCGTGACCTGGGCCAGCCCGGTCTGAGCCAGCCCCGGGACGGCTGTCAGGGCTTGCGCGGGGGCAGCGGGATGCGCTCGGTCTCGCCCGGCACGTGCGGGAACTGGTCGTCCTCCCAGCGCTGGGCGGCGGCTTCGATCGCCACCTTGCTGCTGGCCACGAAATTCCAGTAGATGAAGCGATGCCCGTCGGTCGGGTCGCCGCCCAGCAGCATCACGCGCGACGGCGCCGTGGCCGTCAGCGTCGCCGGCTGGCCCGGGGTGAGCACCACCATATGCTCGGCCGGCAGCGGCTCGCCGTCGAGCGCCACCGCGCCGTCGACAGGATAGATGCCGCGCTCGGCATGGTCGGCCGGGATCTCCACGCTGGCGCCCGCGTCCAGCTCGATCGCCACGTACAGCGTGCGGCTGAAGACCTTGACCGGCGAGGTCTCGCCGAAGGCATCGCCGGCGATCACCACCATGCACACGCCGGGCCGCTCGATGCGCGGCAGCGTGGCGGCGGGATGGTGGAAGAACGACGGCTCGGCGCCCTCATGCTCCTGCGGCAGCGCCAGCCAGGTCTGGATGCCATGCAGGCGGGCACCGTCGGGGCGCACATGCTCTGGCGAGCGCTCCGAGTGCACGATGCCGTGGCCGGCGGTCATCCAGTTGACGTCGCCCGGGCGGATCGCCTGGTCACTGCCAAGGCTGTCGCGGTGGATGATCTCGCCTTCGAACAGGTAGGTGACGGTAGCCAGCCCGATATGCGGATGCGGGCGCACATCCGCGCCCTGGCCGGGCGGCAGCTGCACCGGGCCCATATGGTCGAAGAAGATAAACGGCCCGACGGTCTGGGTCGCCGCGGCCGGCAGCAGCCGGCGCACGGTGAAATCGCCCAGGTCGCGCACATGCGGCTTGAGCAAGTGTTCGATAGCAGACATAACTCCTCCGGTGGAATGAGAGAGGCTCGCAAGCATGCCAGCGCGCCGTCGCTTGGTCGAGTGTAGCCGCTGGTGCAACAAATCATTCCAGCAGCAGGCAGAACCCGCGTGCCCCGCGCCGCTCTAATATCCATTACGCCGTACCGTAGGTATCGTTCCCGGCGCTCGATGTGACGAATAGCTATGCCATTAGCAAAGGTCATCGACGGGAACTATCACGGCCATCGGGACTCCAATTAGCACTCAGCCGGCCAGAGTGCTAAGATGCGTTGCAGTGCCGCCGACCATTCCCAAGAGGAGGCGCGGCGCACCGGCAACTGAAGCGCCGGATGCGAAAGGAGCCATTGCGTGAACGCAGTCTTGTCTGCTGATCAAACCCCGACGAACAACCGTCTGCCGACGGCGCCCCGGAACCCGGGCAGCTTTGCGCTGACCTTCCCGGCGACCGTAGGCAACCTCGACAGCTATATCCAGGCTGTGCACCGGATTCCGCTGTTGACCGCGGAGGAAGAGCAACGCCTGGCGCGCGACCTGCGCGACCACGATTCCGTTGATGCGGCCCGCCGCTTGGTGATGTCCCACCTGCGCCTGGTGGTGTCGATCGCCCGCCAGTACCTGGGCTACGGCCTGCCCCACGCCGACCTGATCCAGGAAGGCAATATCGGCCTGATGAAGGCCGTGAAGCGCTTCGACCCCGAACAGGGCGTGCGCCTGGTGTCGTACGCGATGCACTGGATCAAGGCCGAGATCCACGAGTACGTGCTGAAGAACTGGCGCATGGTCAAGGTGGCCACCACCAAGGCCCAGCGCAAGCTGTTCTTCAACCTGCGCAGCCACAAGCAGGGCCCGCACACGTTCACGCCGGAGCAGGTCGAGGCCGTGGCGCGCGAGCTGAACGTGAAGCCCGAAGAAGTGATGGAGATGGAAACCCGCCTGTCGGGCGGCGACCTCGCGCTGGAAGGCCAGGTCGACGACGGCGAAGAGGAATTCGCCCCCATCGCCTATCTGGCCGACAACCACAACGAGCCCACCCGCGTGATGGAAGCCAAGCGCCACGACCGCATGCAGGTCGAGGGGCTGGAAGAAGCGCTGGGCAAGCTGGACGAGCGCAGCCGCCGCATCATCGAGGCGCGCTGGCTCAATGTCGAGGACGACGGCTCGGGCGGCGCCACGCTGCATGAGCTGGCCGACGAGTTCGGCGTGTCGGCCGAGCGCATCCGCCAGATCGAAACCGCGGCGATGAAGAAGATGAAGGGCGCGCTGCAGGCCTTCGCCTGATCCGCTCCCAGCCATGCAAAAGGCCGGTCCACTGGACCGGCCTTTTTGTTGCCCGCGAGGGAGTGAGTGCGACGTTATGCCGCACCCCTTCCCTCTGATTTACGTCACGACAGCAGCTGTTTCAGGTCGTGGGCGATGGGCTCCGGCCCCTGGCCATGGCGGATGAACAGCCGAAGCTTGCCCTCCGGATCGAAGACATAGCTGCCGGCGGAGTGATCCACCGTGTAGTTGTTGGGCGAGCTGCCAGGCACCTTGGCGTAGAAGACCTTGAAGTCCTTGGTCACCTTCTGCAGCGCGGCCTCGTCGGCCGGGCGCAGCCCCACGAAGCGCGCGTCGAAGGCGGGCACGTACTGGGCCAGCAGCGCCTGCGTGTCGCGCTCCGGGTCGACCGTGACGAACAGCACCTGCACGCGGTCGGCGTCCGGGCCCAGTTGTTCCATCACGGCCTTCAGTTCGGCCATGGTGGTGGGACAGACGTCCGGGCAGTGGGTGTAGCCGAAGAACATCAACACCGCCTTGCCCTTGTAGTCGGCCAGGGTGCGCACCTTGCCGGTGTGGTCGGTCAGCGAGAAGTCCTTGCCGAAATCAGCGGCGCCGCTGATATCGACATTGCGGAACGAGGCCTTCTGCTGCCCGCAGGCGGCAACGGCCAGCGCAAGCACGGCCAGCAGGGCAAAGCGGCGGAAGGCGGCGAACAGGCCGGAGGCGGGGCTTAGGCGGGGCATGCGGAGGAAACCGGTCAGCGGTGGAGGGATACAGCACGCAGTATCGCCGATCGTGCTGCTGCGCCGTGCCGGCCGCGACAAGATGCCGCAGCCGGCACGGCCCGGTGGCGCAGGTCAGACCTGCGGCACGAACTTGAAGTAGTGATCGACCAGCAGCGCGGCGAACAGCAGCGACAGGTACAGGATCGAGAAACGGAAAGTGCGCTGCGCCAGTTCGTCGGAATAGTTGCGGTACATCTTCCAGGCGTAGGCCAGGAAGCCGGCGCCCAGCGCCAGCGCGGCGGCCAGGTAGATGTAGCCGCTCATGCCGTAGACAAAGGGCAGCAGCGTCGCCGCGATCATGATCAGCGTGTACAGCAGGATATGCAGCAGCGTGTAGCGCTCGCCGTGCGTGACCGGCAGCATTGGCAGGCCGGACTTGGCGTAGTCGGCGCGGCGGTACAGTGCCAGCGCCCAGAAGTGCGGCGGAGTCCAGGTGAAGATGATCAGCACCAGGAACCAGGCCTCGGCCGGCACCTCGCCCGCCACGGCGGCCCAGCCCAGCGCCGGCGGCATCGCCCCGGACAGCCCGCCGATAACGATGTTCTGCGGCGTGGCCGGCTTGAGCAGGATGGTGTAGACCACCGCGTAGCCCAGGAAGGTGGCAAAGGTCAGCCACATCGTCAGGTCGTTGGCGTAGACGTGCAGCAGCCACATGCCGGCGCCGCCCAGGATGGCGGAGAACACCAGGGTCTGCGGCGTGGTGATCTCGCCGGTGGCCGACGGCCGCCACGCGGTGCGGCGCATCAGCGCATCGATCTTCTGCTCGACCAGGCAATTGATGGCAAAGGCCGCGCCGGCCAGCAGCCAGATGCCGGCGGCGCCACCGATCAGCACGCGCCACGGCACCATGCCGGGCGTGGCCAGGAACATGCCGATGATGGCGCAGAAGACGGCCAGCTGCGTCACGCGCGGCTTGGTCAGGGCGGCATACTGCCGGGCAAGGTGCCGCATTCGGCTCAATTTGCCCAGGGAATGGGGGTGTGTAGCGGTAACCACGGAAGGGGTCTTGTCTTTCATGTGGCGCGGGCGGCGTTCGGCGCGGCAGCGGGGGTGCCGGCGGCCCGCACCGTAAGCCCAGCGAGCCCCGTATTGTAGTGGAGGCGGACCAGCAGCAGCAGGAGCACCGCCGCGCCGCCGTTGTGCGCGACCGCGGCCACCAGCGGCCAGTCGAACACGATATTGGACATCCCGGTCGCCAGCTGCAGCACCAGCGCGGCCAGCAGCCAGCCGGCGGCGCGCTCCAGCCCTTCCAGCCGGCGCGCGCGCAGGCCGAACCACGCCAGGTAGCCCAGCACGACAAAGGCAAAGCCGCGGTGCACCCAGTGGATCGCCACCAGCGCGGCGTGCGGGATGTAGTCGCCATCAGCGGTCATGCCCAGCTGGCGCCACAGCGTGAAGCCGTGGCGGAAGTCCATTTCCGGCACCAGCTGGCCGTTGCACAGCGGGAAGTCGGTACAGGCGAGCACCGCGTAGTTGGTACTGACCCAGCCCCCCAGGAAGATCTGGATCACCAGAAGCAGCAGGCCGATGCGCACCGGCCAGCGCAGTTGCGCCGCCTGCGGCGCGACCGGGTGCGGCGGATCGTTGCGCGAGCCCAGCTGGATCAGCACCGCCAGCAGGGCCATGCCCAGCATCAGGTGCGTGACCACGATGACGGGCTGCAGCTTCAGGGTCACGGTAAAGGCGCCGAACGCTCCCTGCACGCACACCAGCAGCAGCACCCCGGTAGCGAACCACGGCGACTGCTTCAGCTCGCGCCGCCTGACCCACGCCAGCACCATCAGCGTGATGATCAGCACGCCCACCGCCATGGCGAAATAGCGGTGGATCATCTCGATCCACGCCTTGGCCAGCGTCACCGGGCCGCTGGGCAGCGCGGTCTCGGCCGCGCGGATCGGCTCCATCGCGGCGTGCGGATTGGAATGCCCGTAGCAGCCGGGCCAGTCAGGGCAGCCCAGGCCGGAGTCGGTCAGCCGCGTGAAGCTGCCGAACATGATCAGGTCCAGTGTCAGGAACGCCGTGATCCAGGCGAGCTTGCGGTACTTGTTGCGGTCCCCTTTCACCAGCACGTAGGACAGCGGGAACAGCGCGATCAGGATGCCGATAATGGCCAGTTGCAGCAGCATGCCGTCCCCTTCACCCGATGCGCGAGACCTTGAGCAGCTTCTTCAGGTCGCCGCTCAGCTTCTTGGGGTCCGGGTCCTGCGGGAAACGCATCATCAGGTTGCCCAGCGGGTCGACCAGGTACAGCGTGTCCTCGGCGCGCTTGCCCGGCTCGGCCGGCAGCCACTGCTGCGCGGCCTGGCGGTCGATGCGCAGGAAGCGCACGCCGGCGTAGGGCTCGTTGTAGGCCGCGGTGAGGCGCTCGTCGATCTTGCCGTCGTCGGTCACCAGCCACACCGGCACGATGCGCTCGCGGTCCTGCCCCTGCCCGGCGCGGATCTGGCGGATAGTGAAGAGCTTCTTCGCGCAGGCCTCGTCGCAGGCGGACGGATCGGCGCTCACCAGCAGCCACTTGCCGCGGAACTGTTCCAGCGGCACAGCCTGGCCCCGCTCGTCGGCGACACGCACCGGCGGCATCGGCCGCTGCGGTTCGACCAGCGCACCATAGTTGGTGGCGCCGCCGCGCGGCTTGATCACGTAGTAGGTGAAGTAGGAGGCGATCACCGGCGAGGCGCACACCAGCAGCAGCATCAGCATCTGCAGGCGGCCGCGGTGCGTGCGCGCGTCGATGCGGGGGTCCTGCGGCGAGGCCGCGGTGGCCGGAGCGGAGTCTTGCTGTGCCATGGGGTAAGTCTGTCCTTTGTCTTCGGCGAGCGCATGCGCCCGTTCGGGGCGCATGCGGTCATGTCATTCGATTACGGTGCCGCCAGCCGCCGCGCGCGGCGCCAGCCCAGCACGATCACCAGCACCACCGTCAGCGCGGCCAGCCCGAACCATTGGAAGGCATAGCCATAGTGCCGCTCGGCGCCCAGGTCGGCCGGGGCCCAGTCGCGCGCCAGGCCATCGCCGGTATCGCTGCGCTGCTCGAGCACCAGCGGATGCAGCGCCAGGCCCGATTCGGCGGCATAGGCGGCGATATCCACGTTCTGGCGGATCTTGCTGCCGGCGGCGTCGTTGCCCAGGCTATAGACCCGCGGCACGGCCGCCAGTGCCGTGCCTTCGATGGTCACCTCTGCGTCGGGCGTCGGGAACGGCGCAATCCGGGTGCGGTCCTGGGCATCGCGCGGCAGCCAGCCGCGCAGCACCAGCACCGCCTGGATGGCGCCCGGGGCACCTGCCGGCCCGGCCGGGGAGGCTGAAATCCGCAGCGGCGTCAGCACCAGGAAGCCGGCGCGGCTGTCTCCGGGCTGAGTGCCATTGCCGTGGGGGCGATTATCCAGCAATACGGTGCGGGCCGTGTCGAAGCGCCCGGTCACGCGGACCGTGCGGTCGGTCACGACTTGTGACAGCGGCACCGTGCCCAGCACCACCGGCGGCTGCGCCGACAGCGCCTGCAGCCGCGCGGCCCGGGCTTCCTTCTCGTGCGCGCGGTTGAGCTGCCAGTTGCCGAGCGCGCAGGTCACGGCGATCACCACAAGCGCGGCGGCCAGCGGCAGCGGGCTGAAGAAGCGGCGCAAGCTCATCGTCCCGCCGGCACTGCGAACATCGGCCCGATGCGATAATGGCTTTTTCCGCCGCTCTTTCCGCCAACCCGCCCCGCCATGCGCATTGTCATCATCATTGCCTTCATCCTGATCATCGCCAGCCTGGCCTCGGCCCTGTTCTTCATGATGCGCGACCGCGGCAAGACGCCCAACATGATGCGCTCGCTGATGCTGCGCGTGGGCTTCTCGGTGGCGCTGTTCCTGTTCATCCTGTTCTCGAACTGGATGGGCTGGATCCACAGCACGGGCATCCGCATGGCGCCCTGAGTCCCTGGTCGCTCCGGGCTCGCAAAAGACAAACGCCGCAGGCTGGACAACCGCTGCGGCGTTTCTCTTTTGCGTTGGCGCCGGCGGCCCGGGTCAGTCCCCTGGGCCCGCCGGCGGGTACGGCAGCCGGCTTTACAGCCAGTACACCACGACGTAGAGGAACAGCCACACCACGTCAACGAAGTGCCAGTACCAGGCGGCGCCTTCGAACGCAAAGTGATGATCGGGCGTGAAGTGGCCCTTCAGCACGCGGATCAGCACCACGGTCAGCATGATCGCGCCCATGGTCACGTGGAAGCCGTGGAAGCCGGTCAGCAGGAAGAAGGTGGAGCCGTAGATGCCCGAGGTCAGCTTCAGGTTCAGTTCCGAGTAGGCGTGCATGTACTCGTACGCCTGGAAGCACATGAAGATGGCGCCCAGCAGGATGGTCAGCACCAGACCCTGGATCAGCTGGCTGCGCTTGCCGGCCAGCAGCGCGTGGTGCGCCCAGGTCAGCGTCAGGCCGGACATCAGCAGCAGCGCGGTGTTGATGGTCGGGATCGGCCACGGCCCCATGGTCTGGAAGGTATCCACCACGCCGGCCGGGCCGTTGTTGGGCCACACGGCGGCAAAGTCGGGCCACAGGATCTTGTTGTTCAGGTCGCCCAGCCACGGCATGGCGATGGTACGGGCATAGAACAGCGCGCCGAAGAAGGCCGCGAAGAACATCACCTCGGAAAAGATGAACCAGCCCATCGACCAGCGGAACGACAGGTCGATGTTCTTGCCGTACTGGCCCCCTTCCGATTCGCCGATGGCGTCGCCGAACCAGCTCTTGAGCACAAACAGGAACCACAGCAGGCCAAAGCCGCACAGGTACGGCGCCCAGCTTTGTCCGTTCACCCAGCCGGCTGCGCCGGCGCCGGTCATCAGCAGGCCGAAGGCTGCCGTGATCGGGTGACGCGACGGGCCCGGTACGAAGTAGTACGGAGCGTTTGCGCGGTTCGCACTCATTCTTTTATCTCCAGCTCAGAGTCTTTGATTCAGTAATCGTTGTCCCCGCATTGGCACTGCAGGCCACCCGCCTCCTCTGGGCCGGCCCCGCCGCTGCGGTTGCTTTGTTCTGCGACTGCTTTTGTTTTCTGCCCTTCCTGCCCTGCTACGCTGCCGCGTGGCTTACCACCATGCGCACGATCACCACCAGGATCGCGATGAAGGCGGCAGCTGCGATCACCCCGGCGATCACCACGTGCACCGGGTTCAGCCGCGCCATGTCGCGCTCGTGCTCCGCGCCCTTGCGCAGGCCGATGAACGACCACAGCACCGCGCGCATGGTCTGCGCAAACGACATCTTGCGCCTGACCGCGTCCTTCATCTCATCCATCGCCCGTCCTCCGCATCGCCGGCCTGTGCCGGCGGCCCGCTTCAGATGCCCTTGCCCACCGGCGCCGGCGCCAGCTGGCCTTCAGGCGCCTGCGCCACCGGCGCGCCCACCTCGAAGAAGGTGTACGACAGCGTAATGCTCTTTACATCCTTGGGCAGCGCGGGATCGATCACGAACACCACCGGCATCTCGCGCGCCTCTTTCGCCTTGAGCGTCTGCTGCTTGAAGCAGAAGCACTCCAGCTTCTTGAAAAACTCGGTCGCCTGCTTGGGCGCGTAGCTCGGGATGGCCTGCGCGGAGATATCGCGCGACTGTCCGTTGGCCACCTCGTAGACGATTGTCGTCATCTCGCCCGGGTGCACTTCCATGCTGTTCTTCACCGGCCGGAAGGCGAATGGCCCGCGCGCGTTCGAGTCGAACTCCACCGTAATGGTGCGGCTCTTGTCGACCTGCGTGTTCTTGACCGAGCCGCCGTACAGGTCCCGCGTCGTCACCACGTTCAGGCCGGTGATGTCGCAGATCTTCTTGTACAGCGGCACCAGCGCGTAGCCGAAGCCGAACATCAGCGTCACGATCACGATCAGCCGCAGCATCATGCCGCGGTTGAAACGCTGCTCGGCTTCCCGGCTTGCCTGGTCCTGCTGGTCGACGTTCATCTCACTACCCTGCAGCTTCAGCCAAGAAACACCATCTTGGCGAAGAACCCCAAAAAGAAAACCACCACGATGGAAAACAGGATCAGACCAAGGCGCCGGTTGGCGGCCTTATGGTCCGGTCGGGATGGGTTTTTGTCTGGAGCCTGCGTCATTGCTGCTACTGCCTTCATCTGCCGGTTCAGGAGGCGGACCGGCGGTCCGCCTCCTGAACCTTGTTGCGTGGCGCGCCGCTTAACGGACTTGCGGCGGCACTTCAAAGGTGTGGAACGGCGCCGGCGACGGCACGGTCCACTCCAGGCCCTCGGCGCCATCCCAGGGCTTGTCCGCGGCCTTCTCGCCACCGCGGTACGACGGCAGCACCACGAAGAAGAAGAAATACACCTGCATCAGGCCGAAGCCCAGCGCGCCGATCGACGCGATCGCGTTGAAGTCCGCGAACTGGGTCGGGTAGTCGGCATAGCGGCGCGGCATGCCGGCCAGGCCCAGGAAGTGCATCGGGAAGAAGGTCACGTTGAAGAAGATCAGCGAACCCCAGAAGTGGATCTGGCCGCGGGTCTCGTTGTACATGAAACCGCTCCACTTCGGACCCCAGTAGTAGAAGCCCGCGAACAGCGCGAACAGCGAGCCGGCCACCAGCACATAGTGGAAGTGCGCCACGATGAAGTAGGTGTCCTGCAGCTGGATGTCGATCGGGGCCACGGCCGGCATCAGGCCGGTGAAGCCGCCGATGGTGAACACGAAGATAAAGCCGATCGCGAACAGCATCGGGGTCTCGAAGGTCATCGAGCCGCGCCACATGGTGGCGATCCAGTTGAAGATCTTCACGGCGGTGGGCACCGCGATCAGCATGGTCGCGTACATGAAGAACAACTGGCCGGTCACCGGCATGCCGGTCGTGAACATGTGGTGGGCCCACACGATGAACGACAGGATGGCGATCGAGGCGGTGGCGTACACCATCGAGCTGTAGCCGAACAGGCGCTTGCGCGCGAACGCCGGCACCACGTGCGAGACGATCCCGAACGCCGGCAGGATCATGATGTAGACCTCGGGGTGGCCGAAGAACCAGAAGATATGCTGGTACATCACCGGGTCGCCGCCGCCGGCGGCGGAGAAGAAGCTCGTGCCGAAGTGGCGGTCGGTCAGCACCATGGTGATGGCGCCGGCCAGCACGGGCATCACGGCGATCAGCAGGTAGGCGGTGATCAGCCAGGTCCAGCAGAACATCGGCATCTTCATCAGCGTCATGCCCGGGGCACGCATGTTGAGGATGGTCACGATGATGTTGATCGAGCCCATGATCGACGACGCGCCCATGATGTGCATGGCGAAAATGGCCATGTCCATGCCCGGGCCCATCTGCACCGACAGCGGCGCGTACAGAGTCCAGCCGGCGGCGGTGGCGCCGCCCGGGGCGAAGAACGAACCGGCCAGCAGCAGCGCGGCCGGCGGCATCAGCCAGAAGCTGAAGTTGTTCATGCGCGCGAACGCCATGTCGGATGCGCCGATCTGCAGCGGGATCATCCAGTTCGCGAAGCCGACAAAGGCCGGCATGATCGCGCCGAACACCATCACCAGGCCGTGCATGGTGGTGAACTGGTTGAACAGTTCGGGGCGGAAGAACTGCAGGCCCGGCTCGAACAGCTCCAGGCGGATCAGCAGCGCCAGCACGCCGCCCGACAGCAGCATGGTGAACGAGAACAGCAGGTACAGCGTACCGATGTCCTTGTGGTTGGTGGCAAACAGCCAGCGGCGCCAGCCATGCGGATGATCGTGGGCGTGATCATCATGCGCGTGGTCGTGCGGATGGGCGATCGCGTCCGGGGTAGCAGTACTCATCGCAAATGCTCCTCTAATCCTGTTCTTTCTTCAGCGAGTCAGCCTGCGGCGCGGTTGCCCGCGAGGCTGGCCTGCTTGTCCGCTGCCTGATCGGCGGGCTTGGCTTGCGCCTTCGGTGCGGCATCGCCGCCGGCGCCGCTGCCTTCCGGGAACTTGCCTGCGCGTGCGCCGACAAAATCGCTCGGCTGGATCACTTCGCCGGTCTTGTTGCTCCAGGCATTGCGGGTGTAAGTCATGACTGCCGCGAGTTCCGTGTCGGACAGCTGCTTCCAGATCGGCATGGCGTTCTTGCCTTCCAGCAGGATGTGCATCTGGCCGGCCTTCGGGCCGTTCACGATCTTGGAGCCGTCCAGCGCCGGGAACGCGCCGCCGCCCTTGCCGTTGGGCTGGTGGCAGACCGCGCAGTTGGCGGCGTAGACCTTCTCGCCGCGGACCTTCATTTCGTCCAGGGTCCAGGTCTTGTTGGGATCGTCGGCCTTGGCCGCCAGCTCCTTCTTCTTGCCGTCGACCCACTTGGTGTAGTCGGCGTCGGAAACCACGCGCACCACGATCGGCATGAAGGCGTGTTCCTTGCCGCACAGCTCGGCGCACTGGCCGCGGTACACGCCGATCTTCTCGGCCTTGAACCAGGTGTCGCGCACGAAGCCCGGGATCGCATCCTGCTTGACGCCGAAGGCCGGAATCATCCAGGCGTGGATCACGTCGTTGGCAGTGGTGACGATGCGGATCTTCTTGTTGACGGGCACCACCAGTTCGTTGTCCACCTCCATCAGGTAGGTGTTCGACTTGGGCTGCTCGTTGTTGATCTGCTCGCGCGGCGTGGTCAGGGTCGACACGAAGGAAATGCCTTCGCCTTCGCCCTTCAGGTAGTCATAGCCCCACTTCCACTGGTAGCCGGTGGCCTTGATGGTGAGGTCAGAGTTGGTGGTGTCCTTCATGGCCACCACGGTCTTGGTGGCCGGCAGTGCCATGGCGATCACGATGATGAACGGGACGATGGTCCAGATCACTTCGACCGTGATGCTTTCGTGGAAGGCAGCAGGCTTGGCACCCTTGGCCTTGCGGTGCTTGAAGATGGAATAGAACATCACGCCGAACACCGCGACGAAGATCACGGTGCACATGATCAGCATCATCCAGTTCAGCCAGTGAATCTGTTCGGCGATCTTGGTGACCGGCTCGGTCAGGTTGAGCTGGCGCACGGCGGGGCCGCCCGGCATGTCGCTGACCGCGGACGCCGCCTGGCTGGCAAGCAGGGACGCCCCGGCCAGACAAACTGCGGATGCCTTCTTCCACATTTTCATTTGTTATCTACCCAATTTACAGATTCAAATCTGTCCCCGCCGCCGCTCCCGCCGCCTCTCAGAGGCAGCGCAAGGCCGCTGCGAGCTCCTGCGCGAACTTGCGTCGCCGGTACGGGTCCACGTAACACCCCACCTGTACCGCACGCACGCCCGAGCGCAGCGTCACCAGCGCGCGGAACGATTCACCCAGTTCGATCCGCACCCAGTACGGATTGAATTCCTGGCGCGTCACCCGTCCGGCGCTGGCTGTCTCCACGACCAGCGTGCCGTCGGTGATGCTGACGCGCTCATAGTCTGTCGCATGGCGCGCATACACAAGCAGGGCGATCCCCAGCCCGATCAGCTCGATGCTGGCAAACGGCAGCACGAGCCACGACCCTTGCCACGCGAAAAACAACGCGATGGCAAGCGAAACCGTGAGGATCGAGAGGTAAAACCAGCCGACCTGGCGTGGACTCAGCGAGCAATTCCGCTTCATCAGCCAGTCGTGGGGCGAGGAGGGAGGTCCGTCGAGATTTCCGCCGGAGTCACCACCTGCCGTCTGGAATGCGATACCCAAGTCTTGCATCGCCAACCACTCTGCATCGGATGCACACCCGGGACGATGGCGTCCGGACCGCACAGTGCGTGCAAACCAGGACGTTCTTGTGCCAGGGGACCACTGCGACAAACTGGCGCATTATAGGGCGCTTCCCATACACGGACAAGGGCGCGCCTTGACCGCAAGGCTTGCGCGCCGCTCGATTCTGTGCATTGGCAAGAGCCCGGCCATCGCCCTGCCCGCCGCGCCGACGCTATGTTTGCGGCAATCCCGCACCGGCGCAAGTTAACTCTGTTTTAACTTGCGCGACGCGGTCTTGCACGGCCAATCTGGTCCAGCGGCACCACCGCGCGGCCCTGGTCGTCGACGGCCTGGCCGCCACGCGGGGCCAGCTTCCATGCGTGGCCGTAGACGATCTCGAAGGTCAGCGGGATCACGCCGTCGGGGTTGCGCCGCCGCTCCAGCGCCCGGGTCAGCGCCTGGTACCAGCCGCGGCCGCGCAGGCCCTGCGGCAGCGCCCCGGCCGGCCCGCGCAGGCCGCCGAAGGCCTGCACCTCGCGCAGCAGCGTGGCGGGCGACTCGTAGGTCACGGTCACTGTCTCCATGTCCATCACCGGGGTGGACCAGCCGCTGTGCACCAGCATGTCGCCGATGTCGTGCATGTCGACAAAGCGCAACGTATGGGGCAGATCGTCGACCTCGGCAAAGGCCGCGCGCAGCTCCTTCAGGGTATCCGGGCCGAACAGCGAGAACAGCACCAGCCCTTCGTCGCGCGCCACGCGGTGCCACTCCGGGAACACGCGGTGCGGCTCCGGATGCCAGTGCAGCGCCAGGTTGGACCACAGCAGGTCGAAGCTCGCGGGCGCAAAAGGCAGTGTGGCAAGATCGCCCTGGACCAGGTCGAACAGCGGCCGCTTGCCCAGCATGCGGCCGATCCAGCCAGGCCGGCGCTGGGGGTCGCGCTGGCCGGCCTCGGCCAGCATCGCGCCGGAGATGTCCAGGCCGGCGATCTGCGCATCCGGAAAACGGGCGCGCAGCCCGGCCAGGCCCTGGCCGTGGCCGCAGCCGATATCCAGCGCGCGCTGCGGCGCCAGCCGGATCACTTCCATGCGCTCCTGCATGCGGCGGCCGATCTCGCCCAGCAGGAACTCCAGCTGGCCGAAGCCACGGCTGCGCCGGTCGAAGGCGAGCCGGGTCAGGCGCGCGGGCGGCAGGAAGGCATCGGGAGAATCAGCGGCATGCAGGGACACGGGCAGACAGGGCAGCAAGAAAACCAGGAAGCGGCGCGGGGACAGATACGGGATCAGGCCCTGGCGCCGGACGAACGCGGCCGTCGCGCCCGATGGGCCGCGGCCGGACGGCAAGTATACGCGCGCGCCGCGCTGGCTGCCGGCGCCACCGGCCGTGCGCTGGCCGGCGCCCGCGAACTGCTGCTGCCAAGTGCCTGCGCACTGTGCGGGGCGGTGCAGCGGCAAGTGGTCTGCGCGGCCTGCGCCGCCGACGTGCTGCGCCCCGTGCGGCGCTGCCCCGCCTGCGCGCTGGCGCTGGGGCGCCACTTCCACTGCCCGGCCTGCGCCGCATCGCCCCCGGCCTTCGATCACGCCCACACGCTGGGCGACTACGCTTCGCCGCAGGACCAGCTGGTGCTGGCGCTCAAGTTCGGCCACGCCCTGCCGCTGGCGGGCTGGCTCGCGGCCAGGCTGGCCGCCGGACTACCAGCGGCCTGGGCCCAGGCCCGGCAGGCTGCGCCGGACCTGCTCGCGCCGATCCCACTGTCGCCTCAACGGCTGGCCGCGCGCGGCTTCAACCAGGCCTGGGAAATCGCGCGGCCGCTGGCGCGCCGCCTGGGCCTGCGCGCCGACCCCGTGCTGCTGCAGCGCCAGCGCGACACCGGCAGCCAGCGCGCGCTGGACCTGGCCGCCCGGCAGGTGAATCTGCGCGGCGCCTTCAGGCTGACCCGCGCCGCGCGGCCGGACGGCCTGCACGTGGCGCTGGTCGACGATGTGATGACCTCCGGCGCGACCCTGCACGAGGCCGCCGGCGTGCTCAAGGCGCATGGCGCGGCAAGGGTCAGCGTGATCGTCGCGCTGCGCACGCCCTAGCGCTCAGATGACAGGGG
The DNA here is from genome assembly GCF_003353055.1 of Cupriavidus lacunae. Classification (GTDB taxonomy): domain Bacteria; phylum Pseudomonadota; class Gammaproteobacteria; order Burkholderiales; family Burkholderiaceae; genus Cupriavidus; species Cupriavidus lacunae. Next base: position 248,875 of record NZ_QKWJ01000003.1, read on the forward strand.
ATGGTGCGCGCGGTAAGCTGCGCACCGTTCTGTCGAAGGGCGCAGCGCGCCCGCCATCCCTCCGCATCATGTTCAACGTCGTCCTGGTCGAACCGGAAATCCCGCCCAACACCGGCAATGTGATCCGCCTGTGCGCGAACACCGGCGCGCAACTGCATCTGGTCAAACCCCTGGGTTTTCCGCTGGAAGACGCGCGCATGCGCCGTGCGGGACTGGATTACCACGAATACGCCACCATGCGCGTGCATGAAAGCTGGGACGCCCTGATGACCAGCGAACAGCCCGACCCGACGCGCATGTTCGCGCTGACCACGCGCGGGTCGACGCCGTTCGGCCAGGTGGCGTTCCGGCCCGGCGACTGGTTCGTGTTCGGGTCCGAGACGCGTGGACTGTCGCCGGAACGGCGCGAGTGGTTCCCGCCCGCGCAGCGCATCCGGCTGCCGATGCGCCCCGACAACCGCAGCCTGAACCTGTCGAACACAGTCGCCGTGGTGGTGTTCGAGGCGTGGCGCCAGAACGGGTTCGAAGGCGGCAGCTAAGAACCCATCTCGGGCCTACTCCGGCTGCACGCCGGCCGCGCGGATCACCTTGTCCCAGCGCGCCTTCTCGCTCACCATGGTCTGGCGCAGCGAGGCCGGCGCAGTGCCGGCCGGCACGAAATACTGCGCACGCATCTTGTCGCGCACGTCGGCGCTGCCGATGATCGCCACCAGTTCGCGGTAGAGCCGGTCGATCACCGCCTGCGGCGTACCCGCCGGCGCCAGCACCGCCTGCCAGGAAATCGCCTCGAAGCCCGGATAGCCGGACTCCGCCACCGTCGGCACCGTCGGCAGCACGGCGGTGCGCCCCGTGGTGGTCACGGCCAGCATGCGCAGCTTGCCCGCGCTGACCTGCGGCATCGCAATCGCCGGCACCATGAAGCCCGCCTGCACCTGCCCGCCCACCATCGCCGTGGTGATCTGCGGGAAGCCGGGGTACGGCACGTGCTGCAGGTCGATGCCCGCCGCCGCCTTGAGCTGCTCCATCGCCAGGTGCGAGGCGCTGCCGTTGCCGGGCGAACCATAGTTCAGTTCCCCCGGCTTCGAGCGTGCCAGCGCGACGAACTCGCGCAGGTTGTGCACCGGCAGGCGCGCATCCACCACCAGCACATTGGGCGAGGTGGCCACCAGCGTGACCGGCGCCAGCTGGCGGAACGGGTCGTAGTTCAGGTTGCGCGACAGCGTCGGCGCGGTCACCAGCGGGCCGTTGATGGTGAACAGCAGCGTATAGCCGTCGGGCGCGGCGCGCGCCACCATGCCGGTGCCGACATTGCCGCCGGCCCCCGGGCGGTTTTCCACCACCACCGGCTGGCCCAGCGCGGTAGCCAGCTTTTCGGTCACGATGCGCGCGATCAGGTCGGGCGAAGAGCCCGGCGGAAACGGCACCACCATGCGGATCGGCCGCGCGGGCCAGGGTTGGGCGAAAACGCTGCCGGAAGTCCCGGCGGCGCAGGCGGCAGCCAGCGCGATCAGCGCTTGTCGTCGTGTGGGCATGCGGTGCAGTGGATCAGGAAGGTAGGTACGCGGGCGGTCATTCGTCGCGTGCGTCGCGCTGCAGCAGGTGCGCCACTGCATCGGCGGCGCTCAGCCCGTCGAACAGCACGGCGCAGACCGCGCGGGCGATCGGCATCTCAACACCGTGCGTGGCGGCCAGCTCGGCCACCGCCTGGGCGCAGCGCACACCTTCGGCAACATGCCCCAGCCCGGCCAGGATCTGTTCCAGGCTCTGCCCCGCCGCGAGCTGCTGGCCGACCTTGCGGTTGCGCGACAGGTCGCCGGTGGCGGTCAGGATCAGGTCGCCCACGCCGGCCAGGCCCATGAAGGTCTCGACCCGGCCGCCCAGCGCCAGTCCGAGGCGCGTCATCTCGGCCAGCCCGCGCGTCACCAGCGCGGCGCGCGCGTTCAGGCCCAGGCCGAGCCCGTCGCTGGCGCCGGTGGCGATGGCCAGCACGTTCTTGACCGCCCCGCCGACCTCCACGCCAGTCAGGTCGTCGCTGCCGTAGACGCGCATTGCATGATGGTGGAACGCCGCCTGCGCGCGATCGGCCAGCGACGGCTCATTGCCCGCCACCGTCAGCGCGCACGGCAGCCCCAGCGCCACCTCGCGCGCGAAGCTGGGGCCGGTCAGCACGCCGTAGGCGAAGCCCTCGGTGCGCCCGGCGGCGTCCAGTTCGGCCCGCACCATCTGGTGCGGCAGCAGGTGGGTGCCGGATTCGAAGCCCTTGCACAGCCACAGCATCGACACCGGCCTGGCGCTGCGCGTGGCCAGCCGGCGCGTCATCTCGCGCAGGCCCGCCACCGGCGTGGCCACCACCACGATGCCGTCGGGGTCGTCGGCGGCATGCGCCACGGCCAGTTCGAAATCCGCCTGCACCGCCAGCCGCCCGGACAGCGTCACGCCGGGCAGGTAGGCGGCGTTCTCACGCGTGGCCGCGATCGCCGCGAGCTGCGCGGGATCGCGTCCCCACAGCACCACGTCGTTGGTGGCCGCGGCATGGCTGGCGAGGGCGGTGCCCCAGGCACCGGCACCGAGGAAGGTCAGTTTCATGGCAGCTCGAACAGAAGATGGCGCAGAGGTTGACGCCACCCATGGTAGTCCAAAGTCAAAACGGGGCCGCAGCCCCGTTTCGATGATGGTTCAGGACGCCGGAATCAGTGGCGGGCCTGGCTGCCGTCGGGCATCAGGATGCCGCTGCTGCCGCCTTCGGCGCCCTGGGCTTCTTCCATGGCGGCCTGCAGGCGTTGCTCGTACAGCGCCTGGAAGTTGATTTCCGACAGGTGGATGGCCTGGAAGCCGGCGCGCGTGATCACGTCAGCGATATTGCCGCGCAGGTACGGGTACAGGATGGTCGGGCAGGCGATGCCCAGCAGCGGGTCCAGCTGCTCCACCGGCACGTTGCGGATATCGAAGATGCCGGCCTGATGCGCTTCCACCAGGAAGGCAACCTTGTCCTGCACCTTGGTCGTCACGGTGCCCGTCACCACCACTTCGAAGATCCCTTCCTGCAACTGCGAAGCGCCGACGTTGACCTGCACTTCCACCGACGGGGCTTCCGATTCCAGGAAGATGCCGGGCGAATTGGGCTGCTCCAGCGACATGTCTTTCAGGTAGACGCGCTGGATATTGAAGAAAGGTTGATCGTCCTGCTGGGTGTTTTGCTGGTCGCTCATGAAAGGCTTCCGGGAGGATGGGCGTTGGGCGTCGCGGCCGCAGTCCCTGCAAGGCGCAAGACTGGCCGGTGCCCGGTTCGAAAACGCATATGGTACATGACGCGGGTGGTGAATTCACCCGCGCCGGGGGTGCGCCGGAGCCAGCCCGGCCCGAAATCAGACGATTCCCAGCAAAGGCCGGCGCAAGCGCAAGGTCCGCAAGTGGCTCAGGCGGCCAGCAGCGGCACCAGGCCTCCCTGGCGGTCCAGCGCCGAGAGGTCGTCGAAGCCGCCCACATGGGTCTCGTCGATGTAGATCTGCGGCACGGTGCGGCGCCCGGTGCGGCTCATCATCTCTTCGCGCTTGCCGGGTTCGCGGTCGATCAGGATCTTCTCGATCGCTTCCACGCCCTTGGACTTGAGCAGGCGTTCTGCCATCAGGCAATACGGGCACACCACGGTGCTGTACATGACGACACGGGCCATGCGGGTTCTCCTTGAATGCAATGCGCGCGCGGCCGGCATGTGCGGGCCGCGCGCGCTGTGACGGATACGGCAGCGCTGCCGGTGCTTACTTCACCAGCGGCAGGCCTGCCTGCTGCCAGGCGGCGATGCCGCCCTCGAGCGCGTAGATCTCACTGTAACCGGCTTCTTTCAACGCTGCCTGGGCCTTGCCCGAGCGCTGGCCGTTCTGGCATACCACGATGATTGGGGCAGCCTTGTCCTTTGCAAGGCCGGCCGCGCGCGCGGGCAGGTCGGCCAGCGGCGCGCTCTTGGCTTGCGGCAGGTGACCCTTGGCATACTCGGCGGGCTCGCGGATGTCGACCACGACCGCGCCGCGCTTGTTGATCAGCTGGGTCGCGGCGGCCGTATTGACGGACTTGCCGCGGGTGCTGCGCGAGATCGCGGGCCAGGCCAGCAGGCCGCCCGAGACCACGGCAAGGGCGATCAGAGCGAGGTTGTTGTAGTCGGCGAAGAAATTCACGTTGGCATTCCGGTAGGTTGGGTCGGCGGCATTATAAAATACGCGGTTTGGCGTCCAGGCCCTGCTGTTGCATGGCCAACCGCCATTGTCGCCTGTCTGAGACATGAGATGTCCACAAGGAGCCCCTCGGCCCCCTCCAGGTGACGGCGCGGACGCATGCAGGTTACCTACTCTCTGGAAGCAGCAGCATGTACAAGCTCGTCCTCATCCGCCACGGCGAATCCACGTGGAACCTTGAAAACCGCTTTACCGGCTGGGTCGACGTCGACCTGACCGAAACCGGCGCCGACCAGGCGCGCCAGGCCGGCAAGCTGCTCAAGGAGGCCGGCCTGGGCTTCGACGTGGCGTACACATCGGTGCTCAAGCGCGCCATCCGCACGCTGTGGCACGTGCAGGATGAAATGGACCTGATGTGGATCCCGGTGCGCAACGAATGGCGCCTGAACGAGCGCCACTACGGCGCCCTGGCCGGCCTGAACAAGGCCGAGACCGCCGCCAGGTTCGGCGACGAGCAGGTGCTGGTGTGGCGCCGCAGCTACGACACGCCGCCGCCGGCACTGGAGCCGACCGATCCGCGTGCCTCGTACGACGATCCGCGCTACGCCAATGTGCCGCGCAACGAGATCCCGCTGACCGAGTGCCTGAAGGACACGGTGGCCCGCGTGATGCCACTGTGGAACGAATCCATCGCCCCCGACATCCAATCCGGCAAGCGCGTGGTCATTGCCGCCCATGGCAACAGCATCCGCGCGCTGGTGAAATACCTGGACCAGATTTCGGATGACGATATCGTCGGACTCAATATCCCCAACGGCACCCCGCTCGTCTATGAGCTGGATGCCGAGCTGCGCCCCCTGCGCCACTACTATCTGGGCGACCAGGACGCCATCGCCGCCTCGCTGGCGGCCGTGGCCAGCCAGGGCAAGGCACGCTGAAGCCCGCCGGGGCGGCCGGGGTGGCCGCCCGCAGATGTGCGGCCGCCCACCCTGAGCCGGGACGGGACAGACCCGTTTGACCACTCGCACTTATACTGTCGGACAAACCGCCCGGCGCCGGGCGGCCGCAGCCGGCATAATCCCCATACCGTACACCAGTACTTCCAGTACACGTTCAGGCAGCCCTCATGCGCAAGACGCTCAAGAACATCAGCCTAGTTTCTGTCGGCCTCGTCGCCGGCGTGCTCGCCACGCTGCAGATTTCAGCGACTGCCCAGAATTCATCGGGGCCCCTGCCGCTGGACCAGCTGCGGCTGATGGCCGATATCTTCGGGCAGATCAAGCGCGAGTACGTGGAGCCAGTCGATGACAAGAAGCTGCTGACCGAAGCCATCAAGGGCATGGTCGCCAGCCTCGACCCGCACTCGGCCTACCTCGACGAGAAGGACTTCAAGGAGCTGCAGGAAGGCACGCGCGGGCGCTTTGCCGGCCTGGGCATCGAGATCTCGCAGGAAGAAGGCCTGGTGAAGGTGATCAACCCGATCGAGGACACCCCCGCCTTCCGCGCCGGCATCCAGCCGGGCGACCTGATCACCCGCATCGACGACAAGCCCGTGCGCGGCCTGCCGCTGGAGCAGGCGGTCAAGCGCATGCGCGGCGAGCCCGGCACCAAGGTCACGCTGACCATCTACCGCAAGAGCGAGGAACGCACCTTCCCGGTCTCGATCACGCGCGCCGAGATCCGCGTGCAGTCGGTCAAGGCCAAGATGCTGGACAACAATATCGGCTGGGTGCGCCTGACCAGCTTCCAGGAACGCACCGTCTCCGACCTGGCCCGCAAGCTGGCCGAGCTGGCGCAAAAGAGCCCCAACATGAAGGGCCTGGTGCTGGACCTGCGCAACAACGGCGGCGGCGTGCTGCAGGGCGCGGTCGGCGTGGCCGCGGCGTTCCTGCCGGAAGACGCAACCGTGGTGTCCACCAACGGCCAGGTGCCCGATGCCAAGCGCGTCTACAAGGCGTCGTTCAGCAACTACCGCCTGTCGTCGCTGGAAGACGATCCGCTCAAGGACCTGCCCGCGCTCTACAAGAAGATCCCGATGGTGGTGCTGACCAACGCCTACTCGGCCTCGGCCTCCGAGATCGTGGCCGGCGCGCTGCAGGACCACCACCGCGCGCAGCTCATGGGCAAGACCACCTTTGGCAAGGGCTCGGTGCAGACCGTGCGCCCGCTGACCAACGACACCGGCATCAAGCTGACCATCGCGTACTACTACACTCCGAGCGGCAAGTCGATCCAGGCCAAGGGCATCCGCCCGGATATCCCAGTCGACCAGAACCCCGACGGCGATCCTGACGACGCGCTGATCACGCGCGAGATCGACACCGAGCGCCACCTGCACAACAAGCAGGAATCGGAAGAGCCGGAAATGACCGAGCGCGAACAGCGCCGCGTGGAAGAACTGCGCCGCCTGGAAGAAGATAACGCGAAGAAGACGCCGGAAGAGCGCGAGAAGGACCGCCGCAAGAAGCCGGTGGAGTTCGGCTCGGCCGACGACTTCATGCTGCAGCAGGCCATCGCCCAGCTCAACGGGCAGCCGATCAAGCGCTCCAAGTCGAAGCTCGAAACCAACCCGCCGGCCGACAACGGCAAGGCGGCCAAGCCGTCGGCCAAGAGCGGCGCCAAGGGCGCCAGCGCACCGGCAGCCAAGCCGGCCGCACCGGCCCCCGCCAAGCAGCCGCCGGCCAGCGCGCCGATCGGCGAGCCGCTGGGCACGCCGACGGGCAAGGCACCCTGAAGCCAGGGCCGGCGCCACACCAGAAGCGGCCCTGCGGGGCCGCTTTTTTCATGCCCGCCCGCGCGGCATGGGAAAGCAAGTTGGAGCACAATGCCAGGCGTGACCTGCCCGGCCCTGCCGCCCTCACCGGAACACGAAGCGCCGCACCAGCCCTGCGCCAGCCATCATGAACGACGACCAGAACGACGGCCTGAATGACGGCCTCAACGACGAACAACTGCTGCGCTACTCGCGCCACATCCTGCTCGACGAGCTCGGCATCGAGGGCCAGCGGCGCCTGCTCGCGGGCCATGCGCTGGTGATCGGCGCCGGCGGCCTGGGCGCGGCCGCCCTGCCCTTCCTGGCCTCGGCCGGCGTGGGCCGCATCACCGTGGTCGATAACGATGAGGTCGACCTGACCAACCTGCAGCGCCAGATCATCCACACCACCGCCAATGTGGGCCGGCCCAAGGTGGATTCGGCGCGCGAAGGCATGCTGCGCATCAACCCGGGGCTGGAGATCGTCACGGTGCCCGCGCGCGTGGGCGATGCGGAGCTTGACCACCTCGTCGCCACGGCCGACGTGGTGCTAGATTGCTGCGACAACTTCGCCACGCGCCAGGCGGTCAACCGCGCCTGCGTGCGCCACAAGGTGCCTCTGGTCTCGGGTGCGGCGCTGCGCTTCGATGGCCAGATCAGCGTGTTCGACCGGCGCCAGCCGGACGCGCCCTGCTACGCCTGCCTGTTTCCGCCGGCCGAACCCGCGCCCGAAGTGGCCTGCGCCACCATGGGCGTGTTCGCGCCGCTGGTCGGCATGGTCGGCACGGTGCAGGCGGCCGAGGCGCTCAAGCTGCTCGCCGGCGTCGGCGACAGCCTGGCGGGCCGGCTGCTGATGGTCAATGCGCTGTCGATGGAATGGACCACGATGCGGCTGGCGCGCACACCGGATTGCCCGGTCTGCGGCAGCCACTAGCCCTGCGCCGAGTGCGCCCGCAGCCAGTCGGTGACGGCGGCACGGTCGCCGCGGAAGACGATGCGCGCCTCGCGCTGCTCGCGCTGGAAGGCGTACATCGGATCGTAGTACTCGCGCAGCAGCACCTCGATCCAGCCTCGATGCAGTTCCACCTCGCCCTGTTCCGCCTGCTGCGCCAGCGCCTGGTCCAGCAGCGCTGACAGCTTGCCGTAGCGGGCGCCGCCCAGGCGCGGCGAGATACCTGCCATCGCCTCGCGCAGGCGCGTGGCATAGGCTTCGAAGCCTTCCGCACTGCCCTTCTCGGCAATGAACTCCGCCGCCAACCCCTGCACGTAGTCGCGCAGCACGCGCTCTACGCGTTGCTCGAACGACGCTTCCAGCCATACCAGCGGGCTGGCCTGCATGCGCTGCGTCAGCGCCTGCGGCACATCGCGGCTGCCAATGAAGCGGCCCTCATCCTCCACCACCAGCGCACGCCAGCCTGCGTCAATATGCCGCAGCATATCGATGGCCAGCGCGTTCTCGAAGCCGATCTGCGGCGGCTGCGCCTGCGCGCGCCGGCCGAAGGCCGAGCCGCGGTGCCGCGCATGGCCTTCCAGGTCGATCGCGGCGGGCACGTCGGCCAGCACATCGGTCTTGCCGGTGCCGGTCAGGCCGCCGAGCACGAACCACTGCTGCTGTGCCGCCGCCGTATCGATGGTCTCGATCAGGAAACCGCGCATGGCCTTGTAGCCGCCGGTCACGCGCGGGTAGTCGACACCGGCCGCATGCAGCCACTGCTGCACCAGCTGCGAGCGCAGCCCGCCGCGGAAGCAATACAGGTAGCCGTCCGGATGCGCGCGCGCAAACTCAGCCCAGGCGGCGATCCGCGCCGCCTTGCGCAGCCCCGATACCAGCTGGTGGCCCAGTTCAATCGCCGCCTGCTGGCCCTTCTGCGCGTAGCACAGGCCCACCTCGTGGCGCTCGACATCATCCATCAGCGGCAGGTTGACTGCGCCGGGGAACGCCCCGCGCGCGAATTCCAGCGGCGCGCGCACGTCCAGCATGGCCACGCCGCTGAGGAACACGGTGCGAAAGTCGGCGGTGTCAGGGCGCATCACTGGATTTCTACCGCCAGCGCCGCGCGCGCCACCATCTCGCCGATAGGGACCAGCGCCAGCCCGAGCCGCTGGCATTCAGCCAGGAACGCGGCTTCGCCGGCTGGCTCGACCGCCACCAGCAGGCCACCGCTGGTCTGCGGGTCGCACAGCAGGGCGCGCTGCCCGTCGGTGAGCGGCGCGATGCGGTGCCCGTAGCTGTCGAAGTTGCGCTGGGTGCCGCCCGGCACGCAGCCCTGGCCGATATAGTCGACCACATCGTCCAGCACCGGCACCGCCGCATAGTCGAGGCGCGCGGTCAGGCCACTGCCGTCGGCCATCTCCACCAGGTGGCCAAGCAGGCCGAAGCCGGTGACATCGGTCATCGCGCGCACGCCGGGCAGCCGCCCGAAGGCGCTGCCGGGGCGGTTCAGCACACACATCCAGTCGCGCGCCAGGTGGCGGTTATCGGCGCGCAGCAGTCCCTTCTTTTCCGCCGTGGTCAGCACGCCGATGCCCAGCGGCTTGGTCAGGTACAGCTGGCAGCCGGGCGTGGCGGTGTCATTGCGCTTCATGTGCGCGCGCTCGACCAGGCCGGTCACCGCCAGGCCGAAGATCGGCTCGGGCGCGTCGATCGAATGCCCGCCCGCCAGCGGAATGCCGGCATCGTCGCAGGCGCGGCGCCCGCCGGCCACCACCTCGCGCGCCACCTCGGGCGGCAGCACGTTGACCGGCCAGCCCAGGATGGCGATGGCCATCAGCGGATCGCCGCCCATCGCATAGATGTCGCTGATGGCATTGGTGGCGGCGATGCGCCCGAAGTCGAACGGATCGTCGACGATGGGCATGAAGAAGTCGGTGGTGGACACTACCCCGCGCTCGCCGTCCGCACCGTCCAGCGCATACACCGCGGCATCGTCGCGCGAGGCATTGCCGACCCACAGGCGCGGGTCCAGATGCTGTGCGCCGCTGCCGGCCAGGATCACGTCGAGCACTTTCGGGGAAATCTTGCAGCCGCAGCCAGCACCGTGGCTGTACTGCGTCAGGCGGATGGGACCGGTCATGTCGTGGGGCTCCGCGCGGCGCGCTGGCGGGTCAGGAGCCTTTGCCCCGTCAGCGACGCCTGGATGAAGACAGGAATTGGAATGAGAAGGGTTACTGCAAATCGACAAACGTTGTGGCAGCGCAGGATAGCGCCGCGCGCTGGGGCGGGCCGCCCGTAAAGAGCGGCCACGCCGGAGACGGCGGCTTACTGCTCGCCCGGCTCCATCTGCGACTGCAGGTAGTTCTGCAGCCCGACCTTATCGATCAGGTCCAGCTGCGTTTCCAGGTATTCGATATGTTCCTCGGTATCGGTGAGGATATCGACCAGAATTTCGCGGCTGACGTAGTCGCCGACCGATTCGCAGTAGGCAATGCCTTCCTTGACGGTCGTGTGCGCGGTCTGTTCCAGCTTCAGATCGCACTTGAGCATCTCGGGCGTGTCTTCGCCGAGCAGCAGCTTGTGCAGGTCCTGCAGGTTGGGCAGGCCGTCCAGCATCAGGATGCGCTCGATCAGGCGGTCGGCGTGCTTCATCTCGCCGATCGATTCCTTGTACTCCACGTCGCCGAGCTTCTTCAGGCCCCAGTGGCGATACATGCGGGCGTGCAGGAAATACTGGTTGATCGCGGTCAGCTCGTTCTTGAGCTGGGCGTTCAGATGCTGGATGACCTTCTTGTCACCTTTCATTGGCGGCTCCTGTTGCATCGGGCCCGCGCAAAAACACGAAACGGCGCCAAAGGCGCCGTGCAGTCAGGGAAAAAGTGAAAAGCGCGAAAGCGCGCCGTGAACCGGATCTTCAGTTCATGGGCGCGTTCAGGCCACCAGCGCCTTGCGCCGGTCGTTCGCGACTGCCGGGTCCCGAGTGTCCATTATGGTACATGGGCCCGATGCGGAACAGGAAGAAATCTCCACAACCTGGATGTTGGCGAGGGTCGCCACGGTGACGTTGCGCACCGCTGCCACGCCTTCCTGCAACACCTGCTGCGCGCAGTCGCGGCAGCGGCCACAGCACGTGCCGACGCCAAGCGTTTCAGCCAGTTCGTCGAGCGTCTCGACGCCCAGGTGCGCGGCACCGTGAATCTCACGATCGGTGATCTGGTTGCAGATACAGACGTACACAAGTCGCTCCGTTGGGGCGCGTGGCACCGGCATGCCACTGCGAATGAACGTCAGAATATCAGAGATCAATAATGATAACAATTCCCATTAAGCCACATGGAAGAAGGTCGGGTGAACGCCACAGGTCACAAAAAGAAGGCGGCTGGTGCAGCACTTTTCGACCCTGGAAAGTGGTGCGCCAGCCGCCTGCCTGACTCAGAAAACCCTGATGCCCTCAGGGTCGTGCGATCTGCCGCAAGGCTGCGGCCTGCTCCTCGGGATCGTAGGCCTGCAGGACTTGGTCGACCAGCGGCTCCAGCCGCTCGCAGTGCGCGTGCAGGATCTCCTGCTTGACCCGCAGCAGCTGCGCCGGGTGCATCGAGAACTCGCGCAGCCCCATGCCCAGCAGCAGCCGGGTCATCGACGGATCGCCCGCCATCTCGCCGCATACCGCCACCGGCACGCCGGCGCGATTGGCCTCGCGGATGGTGCGCGCCACCAGCTGCAGCACCGCCGGGTGCAGCGGGTCGAACAGGTGCGCCACCGCGTTGTCGGCGCGGTCGATGGCCAGCGTGTACTGGATCAGGTCATTGGTGCCGATGGACAGGAAGTCCATCTTGCGCAGGAACAGCGGCAGCAGCAGCACTGCGGCCGGGATCTCGATCATGGCGCCGACCTTCATGCCCGGGTCGTACGGCTCGCCGCGCTCGTCGAGCTGGCGCTTGGCCTTGGCGATCAGTGCCAGGGTCTGGTCGATCTCGCTGGCATGCGCCAGCATCGGCACCAGCAGCCGCACCGGGCCGAAGGCCGAGGCGCGCAGCAGCGCCCGCAGCTGGGTCAGGAACATGCCCGGCTCGGACAGCGACCAGCGGATCGCGCGCAGGCCCAGCGCCGGGTTCAGCGCGGTCTCGAAGTCATCGCCGCGGCCGTCGCCGCGCGCGTCGAGCGGCTTGTCGGCGCCGATATCGATGGTGCGGATGGTCACCGGCAGCCCGTGCATCGCGTCGACCGCACCGCGGTAGGCCAGGAACTGCTCGTCCTCGCCCGGCAGCTCGTCGCGCCGGTTCATGAACAGGAACTCCGAGCGGAACAGGCCCACGCCGACCGCGCCGGCGGTCAGCGCCGCGCCGGCGTCCTCGGACATCTCGATATTGGCCAGCAGCTCGATCTCGATCCCGTCCAGCGTCACCGCCGGGGTATGCCGCAACCGCTGCAGGCGCTTCTTCTCAAGCACGCGCTCGCTCTGCCGGTGGCGGTATTCCTCGAGGATGATGGCGCTCGGGTCGACGATCACCAGCCCGGCATCGCCGTCGATGATGATCCAGTCGTCCTGCCGGATCAGCTCGCTCGCGCTCTGGACCCCGACCGCGGCCGGGATGTCCAGGCTGCGCGCGACGATGGCGGTATGCGAGGTGCGCCCGCCCATGTCGGTGACGAAGCCGTGGAAGACGGTGTGGCGGAACTGCAGCATGTCGGCGGGGGCGATGTCGTGGGCCACCACGATCACCCCGGGCGCGGCCTCGCCGTCGGCGGCCAGCGCCGGCACCGGCGCGGGCACCAGAACCGGGGCGCCGGCCAGTGTCTTCAGGATGCGCTCCACCACCTGCCGGATATCGGCCTTGCGCTCGCGCAGGTATTCGTCCTCGATCTCGTCGAACTGGCGCATCAGCTCTTCGAGGCGCGTGGTGAGCGCCCACTCGGCGTTGTAGCGCCGGCCCCGGATCAGGGCCTCGGGCTCGCGCGCGAGCGCCTCGTCGTCGAGGATCATCGCGTGCACGTCCAGGAAGGCGCCCAGCTCTTCGGGCGCATCGCGCGGCAGGTCGCGCTTGAGCGCGGCCAGTTCCGCGCGCACCGCGGCGCGCGCGGCGCGCAGCCGTTCGACCTCGGCGTCGAGCTGGTCTTCATCGACGAGGTAGTGCGACACGTCCAGCGCCGCGGGCGCAAGCAGGTGCGCGCGCCCGATGGCGACGCCGCGCGAGACCGGGATGCCGTGCAGGGCGAAAGGCATGTACCGCTCCGTCAGGAACGTTTATAAATTCGGGTCGAGGCCGCCGGCCTCACTCTCCCTCACCAAAGCGATTGGCGATCAGCGCCATCAGCGCCTCCATCGCTTCCTGCTCGTCTGGCCCATCGGTCTCCAGCGTTACCGTCGAGCCGATCCCGGCGGCCAGCATCATCACGCCCATGATGCTCTTGGCATCGACCTGGCGTCCGTTGCGGGACATCTTGACCTGGCTGACAAAGCTGCCGGCGAGCTGGGTCAACTTGGCGGACGCGCGTGCATGCAGTCCGAGTTTATTGATGATGGTGGTGTCCCTCTGCAGCATATTTGTCGGGATGATTGGCGGTTTGGTTCTGGACGGTGGTGGTGCCGACCTGCAGCACGCCCTGCGCGCCGCCGGCCAGTGCCTTGGTGGCAAGCTGGTCCAGCTTTTCGGCCCGGTAGCAGATGGCGCGTACAAGCATGGGAAGGTTGACGCCGGCCAGTACGCGCACGCGGCCCGGCTCGGCCAGGCGCGCGGCGATATTGGCGGGGGTGGCGCCGAAAATGTCGGTGAGGACCAGCGCGCCGTTGTCTTCGCAGATGGCCGCCAGGCGCCGCCTGGCCTCGGCCAGCACGACGGCGGGGTCCGCGTCGGGAAGGACGTCGATGGCTTCCAGCCGCTGCGGCTGGCCGCAGTAGACGTGGGCGGCGCAATCGCGCAAGGCCGAAGCCAGCGGGGTGTGCGCGATGATCAGAATGCCTGCCATGATGGTGAATCCGTTGGATTGCCCCGATTGTAGCAGGCGCCCCCCGCGCCCCAGCTGCCGGCCAGAGCAGTCAGGCTCAGCGCCCGGCCGCGTTCACGGCGTGCTCCAGCGCGTCGATGAACATCGCCGCGACATGGAAGCCGGTCTGTTGGGTGATCTCCTGGAAACAGGTCGGACTCGTCACATTGACCTCGGTCAGGTAGTCGCCGATGACGTCCAGGCCCACCAGCAGCAGGCCCTGCTCCCACAAACCCGGCGCCAGCGCCTCGGCGATCTCGCGGTCGCGCGCGCTCAGTTCCTGCGCGCGGCCGGTGCCGCCGGCGGCCAGGTTGCCGCGCACTTCGCCGGCCATCGGCACGCGCGCCAGCGAATACGGCACCGGTACGCCGCCGATCAGCAGGATGCGCTTGTCGCCGTCCTTGATCGCCGGGATATAGCGCTGCACCATCAGCGTGCGGGCGCCGTCCTGGCCCAGCGTCTCGACGATCGCGGCCAGGTTCATGCCGTCCGCGCCGACGCGGAACACGCCCATGCCGCCCATGCCGTCCAGCGGCTTGACGATAATGTCGCGATGCTCGGCGTGGAAGTCGCGGATGCGCGCCAGGTCGCGCGTGACCAGCGTCGGCGTGATGTATTCCGGATACTGCGCAATGGCCAGCTTCTCGGAATGGTCGCGGATCGCACGCGGCTTGTTGAACACGCGCGCGCCCTGTGACTCGGCCAGCTCCAGCAGCCAGGTGCTGGTGACGTACTCCATGTCGAAGGGCGGGTCCTTGCGCATCAGCACGGCGTCGAAGGCCGACAGCGGCTCCAGCGCGCTGTTGCCCTCGCGGTACCAGGCGGCGTGGTCGCCTTCGCCGCTCTTGCCCGTCTCGCCGGTGAGATGCAGACGCGTGGCCAGGGTCTCGACCGTGCGCCCGGACAGGGCCAGCTGCGGCTGCAGGCACCAGTACAACTCATGGCCGCGCGCGGCGGCCTCGGTCATCATGGCGTAGGTGGAGTCCTTGTAGGTCTTGAAGGTCTCCAGCGGATCGGTGATAAAGAGGATGCGCATGGGGCTCAGATAATCGGGTTCGGGTCGGTCTTCTCGAGTTCCAGCGACGCCGCCAGCAAGGCCAGCCGGGCCACCACGCCATACATGTAGAAGCGGTTCGGCACCGCCGCGCCAGGCTTGGCATGGCTGTCCGGAATGCCGTTGGGCGCGAACGCCAGCGGCACGAAGTGCATGCCCGGCGCATTCAGGTTCTCGTCGTTGCCGCGGCCGGTGTGCACGCGGTAGAAGCCGCCGACCACGTAGCGGTCGATCATGTACACCACCGGCTCGGCCACCGCCTCGTTGACCTTTTCGAAGGTATGCACGCCTTCCTGGATGATGACGTCGCTGACCTCCAGGCCTTCCTTGACGACGCTCATCTTGTTGCGCTCCTTCCGGTTCAGGCCCTTGATCTCGGACGGATCGCGCACGGTCATGATGCCCATGCCGTAGGTGCCGGCATCGGCCTTGACCACCACATACGGGGTTTCCTTGATGCCGTACTCGCGGTACTTCTTGGCCACCTTCTTGAGCACGCCCTCGACCGCATCGGCCAGCTCTTCCTCGCCCACGCGCTCGTGGAAGTTCACGCCGGTGCAGCGGGCGAAGTACGGGTTGACCATCCACGGGTCGATGTCGATCAGCTTGGCGAACTTCTTGGCCACCTCGTCATAGGCGGCAAAGTGGCTGCTCTTGCGGCGCGTGGACCAGCCTGCGTGCAGCGGCGGCAGCAGGTACTGCTCGTTGATGTTTTCCAGGATCGGCGGAATGCCGGCCGACAGGTCGTTGTTGAGCAGGATCGAACAGGGATCGAAGTCCTTCAGGCCCAGCCGGCGGCTCTTGGTGCCCAGGCGCGCCAGCGGCTCGACCACCAGGGTCTGGCCGTCGGGCAACTCGATCGGGGTCGGTTCGGTGATTTCCTCCGAGAGCGAGCCCAGGCGCACGTTCAGGCCCGCCTGGCGCATGATCAGCGACAGCCGCGCCACGTTCTGCAGGTAGAACATGTTGCGCGTGTGACGCTCGGGGATCAGCAGCAGGTTCTTGGCGTCGGGGCAGATCTTCTCGATCGCCGCCATCGCCGCCTGCACCGCCAGCGGCAGCATTTCCGGGGCCAGGTTGTTAAAGCCGCCCGGGAACAGGTTGGTATCGACCGGCGCCAGCTTGAAGCCGGCGTTGCGCAGGTCCACCGAGCAATAGAACGGAGGCGTATGCTCCTGCCATTCCAGCCTGAACCAGCGCTCGATGGACGGGGTGGCGTCCAGGATCTTCTTTTCCAGTTCGAGCAGCGGACCGTTCAGCGCGGTGATGAGATGCGGGACCATATCCATCCTATAGATCGTCTTAATCGTTCGCCCCGATTGTAGAGGAACGGCCAACCAGGCGCTGGCACACCCTTTATAAGGATATGCAGTGCCTGGCATAAGGGATAACGATATGGGGACGGCCGGCGCGAAATAAAGAGCCGGGCCGAAGGCCGGGCAGCAGGCAAAAAAGAAAGCGCGACGATGCCGCGCTTTGAAATGGCCTGACAGATACGGGGAGCGTTCTGCAGGTGGAGGAAACTGCCTCAAGGGCAATGTATGTGCCCCGCACATTAAAGACAATTGAAGCTTTTTAAGATCGGAGTTAAGCACTTTGCGAAGAAACCGCGCGCGGGGCGGGGGGATCGCCAGCCAGCCCTTGCCGGGACTGCGCTGGCGGGTTTTGCCAGGCGCCACTGAAGTCCTGCCGAAGCGTTCGGCGTAGGCGTTGCCAGCCCCGCGCCAGCTACCAAATGTCTACCATCGCCCGCAACGCCGGAAAGAAAAAAGCCCGGCACGTGGCCGGGCAAAACTCCTGAGAGAAGATTCCCAATCAGCTCTCCAGCACAACACCTTGGCGGTCAGACTTCATAGGCGGTCTCGCCGTGCGAGGTGATATCCAGGCCCTCGCGCTCTTCGTCTTCCGGTACCCGCAGGCCGATCAGCATGTCCACCAGCTTGTAGGCCACGAAGGCGACCACGGACGACCACACGATGGTGGTCAGCACGCCTTGGAACTGGATCCAGAGCTGGCCGGCGATCGAATAGTCGTCCGCCACCTTGTTGGTCACATAATCATAGATGCCGGTGCCGCCCAGGCTCGGCGAAGCAAAGACGCCGGTCAGCAGCGCACCCAGGATACCGCCCACGCCGTGCACGCCGAACACGTCCAGCGAGTCGTCCATGCCCAGCAGGCGCTTCAGGCCAGTCACGCCCCACAGGCACAGCAGGCCGGCGACCAGGCCGATCACGATCGAGCCCATCGGGCCGACGAAGCCTGCCGCCGGGGTGATCGCCACCAGGCCGGCCACCGCACCCGAGGCACCGCCCAGCATCGACGGCTTGCCCTTGCCGATCCACTCGCCGAAGGTCCAGGCCAGCACCGCGGCGCTCGTGGCCAGCAGCGTGTTGACGAAGGCCAGCGAAGCCGAACCGTTGGCTTCCAGCGCCGAACCGGCGTTGAAGCCGAACCAGCCGAACCACAGCAGCGAGGCGCCAACCATGGTGAAGGTCAGGCTGTGCGGACGGATCGCCTCTCGGCCGAAGCCGATGCGCTTGCCGAACATGAAGGCACCCACCAGGCCAGCCACCGCGGCGTTGATGTGCACCACGGTGCCACCGGCGAAATCGAGCGCGCCCTTCTGGAACAGCCAGCCGCCCTTGGCCGTCGCGGCAGCGCCGGCGGCAGCATCGGTGTAGGAATCCGGACCGGGCCAGAACCAGACCATGTGGGCAATCGGGAGGTAGGCAAAGGTGAACCACAGCACGACGAAGACCAGCACCGCCGAGAACTTGGCGCGCTCGGCAAAGGCACCGATGATCAGGCCGCAGGTGATCGCCGCGAAGGCGCCCTGGAAGGCGAAGTACGCCAGCTCAGGCACCACGACGCCCTTGCTGAAGGTGGCTGCCACCGCGTCGGCGTTCAGCCCCTTCATGAAGAGCCGGTCCATGCCGCCGAAAAAGGCATTGCCCTCGGTGAAGGCAAAGCTGTAGCCGTAGATTGCCCATAGCAGCATCACCAGCGAGAAGATCACCAGGCACTGCATCAGCACCGACAGCATGTTCTTCGAACGCACCAGGCCGCCGTAGAACAGCGCCAGGCCCGGCAGCGTCATGAGGATGACGAGGGCCGTCGAGACCAGCAGCCAGGCGGTGTCGCCCTTGTTGGGAACCGGCGCCGCCGGAGCGGCGGCTGCCGGCGCGGCGGCGGGAGCTGCGGCGGCGGCCGCAGCCGGGGCCGCCGCCGGGGCTGCTGCAGGGGCGGCGGCAGCGGCCGGAGCCGAGGCCTCTGCCGCGGGCTTGTCCTGCGCTGCGGCCGGGGTGGACAGGCCCACGCCGGCCGTGCCGATGGCCAGCGCCATCGCGCCGGCGGTCAGGAATCGCTTGATCCAGGTTTTCATGTGATTAACCTCTGTCTCTATGCTGTCTTGGGTCACAGGGCATCGCCGCCGGTCTCGCCGGTGCGGATGCGGATGACCTGCTCGATCGGTGCCACGAAGATCTTGCCGTCGCCGATCTTGCCGGTACGGGCCGATTTCTCGACCGCCTCGATGGCGCGCTCGACCACATCGTCGGGCACCGCCACCTCGATCTTCACCTTGGGCAGGAAGTCGACGATGTATTCGGCGCCGCGGTACAGCTCGGTGTGGCCCTTCTGGCGACCGAAGCCCTTGACTTCGGTCACGGTGATGCCCGAGACACCAACGTCGGAAAGCGCTTCACGCACCTCGTCGAGCTTGAACGGTTTGATGACTGCGATGATCAGTTTCATCGGATTCTCCTGTGGGCAGGCCCACTGCGGCCCGCCCTCGCTAACGCCCAGTTAGAAAGTCTTGGTGAGGGAAGCCCACGCCGTGTTGTTGCCGACATTGTGGTTGTAGCTGTTCGTATAGAACGAGTCCTTGGCGTTGGTGCCGATATAGGCCAGTGCCAGCGAGAAGCCCTTGCCCAGGTCCTTGGTCAGGCCGAGCTTCCAGTCCAGGTAGGAGGCGCCGCTGACGTGCTGCACGGTCTGGTAGCCGACATGCGCGTTCAGGGTCAGGTCCCAGATGTTCAGCGGCCAGTTGACGCTCAGGTCGACGTAGTTGCTGTACTTGCTCTCCGGGATGCCGAACAGGTTGGTCAACGCCTGCGAGTACTTCAGGAACACCGGGCCGTAGCCGATGCCGGCATACAGTTCGGTGGTGTAGGGACGCGTGCTGGTGTAGCCGCCCGGATAGAAGTACTGCAGCGCGCCGACGTCGTAGTTGAACTCAAGCTCGTTCACCTTGAAGGTGTTCTTGTAGCCGCCGTAGAAATCCATTTCGATCGGCGCCGACACCGACTTGTCGGCATCCGAGATCCAGCTGATGCTGGAGTTCCAGTTGCCGACGTAGAAGCCGCTTTCGTGCGCGTAGTCGAAGCCGCCCTGAATGGCAGGACGGCGGTTCCCCTGGCTGAGACCGCGATAGCGGTAGTCCGAGACCACCGACACGTTGGCCGTGAACGTATGCGGCGATGCCGGCTCGGCGGCTGGCGCTGCGGCAGGCGCGGCAGCGGGCGCCGCCGCGTCCGTGCTCTGCGCCAGGGCGCCGGCGGCGGCGCTGGTCAGGACAACGGCGCTGACTGCTAGGGCCAACTTCTTCATGGATTCCTTCTCCTTTTCTTGGCTCGGATTTCGTTTGTTGGATTTCGGTGATTCTTTGAGGCAGTTCGGCATCACTACTGCAACTGCCGTGCCAACCCCTCGGAAAACAGTGATCCGTGCGGAGGGCCATGGCCCGGCCGTGACCAAAGCCAGACTTGAATCCGTGCTGCAGCGCAGCCAAATCAGGTTAAAAGGTGTGAACGCGGGGGCGCCGGAGCTTTCGCCCACGTGGCTCTGGGGCGATAATCGAGTCCTGACGGTGGTTGCGTACCGCCAACGCACACGGGGTTCGCCCGCATTCAGGGCGCCCAATTCCTGTGCGAAAGCGTGCTATACGCCAGATGCCCACCCGGATTGGCACCAGTTAGGTGCGCAAAGGAGAAACCATGAAACCGACCGATCTCTTCAACGACCTGCAGAACAAGGTCAGCGAGGCGCTGCGCAATTCGCCGGCAAGGGACATCGAAAAAAACGTGCGCAGCATGATGACCCAGGGCTTTGCCAGGCTCGACCTGGTCACGCGCGAGGAATTCGACGTCCAGTCGCAGGTGCTGGCCCGCACCCGCGCCCGCCTGGAGGAACTGGAGGGCCGCGTGGCGGAGCTTGAGCGCCGCGCCGGCATCCCGCCCGGCGCCGGTTCGGTGGACTCGACCGGGGGCGCGTGAGCACGCCGGTCCGGCACCCCAGCCTGTCTGAAGGCCGCCAGTCCTGGCGGCCTTTTTCGTTAACAGTTCTATGACATGAGCCTTGCCGTCCTTCGCAGCCGGGCACTGACCGGCATCGCCGCCCCGCCGGTGCGGGTCGAGACCCACCTTGCCAACGGCCTGCCGGCATTTACCATCGTCGGCCTGGCCGACACCGGCGTGCGCGAAAGCCGCGAGCGCGTGCGCGCCGCCATCCTCAACAGCGGCTACGAGTTCCCCAACCGCCGCATCACTGTCAACCTGGCCCCGGCCGACCTGCCCAAGGAATCCGGCCGCTGACCTGGCCATCGCGCTGGGCATCCTGGCCGCAAGCGGCCAGATCCCGTCCGAGGCGCTGGATGCGCACGAGTTCGCCGCCGAGTTGTCCCTGTCCGGCGAACTTCGCCCCGTGCGCGGCGCGCTGGCCATGGCCATGGGACTGGCGCGCGACAACGCCGCCGGCGAGGCGCCACGCGCCTTCCTGGTGGCCGAGGGCAACGGCACTGAAGCCGCGCTGATCGAAGACCTGACCGTGCACGCCGCCGCCGCCCTGCGCCAGGCCTGCGACCACCTCTGCCCCCTGCCCGACGCGCGGCTGCCCCGCGCCATGCCGGTCCTGCTGCCCGCCAGTACGGACCGCGGCCCCGACATGCGCGACGTGCGCGGCCAGGCCCAGGCGCGCCGGGCCATGGAAGTGGCCGCCGCCGGTCAGCACTCGGCGCTGCTGGTAGGCCCGCCCGGCACCGGCAAGTCGATGCTGGCCCAGCGCCTGCCCGGGCTGCTGCCGCCGATGTCGCTGCAGGAAGCCCTCGAGTGCGCCGCGGTCATGAGCCTGACACCGGGCGGCTTCCGCCCCGCGCTATGGGGCCAGCGCCCCTGCCGCGCGCCGCACCACACCGCCTCGGGCCCGGCCATGGGCGGCGGCGGCGGCAACCCGCGCCCCGGCGAGATCTCGCTGGCGCACCACGGCGTGCTGTTCCTCGACGAGCTCATGTTTTTCGACCGCAGGGTGCTGGAAGTCCTGCGCGAGCCGCTGGAATCCGGCCGCATCACCATCGCCCGCGCCGCCGGCCACGCCGACTTCCCCGCCTGCTTCCAGTTCGTCGCCGCGATGAACCCCTGCCCGTGCGGCTACCTCGGCCATCCCGACCGCCCCTGCCGCTGCACGCCCGACCAGGTGCGGCGCTACCAGTCCCGCATCTCCGGCCCCATGCTCGACCGCATCGACCTGCAGGTGGAAGTGCCCGCACAGGACCAGGGCGAGATGCTCGACGGCCCGCCCGGCGAACCCAGCGCCGCGGTGCGCGTTCGCGTGCTGGCCGCGCGCGAGCGCCAGCTGGCGCGCCAGGGCAAGCCCAACAATGAACTGGGCGGACACGAGATCGAACAGCACTGCGCGATGGAACCGCAGGCGCAGGCCTTGCTGCGCGGCGCGATGACGCGGCTGGCGTGGTCGGCGCGCTCTTACTTCCGTGTGTTGAAGGTGGCCCGCACCATTGCGGACCTGGACGGCGCGGAGGTCTTGACCGCCGCGCATGTGGGCGAGGCGATCCAGTACCGGCGGGCGTTGCGGATGGCGGGCGGGTGAAGGCGTCGACCTACCCCACCAGCGAAGCCAGCGTCGCCGCCGCCACCGGATCCATCTCCTTCGGCACCTCGCGCCGCGCCAGGCATGCCTGGATGTCCGACGCGATCGTCTTCCCCAGCTCCACGCCCCACTGATCATAAGCATGGATGCCCCAGATCGCGGCCTGCACGAAGACCTTGTGCTCGTACAGCGCGATCAGCGCGCCCAGCGATGCGGCGTCGAGCGTGTCGAGCCAGAGCAGGCTGACCGGTACGTTGCCGGGGAAAGTGCGATGCGGTGCCAGCCGCGCGGCCTCATGCGGCGGCAGGCCGGATGCCGACAGCGCGATCAGGGTTTCGTCCTGCGTGCGGCCGCAGGACAGGGCACTGGCTTGCGCCAGCAAGTTGGCCAGCACCAGTTGATGATGCGTCCGGGCCTGCGGCAGCGGCACCTCGCAGCGGCGCGTGCCGATCAGGTCGGCGGGAACCAGGTGGGTGCCCTGGTGCAGCAGCTGGAAGTAGGCGTGCTGGCCGTCCAGGCCCAGGCCGCCCCAGACGATGGCGCCGGTGGCGTGGTCCACTACCCTGCCGCTTGCGTCCACGCGCTTGCCGCACGACTCCATGTCCTGCTGCTGCAGATAGGCAGGCAGCTTTGCCAGTGGGGCCGCATAGGGCGCGACCAGTTGCGTGGGGGCGCCGAGGAAATTGCGGTTCCAGATGCCGCACAGTGCCATCGCCACTGGCAGGTTCTGCGCCAGCGGCGCGTTGCGGAAGTGCGTGTCCATGGCGTGCGCACCGTCCAGCAGCGCGCGGAACTGGTGCGGGCCGGCGGCAATCATCACCGGCAGGCCGATGGCCGACCACAGCGAATAGCGCCCGCCCACCCAGTCCCAGAAGCGGAACACCTGCTGCGGCAGGTAGCCCTCGGCCACGGCGCGCGCGGCGTTGGCGGTGATCGCGGCGAACTGCGCCGGCACTTGTTGCGCCGGGCAGCCATGGTCGAGCAGCCATTGCCGCGCCGAGGCCGCATTGATCAGCGTGTCGTGCGTGGTGAAGGTCTTGGACGAGACTAAAAACAGCGTGGTGGCGGGATCGGCCTGGCACAGCACGGCGTAGAGCTGTGCCGGGTCCGGATTCGAGACGAAATGCAGCTGCACGGCGTCGCTGGCGTGCGCGGCCAGCGCCTCGCAGGCCATGCGCGGGCCCAGGTCGGAGCCGCCGATGCCAAGGCTGACCACATGCCGGATCGGCGCGCCGCCGAAGCCGCGCACGCGGCCTTCGCGCACGGCATCGGCAAAGTCGCAGGTGCGCGCCAGTTCGGCATCGATTTCCGCCGCGAGTTGGCTGCCCCAGGGTGGGTGCGCGTCGGCGCCGCCGCGCAGCGCGACGTGCAGCACCGCACGGCCTTCGGTGGCGTTGACGGGCTCGCCCGCGAGCATGGCGTCGCGCTGGGCTTCGATGCCCGCGTCTTGCGCCAGGGCCAGCAGCGCGTCATGGACGGCGCGGTTGATGCGTTGCCGCGTGAAGTCCAGTTCAATGCCGGCTGCCGACAAGCGCGCGTAGTCGCCACGGCCCGGCTCGTGCACCAGTTCACGCAGATGCGGCAGCGGCTGCGCCGCCAGCGCGGCGAGGGCCCGCCATGCAGGGCGTTCGGTCAACCGCATCACGCCTCCTCCGACCACTGCACGCCCTCTCGCGCCATGAACGCCGACGACGCCGCCGGCCCCCAGGTACCGGCCGTATAGGGGCGTGGGCCTTCGTCCTGCTGGCGCCAGGCTTCGAGGATCGGGTCGACCCAGGTCCAGGCGGCCTGCAGCTCGTCGCGCCGCACGAACAGCGCCAGCCGGCCGCGGATCACGTCGAGCAGCAAGCGCTCGTAGGCTTCGGCGCGCCGGGTGGTGAAGGCCGAGTCCAGGTTCAGCGCGAGGCTCAGCGGCTTCAGCTTCATGCCCTCGCCCGGCTGCTTCACCATCAGCGTGAGCCGCACCGACTCTTCCGGCTGCAGCCGGATCACCATGCGGTTGGGCTGCAGCGTGCTGCCGGCATCGAAGATCGAATGCGGCACCTGGGCGAAGTTGATCACCACCTCGGTCACGCGCTCCTGCATGCGCTTGCCGGTGCGCAGATAGAACGGCACCTTGTTCCAGCGCCACGTGCCCAGCTCGGCGCGCATCGCGACGAAGGTCTCGGTGCGGCTGTCGGGCGGAATGCCCTCCTCCTGCAGATAGCCGCGCACCAGCTCGCCGGCGATGGCGCCGGCGGTGTACTGGCCGCGCACGGTATTGCGGCGCACGTCTTCGGGCGACATCGGCCGCAGCGAGCGCAGCACCTTGAGCTTTTCATCGCGCACCGCGTCGGAGGTCAGCGATGCCGGCGGCTCCATCGCCAGGATGCTGACCAGCTGCAGCAGGTGGTTCTGCACCATGTCGCGCATGGCGCCGGCCTCGTCGTAGAAGCCGCCGCGCGTGCCAACGCCCACGGTCTCGGCCACGGTGATCTGCACGCTGCACACGAACGGCGTACGCCACAGCGGCTCGAAAATCGAATTGCCGAAGCGCAGCGCCATCAGGTTCTGCACCGTTTCCTTGCCCAGGTAGTGGTCGATCCGGTAGGTGCGGTCCTCGCTGAAATAGCGGCTGACCACTTCGCCGATGCCGATGGCCGAGGCCAGGTCCACGCCCAGCGGTTTTTCCAGCACCAGCCGCGTGTCGTTGGCGATCAAGCCCTGGCTGGCAAGGTTGTCACAGGTGGCCGCGAACAATCCGGGCGGCATCGCCATGTAGTAGATGCGCAGCGCGTCCTGGCGCAACTGCGCGGCCAGCGCCGGATAGTCGCCGGACTGCGCGGCGTCAACGTGCACGAATTCCAGCCGCTGCAGGAAGGTCTTCCATTTGGCGGGCTCCAGATAGCGCGCATCGACAAAGGGTTGCGCGCTCTCGTCGGCAAAATTGACAAAGGCCTCGCGGTCCCAACGGTGCCGTCCCACGCCGATGATGCGGGTGCCGTCGGGCAGATTGCCATCGCGGTGGCACATATAGAGCGAGGGCAGCAGCTTGCGCGCCGACAGGTCGCCGGCGCCGCCGAAGATGACGAGGTCCAGCGGCCGCGCGTCGGCGGTGCCGGAGGAAGAGGCGGTACGGGTGGTTTGCATGACGGACTCCTTGCTTGCCGGGGGCGGCGTGGGCGGTATTGAGGCAGTATGGGCCGGGTCAGCGCGTCTCTGTCACCTTGCGCAGGTACTGTGGCTGGTCGGGGTTGCGCCCGCGCGCCAGCGCCAGCGCCTGCGCGGCGACATAGAAGCTCAGGATGGCGCAGACCGGATCGAGCAGCGGATGGCCGGCCGGCGCAAGTGGCAACTCCAGGGGCTGCCCCGCATCAACCGTGCCAGGGGGCGCCGCCAGCAGCACACGCGCCCCCCTTGCGCGCATCTCGGCGGCCAGCGCCAGCAGCCCGGCCTGTTCCGGTCCGCGCGGCGCGAACACCAGCAGCGGGTAGCCGTCGCCGATGATTTCCATCGGACCGTGCCGCACTTCGGCGCCGGAGAAGGCCTCGGCCTGGAGGCCGGAGGTCTCCTTGAGCTTGAGCGCCGCTTCCTGCGCGATCGCCAGGCCCGCGCCGCGGCCCAGCACGATCATGCGCTCGGTGCCCCGCAGCGCGGGCACCAGCGCCGACCAGTCCTGCGCGGCCGCTTCTGCCAGCGCGGCCGGCAAGCCTGCGCAGGCCTCGACCAGCTCGCGCTCGCCGCTGCGCGCGGCCTCGATATGTCCCACCAGCAGCGCCGACATCGACAGCATGGCGATATAGCTCTTGGTCGCGGCAACGCTCTGCTCGGGGCCGGCGAGCAATGGCAGTTCATGCGCGCACGCCTGCGCCAGCGGCGAATCCGGGGCGTTGACCAGCGCGACGGTGGCAGCGCCGCCGTCGCGCAGCGCCCGCATGGTCTCGACCAGGTCCGGGCTGCGGCCGGACTGCGAGAACGCCACCGCCAGTTGCCCGGCCACGCGCAGCGCACTGTCGTGCAATGTCACCGTCGACATCGGCAGCGAGGCCACCGGCACGCCCAGCCGGCGGGTGACCAGCGTGGCGAAGTAGCTGGCGGCGTGGTCCGAGCTGCCGCGCGCCACGGTCAGCACCGCGGGCCAGGCCTGCGCGGCGAGTTGCGCGGCCAGCGCCGCCACGCGCGGCGCGTCTGCCAGCTGCGCGGCCACCACGCCCGGCGCGCTCAGCGCCTCTTCAAGCATTCTCGACACAGCATTCTCCTTCGACATAAACGGTGCGCACCGACAGCGCGCGGTCAAGCACGGCCACGTCGGCCCAGCAGCCCTCTGCCAGCATGCCGCGGTCGGCCATGCCCAGGTATTGGGCCGGATACAGCGACACGCGCCGCGACGCATCGGCCAGGTCCAGCCCGATCGACACAAGGTTGCGCAACGCCTGGTCCATGGTCAGCACGCTGCCGGCCAGCGTGCCGTCGGCCAGGCGCACGCTGCCGTCGGCCTTGTAGACGGTCTGGCTGCCGAGGTGGTAGACGCCATCCGGCATGCCGGCGGCGGCGGTGGCGTCGGTGACCACGTACAGCCGTGGAATCGCGCGCAGCGCGGCACGGATGGCGCCGGGGTGCACGTGCAGCAGGTCGGGGATCAGTTCGGCGAACTCGGCGTGCGCCAGCGCCGCCGCCACCACGCCGGGCGCGCGGTGCTGCAGCGGCGTCATCGCGTTGAACAGGTGGGTAAAGCCGCTGGCGCCGGCGTCCAGCGCGGCCACCGCATCCTCATAGGTGCCCAGCGTGTGGCCCAGCTGCACGCGCACGCCGCGCGCGGCCAGCATGCGGATGATGTCGAGGTGCCCCGGCAGCTCGGGCGCCAGTGTCACCACCTTCAGCGGCGCGGCGCCCAGGTACTGCTCCAGTTCTTCCTGCGTGGCGATGACAGAGGTATCCGGCTGCGCGCCGAGCTTGCCGGGGTTGATATACGGCCCTTCCAGGTGCACGCCCAGCATGCGCGCCGCGCCGGCCGGGCGCTGCGCGCAGGCGCGGTCCAGCGCCTGCAGTGCGGGCAGCAGCACGTCGTGCGGCGAGGTCATGGTGCTGCCCAGCAGGCTGGTGGTGCCAAAGCGCACATGCGCGCGCAGGATCACCGGCACCGCGGCCTCGCCATCCATGAAGTCCTTGCCGCCACCGCCGTGGTTGAGCAGGTCGACAAACCCCGGCAGCACGTACGGGGCATCGTTGCCCTCGGGCGTGACCGGCACGCCCTCGATGCGCGCGATGCGTCCGTCCGGGCCGGCATGGATCTCTCCGAAGATCCAGCCGGCTGGCGTCAGGATGTTTCCTTTCATGGCAATGCTCTCCAATTCATCTCCATCACCGGCCAGCCACCGTCAGAACAGGTGGATGATGCCGGCATAGGCGCCCTGCTGGTTCGCCCCGGCGCGCGGCATGGTGTCCGGCGACGCCTCCACCGAGAAGGTGGCATTGCGCGAGTTGAACACCGACGCCACCGTGCCATACAGCGAGGTGCGCTTCGACAAGTCATACTTTGCGCCCAGTGTGACAAGCGTGCCATGCCCCCCGCTCTTGTTCAGGGTGGCGTAGTAGACGCCGGACAGCAGCGTCAGCGCCGGCAGCACGCGGTAGTTGGCGCCGACCCATGCCATCTGGCTGCGGGTGGCGGCATAGGGGTTCTCCGGCGTGGCCACGGTATCGCCCGAGGACACCGTCAGGTTGTAGCCGGCAAACAGGCGCAGGTTGTTCAGCGCATAGCTGCCCCCCAGCGTGTACTGGCGCGAGCTGGCGTACAGGTTGTCCATGCGGCCCTGCGCGTCGCGCAGTTCTTCATAGATGCCGGTCAGGCTCAGGTTGCCCTGCGCGTACTTGACGGCCGCGCTGAGCTGCTTGCCGCTGTTGAAGCTGCCCGGCACGCCGTCGCTGCCGGCCTGCGCGCGCACGCTCAGGCCGCCCCATACCGGCGAGTTGTAGGTCACGGCATTGGGCCGCGAGCCCCAGTTGCGGCCATAGACCAGCGTGGCGACCGAGCTGGCCTGCAGGCCCATCGGGTCGATCGCGCCGCTCTCGTCGTCGGTCAGGCTCATGGCCCGGCCCAGCAGCAGCGTGCCCCAGTCGTTGCTGGCCAGGCCCACCTGGGCGCGGCGGTTGAACAGCGGATCGGAGCGCCCGGTGCCGGAGGTGATCATGCCCTCCAGGTTGAACACCCCACGCAGGCCGCCGCCGAGGTCTTCGGCCCCGCGCATGCCCCAGAAGCTGACGCCGTACTGGTTGCTGCCGAAGCGGAAGGTATCGACGTCGCCGCCCGGGCGGGCGATGCCGTTGACATAGTCGAGGCCGGCCACGGCGCGGCCGTACAGGGTGATGCCGGTGCCGGCGGACTGGGCGCAGGCGCCCCCGGCCGACGCTGCGAGCAGCGCAGTCAATGCAATGCGTTTCACGATCAATGGCTCCTGGATAGGCAAACGGTATCCACCGGCGCGGCTGTCGTCGCGGCCGCCGTGGTGTTCTGGCCGATGGCTAAGGTCGACCGCAGCCGCGCACGGCGGCGGCGGCGGGGGTCAGGTGGGCATGGCTTGCAGGGCGCGCTCGAACGCGGCCGCGTGTCCGTCTGCCGCATGGCCGAAGGCGATATGCGCGGTGTCGTCGCCGATCCACATCAGCTGGCTGCCGGCAAGGCGGTCGGCACGCACCTGGCCGCGCTCGCGCACCACCACGCGCAGCCGCGTCAGTGCCACCACGCCGACCGAGGCGATATTGGCGGCGCCACCCAGCGCATCGATCCACCAGGCGGGATCGAAGGCAGCGGCAGCCGGCGCCTGGGATGCAACCGCGGGCGCGGCACTTGCGGCAGCGGCGACAGCCGTACCCTGCGGCACCTGCTGCAGCACCGCGCGGATGTCGCCGGCAATCTGCTCGGCCTGCGGCCCGATCACCACCTGCACCACATTGGGCGGACGCCTGAGCACCCCGCGCACGCCCAGCGCCTTGAGCTGCGGCTCGGACACCGCGCCGATATCGGCCACGTTCAGCCGCAGCCGCGTGGTGCAGGCATCGACCACGACCAGGTTGGCGGCGCCGCCCAGCGCCTCGACATAGCGTTGCGCCTCGCTGCCAGCGGCCGGCTGCGCGGCGCCGCCGGCGGCCGCCACGGGCGCGGCTTCGTCGCGGCCGGGCGTCATCAGGTTGAAGCGGCGGATGAAGAAGCGGAACAGACCGTAGTAGACCAGCGCATAGGCCAGCCCCAGCGGAATTGCCAGCCAGCCGCGACTGGACAGCCCGTAACCCAGCACATAATCGATGGCGCCCGCCGAGAAGGTAAAGCCCAGCCGGATATCAAGCGCATGGCACAGCGCCATCGACAGGCCGGTCATCAACGCATGCAGGCCGTACAGCACCGGCGCCAGGAACATGAAGCTGAACTCGATCGGCTCGGTGATGCCGGTCAGGAACGAGGTCAGCGCCATCGAGAACAGCATGCCGCCCACCAGCGCGCGCCGGGCCGGCGGCGTCTCGTGGTACATCGCCAGGCAGGCGGCGGGCAGGCCGAACATCATCACCGGGAAGAAGCCCGTCATGAACAGGCCCGCGCTGGGGTCGCCGGCGAAGTAGCGGTGCAGGTCGCCCGATACCGCCGCGCCGGTGGCCGGATCGGCGTAGCTGCCGAACACGAACCACGCCAACGTGTTGATCAGGTGATGCAGCCCGGTCACCAGCAGCAGGCAGCACAGCGCCGTGACGATGGGCACGAAGCGCTTGCCGGCAAAGAAGCCCAGGTAGGAAGGCAGGTTGATATTGCGGTAGCGGTTATACAGCCCGCCCGCCACCGCGCCGGCGACGATGCCGGCCAGCACGCCCATGTCGAGCGACTTGTCGATGGTCTTCATCACCGTGGTCAGCACCAGGTAGCCGATGGTGCCGGCCAGTGCCGCGGCGCCGTTGTTGTCGCGCGCAAAGCCCACCGCCACGCCGATCGCGAACAGCAGCGCCAGGTTGGCGAAGACCGCGTTGCCGGCCTCGGCCATCAGCTTGATGTCGAACACATCGGGCTGGCCCAGGCGCAGCAGCAGGCCGGCCACGGGCAGCACCGCAATCGGCAGCATCAGCGTGGCGCCCAGGCGCTGCACTCTGGGCAACAGGTCTATCTTCATTGGCGTTCTCCGAATTGGCTGAATGTTTTCTCCCTCTCCCCTCAGTGGGAGAGGGTCGGGGAGAGGGGTGGTTTAGCTAGGCACCACGCATCTGGATACTCCTGCCCTCTCCCCCGGCACAGCTCTCCCGCACGCGGGAGAGGGGAGCAAACCGGCGTCCTAATGGCGGGCGGGACGCTATGCCGGCCAGTAGCGGCGGCACGCGTCGCGCACCGCGGCGGCGGACGGCAGCCGCAGCAGTTCGCCTGCACGCTGCCGGCAGTCCGCGCGCGAGAGCGTGCGCACCCGCGCCTTGACCCCCGGCACCAGCCCGGCGTCGACGGAAAGCTCGGTCACGCCCAGCCCGACCAGCACCGGCACGGCCAGCGGGTCGCCGGCCAGCGCGCCGCACACGCCCACCCAGCACCCGTGGCGCGCGGCGCCCTCGGTGGTGGCCGCGATCATGCGCAGCACGGCGGGATGCAGGCCGTCCATGCGCGCCGCCAGTTCCGGCTGGCAGCGGTCCATGGCCAGCGTGTACTGGGTCAGGTCATTGGTGCCGATCGAGAAGAAGTCGGCGTGCTCGGCCAGCTGGTCGGCCAGCAGCGCGGCGGAAGGGACTTCGATCATCACGCCGACCTCGATGGCGGGATCGGCGCCCGCTTCTGCCGCCAGCGCACGGATGCGTTCGCGCCAGGCCAGCAGTTCGCCGACCTCGCTGACCATCGGCAGCAGGATGCGCAGCGGCGTCTTCGCGCGCACGGCCAGCAGGCCGCGCAGCTGGTCGTCCAGCAGTTGCGGGCGCACCTGCGCCAGGCGCACGCCGCGCAGGCCCAGCGCGGGGTTGTCTTCGGGGGGCAGGTGCAGCCAGGCAGCGTCCTTGTCGCCGCCGATATCGAGAGCGTGCGCACGATCGCGCTGCGGCCGTCCAGGGCATCGGCGATGGCCTGGCAGCTGGCGGTGTGGTCGGCCGCCACGGGCGCGGCTTCGCCATGCAGGAACAGCAGCTCGGTGCGCAGCAGGCCGACCGCGTCGGCGCCTTGCGCGACCGCATTGCGGGCGTCGTCGACGTTGCCGATATTGGCGACCACTTCAATGCGCACGCCGTCGCACGTGCTGGCCGCGGCGTGCGCGGCGCGCAGGTCGGCCTCGCGCTGCTGCGTGCGCAGCCTGACGGCGCTGGCGGCGGCAGCCAGCAAGTGCCGATCGGGGCTGGCGTGCAGGCGCGCGTTGTCGCCATCGGCGATGACCGGGGTGCCATCCTGCAAGCGCTCCAGCGCGCTGCCCAGCGCCACCAGGCATGGCATGCCGAGCTGGCGCGCGATGATGGCGGCGTGCGAGGTCGGGCCGCCGCGCACCATCACCAGCCCGGCAACACGGGTGCGGTCCAGCCCGGTCAGGTCCGAGGGGGTGAATTCTGCGGCGGCCAGCACGACGGGATGGCTATCGGCAGCCGCGGGAAGCTGGGCTGGAGCACTGCCCGCCGGGGCCAGCGCGCGCAGCACGCGCTTGCCGAGGTCAAGCAGGTCGCCAGCGCGTTCGGCCATGCGGTGGTCGGCCATGGCGGAGAGCATCGCGGCTTCGGCACGGGTGGCCTCGCGCCACGCAAAGCCCGCGCTCTTGCCGGCGGCGATCATGGTGTCGGCCGCCGCCTGCAGCGCCGGGTCTTCCAGCAGCGCGCGATGCATGGCGAGGATGCCGGCCTCGGCGCCGGCGCGGCGCGCGCTGGCGGCTTCGCTCTCATGCGCCAGCTGGGCGTCCACCGCCGCCAGCGCGGCGCGCAAGGCCGTACGCTCGGCTGCAGCGCCCTGGCCGGCCTCGTCCGGCTCCGGCGTCGCTTCGCGCCACCAGTGCAGCGGGCCGATGGCGATGCCGGGCGCGGCGGCCACGCCGCCAAGGCATCCCGGCGGCAGGTCTGCGCAAGGACCTGGCTGGGCCGGTGGCGCAGCAACCGCGGATGCCGCCGCTTCCACTTCCCCCACGCCGGCGCGCTGCAGTTCCCGCGCCGCCGCGTCGAGCGCGGCGCCAGCATCGCGCCCGCTGGCGACCAGCTCAACCGTGGCGCCCTCGCCCGCGGCCAGGCCCAGCAGTGCCACCAGGCTGGCCAGGCTGGCCTGGCGCCCGCCGTAGTGCAGCGCGACGGTGGCGTCCAGGCCGCGCACGGCTTCGCGCGCCCGTGCGGCAGGCCGGGCATGCAGGCCGCCGGGGCAGGCCAGCGTGACCGTGCGCCGCTGTTCGGCCGGGGCAGTGCCATTGGCTGGCTGCACAGGCGCCGCCGCGCCCGCGGCGCGCACTTGCAGCAGCACCGTGCGGCCCGCCTCGGCCTGGGTCGCGTCGGTGCGGCCAGTGACGGTGAAGGCATCGCCGTTGGCGATCGCCATGACCGTCACCAGGCTTGGCGCCCGCTGCGCGACGCGGTCGACATCGAAGCGGATCAGCGCCTCGCCCTGGCGCACGGCGGCGCCCAGCGCCACGCAAGGCGCAAAACCCTCGCCGCGCAGCGACACGGTGTCGATGCCGACATGCAGCAGCACCTGCGCCCCGCACGGCGCCTGCAGCGTCAGCGCATGGCCGGTCGCAGCCAGGTGCACGACCGTGCCGTCGCAAGGCGCCACCAGCGTATCGCCCAGCGGGTCGATGGCCAGGCCGTCACCGAACATGCCGTCGGCAAAGACCGGGTCCGGCACCGCCGCAAGGGGAAGCAGCACTCCACTCACCGGAGCCCGCAGCAACAGGGTTTCGCTCGTCTCAGCCATCTTGCTTCCAGGAATCGGGGCAGCCGGTGCGGGATTGCGACGGCGCCAGGGTCACGGGAAAGATAGACGGCCACTGACAATAAACATACCAGTTAAAACCATTACGCCAAATTTGTATCTAAGTGGCATCTTTATTGAGCCAACGCAAAGTGGCACTTACAGCCCTTGTAAAACAGCCGGATTCAGCACATAAATATCGGATAAATCTAGGATTTTTCTGGCCGATCAAACCATTTTCTCGCCTCATGGATCGTTAAACCTTTTCGATACCAATTGACGGAAAGCAAGCGCATGGCGAACTCGTAACACGGCCCACACAATTTCGCCCGTGTCGTCGAGAGATGTCCTAAAGTGGTATCATCAGATCCAAACTTTGGTACCTACGAGGATTCGCATGGATCAACGGCTGCAGACCCTCAGGCCGGACGAGGCGGACGCGACCCCGATCTACCTGCAGGTGGCGCGCAAGCTGGCCGCGGCCATCCAGGCCGGCCAATGGCGTGTGGGCGATGCGTTGCCGTCCGAGCGCACGCTGGTCGATTCGCTGGGGATTTCACGCGTCACCGCACGGCGCGCGCTGCAGGTGCTGGCAGAGGAAGGCACCATCACCCGCAGCCGCGGCGCGGGCACCTTTATCGCGCCGCGCGCCGAGCCAAAGCCGGCGCGGCTGGACAACTTCAGCGAGCTGGCGCGCCGGCGCGGCATGACGCCGGCCAGCGAGCTGGTGGCGTTCGAGCGCCGCCGTGCCACGGCGCAGGAGGCCGCGGCGCTGGGGCTGCCGGAAGGCGACGAGATTGTCAGGCTGACCCGCCTGCGCAAGGCCGACGGGCAGATCTACTGGATGGACGTGACCACGCTGGCGCTGGCCGTGCTGCCCGACGCCAGCGCCATCGGCGAATCGCTCTATGCCTACCTGGACCGGATCGGCAAGCCGGTGCTGCGCGTGACCGAGACCCTGCGCGCGATCGTGGCGACCGGGGAACTGGCCGCGCGCCTGGGCATCGAGCCGGGCGAGCCGCTGCTGCATATCCGGCGCACCGGCTACACCCATGGCGACAAGCCGGTCGAACTGACCGACGCCTACTGCCTGAACGACTTCTACGAGCTCAAGCAGTAGCGCGCGGCGGGAACGGCCACGGGCGGATCCACCGGCGGCGGGGTCGGGTCTTCCTCCGGCGGCAACGGCAAGTCAGGGGGGATGCCCGGCGGCCCGGGCTCTTCGACCGGGGGCACGGTATGGCGCGGCTGCAGGCGCGCACCGGCGTGGGGGTTCAGCGAGGCGGGCATGCGGGGTCTCCGTGGCCGGGTTTCCTCCTCATTGAAGCAAACCCGGCCAGTGCGCGCCAGTGCTGATGGAGCGCCGGTCAGGCATGTTGCCTGCGCACGAAGAACAGCGCCGCGCCCACCGCCATCAGCACGCTGCCGAAAAAGCGGTTCTGCCAGCGCACCGCGCGCGCATTGCGGAACAGCCCCTGCATGCGCGAAGCCAGCAGCGCGTAGCCATGCATCACGATCAGGTCCACGCAGCACATGGTGGCGGCCAGGATCGCCAGCTGCGGCGCCAGCGGCCGGTTGGGATCGATGAACTGCGGCAGCACCGCGACCATGAAGATGATGCCCTTGGGGTTGGTCACATTGGTCAGCAGCCCCGTGGCAAAGCGCCGGCGCCGGCTCATCACGGCTACGCGCACAGGCGCCGCGTTTTCTCCCTGTGTGCTGCCCTGGTCCGCCCCGCTTTCCATCTTGGCGCGCCATTGCTGGATACCCAGGTAGATCAGGTACAGCGCACCGATCGTCTTGACCACCATGAAAGCCTGCTCCGAGGCCAGCAGCAGCGCGCCCAGCCCGCCGCCGGCCACCAGCAGCACGATCACCAGCCCGGCCTGCAGGCCGAAGATGGTGGTGGTGGTCCTGCGCAGCCCATACGAGAGCCCGTGGCTCATCGACAGCACCGCGCCCGACCCCGGCGATACCGCGATCACCCAGCACGCGGCGAAATAGGCCAACCAGACTTCCCAACGCATTCCAACTCTCCTTTGACGACAACCATGCCGGGGCTGCACGATCGCAGCGCCGGCACCTGTGATTCTTTCCGGCGGCGCGTCAGAGCGGGTGGAAGCCGCCCAGGAACTGCTCCACCTGCTCGGCCTGGCGCGCATCGCGTGCCGCATCGCCGGATTCCAGCACCACGGCCTGGTAGGCATGCACGCCCACGGCCACCAGCCGCGCGCTCAGCCGGCGCGGCGACTGGTCCTGCGCCGACACGCCGCTGGCCTGCACTTCCACGCCGGCAAGCGGACGGCCCGGCCGGTCCGCGGTCATGACGGTGACGGACCGCGTGCGCGGCGCGTCCGACAGCTTGCCGAGGTTGGCCAGCAGGCCGGCCTGCATCGCCGCCAGGGCCTCGCGCCGCAGGGCTTCGTCATCGGCGGGCAGGGTCACCACGCCCACGGCGAACAGCGTGTCGTCGATGCGCGCGGCTTCCATCGTCATCGGCAGCCTGCGCCCGGCAATGGTCACGTCGCGCGCGGCGCTGGTGGGCTTGCCGGGATAGAGCGCGGCGTAACCGCCCTCGCCCGACTGGATGGTGCGCCAGTCATAGCGCGGCGAGCAGGCGCACAGGGCAAGTGCCAGCACGGCGGCGCAGCACAGCAGTGGCCGGCGGACAGCGGCGGGAAGGCTCAGCGGGGGCAGCACGGGACGCATCGTGAAATAGGGCGGAAGGCGATATGGGGGAAGGCGCGGGTGGGCGCCATCGCCTGCGCGCGGAAACCGGTATTATCCCGGAAGCGGCGCGCCGGTGCTTGGCGCGCCGCATCACTACCGCCCCCACATATCCGCCATGCCTGCCGCCCGCCTCTCCCGCCCCGCCGTTGCCGTCGCCAGCCTGCGCTGGCTGGCCGCGGGCCTGTTGCTGGCGGCGACTGGCATGCCCGCCTCGGCCAGCCCGTCCCACCTGCCGCCGGCCTCCGACCTCGCCGCCCACGGCACCGAGGCCGCGCGCCGCGGCGAGCCGCTGGTGGTGCTGGTGTCGATGCCGGGCTGCAGCTATTGCGATGCGGTGCGCCGCAACTACCTGGGCCCGCAGGCCGCCGCCGGCGAGATTGCCGTGCGCGAGCTCGACATGACCGCCGACACGCCGCTGCGCGATGCCGACGGCAGCCTGACCACCGCGCGTGACTGGGCCCGCGCGCACCAGGTGCGGGTGGCGCCCACGGTACTGTTCCTGGACCGCCAGGGCCGCGCCGCCGCCAGCCCGCTGCGCGGCATGCAGCCGGATTTCTACGGCGCCTACCTGGAACAGGCGCTGGATCAGGCACGCGCCGCCGTCGCCTCCCGGCGCTGAAGTGACTGAGGCGCTTGCGGCGGATTGCCGCAGCCCGGCCCCGCGCAGCGCGCGAACGCCCGCGGCATTAGAATGTCCCATTGCTGACCGAACCTGCCTGCCCCGGATGCCATGACCACTGCTGCCCCCGCCACCAAGACCTCCCGCAAGCCCTGGCCCATCGTCGCGGCCGTGGTCGTGCTCGCGCTGCTGGGCTGGTTCGGCTACCGTGCGGTGTCGCCGGCCAACACCGTGCCGCCCGCCACCTTCACGCTGCTGTCGGGCGAGAAGGTCAGCACCGCCGACCTCAAGGGCAAGGTCTACCTGATCAACTTCTGGGCCACCAGCTGCGCCACCTGCGTCAAGGAAATGCCGGACATGGTCCGCACCTATGAGCAGTTCAAGGGCAAGGGGCTGGAATTTGTCGCCGTGGCGATGAACTACGATCCGCCCATGTATGTGATGAACTACGCCAAGACGCGCGGCCTGCCGTTCAAGGTCGCGATGGATTCCGACGGCGCCGCGGCCAAAGCCTTTGGCAATGTGCAGCTGACGCCGACCACATTCGTGGTCGACAAGGACGGCCGCATCCTGAAGCGCTATGTGGGCGAGCCCGAGTGGGATGCCCTGCACAAGCTGCTGGACGGCGCGCTGGCAAAGTCCGCGTAACGCCGGCGCTGCCAACGGCTGCGAAAAGGTGCTCATCGAGCACCTTTTTTTGTTTTTACGTCGCATCGTCAGCGCGGCAGGTTGCGCGCCAACCCTGTATGGATATACAGTTGGCGCCAGCCTTTTTCCGAGCCTTTCCTCTGTGACCCTGGACCTTGCCCCCGCCGCCGACCTCGCGGCCCCAGAAGCCGACGTGGTCCCCGCCTACCTGTCCCGGCTCAACCCGGAGCAGCGCGCCGCGGTGGAGCATGGCAGCGACGCGCCGCTGCTGATCATCGCCGGCGCCGGCTCGGGCAAGACCAACACGCTGGCGCACCGCGTCGCGCACCTGGTGCTGGGCGGGGCCGACCCGCGCCGCATCCTGCTGCTGACGTTCTCGCGCCGCGCCGCGGCGGAGATGGGGCGGCGCGTCGAGCGCATCGTCGACCAGGCGCTGGGCACCCAGACCGGCGCGGGGCGCGCGGCGCTGCAGTGGTCCGGCACCTTCCACGCCATCGGCGCGCGCCTGCTGCGCGAATACGCGGAAACGCTTGGCCTGTCGCCCGCCTTCACCATCAGCGACCGCGGCGATGCCGCCGACCTGATGCACGTGGTGCGCCACGACCTGGGGTTGTCCGAGACCGCCAGCCGCTTCCCCAAGAAGGAAACCTGCCTGGCGATCTACTCGCGCGTGGTCAACACCCAGGCGCCGCTGGAAGACGTGCTCAGGCAACAGTTCCCGCGCTACGCGATGTGGGCCGACGCGCTGCGCACGCTGTTCGCCGGCTATGTCGAGGCCAAGCAGAAGCAGCATGTGCTGGACTATGACGACCTGCTGCTCTACTGGGCCCAGGCCATGGCCGAGCCCACCATCGCGCAGGACATGGGCGCGCGCTTCGACCATCTGCTGGTCGATGAATACCAGGACACCAATGCGCTGCAGGCGTCGATCCTGCTGGCCATGCGACCGGACGGCCGCGGCCTGACCGTGGTGGGCGACGATGCGCAGTCGATCTATGCCTTCCGCGGCGCCACCGTGCGCAATATCCTGGACTTCCCGGCGCAGTTCACGCCGGCCGCGCAGCAGGTCACGCTGTCGCAGAACTACCGCTCGACGCAGCCGATCCTGCAGGCCGCCAACGCGGTGATCGGGCTGGCGGCCGAACGCTATACCAAGGACCTGTGGTCCGAGCGCGCCTCTGCCGAGAAGCCCGGCGTGGTCGTGGTCAACGATGAGGCCGACCAGGCCCGCTATGTGGTCGAGCAGGTGCTGGCGCGGCGCGAGGCGGGCCTGACACTGATGGCGCAGGCAGTGCTGTTCCGCGCCGCCGACCACAGCGCGCAGGTCGAGATCGAGCTGGCCCGGCGCAATATCCCGTTCGTGAAGTTCGGCGGACTGAAGTTCCTGGAATCGACCCACGTCAAGGACGTGCTGGCGGTGGTGCGCTGGCTCGAAAACCCGCGCGACCGCATGGCCGGCTTCCGCACGCTGCAGCTGCTGCCCGGCATCGGCCCCAAGACCGCGGCGCGCGTGCTGGATGCGCTGGCGCTGGCGACCGAGCCGCTGTTCTCACTGGAAGCATTCGAGCCGCCTCCCGCCGCCGTGCCAGCCTGGGCCGACCTGCTGGCGCTGGCACGCGCGCTGATGGCGCCGACCTCGCCATGGCCATCGGAGTTCGAGCAGGTGCTGGCCTGGTACGCGCCGCACCTGGAGCGCCTGCACGACGACGCCGCCGCGCGCCAGGCCGACCTGCAGCAGCTGGAGCGCATCGCCGCCACCTACGGCGCACGCGAACGTTTCCTGACCGAACTGACACTGGACCCGCCCAGCGCCTCCAGCGACGAATCCGGCGTGCCCTCGCGCGACGAGGACTACCTGATCCTGTCGACCATCCACTCGGCCAAGGGCCAGGAGTGGAAAGCGGTGTACGTGCTCAATGCCGTCGACGGCTGCATGCCGAGCGACCTGGCGACCGGCACCACCGAAGAGATCGAGGAAGAACGGCGGCTGCTCTACGTGGCCATGACGCGCGCCAGGGACCACCTGGACATCGTGGTGCCGCAACGCTTTTACGTGCACCAGCAGGTGGGGTTCGGCGACCGCCATGTGTATGCGTCGCGCACACGCTTTTTGCCCAACCGCGTGATGCCCAACTTCTACAGCCGCTCCTGGCCACCCCCGCCAATGCCGGGCGAGGGGCCGGCCAAACCCGCGCTGGCGCCGGTGGATCTGGCCAGCCGGATGCGGAATATGTGGCGCTGACCGGCGCCACCCATTCGTCTTACGCCACTTTCTCCAGCAGCAACCCCTTCAGGTACTCCCCTTCCGGGAACGCCGCCAGCATCGGGTGATCCGTGCCGGCGGACAAACGCCGCAGGATGCGCGCATCGGCGCGTGCATCGTTGACCGCTCCCGCCACGATCTTCTGGAACAGCTCCATGCTGATCGCGCCCGAGCACGAGTAGGTGAACAGCAGCCCGCCCGGGCGCAGCAGCTGCGTGCCGACCAGGTTAATTTCCTTGTAGGCGCGCGCGGCACGGTCGATATGCTGCGCCGACGGGGCGAACTTGGGCGGGTCCAGCACGATCAGGTCGAACTGGCGGCCCTCGGCGCGGAACTCACGCAGGGTCTTGAACACGTCGGCATCGAGCCAGGTGGCGCGTTCCGGCTCGAAGCCATTGAGCGTGACATTGCCCGCGGCGATCTTCAGCGCCTCGCCCGACGAATCGATCGAGGTCACCGAGGTGGCGCCGCCGCGCAGCGCCGCCAGCGAGAAGCCGCCGGTATAGCAGAAGCAGTTCAGCACCTCGCGGCCCGCGGCCAGGTCGCCCACCAGCTTGCGGTTGTCGCGCTGGTCGACATAGAAGCCGGTCTTGTGGCCGTTGCGCACGTCGACGTAGTAGCGCACGCCGTGCTCGGTGACGGACAGCGCCGGGTCGGGCTCGGCGCCGGCCAGCACGCCGGTCACCAGCTCCAGGCCCTCGCGCTGGCGCACGGCGGCGTCGGAACGCTCATAGACGTTGGGGCAGCCGGTCTCCTTGACCAGTGCCTGCACGATCGCGGTCTTCCAGTGCTCCACGCCGGCGGAATTGAACTGGCACACCAGCTGACCCGTTTCACCGTTGCCGTAGTAGTCGACAATCAGGCCGGGCAGCCGGTCGGATTCGCCGAAGATCAGCCGCACCGCGTCGCTGTCCTTCACCCATTGGCGCCGGTAGGCGATGGCCGCGGCCACGCGGCGCTTGAACAGGGCGTGGTCGACCGGCTCATTCTCGTCGAAGGTCCACGCGCGCGCGCGGATCTGCGACTCTGGGCTGTAGGCGGCCTTGGCCAGGAAGCGGCCGTCGGCGGCGCGCACGATCACGGTCGCGCCCGGCTCGCAGCGCCCTTCGGTCGTGGCAATGCCGGTGGCGTAGATCCACGGGTGGCGGCGCAGCAGGGATTTTTCCTTGCCGGGTTTCAGGGTGATGGTGTTCATGTCGATCAGGGAGGATGCATGCCGCGGCGCAAGTGTTTCTCATGCTGCGGTCTGGCTCCCCTCTCCCGCACGGCGGGAGAGGGGTTGGCGGAGAGGGCGGGAGCGTCAACGAAGTGCCGCATGTCGGCATGCACGGGCCTGCCCTCTCCCCCGGCCCCTCTCCCGCGCGCGGGAGAGGGGAGAAAACAATGCGGGAAAGTCGCGTTAGAGAACGACCTTCACCATCGGATGCGAAGTCAGCGCCCGATACAGGTCGTCGAGCTGCTCGCGGCTGGTGACCCACACCGTCACGGTCAGGCCCAGGTAGTTGCCGCCGCTCGAGGGGCGCATTTCCATCTTGCCGGCGTGGAAGTCGGGGTCGAATTCCTGCACCAGCGTGACGATGGCCTCGGCAAAGCCGTCCTGCATCGCGCCCATCACCTTGATGGGGAAGTGGCTGGGATACTCGATCAGCGACTGCTCGGGCGGGATCTCGCCCGGCTTGTTGCTGCCTTGGTTATCGGTTGTCATGTCGGATTCTCCGGCACGAAACCGGCGCACCGCGGGGCGCACCGGCTTGCGCGCATTCAGGTCACTTGCGCTTGAACCACAGGCGGATGGTGTCCCACAGGCGGCCGAAGAAGCCGGCCTCGGGCACTTCCTCCAGCGCCACCACCGGGAACTCCGCCACCTTGTTGGTGCCGTCCATCAGCTTGACCATGCCCACCTGCTGGCCCGCCGAGATCGGCGCGATCAGCAGTTCCTGGCGCTCCAGCACCGGCTTCAGGCGCCCGCCGGTGCCCTTGGGCACGGTGACGAAGGTCTCGTTCTGCACGCCGATCTTGACCGTGCCGCTCTTGCCCTTGTAGATGTCCGGCGTGGCCAGCACCTGGCCCTTGTCGTACAGGCGCAGAGTGTCGAAGAACTGGAAGCCGTAGTTGAGGATCTTCAGGCTTTCCTGGGTGCGCACCTGTTCGGTGGTGGTGCCGATCACGACCGAGATCAGGCGGCGCGAGCCGTCCGGCACGTTGGCCAGCGGCCGCTTGGCCGACGAGATCAGGCAGTAGCCGGCGGACTTGGTATGGCCGGTCTTCACGCCGTCCACGGTCGGGTCGATGTACAGCAGGCGGTTGCGGTTGGGCTGCCTGATCTTGTTATAGGTGAACTCCTTCTGCGAGTACATGCTGTAGTACTCGGGGAAGTCCTTGATCAGGCGCGTGGTCAGCGTCGCCAAGTCCACCGCGGTGGTGTAGTGGTTCGGGTCGGGGATGCCGTCGGTGTTGGTGAAGTGGGTGTTCTTCATGCCCATGCGCTGGGCCTCGCGGTTCATCATCGCGACAAAGCCCTCTTCCGAGCCACCCACGGCCTCGGCCAGCGCCAGCGCGGCGTCGTTGCCCGACTGCACGATCAGGCCCAGCAGCAGGTCCTGCACGGTGACCGGCTTGTTGGGCTCGATGAACATGCGCGACTCGTCGCTTTTGACCTTGAGCACCAGGTTGGTCGGCACCACGGCCTGGTCCAGCGTCAGGCGCTTTTCCTTGAGTGCCTCGAACGCCAGGTAGGCGGTCATCAGCTTGGTCAGCGAAGCCGGCTCGATGCGCGCGTCGGCGTTCTGCGACGCCAGGGCCTGGCCGCTGGTCACGTCATACAGCATCCACGACTTGGCCGCGACCTGCGGCACCGGCACGCCCTGCGCCACGACGGCGGCGGGCGCGGCGGCCAGCACGACGGCGGCGGCGATGGCAGCG
The DNA here is from genome assembly GCF_003353055.1 of Cupriavidus lacunae. GTDB lineage: Bacteria > Pseudomonadota > Gammaproteobacteria > Burkholderiales > Burkholderiaceae > Cupriavidus > Cupriavidus lacunae. The sequence goes on from NZ_QKWJ01000003.1 coordinate 290,694, forward strand.
GGAGCAAAAGCGGACGAAAGGCGTGTCGTGGCTCTATTCAGCATGTTTCTGTTTTCCGACAGTAAGAAGGTGGCGCGGGGATGTTCCGGCGTGGCGGCGTGCCGGCCTTACCGGTCCCACGCATTGACGACGAGCTGCTTGATCAGGTGCAGCTTGCGGTGAAAGAAATGGTCGGCGCCGGGGATCACGATCACCGGCAGCTCTTGCGGGCGGGCCCAGTCGAACACGCTGCCCAGCGGCACGGTGTCGTCCTGCTCGCCATGGATCACGATGGTGTCGGCCGGCACCTCGGCCACCTGCCAGCGGCTGGCGGCGGTGCCCACCAGCACCAGGCGCTGCGCGGGCGTGCCGGCCTCGGCCAAGCGGCGCGCCACGTGGGTGGTGACGAAGCTGCCGAACGAGAACCCGCCCATGGCCAGCGGCAGGGTCGCGGCCTGTGCCGACCACGCGCTCTGCTTGCGCATCCAGGCCACCACGGCCAGCAGGTCGTCCTGCTCGGCGATGCCGTTGTCGTGCTCGCCGGCGCTGCCGCCCACGCCGCGGAAGTTCGGGCGCACCGTGGCATAGCCCAGTTGCACGAAGCTGCGCGCGAGCGTCTGCGCTACCTTGTTGTCCTTGGTGCCGCCGAACAGCGGATGCGGATGCGCCACTAGCGCCAGGCCGCGCGGCTCGCCTTGCGGCAGGTCTACCGAGAGATCGATCGCACCGGCGGGACCGGTGATGGAAAGTACCTGGGTATGCGCGTTCATGATGGCGGTCAGGATGACAGTGAAGCGGGCGCCCGGCGCAATGCCCGGGCAAAAATGAAAAAACCGTCCGGCTGGCGGGCGGCGGGCATGACAGATAAAGCGGGTAAATCAGGTAAAGCAATCAAGCGGTAAAGCAACAAGCCGGCATGCGCCGGCTTCCCTTCGTTCAGCGGTCCACCATCAGCCGCTCGACCGGCTTGCCCTTCATCAGGTGGCTGTCGATGATCTCATCGATATCGTGCTCATCGACAAAGGTGTACCAGACGGCCTCGGGGTAGACCACCAGCACCGGTCCAAGTTCACAACGGTTCAGGCAGCCCGCCTTGTTGATGCGCACCCGGCGTTCGCCGCCGGCGATACCCAGTTCCTTGCAACGCTTCTTGGCGTATTCCTGCATTGCGCGGGCGTTGTGGTTGGCGCAGCAGTTCTCGCCGGCCTCGCGCTGGTTCAGGCAGAAAAAGACGTGGTGCTGGTAGTAGCTGCTCATGCGTGCGGTGTGATGGCGGCCCCGGACGGCGGCACGGCCCGGACGGCATTGAACGGAAGCTCGGAATTATACGGCGTCGCGACGGCCCGGCCGTGATAACGCCGACGTTTGCGCCAGTAACTGTTCACTACGGCCCCCACCGGGGTGGCGCCTCGCGCACCTGCGGCGGCTCCGGCATTCTGAATCCCCGGAGGCGTGCCGTCCGGGATTCCGGAATTCCGGAGCCCCGGCGCCGGCGCAACGCCAGTCTTTCCTTTTGAATCAATCAGTTACCGATGCAGGTCTGACTGGCACGCAGGTTGCGAATACTCCTCCTGAACGCGCCGCAACCGTGACGGCGCGCGCCCGCGCGACACCGTGCCGGGTACGGTCAATACCGAGGACGACATCATGAGAAAACCCTTCTACAAGATCCTGTACGTGCAGGTCCTGTTCGCCATCTTCGTCGGCATCGTGCTGGGCCATTTCTGGCCGGATACGGGCATCGCCATGAAGCCGCTGGGCGACGGCTTCATCAAGCTGATCAAGATGATCATCGGCCCCATCATCTTCTGTACGGTGGTGACCGGCATTGCCGGCATGAGCGATATGAAGAAGGTCGGGCGCGTCGGCGGCAAGGCGCTGCTCTATTTCGAGGTGGTCTCCACCTTTGCCCTGCTGATAGGCCTGGGCGCCGCGCATCTGCTCAAGCCGGGCGTGGGCTTCAACATCGACCCGGCCACGCTGGATACCGCATCCATCGCGCAGTATGTGTCGAAGGCGCACGGCCAGAGCACGGTCGAATTCCTGATGCATATCATCCCGGAAACGATCATCAGCGCCTTCGCCAACGGTGACATCCTGCAGATCCTGCTGGTCTCGCTGTTCTTCGGCGCAGCGCTGTCGGCCATGGGAGAGCGGGCGCGAATCGTCTTCCAGCTGGTGGAACAGGTCTCCAAGGTCTTCTTCCACATCGTTCATGTCATCACCAAGGTCGCCCCGATCGGCGCCTTCGGCGCGATGGCATTCACCATCGGCAAGTACGGCCTGGGTTCGCTGGTTCCGCTGCTCAAGCTGATCGGCACGTTCTACTTCACGGCCATCATCTTCGTGGTGTTCGTGCTCGGCACGGTGGCGCGCCTGACTGGCTTCAACATCCTGCGCTTCGTGTCGTACATCAAGGAAGAACTGCTGATCGTGCTGGGTACCAGCTCGTCGGAAGCGGCGCTCCCGCACCTGATGGAAAAGCTAGAAAAGCTCGGCTGCTCAAAGTCGGTGGTGGGCCTGGTGGTGCCAACCGGCTACTCGTTCAACCTGGACGGCACCAATATCTACATGACGATGGCGGTGATCTTCATCGCCCAGGCGACCGGCATCGAACTCACGCTGATGCAGCAGCTGACCATCCTCGCGGTGGCCATGCTCACCTCCAAGGGCGCCAGCGGCGTGACCGGCTCCGGCTTTATCACGCTGGCCGCCACGCTGGCCGTGGTACCCACCATCCCGGTCGCCGGCATGGTGCTGATCCTGGGCATCGACCGCTTCATGAGCGAGTGCCGCGCGCTGACCAACATCATCGGCAACGGCGTGGCCACGGTGGTGGTGTCGGCCTGGGAGCGCGAGCTTGACCGCAAGAAGCTCAACAGCGTGCTGCAGCACGGTGGCGAAGATGCGGAAGTCCTTGCCGACGCCGGCCAGAACGTCTGACGCCACGCGGGCGGCTGCCCTGGCCGCCCGCCAGCGGGTATCATCGGTGCGACAGCCTTCGCGCGCGACGATGCCCCACTCCGACGATTTTCTCGCCGTACATGACCCCGCCGCCGCCCGGACGGCGGTACACGAGCCGGGCACCGAGAACGGCCGGTGGTGGGGTTTTGCCGTCGTGCTGGCGGCAGGGCTGTTGCTGCTGTGCGCGCTGACCTGGCTGGTCTCGGTCCAGCGCGGCATTTCCACCCTGCAGCAGACCACCGCCACGCGTGCCGACCGCTACGCCGCCACGCTCGAAAGCACCCTCGACCGCTACGAATTCCTGCCCGCGCTGGTGTCGCTGCACCCCTTCGTGCGCGGGCTGCTCGAATCCCCCGGCGATCCGGCGCGCGTGGCCGCCGCCAACCACTACCTGGCCGAAGTCAACCGCCGGGCACATGCCTCCGCCACCTATGTGATCGCCGCCAACGGCATTGCACTGGCCGCCAGCAATCACGGGCAGCCTGGCAGCTTCGTCGGCACCGACTACCGCTTCCGCCCCTATTTCCAGATTGCCGCGCGTGGCGAGCTGGGCCGCTTCTACGCCATCGGCATCACCAGCGACGAGCCCGGCTACTACATCGCACAACCGGTGGAAGCGGGCGGCAAGGTGATCGGCGTTACGGTGGTGAAGCTCAACCTGGAGTGGTTCCAGCGCGCCGGTGGCGGCAGCGCCGAACCGCTGATGGTCAGTGACGACCACGGCGTCATCTTCCTGTCTTCCGTGCCGGAATGGCAGTACCGCACGCTGCGTCCGCTGCCGCCGGCGCTGCATGCCCAACTCGGCGAGACCCGGCAGTACCATGATCGCGACGTCTCGCCGCTGCCGCTGGAGCCGCTGACCTCGCCCGTCACGGGCTGGCTGGCCTCCACCACGCTCGATGAAGGCGCGCGGCTGGTACGCGTGCGCAGCAACGATCCCGCGCCGGATGGCAGCGAGCGCGCCGACCGCTATCTCGAGCTCGGCCGCAAGGTCGGCGCGGCCGGCTGGACCATGCAGGTGATGGCGCCGCTCGACCCCGTGCTGGCCAACGCGCGCAACGCCACCGTGGCGGCAGCGCTGGCCTATGCCTGTATCTGCCTGCTGCTGGTCAACTGGCGCCAGCGCCGCCAGCGTGCGCGCGACATGCTATACAGCCGCCGCCTGCTCGAAGCCGCGTACGACGAGCTGGAGCGGCGCGTGGAAGAGCGCACCGCCGACCTGATGGCCATCAACGAACAACTGGAGGCCGAAGTCGCGGAACGCACCCGCGCCGAAAGCGAGCTGCGCGCGGCCCAGGACGAACTGGTGCAGGCCAGCAAGCTGGCCGCGCTGGGGCAGATGGCCGCCGGCATCACGCATGAGCTGAACCAGCCGCTAGCGGCGCTGCGCACGTTCTCGGACAACACCCGCGTGCTGCTGGAGCGCGGCCAGCTGGCCGCGGCCGAAGGCAACCTGACGGCCATCGCCGGCCTGACCGAGCGCATGGGCAAGATCACCGGCCAGCTCAAGCTGTTTGCCGGCAAGGCGCGCCCGCTGCGCCGGCCGGTGGCGCTGCGCGCGGCGGTCGACCACGTGCTGGCACTGCTGGCGCCGCGGCTGGGCACAGTCACGGTCGGCGTCACGGGCCTGGACGCCCTGCCCGACCTGGCGGTGCGCGCCGACGAGCTGAAGCTGGAGCAGGTGCTGCTGAACCTGCTCGGCAATGCGCTGGATGCGATTGCCGCAGCCGCGCCAGCACAGGGGCATATCGGTCTGGACGTGCAGGCAGAAGGCCAGGCCGTCACCATCGTCGTGCGCGACAACGGCACCGGCATCGCGCCGGAAGCGCTGCCGCGGCTGTTCGAACCCTTCTTCACCACCAAGGAAACCGGGCAAGGCCTGGGGCTGGGGCTGGCGATCTCGTCGTCGATCGTGCGTGAGTTCGGCGGCCAGCTGAGCGTGGCCAACGTCCCCGGCGGCGGCGCCCAGTTCACGCTGGTCCTGGCGCGCGCCCCCGCCATCGACCCCGCGCCCACGGTTTCCGCCTCTCAATGAGTATTGCCATGCACGACGGTCTGCGTGTCCTGTTTGTCGAAGACGAGCCGCTGGTGCGCCAGGCCACCGCGCAGAGCCTGGAGCTGGCCGGCTTCCGGGTGCTGGCGCTGCCCTCCGCCGAGGCCGCGATCCCGCACCTGCACGGCGCCTTTGCCGGCGTGCTGGTGACTGACGTGCGCCTGCCCGGCGCCAGCGGCCTGGACCTGCTGCAGCACTGCCGCAACGCCGCGCCGGGCGTGCCGGTGATCCTGGTGACCGGCCATGGCGACATCACCATGGCCGTGCAGGCGATGCGCGAAGGCGCCTACGACTTTATCGAAAAGCCCTTCGGCGCCGACCGCCTCACCGACACCGTGCGCCGCGCCCTCGAACGCCGCGCGCTGGAACTGGAAAACCAGGCGCTGCGCCGCGAACTGGCCGGCCCCGCCGCGGGCACGCGCATCATCGGCCGTTCGCCCGCAATCGAGCAGGTGCGCGCGCTGGTGGCCAATGTCGCGCCCACCGACGTGCCGGTGATGATCAACGGCGAGACCGGCACCGGCAAGGAACTGGTCGCGCGCAGCCTGCACGCGCTGTCCGGCCGGGCCGAGGGCCCCTTTATCGCGCTGAACTGCGGCGCCGTTCCCGAGGCCATCTTCGAGAGCGAGATGTTCGGCCATGAGGCCGGCGCCTTCACCGGCGCGGGCAAGCGCCGCATCGGCAAGCTCGAGCACGCCTCGGGCGGCACGCTCTTCCTTGACGAGATCGAGAGCATGCCGCTGGCGCTGCAGGTCAAGCTGCTGCGCGTGCTGCAGGAAGGCTCGCTGGAGCGGCTGGGGTCGAATGCGTCGGTCAGCATCGATGTGCGTATCGTCGCGGCGGCCAAGGGTGACATGGATGCGCTGGTCGCGCAGGGCAGCTTCCGCGAAGACCTGTATTACCGGCTCAACGTAGTCACCATCGCGCTGCCGCCGCTGCGCGAGCGGCGCGAGGACATCGTGCCGCTGTTCGAGCATTTCTCGCTGGTGTCCGCGGTGCGCTACCAGCGACCGGCGCCGATCCTGTCCGAGGCGCAGCGCCAGGCACTGGCCCAGCGTCCCTGGCCGGGCAATGTGCGGGAACTGCGCAATGCCGCTGATCGAATGGTGCTGGGCGTGCGCGAAGGCGGCCAGGCGGGAGCGCAGGCGGCTGCCCCCGACGACACCGCGCCGCTGCGCGAGCGCATGGAACATTTCGAGCGCGCCGTGATTGCGGATGCACTGGCGCGCACTGGCGGCGCGGTCAGCCAGGCGGCGGACCTGCTGCAAGTCGGCAAGGCGACGCTCTACGACAAGATCAAGCGCTACGGGCTGTGATGTCATGCGGCGTTCATTGCGCTGCCACGGGGCCGTCACATTGGCGGCCTATGCTTCGGTGGCGGCTGCGGCATTGGCAGGTGCCCGCCGTGTGTATCAATCTTCGTGGTAATTGACGGCCCCGCGTATGCGGGGCGTTTTTTTTGGTTCTTCGAAGAATTCCGTGGGCTGTTTCGCTGGCGTGGCCGGGGGGCTTCCTGCTCGGTGGCTTGGTTATGTAGGTCGGGTTCGATGTTGTCGTAGGTTTGACGGCCTGGTTCCGCCCAGCTGGGCGGGTCACTTTTTGTCCGAGCGACAAAAAGTAACCAAAAAGCGCGTCGCCTCAGGCGGCTGGCCACCAATTTGGTGGTGGGGGTGGTTCGGGCGGCGGTGATTTCCGTTCGATGTGGTCGGTGGTTCGGGCCTGCTACGCGAGCCTGTACGGGATTTTGTGTGTAGGGCATAACATGTCGACAAGGAGCATGTATGCCACGCAAACCAAAAGCCACACCCCGGGACCTTCCGAGCATCCCCAAGGAGCTAATTGATCAGCTCGTC
>NZ_QKWJ01000030.1 GCF_003353055.1 Cupriavidus lacunae
CAATAGCCTAAAGTCGGGTTCGTCCAATAGTCCGTCGACGCAAGGCACCGGACAGGGTGCGTAGCAGGGTCGAACCACCAACCCCATCGAACGGAAATCACCGCCGCCCGAACCACCCACACCATCCAATGGATGGCCAGCCGCCTGAGGCGACGCGTTTTTTGGTTACTTTTTGTCGCTCGGACAAAAAGTGACCCGCCCAGCAGGGCGGAACCAGGCGGTTAATCCTACGACAACATCGAAACAGGCCCCAAAGCCCCCCCAATGCCCCCCTACACCGTCGCCCCAGTCCCCAAAACCGCCGTAGCCTGACTAGACAACGTCCCCCCATTCCCATGCACCACAGCAACCTCAGCACCCCGCACCTGCCGCTCACCACATTCGCCCCGCAACTGCCGCACCGCCTCGATGGTAATGAACATGCCATACATCCCAGGATGCACGCATGACAACCCACCGCCATTGGTGTTCACTGGCAGCCGGCCGCCCGGCGCAATCCCGCCGCCGCTGACGAACTGACCGCCTTCACCCTTGGCGCAGAACCCCAGGTCCTCCAGGAACAGCAGCGTATTGATCGTGAACGCATCATAAAGCTCAGCCACGTCGACATCCGACGGCTTCAGCCCCGCCATGGCAAACGCGCGCTCGCCGGACTCCTTGGCCGCGGTGACGGTCAGGTCTGGCATGCATGAGATCTGGCGGTGCCACGTGGCGGTGGCATTGCCCAGCACATAGACCGGCGGTTTGGCCAGGTCTTTGGCGCGGTCGGCGCGCACCATCACGTAGGCGCCGGCGCCATCGGTGACCAGGCAGCAGTCACGCACGGACAGCGGGTCGGACACCATGCGCGCGTTGAGCACGTCGTCGATGCTGAGCGGGTCGCGCATCATCGCTTCCGGGTTGAGCTGTGCCCACTTGCGCGCGGCCACGGCGACTTCGGCCAGGTGCTCGCGCGTGGTGCCGTACTGGTGCATATGGCGCGCCGCGGCGAGCGCGTATGACGTGATCGGCTGCAGCGGGCTGTACGGTTGCTCATACGGCTGCGGGTCCAGCACCGCACGCACCTTGGAGATGCCGGCGCGGCCGACGGTCGAGGTGCGCTGGTTGCTGCCATAGCACACCAGCACCGCGTCGCACTGGCCCGATTCCAGCGCCATCATCGCCGGCAGCATGTGCGAGACAAAGCTGGATCCGCCGATCATGGTGCTGTCGACAAACTTCGGCTTGATGCCAAGATATTCGGCCACCGGCATCACCCACATGCTGGCGCCGACGCTGGCGGTGGCGATGCCGTCGATGTCGCGCATCGACAGGCCCGCGTCCCTGACGGCGGCCTTGGCGGCCTCCACCAGGATTTCCATTTCGGTCTTGCCGTGCGCTTCGCCAAGACCCGCCTGGCCGACACCGACAATGGCGACGCTGCCGCGCAAATTGGACAAACTCATGGCCTCAGCCCTCCACCGGATCGAACACGACGAGAGCGGACTCGCCTTCCTTGCCCTGCGCCACGCGTGCCTTCACACGCATGCCGATGCGCACACTGGCGGGCGCAATGCCTTCCACGCGGCTCATCATGCGGACGCCTTCGTCAAGGTCGACCAGCACCACGTTGTAGTCGCCGCCGGCATCCGGCTTGCGCCGGATCACGCTGGTGGAGTAGACCGTGCCGGTACCCTTGGGATCGACCCAGGCGAGCGTGTCGCCGCCGCAGTGCGGGCAGATATTGCGCGGGAAGAACACGTGGCGCTTGCAGTCCTGGCAATGCTGGATCCGGAACTGGCCAGCGGCGAGCAGGTCCGCGTAAGCCTTGTCTGGCCCAACAGTTGGTCCCACCGCCACATCTTGTTGGGGCATAGAGTCTCCTTCACTTTTGATGGCCGCCATGGGCTTCCATGGCAAGGCAGCAAGCTTGCCGCAGTCTGTGCATGGCAACAATTCACATCTGCGGAAGGCTGGATTTATGCATGCGGAAAGCGCGGCGCGCGGGGGCGCTGCCGCGCCCGCGCTCAGATCACCAGTTCGATCACGAACGGCCCCTTGCGCGCGTTGGCCATGCGGAACAGCTCGGCAAAGCTCTCCATGTCGCGGGCCTGCGCCGCTTCCACGCCCATGCCATTGGCCAGCTTGACCCAGTCCAGGTCGGGGTTGCCGATGTCGAGCATGTCCAGCGCGGTCTTGCCCGGGTTGGCCCCGACGCCGGCCAGTTCGCCCAGCAGGATGGCGTACTTGCGGTTGGCCAGCAGCACCACGGTGACGTCGAGCTGTTCGCGCGCCATGGTCCACAGCGACTGCAGCGTGTACATGGCCGAGCCGTCTGCCTGCAGCGCCACCACGCGCCGGTCCGGCGCCGCCACCGCCGCGCCCGTGGCCAGCGGCAGGCCTTCGCCGATGGCGCCGCCGGTCAGTTGCAGCCAGTCGTGCGGGGCCGCGTGCACCGTGCCCGGATAGAACGCGCGGCCGAAGCTGACGCTCTCTTCCACCACGATGGCCTGTTCGGGCAGCAGCGCGGTCAGCGTGCGTGCCACCGCTTCGGAGGTGACCGCGCCACGCGCGGGTTCCACCGGTGCATGGGCATCGGCCGCGGGCAGCGCCGCATTGCGCGCGCCCAGTTCGTCGGCCAGCCGCGCCAGCGCCTCGGCCAGGTCTTCCTCCGGACGTGCCAGCACATGGATCACGGCATCTTCCGGATACGGGCGCGGCGACTTGCCGGGGTAGGCGAAGAACGTCACCGGCGGCGGCGCGCCGACCAGGATCACGTTGCGGATGCCGGCCAGCTTGTCGCGCGCGACATCGCCCGAATACGGCACGCGGTCCACCGCCAGGCGGCCGCGCCCGCGCGCCACGCGCGCATTGGACATGGGCGAGATCAGCCGGGCGCCGGTCGCCGCGGCGATGCGGTGCGCATCGGCCAGCGGCCCTTCGCGCAGCGCACTGCCCCCCAGCACGACCAGCGTCGGCTGGCCCGAGCGCAGCACGCGCGCGGCCTGCTGCACGGTATCGGGAGAGACCTTGGGCGCCGCCAGCGGCGGCAGCGGCGCGGCCACCACGCCGCCTGCATCCCAGCACACGTCGGACGGCAGGATCAGGCTGGCGACGCCGCCCGGCGCGGTGCAGGCGGCCTGCACCGCGGCCGAGGCATCGGCGCCGACGGAAGCGGCCTGCGTGGCCGTGCGCGTCCACACCGAAACCGGCCGGGCCCAGCCTTCGGTATCCGCGGTGAGCGGCGCATCCAGCGGCCGGTGGTAAGTGGCCTGGTCGCCGATGATGTTGACCACCGGCGTCTGCGCGCGGCGCGCGTTGTGCAGGTTGGCCAGCCCGTTGGCCAGTCCCGGGCCGCAATGCAGCAGCGTGGCGGCGGGCTTGCCGGCCATGCGCGCATAGCCGTCGGCCGCGCCGGTGACCACGCCTTCGAACAGGCCCAGCACGCAGCGCATGCCCGGGATGCGGTCCAGCGCCGCGACGAAGTGCATCTCGCTGGTGCCGGGGTTGGCAAAGCAGGTGTCCACGCCGTTGGCGAGCAGGGTCTTGACCAGGCTCTCGGCGCCGTTCATCGCTTGGGAGTTGTCCATGTATCGGGTTCGGAGGTTGCAGGGTTGGGATGGGTTGCCGGGGGCGTCATGCCGGATGCGGGCGCGCCGCCAGCAGGTCGAAATCGAGGCAGACAAATTCGGTCGGGAATTCGATGCGGGCGTAATAGACGATCCGTTCGCCGCTTGCGGCCGCGGCGCTGGGCACGCTGGCAAAGCGGCGCAATTCGGCCACCGGCGCCCCCACCGCAACCGCCAGCGCGGCGGCCGATTCCGCGCCCGCCGCGACGATCGACAGGCGCTGGCGCGCGGTGCTGACCGACAGGCCGGGAAAGCGGTCCAGCACCGGCACCGAGGCGCCCTGGCGGAAGGCCTCGGGCTCGCGCGCAAAGACGCCGGCCTCAATATAGACCTCGCCCACGGCGAACGGCCGCCCGTCGATCCGGTGCAGCCGGCGCAGGAAGTGGTATTCGGCCGCGCGCTCGCCGGTGCAGGGCATGCCCAGGTCGTCGGGCAGCGGCACGTTGCCGGCCGACTCGACCATGGCTTCGGTGTCCAGTTGCGCGCCCACGGCCACCGCCTCGTCCCAGCTGGTCGACAGCGACACCTGCCGCCGCGCCTGGCACGGCGCCCTGACAAAGGTGCCGCGCCCGCGCGAGCGCTCAACCAGCCCTTCTTCGTCGAGCATCGACAAGGCATGGTGCATGGTCATGCGCGCCACGCCGTACTGGCGGCACAGTTCGTCCAGGGACGGGATGCGCTCACCCTGGCGCCAGGCGCCGCTTTCGATCTGGCGGCGGAAGATGGTGGCCAGCTGGAGATAGACCGGCTGGCGGCTGCGCGCGAGGATTTCGCTGGAAAGTGGGTCCGGCATGGGGAAGGCACCCGGTCCCGGGTGCATGAAGGCGCCTCCGGCATGGCGGCGTCCAGACCGGACAGTATAAAAAGTCTACATATCTAGACTACTAGGGTAAACCTCTGGGTATTGGCGTGCAGCAAGAAAAAAAGCGGGACACCCAAAGGTGTCCCGCTGCTACTTCCAGGCGGCTCTTCTGTTACCACCGCTCATCCCGTTCCCACGCCTTCATTTCTTCCTCGGCGCGCTCCTTGGTATAGCCATAGCGCTCCTGGATACGGCCGGCGAGCTGATCACGCTTGCCGTTGATCTGCGTGATGTCGTCGTCGGTAAGTTTGCCCCACTTTTCCTTGACCTTGCCCTTGGCTTGTTCCCACTTGCCTTCGATCTGATCCCAGTTCATGTCGTGCTCCTTCATCCGGTGGCAAGGGGGGCCATCGGAGGCGTCCCCTTGCGAGTGGTACGGTGAATGACCCGCCATCAGCCTGACCCGCCATCAGCCGGCGGGATGGTGCTTACTTGCCGTACTTGGCCCGCACGTCGGCCTGGCACTTCTCCTTGGACTCGCCGGACATCGCGTCGCAACGTTCCTTGTCGGCCTTGTAGGCGGCGTCCATGGTGTCCTTCTTCGCATCGGCGCGGGCTTCCGCCACTTCGGCACGCGAGCCGGTCGCCGCGGCCTTGTCGACCTTGGCAGCGGTCAGGGCCTTTTCATGGGCGGCCTTGGCGTCCTTCTTACAGACGTCCTTGTCGTTGCCCTTCTTGTCGTCGCACATTTCCTTGGCTACGTCATAGTCGCGGTCGGCCTTGGTCTTTTCGGCCTTAGCCATCGACTTCTGCGTGCCGTCGCGGCGGGCTTCGGCCTGGGCCTTGGCGACGTCGCGGTCGCGCATGGCTTCGGCCTTGCAGACGTCCTTGGCATTGGCCTTCATGCCATCGCACTTGGCGGCGGCAGCCTTGTAGTCCGCGTCAGCCTGCTTCACCGCGGCCTCATAGTCCGCTTTGGATCCAGCAGTCGTTGTCTGTGCCAGGGCAAAACCTGCCGGGGCGGCAATCATCATCGAACACGCTGCTGCGGTCAGCCATTTCTTCATCATGTCGAGCTCCTTTCCGAAGAATTGCGTATGGGTACGCATGAGAGGCCGGCGGCTACGCTGCTGGCCACGCCGTAAGTACAGAGTAGGCTCGGGGGGATTGGGGAAGCAGGCGTGGGGCTCCGAAAGGTGCGTCAGACGATTCCGACATGACGATTCGGGCGAGGCACGCGACGCGCATGCGTCGGGTTGCGCAGGCGCTGGTGAAATGCGCCGCAGGAAAGAAAAACGCCGCCCGGCACGGGGCGGCGTCATACCAGACCATTGTCTGCGATCGATGTCAGGCAGGGCGCGAGGGGTATGCCCCCACGCAGCCCGCCATTATTCTGAAATCGACGGCGTCAACCGGCTCTCTTCAGGCGCATCGCCCTCCTCGTCCGGCCAGTTGCGCCCCACCATCCATTCGTACAGGGTGGGCAGCACGATCAGCGTCAGCATGGTGGCCGTGATCAGACCGCCGATGATGACGATGGCCAGCGGACGCTGCGTCTCCGAGCCGATGGCGCGCGAGATGGCCATCGGGAACAGGCCCAGCATGGCCAGCAACGCGGTCATCAGCACCGTGCGCAGCCGGTCCATCGAGCCCGTCAGCACGGCCTGGCGCACCGGCATGCCTTCATCGCGCAGCTGGTTGAAGTAGGTCACCATCACCACGCCGTTGAGCACCGCCTGGCCGAACAGCGCGATAAAGCCGATCGCCGCCGACACCGACAGCGGGATGCCGGTCAGGAACAGCGCGAACACGCCGCCGATCAGCGCGAACGGGATGTTCGAGATGATCAGCGTGGCGCTCTTGAACGACTTGAACGCATTGAACAGCAGCAGGAAGATCACCAGCACCGACAGCGGCACCACGATGGACAGCCGCGCCATGGCGCGTTCCTGGTTCTCGAACTCGCCCGACCAGCTGATCTTCACGTCCTCGGCCTTGACGTTCTTGGCCACCAGATCCTGCATGTCCTTCACCACGCTGCCCATGTCGCGGTCGTGGATGAAGATGCCGATCGAGGTGGTGCGCTGGCCGTTCTCGCGGCTGATGTTCATCGCGCCCGAAGCCGCGCGGAAGGTCACCAGCTGCGACAGCGGCACCTGCGCGCCGTCAGCCGTCTGCATGAAGATGTTCGGCAGGTTCGGCAGCTCGCGCTCCGACGGCTTCAGGCGCACGGCCACGCTGAAGTGCTTCTCGCCCTCCCACAGCTCGGTCGCGGCCTTGCCGGCCAGCGCGGTCTCCATCAGATCCTGCACATCGGCCACATTGATGCCGTAGCGCGCGGCCTGGGCACGGTCGAACTCCAGCACATACTGCGGCAACTCGCCGTCGCGGTCGATAAAGGCGCGCATCACACCCTGGACCGACTGCACGTTGGCCAGGATCTGGTCGGCCACCTGCTTGTTGTGCTCAAGGCTGTCGCTCTGGACCTTGATCACGATCTGGCCCTTGATCTGCGAGATGCTCTCCAGGATGTTATCGCGCACCGGCTGCGAGAAATTGGGCTCGATGCCGGGCAACTTGCGCAGGTTGGCGTTGATCTCGTTGATGATGCTGCGCTTGTTGAAGCCGTCGCGCCACTGCTTCTCGGGCTTCAGGTCGACCAGGATCTCGACCGTGTTGATCAGCTTGGGGTCGGTGCCGTCGTCGGGACGCCCCACCTTGGAGATGGTGGTGTTGACCTCCGGGGTCTTGCGGATCACGCTGCGCAGCAGCCGCGCTTGGTCGCGCGCCTCGACGGTCGACACCGACGCGGGCAGATCGAAGCTGACCCACATCGAGCCTTCGTCCAGCTCGGGCAGGAATTCGCTGCCGAGGAACTTGCCCACGCCCACCGTCGCCACCAGCATGCCCAGCGCGATGCCGACCACCATCTTCTTGTGGTCCAGCGCCCAGGCCAGCATCGGCTCATAGAGCCGCTTGCAGTGGCGCACGAGGAAGTTGTCTTCGTGCGCGATGTTCTTCGTGAGCAGCAGGTGGCACAAGAGCGGCACCAGCGTCAGCGAGAGGATCAGGGAACCGATCAGTGCGCCCGTCACCGTGTAGGCCATCGGCGCGAAGATCTTGCCCTCGTGCCGCTGCAGCGTGAAGATCGGGATGTGCGCCGCGATGATGATGACCATCGAGAACACGGTCGGGCGGCCCACCTCCGTGGTGGCCTGCAGGATGGCATGCAGGCGCGCCCTGCTGTCCTTGATCTGCTGCTCCTTGAGCTCGCCCAGCCGCTTGAAGATGTTCTCGACCACGATCACCGCGCCGTCGACGATGATACCGAAGTCCATCGCGCCAAGAGACAGCAGGTTGGCCGGAATGCCCACCCACGTCAGCCCGATGAAGGTCGACAGCAGCGCCAGCGGAATGATCAGCGCCACGATGGCGGCGGCACGCACATTGGCCAGGAACAGGTACAGCACGGCCATCACCAGCAGCGCGCCTTCGACCAGGTTGCCGAACACCGTGTGCAAGGTCTTGTCGATCAGCGTGGAACGGTCGTAGTACGGCACGATCTTCACGCCCTTGGGCAGGATCTGGTCGTCCAGCAGGTCGATCTTCTTCTTGAGCGCCTCCAGCACCAGCGACGGGTTCTCGCCCTTGCGCATCACCACGATGCCCGAGACGATGTCGTCCTCGTCGTCCTGGCCCATCAGGCCCTGCGGCGGCGCGCTGCCGATCTTCACATCGGCAATGTCCTTGACCAGGATCGGTGTGCCGTTGTTCTCGGCCACGACTACGTTGGCAATGTCGGCCGAGGTGCGGAAGCTGCCCAGCGAGCGCAGCAGGAACTGCTGGCGCCCCTGCGCCACGGCACCGCCGCCGGCGTTGGAGTTGGCGCGCTGCAGCGCCGCAAACAACTGCGACAGCGAGATCTTGGCGTCGCGCATGCGCGCGAGGTTGGGATTCACCTCGTACTGCTTGATGGTGCCGCCGATGGTGACCACGTCGGCCACGCCGGGCACCTGGCGCATGTTCTTCTCCACCACCCAGTCCTGCAGCGTGCGCAGTTCCTGCGCCGTGTAGCCCTTGCCGGTCAGGCGAAAGCGGAAGATTTCGCCGATGGCGGTGGACAGCGGCGCCAGGTCCGGATGGACACCGTCAGGCAGGTCGACGCTGCGCAGGCGCTCAAGGATCTGCTGGCGCGCGGTCACGTCGGTGGCGCGGTCATTGAAGGTCACCATCATGAAGGACAGGCCGAACTGCGTGTGCGAGAACACCCGCACCGAGTTAGGCGTGCCCGCCATGGCGGTTTCGATCGGAATGGTCACCTGCCGCTCGACTTCCTCCGCGGCGCGGCCAGGATACAGCGTGATGATGTTGACCTGGATGTCCGAGACGTCGGGGAAGGCCTCGATCGGCAGGTTCTTGAAGGCAGCCAGGCCGCCTCCGACGAAGATGAGCAGGCCCAGCCAGACAAAGAGCTTCTGATGCAGGGCAAAACTGACGATACGCGAAATCATGTGGCGGCAGTCCTCAGTGCTTGGCGCCCGCGCGCGCCGCGTTGACGGCGGTGGCATCGCGCAGGATGTCCTGCAGGTAGAGGTTGCCGTCGGTAATGACCGTCTCGCCTTCCTTGATGCCGTCGAGCACTTCCGAGGTGCCCGGCAGCGTGACGCCCAGCTTCACTTCGCGGCGCACGAACGTGTTCGGAGCGGTGCGCACAAACACGTAGTTGCGGTTTTCGGCCAGGAACACAGCCTTGGACGGCACGGCAATGCCCTGGAACGACGCCGCCTTCAGCCTGGCGGTGACGAACATCTCGGCCTTCAGGCGGCGGTCGGGATTGGGCACGGCCAGGCGCACCTTGATGCTGCGCGCGGTCGGGTCGACGTAGTCGGCAATCTTGATGACGGTGCCCTCAAAGGTTTGGCCCGGATAGGCGGCGGTCACCAGCTTTACCGTCACGCCGGGCTTGAACAGGCTGAGGTCAGCCTCGCCGGCATCGACCTGGGCCCACAGCGTGGTGGGATCGGTCACCAGGAACAGTGGTGCGGCCGGTTGCTGGTCCGGGCGCAGTTCCATGCCCGGATTGATATTGCGCTCCACCACCAGCCCGTCGATCATGCTGCGCAGCGCAAAGCGCTGGTTCACGCCGTCACCGCCCGCGCCCGCGCCATACATGCGCAGCGCGGCCTGCGTGCGCTGCAGGTCGGCGGATGCGCGGGCGGCATCCGCCTGCGCCTGCTCCAGGTCCTTCTGGGCGATCACGCCGGCTGTGTACAGCTCACGCTGGCGTGCCAGCGCCTTGCCGGCGACGGCACTGTCAGCGGCGGCCTTGCGCGCATCGGCCTGCGCCACGCCGAAATCGGGCGAGGTCAGGTTGGCCAGCGGCTGCCCCGCCTTCACAGTGGCGCCCGGCTGGACCAGGATCTCGGTCACGCGGCCGGCGAACGGCGTGGCGACGCGCACGGTCTTGTCTTCGTTCCAGACCAGGCGGCCCGGCAGGCTGAGCATGCGCTCGCCGCCGGACTTTGCCGGCTCGCCGGCGATGCCGGGCAAGGCCCTCACGCTGGCCGGGAACTGGATGGTATTGCCGGTGACCTTGGGCTCGTCATCGGCCTTCGGGGCTTCGGATTTGCCGCAGGCGGCCAGCGCCAGCGCGCACAGGGACAGCGCGGCAACGCGCGCGGGCACGCCAGCGCGGGAAACACGGAATACTTCGGACAGCAGATTAGGGACGCGGCGCATCGGTACGGACCTGGGAATTCGGAAGGGAGCTGGCGGGAGTCGTGGAAGCCTGCAACGCGGCGCGATAGGCCGACAGGGCCTTGGCGTAGTCGCCCTGCGCGTTGACGGCATCGAGACGGGTCTGGCGCAGGGCGCGGCGCGCGTCGAGCAGGTCGAGCACGCCGGTGGCGCCCTTGGAATAGGCAAACTCGGCGCTGCCGGCGACGCTTTCGGCGGCGGGCACGACGGCTTCGCGCATCTGCTTGAGCGACAGGCGCGAGGCCTCGAGCTGGCTGCGCAAGCGCTCGACCTCGTTCTGGGCCTCCAGCAGTACCCGGTTGCGATCGTCCAGGGCGGCGTAATAGTCCACCTCGGCGCGGCGCGCCTCGCCGCCATTGCTGTGGCGCACGAACAGCGGGATCGTGACGAACACGCCGTAGCTGTTGCCGCTGCCATTGGTATTGGCGGGCGAAACCGGATAATGCTCGGCCTGCGCGCCCACCGTCACATCCGGCACGCGCCCGGCACGCGCCAGGTCGCGCGCGGAGGCGGCGGCGGCAAGACGGGCTTCGGCGGCGGTCACATCGGGGCGGCGCTGCAGCGTATCCGGATCGACCTGGGGCGCGGGCGCCTCCAGCGACGGCCAGTCCGACACCAGCCGGTTGTCCGCCAGCGTGCCCGGCACGCCCATGGACTGGGCAAGCTGCGCCTTGTCGCGGGCATGGTCGGCCATGGCCTGGCGCAGGTCGTTCTGTGCGCGCAGCCCGTCGAGCTGGAGCTTGGTCACGTCGGCGCGCGAGACATCGCCGGCCTTGAGCCGGGCTTCATTGGCCTGTTGGGTACGGTTGTAGAGCGCCAGTGTTTCAGTCAGCACCTCGACCCGCTCCTGGCTGACCACGGCATCAAAAAAGGCCTGCTCGACGGCGCTGGTCTGCTGTGTCACCACCGCCTGCACCACCTCGCCGGCGGCCACGCTGGCCTTGCGCGCAGCATCCAGGCGCAGGCCGCCCTTGTTGGCGGTTTCGATCAGCTGGTCGACCCGCAGGGTCGAATCCACGGTCTTGCTGCGCAGGTTGCCCGAGCCGATGCCGGCATGCGGATTGATATTGGCCACGCCCAGGCTCAGCACCGGGTTCGGGCGCTGCGAGGCAATCTGGATATCGGCCTGGCTGGCTTCCTCGCCGCGCCGGGCGGCGATGATGTCGCGGTTGCAGCGGATGGCGTCAAGGCGCGCCTGGGCCAGGGTCAGGCTGGCTTTCGCAGGCGGCGGGATGCACGGGCCATCGGGCGGGAGCGGCGCGGAGGCGGCTCGCCCCGCGGTCGCCACAACGGCGAGCAGGGTCGCCATGGCGGCTCGGGTAAAGGAAAAATGCACGGTCAGTCAGGCTCGATTCGAAAACGGTCTGAGGTAAACGACCGTGCCTGCCGAACGGTGCACCGGATTGGCGAATTTTCACGCCAGATCCGGCCCCGATAGCATCTGTACTGCCTCTATTCGGCACCTCCGCACGATCTCCCGCCCGCATTCAAACCGAAATCCATTTCAAATTGCTTTCATCCTGCCAACAAAATGAAGGAAAAGCGGCGAATTGTCAGAAAGTGCGGGAAAACCCGATAGCTAAAAGTGGTCCAAGCGTCGCGTCCATGCAACGCTTGCCTCGTCGTCAGGACTTGGCGCGATCGTCCAGCCCCAACCCGCGGCCAATGATCTCTTTCATGATCTCGCTGCTGCCGGCATAGATCCGCGAAATACGCGCGTCGGCGTACATGCGGCAGATGCGGTACTCCTCCATATAGCCGGCGCCGCCGTGCAACTGCACGCCCTCGTCGACCATCCGCCCCTGCAGTTCAGAGGTCAGCAGCTTGGCCGAGGCCGCTGTCTCCACGGTCAGCTTGCCGGCATTGTGCTGCAGCACGCACTGGTCGACAAAGGTCTGCAGCGCATCCAGCTGCGCGCGCAGCTCGGCCAGCTTGAAGCGCGAGTTCTGGAACGTGCCGATGGCCCGGCCAAAGGCCTTGCGCTCCTTGACGTAGTCCAGCGTGATGTCGAAGGCCACCTGCGCCGATGCCATGTAGCCGCAGGCGCCGATCAGCCGCTCTTCGGCCAGGTGGCGCGTCAGGTAGCGGAAGCCCTGGCCGGGCTCGCCCAGCACGTTGGCCTTGGGCACCTTGACGTTGTCGAAGAACAGCTCGGACGTGTCCTGCGAGTGGAGACCCATCTTGCGCAGCTTGCGCCCGCGCTCGAAACCGGGCATGCCGCGCTCGACGATAAACAGGCCCAGGCCGTGGCTGCGGTCGGGATCGGTGCGCGCGACCACCACCACGCAGTCGGCCAGTTGGCCGTTCGAGATATAGGTCTTGGCGCCGTTCAGCACCCAGTGGTCGCCATGGTCCACGGCGCGCGTGCGCATGCCGGCCAGGTCCGAGCCCGCCTGCGGCTCGGTCATGGCGATAGCGAAGATCGACTCTCCGCGCGCCGCTGCCGGCAGCAGGCGCTGGCGTTGCTCCTCATTGCCGATGCGGCCGATATACGGTGCCACCAGACGCGAGTGCAGCGTGCCGAAGAAGCCCGAGTCGCCGTGGCGCGCGTTTTCTTCGATCAGGATCTGTTCATAGCGGAAGTCCTCCACGCCGGCGCCGCCGTATTTCTCGTCGGCCCACATCAGCAGGTAGCCCTGTTCGCCGGCCTTGCGGAACACCTCGCGGTCCACGCAGCCCTGTTCGCGCCAGCGCTCGCCGTGCGGCCCGACCTCGCGCTGGTAGAAGCGGCTGGCGGATTCGCGGAAGGCGTCGTGTTCGGCTTCGAAGATCAGGCGTTGCATGGCCATGGCGGGGTCTCCTGGTGTTTTTGAGAGTGACCGCGTGAGTGTCTGCCGTGCGGCGCCTACGAGATTCGTCGGAACGGATGATTTTTCCTACCACCGCCGAACGGGCTGGCTTGAAGGAAAAGCCGGCTTGAATGCAATTTTATTGATATTAAGTCGAAATAACTTTCATTTACCCTCCGGCACACTTTGTGCCAATACTGATAGCGGAAGCACAGATACCAATTCGAGGGAGCGGGAACATGGAAGCCATCCTCTGGTTTGCCCTGGCACTGGCACTGGTGGCGTTAGGAGGCACCGTCACATGGCTGATCGGGACACGGGTGCCGGAACCTGTACTCGCACGCGCGCAACTGCACGGGCGCTTTGCCAGGCTGGAACCGCGCCCGCCCCGCAGCGGCGGCGGCCGGGGCCGCCGGGTACGGCGCGTGCGCCAATGGCGCCTGGTGGCCGTGCCCGGCCCCATGGGGCAACTGGTGCCGGTCCGGATCTGACAGCCTGGCGTTATTGCGGGAAATCCCAGCGCTGCGACCAGTCGGAGTCCTCGCGCACGATGTCACGCAGGATGCGCACGGCCTCCTGCGCCGCGCCAGCCGGGGTCCTGGCGCAGACGAGGAATACAGGATATGAGAACTCCGACGCGCCTTCGAGCCGCGCCAACACCCCGCTGTCCAGGTAGCTCTGCACCACGCGCGTCCGGAAATAGCCACTGCCGCCGAACTGCAGGATGTACTGCAGCGCCAGCGGCCCCAGGTTGAAGTACAGCGAGGCGCGTGCATGCTCCGGCAGCACGCTGTCATGCTGGCGGCGGAACTCCGGCCCCCAGTCGACATAGACATAGCCGCCGTCGCGCTGCGTCGAGCGGATCAGGATCAGCTTCTCTTCCATCAGCGCCTCGACATGCATGCCCGGCGCGTACTCCGGCTGGTAGACCAGCGCCGCGTCCAGCGTGCCCGACTGCAGCTTGCGCTGCAGCTCCGCCCCTTCTCCCACTTCCGCCCGCACCGCCTGCGCCGGCATCAGCTGGCGCAGCCGCGTGGTCCACAGCAGCACCAGTGGGTTGCCCAGGCTGATTTCCGTGCCGAAGCGAAACAGGCTGGCCAGCCCCGCCGGCAACGGCAACTCGCGGCAGGCCGCCTCCCAGGTCTGCACCAGCTGGCTGGCATAGCCGAGAAAGCGTTGGCCATCGGGTGTCAGCCGTGCACCGGCCTTGTTGCGCTCGAACAGCCGGCAGTTCAGCTGCGCCTCCAGGCTCTTGATGCGCGCGGTCACGGCGGTCTGCGTGACATGCAGCTTGTCAGCCGCCGCCAGCAGGCTGCCGGTGCGGACGACTTGCAGGAAGGTGCGGGCGAGATCAATGTCCATTGTGGCGACAGGCTTGGCCGATGTGACGAATTGTAGGCAATGGCTGGCAAAATTGAGAACCATGGACGTACACACGCGGATGTACCTCTGATCCAATGATGCTATGCTTGTACCTACAGGATGTACACGGAAATCACAATGCCTTTCACCCGGATCTTCCGCAACGGCAACTCGCAGGCGGTGCGAATTCCCGCCGAGCTGGCCTATCCCGATACCGACATGCCGCTGGAAATCGAGCGGATCGGCGATGAGTTGCGCATTCGGCCCGCGCGGCGGCGCCTGACCGGGCTGCTTGACGCCTTCGCCGCATTCCCGGACGACTTCCTGGCACAAGGTCGCGAAGACCAGACGCAGGCTGAGCGGGAGGGGTTCTGATGGCCAGGTATATGTTCGACACCAATATGTGCATTTACCTGATGAAGAACCAGCCACCGCAAGTAGCCGAGCGCTTTGCTCAATGCTTCGAGGGCGATGTGGTGCTGTCCGCTATCACCCTGGCCGAACTGGAATACGGTGTCGCAGTCTCGGGCGATCCCCTCGCAGCGCGGCGCGCGTTGGAGGCGCTGGTCGCACGCGTGCCGGTGCTACCGCTGAATGCTGCGGCCGCGCGCGCTTATGGCCCGGTCCGCGCCGCCACGCGCGAACGCAAGGCGGATGCCCTGGACAAGCTGATTGCGGCTCATGCTATTGCCGAGGACCTGACGGTGGTCACGCGCAACGCCCGCGACTTCGCAGCGTATCCGGGCCTGCGCATTGAGGACTGGACCGCGCCATCCCACGGCTGAACTCAAGGCACGGCCACCGGTTCAACGCGCCGGCTGCGGCCGCACTCCCGCAGGCATGGCCACTGGCACGGCGCCCGCCATCGGCGCCGCCGGCACGCTGCGCACCTCGCGCGGCGGCCTCAGCGGCGCAATGCCTTCCGGCTCCCGGAAGGCCAGGCCATTGTCATAGCCGGTGGCGGCGGCCTCAAGGTATCCGGGTGCAAATTTCTGTTCCGGCGTCACGGCCTGCACGGCGGGTGCCGCGGCCTGCGGCGCCTCGGACTGCGCGCAGGCGACGCTGTTGATGCATAGGCCCAGCACACGCAGCAGCGCCATGGCTCGGCGCGAGCGGTGCAGCATTGTGTGCGGGCGCGGCGCGGCCTGCCCTGTCTGGCATTGGGGTCGGGTATTCATCGGGGTTCTCCGGGAAGCCATTGCTGGCGGGTGGCACAACGAGCCGCGGCGCCGCGCTCGTTGTCCATTGCGCAATGACCGTGCCACCGCCGCAGCGCTGGCTGCGGGCTGGATTGCGGCACTTTCCGGAGATGGAGTGGTGGGGCCGGCCCGACGCTGG
The DNA here is from genome assembly GCF_003353055.1 of Cupriavidus lacunae. Lineage (GTDB taxonomy): Bacteria > Pseudomonadota > Gammaproteobacteria > Burkholderiales > Burkholderiaceae > Cupriavidus > Cupriavidus lacunae. The sequence continues at coordinate 15,657 of NZ_QKWJ01000030.1, forward strand.
CCCTGGGGATGTCTGTCGATGTCCAACACCCTCAGCGGCGGCTGCGCGCCTCGCCAGCCGCGCCGCCCTCAGGGCTTGACCGCCGCCGCCAGCACCGCCGGCATCGGCACCTCGAAACCGTTGCCGCGCATGTAGCCGGCGACGGTGCCGCGCAGCACGGCGCGGATTTCATCGCGGGCCCTGGGGGTCTGCGCGCGCAGCGTGGCGGCGGCGCGCACGGTGCCCTGGGCCAGCGCGTCGAACAGCTGGTCGGGCGTGGAGAAGCGCCATACCTGCGGCACGCTGCGGCAGGTGGGCGAGACAAAGCCGGCTTGCTGCAATGCGGCGCGGCAATTGCCTGGATCGCTGAACAGGAAGAAGTTGGGCCCCACCGGGATATCGACCTCCATCGAGCCATAGGCGCGGATCGCGGCATAGATTGCGCCGAAGCCGACCGCGCGCTCGGGTGTGTCCCACACGGTGAAGGCGATGCGCCCGCCCGGGCGCAGCACGCGGAACGCTTCGGCCAGCGCGGTATCGGGCTCCGACAGGTGGCACATGCCGAATCCATTGACCACGGCATCGAAGCTGGCGTCGCCGAACGGCAGCGCCTGCGCATCGGCCTGTTCGTAGTGGACCGCCGGATGGAGCTTGCGGGCCAACTGTACCTGCGCCAGCGAAAAGTCGACGCCAACCGACTCGGCACCGCGTTGCGCGGCCCCCGCCGCGACATGGCCGGAGCCGGTGGCCACGTCCAGCACGCGCTGTCCGCTGGCCACACGGGCCTCGTCCAGCAGGGACTCGACCGATTGCCGGGTCACGTGCGACAGATGCTCCTGGTACTGGCTGACGACCTCGGGATCCTCCCAGCCAGCCAGCTCAAAGTCCCGAAACGAATCTGCGGTGTGGTCCATGCCCTCTCCTCGGCGTCGATGTCAGGCTCCCGGTTTGCGCGGACACAGTGCTCCTCCGCCGTAAGACCCCGGTAAAACCAAGTATAGACAGCGCTGGCGGCGCACAGCGGCCAGTCGCTCAGGCGGGCACCCGGCCTGCCCTCAGGCGAAGCGCAGCGTGGCCACGCCGGCGGCGATCAGGCAGGCCGCGCCCAGGCGGGCGGCACCCACGCGCTCCTTCAGCAGCAGCCCGGAGATCAGCGCGCCGAACAGAATCGAGGACTCGCGCAGGGCCGCCACCGGGGCTACCGGCGCGCGCGTCATCGCCCACAGCGACAGCGCGTAGGACGCCAGCGTGCCGCCGCCTCCCACCAGTGCGAACACCAGGTTGCGGCGCACGTAGCCGCCCAGCGCCGGCCGGCGCGCCACCAGCGCCCAGGCCGCCAGCGGTACCGCGGTCAGTACAAAGATCCAGAACGCATACGCCACCGGCGCGCCGGAGCGGCGCACGCCGGTGCCGTCGATCAGCGTATAGGTGGCGATCACCAGCGCGTTCAGCAGGGCCAGCCACATGCCCTCGCGGCCGCCCGGCATACCACCGGCACCACGCCCGCCGCCCGCCATGGCCAGGATGCCGAGGCTGATCACCGCGATGCCGCCCCACGCCAGCGCCGACAGGTGCTCGCCCAGCCAGCCCACGCTGGCCACCGCCACCAGCAACGGCGCGGTGCCGCGCATCAGGGGATAGGTCTGGCTCATGTCCGCGCTGTGGTAGATGCGCGCGACCAGCGCGAAATACACCACGTGCACGCCCACCGACGCGGCGATGAAGGGCCAGCTGGCCGGCGCGGGCTGCGGCAGAGTCGGCAGCGCCACGGCGGCCATCAGGCCCGCCGTCACGGCCACCATCACCGCCGACAGCATCTTGTCGCCGCCGCCCTTGACCACGGCATTCCAGGCGGCATGCAGGAATGCGGCAAGCAGGACGACGGCAAAGACGGTCAGGGACATGGACATCAGCAGGGATCAGCGCGGGACGCAGTCATTCTAGCGGGGCCGCACGATGGCCCACCCTACTTCGCCCCGCTGACCCGCCAGATCGTATTGCCAACGTCATCGGCCACTAGCAAGCCGCCCTGCTTGTCGATGGCCACGCCCACCGGCCGCCCGCGCGCGTTGCCATCCTTGTCGAGAAAGCCGGCCAGCACGTCGAACGGCGCGCCATTGGGCCGGCCCTGGCTGAACGGCACGAAGATCACCTTGTAGCCCGCCAGCGGCCGGCGGTTCCACGAACCGTGCTGGCCGACGAACATGCCTTCGCTGAAGCGCGCCGGCAGGCTATTGCCGCCGGCGGCGGCCAGGCCGAGCGATGCGGTATGCGCCCCCACGGCATAGTCCGGCGCGATGGCCCTGGCCACCAGGTCCGGCGCCGGCGGCTTCACGCGCGTGTCGACATGCTGGCCGTAGTAGCTGTAGGGCCAGCCATAGAAGCCGCCGTCGCGCACCGAGGTGATGTAGTCGGGCACGAGGTCGCTGCCGATCTCGTCGCGCTCGTTGACCGCGGTCCAGAGCATGCCGGTGACCGGCTCCCACGCCATGCCGTTGGGATTGCGCAGGCCGCTGGCAAAGATCCGGTGCATGCCGGTCTTCGGGTCGACCTCCCAGATGGCGGCGCGGCCGACCTCCTGGTCCATGCCGTTCTCGCCCACGTTGCTGTTGGAGCCCACCGTCACGTACAGCTTGCTGCCGTCGCGGCTGGCGATCAGGCTCTTGGTCCAGTGATGGTTGCGCGGCCCGCCGGGCAGGTCCACCACCTTCTGCGGCGCGGCGCTGATCCGGGTCTGGCCCGGCTGGTACGGGAAGCGCAGCAGCGCGTCGGTGGTGGCCACGTAGAAGTCGTTGCCGACCAGCGCCATGCCGAACGGCGAGTTCAGGTCCTTCAGAAACACCGAGCGCTGGTCGGCCACGCCGTCGCCGTTGGTATCGCGCAGCAGCGTGATGCGGTTGGCGCTGGGCGTGCCGGCACCGGCGCGCTTCATCAGCTTCTTCATGATCCAGCCGCGGATGCCCTTGCCGTCGTCGGGCTTGGCCGGGGCATTGCTCTCGGCCACCAGCACGTCGCCGTTGGGCAGCACGTAGATCCAGCGCGGATGATCCAGCTTGTCGGCAAAGGCCGTCACGGCCATGCCTTCAGCCGGCACCGGGCGCTGGCCCGCTGCCCAGCCGATGGCGGGTGCGATGTTGACGGTGGGAATGGCGGTCGGGTTGGGCGGCGGCAGCTGCGGCGTGGGTCCGAAGCCGGCTTCGGACGGCAGCCTGGCCGTTTCGCCGCAGCCGGCAAGCGCGCCGAGGGTGGCGATGGCGCTCGCCAGCAATGCGACGCGCAGCAGGGAGAAAGCGGTGGGCGTCGGCATGATCCGGGCTCCTCAGGCAACGCAGGTCGGCGCGCCTGTTCCTGGACTATAGGATGCGCGGCACCCGGCCCTCTGTCGGCGCAGAAGAAGCCACCGTGTAGGCCGATACCCAAGCTCGTGGCGCGCCGCGTCGCAAACCTCAGCCGCGGTGCGGCGTATCCAGCCCCTTCACCACGGCCGGGCGTTTGACGAACGCCTCCAGCACGCGCCTGACGTGCGGGAAGTCCTGGATGCCGACCAGTTCGCCCGCCTCATAGAAGCCGACCAGGTTGCGCACCCACGGGAAGGTGGCGATGTCGGCGATGGTGTACTCGTCGCCCATGATCCAGTCGCGCCCCGCCAGCCGCTGGTTCAGCACGTTCAGCAGGCGGCGGCTTTCGGCCACGTAGCGGTCGCGCGGGCGCTTGTCCTCGTAGTCCTTGCCCGCGAACTTGTGGAAAAAGCCCACCTGCCCGAACATCGGCCCGATGCCGCCCATCTGGAACATCACCCACTGGATGGTTTCATAGCGGCGCGCCGGGTCGGCGGGAATCAGCTTGCCCGACTTGTCGGCCAGGTACAGCAGGATCGCGCCCGATTCGAACAGCGCCAGCGGCTTGCCGCCCGGGCCATTGGGGTCGAGGATCGCGGGGATCTTGTTGTTCGGGCTCAGCGACAGGAACTCCGGCGACATCTGGTCGTGGGTGTCGAAGCGCACCAGGTGCGGTTCATACGCCAGGCCGGACTCCTCCAGCAGGATCGACACCTTGACCCCGTTGGGCGTGGGCAGGGAATAGAGCTGGATGCGGTCGGGATGCTGCGCCGGCCATTTGCGGGTGATGGGGAAAGCGGACAGATCGGGCACACTGGCTCCTGGTTCGGGCGCTTGCGCACTGCGGCAAGCGCCGGACAACGGAAAAGCCAGATCATAAACCGGCCCTGCCCTGCTTGCAGTGGGCGCGACGCGCGCGACCCGGCGACCGCCGACGCGACCACGGACCCCCTCGCCTCGCCGACCCGGCGCGAACAGCAGATCCTGATGCTGATCGCGCGCGGCGCCACCGCCGGCGACATTGCCGCGCAACTCGACATCAGCCCGCTGACCGCACGCAAGCACCGCGAAAACCTGATGCGCAAGCTGGATCCGCACAACACCGCCGAGGTGGTGGCTGACGCCGCGCGCCAGGGGATTCCACTGGACTGACGTTCAAGCAAGCCGGCAGGACCCAGGCGCCAGAAGCAAAAGGGGCCCCGCAACGCGGGGCCCTCTCTTCATGCCAGCCTGACTGTGCGACTTACACCGTCACGCCGTCGGCCACTTCCTTGAAGTCCTCGATCTGGTCGAAGTTCATGTACTTGTAGATCTTGTCGCCATTGGCGTTGAGCACGCCCATGTCGGCCATGTACTCTTCCTTGGTCGGGATACGACCCAGGCGCGAGCAGATCGCGGCCAGTTCGGCGGAGCCCAGGTACACGTTGGTGTTCTTGCCCAGGCGGTTCGGGAAGTTACGCGTGCTGGTCGACATCACCGTGGCGCCTTCGCGCACCTGAGCCTGGTTGCCCATGCACAGCGAGCAGCCCGGCATTTCGGTGCGGGCACCGGCGGTGCCGAACACGCCGTAGTGGCCTTCCTCGGTCAGCTGCTTCTGGTCCATCTTGGTCGGCGGGGCCACCCACAGCTTGACCGGGATGTCGCGCTTGCCTTCCAGCAGCTTGGAGGCTGCGCGGAAGTGGCCGATGTTGGTCATGCACGAACCGATGAATACTTCATCGATCTTGGCGCCGGACACGTCCGACAGCGTCTTCACGTCGTCCGGGTCGTTCGGGCAGGCCACGATCGGCTCGTGCACGTCGGCCAGGTCGATCTCGATCACGGCGGCGTACTCGGCGTCGGCGTCCGGCTGCAGCAGTTCCGGCTTGGCCAGCCAGGCTTCCATGGCCTTGATGCGGCGCTGCAGGCTGCGCGGGTCCTGGTAGCCCTGGGCGATCATCCACTTCAGCAGCGTGATGTTGCTGTTGATGTATTCGATGATCGGGTCCTTGTTCAGGCGCACCGTGCAACCAGCGGCCGAACGCTCAGCGGAAGCATCCGACAGCTCAAACGCTTGCTCGACCTTCAGGTCGGGCAGGCCTTCGATTTCCAGGATACGGCCCGAGAAGATGTTCTGCTTGCCTTGCTTGGCCACGGTCAGCAGGCCTTGCTTGATCGCGTACAGCGGGATCGCGTTGACCAGGTCGCGCAGGGTCACGCCCGGCTGCATCTTGCCCTTGAAGCGGACCAGCACCGATTCCGGCATGTCCAGCGGCATCACGCCGGTGGCGGCGGCAAAGGCCACCAGGCCCGAACCTGCGGGGAAGCTGATGCCGATCGGGAAGCGGGTGTGCGAGTCGCCGCCGGTGCCGACGGTGTCGGGCAGCAGCATGCGGTTCAGCCACGAGTGGATCACGCCGTCGCCCGGGCGCAGCGAGATGCCGCCACGGGTGCTGATGAACTCAGGCAGCGTGTGGTGGGTCTTGACGTCGACCGGTTTCGGATAAGCGGCGGTGTGGCAGAACGACTGCATCACCAGGTCGGCCGAGAAGCCCAGGCAAGCCAGGTCCTTCAGCTCGTCGCGGGTCATCGGGCCGGTGGTGTCCTGCGAGCCCACCGAGGTCATCTTCGGTTCGCAGTAGGTGCCCGGGCGCATGCCCTTGCCTTCCGGCAGACCGCAGGCGCGGCCAACCATCTTCTGGGCCAGCGTGAAGCCCTTGCCGGTATCGGCCGGGTTCTGCGGCAGGCGGAACAGCGTCGACGGGGCCAGGCCCAGCGCTTCGCGCGCCTTGGCGGTCAGGCCACGGCCAACGATCAGCGGAATGCGGCCGCCGGCGCGCACTTCGTCGAACAGCACGTCGGACTTGACCTTGAACTCGGCGATCACTTCACCGTTCTTCAGCGCCTTGCCGTCGTACGGACGCAGTTCGACCACGTCGCCCATTTCCATCTTCGACACGTCCAGCTCGATCGGCAGCGCGCCGGCGTCTTCCATGGTGTTGTAGAAGATCGGGGCGATCTTGTTGCCCAGGCACACGCCGCCGAAGCGCTTGTTCGGGATGAACGGGATGTCTTCGCCGGTGAACCACAGCACCGAGTTGGTGGCGGACTTGCGGCTGGAGCCGGTGCCGACCACGTCGCCCACGTAGGCGACCAGGTGGCCCTTTTCCTTCAGCGACTCGATGAACTTGACCGGGCCGCGCTTGCCGTCTTCTTCCGGCTGGAATGCCGCGCCTTCGCGCTTGTTCTTCAGCGTGGCCAGCGCGTGCATCGGGATGTCCGGGCGGGTGGTGGCGTCCGGGGCCGGCGACAGGTCGTCGGTGTTGGTTTCGCCCGGCACCTTGAACACGGTGATGGTCAGGCTTTGCGGCACTTCCGGACGGCTGGTGAACCATTCGGCGTCGGCCCAGCTTTGCAGCACGGCCTTGGCGTTGACGTTGCCCTTGTCGGCCTTTTCCTTCACGTCGTGGAAGGCGTCGAACATCAGCAGGGTCTTCTTCAGCGCCTCGGCGGCGACGGTGCCCACTTCGGCATCGTCCAGCAGCTCGATCAGCGGCGAGATGTTGTAGCCGCCCAGCATGGTGCCCAGCAGCTCGGCCGCCTTGGCGCGCGAGATCAGCGCGCACTTCTCTTTGCCCAGCGCCACAGCGGCCAGGTACGAAGCCTTGACCTTGGCGGCGTCATCCACGCCGGCCGGCACGCGGTAGGTGATCAGCTCGACCAGGTTCTGCTCTTCACCGGCGGGCGGGTTCTTCAGCAGTTCGACCAGCTCGGCCGTCTGCTTGGCAATCAGGGGCAGAGGGGGGATGCCAAGCGCGGCGCGCTCGGCCACATGTGCGCGATAGTTTTCAAGCATGGGAACCTGCTGAGTAATTAGGTTTAGAAAATCTCGTTACGTCGCGATTGTAGTCCGAAGCGACTCCTCGGTCAAATGTCTTATATCTTATATAAGAGTAAAGATGAAAAAATGCTTAACAATCAAGGCACTAAGGACTTATCGATCCGCAGGATCACATGATGTACTACCCGACTAGCGCAGTAGGGAATGCACGTCGACGCTGCCCGAACCCGCCCCGCCGGGCCGGCCCCGATTCGCCGCGAGCCGCACCGACACTCAAGTTCACACGACATGAAGCGTTAACCAGCCTGCAGGCGCGCATCACGAAGCGCCCGCTCGCGTAGCCGTGCCTGCTCCCTTTCCGCTCAAATGGCCAAGCTGAAAGGGTTTCCCCCTTTTTTTCGGCCCTTTGCTGGCCTGCGATTCCGGAAGAATGGCAGGCATTCCGATACAGGCTTCTCATGGCGAACACGGCTTCCCCTCCCCGGACTGGCAACACAGGCAAGCGCGGCCGGCTGCTGCTGATCGGCGCCGGCGTGCTGGTTGTGGCACTGGGCGCCGGAGGCTTCGTGCTGGGCAGCGTACTGAGCAACCGCCACCCGGCGGCCGCCGCCGCGCCCGCCGCCCCGGTCGTACCGCCGCCGATCTTCGTGCCGCTGGATGCGTTCACCGTCAACCTGCGCAGCGACGACGGCGACCGCTTCCTGCACACCGGCCTGTCGCTGAAGGTGGCCGATGCCGAGACCCAGGCGCGCCTGGCCCAGTACCTGCCCGAAGCGCGCAGCCGCATCCTGCTGCTGCTGTCGGCCAGGCAGCCGGCCGACCTGGCCACCGTCGAAGGCAAGCGCAAGCTGGCCGACGACATCCGCGACACCATCAGCAAGCCGTTTGCCAGTGGCCTGCCGGCGCAGCGCGTGCTGGATGTGCTCTTCACCTCGTTCGTGGTGCAGTAAGCGCAAGCCAGGGCAGCCGGATTCATCCATAACGCCGCACAAGGGGCAGGACACTAGATGGCCTACGACAAGTTCCTCTCGCAAGACGAGGTAGACGAGCTGCTCAAGGGCGTATCCGGCGAAGCCGATACGCCCAAGGCCAGCGAGCCTGCTCCCGACGAAGGCGCGGTGCGCCCCTACAACCTGGCGAAGCAGGAACGCATCATCCGCGGCCGCCTGCACACGCTGGAAATCATCAACGAGCGCTTTGCGCGCTCGATGCGCACGGCGCTGTTCAATTTCATCCGCCGCGGCGCGGACATCTCAGTTGGCAGCGTGAGGATCGAGAAGTTCGGCGATTTCTCGCGCAACCTGCCGATGCCGACCAACCTGAACCTGGTCCACCTGAAGCCGCTGCGCGGCACCGCCCTGTTCATCTACGACCCGAACCTGGTGTTTCTGGTGGTGGACAACCTGTTCGGCGGCGACGGCCGCTTCCACACCCGCGTGGAAGGCCGCGACTTCACCCAGACCGAGCAGCGCATCATCCAGCGCATGCTGGAGCTGACGCTGACCAGCTACGGCAACGCCTGGCGCACCGTGCACCCGATCGAGACCGAGTACATCCGCTCGGAGATGCACCCCAAGTTTGCCAACGTCGCCACGCACAACGAAGCCGTGGTGACCACCGCCTTCCATATCGAACTGGGCGCGGTCGGCGGCCAGCTTCACGTATGCCTGCCGTACTCGATGATCGAGCCCCTCAAGGACCTGCTGATGAATCCGCTGCAGGACGAGAAGGAGGTCGACAAGGGCTGGGTCACGCAACTGTCCACGCAGCTGCGCGCGGCCGAGGTGGAGCTGGTGGCCGAATTCGCGCACCTGCAGAGCACCGTGGCCGAAGTGCTGGCGATGCGCGCCGGCGACGTGCTGCCGATCGAGCTGCCGGAGAAGATCTTCGGCAAGGTGGACGGCGTGCCCGTCATGCAATGCGGCTTCGGCACGATGAACGGCCAGTATGCGCTGCGGGTAGAACGAATGATCAATCACCAGGACGGCGATTCCCACCTGGACACCGAGGACACCGATTATGACTGACGGCATCGAGGACAAGCCGGTCGACCCGATGGACGACTGGGCCAGCGCGCTGGCCGAGCAGACCAGCGCCACATCCGCCGAGATCCCCGCAGCCGCCGCACCGGCGGCCGCGCCTGCGGCCACCCCGGCCGCTGCCACCGTCTTCCCGCCGCTGGCCAAGGAAGCGCCGAGCGGCTTCCGCAACGATATCGAGATGATCCTCGATATCCCGGTGCAGCTGACCGTGGAACTGGGCCGCACCAAGGTGCCCATCAAGAACCTGCTGCAACTGGCGCAGGGCTCGGTGGTGGAACTGGATGGCCTGGCCGGCGAGCCGATGGACGTGCTGGTCAACGGCTACCTGATCGCGCAGGGCGAGGTGGTGGTGGTGAACGACAAGTTCGGCATCCGCCTGACGGACATCATCACGCCGTCCGAACGCATCCGGAAGCTGAACAAATGACCATGCCGACGCGCGCCAGCCTGGCCGTGCTTGCGCTGCTGCCGGGGGCCGTCATGGCCGCCGACGGCACGCATGTGCCCGCCATCAGCGGCGCGGCCAGCCTGGCGCAGGCCGGGCTGGGGCTGTTCGCCATCATCGCGCTGATCCTGGGCATGGCCTGGGTGGCGCGGCGTGCCGGCCTGGTGCGCCATGCCACCGGCGGCGCCATGAAGGTGGTCGGCAGCACCATGCTGGGCGCACGCCAGCGCCTGGTGCTGGTCGAGGTGGGCGATACCTGGCTGGTGCTGGGCGTGAGCCCCGGCGAAATCCGGCCGCTGCACACCATGACGGCGGGCACCACCGCCGCCCACCCGACGGCCACCCCCGGCGCCATCGGATCGTCGCAACCGCCGACCGGCGGCACCTTTGCCGAAAAGCTGCTGCGTTCGATGCAGGATCACTTCAAATCATGAATTCCCCGCGTGCCGCGCTGCGGCGCCATGCCTGCGCCGTGCGCGAGACTGCGGCCGCGCGTAACTTCCCGATGCTGGCCCTGCTGGCACTGATGCTGGCCCTTGCCGCGCTGGCATTCGCGCCCGCACCAGCCTGGGCCCAGGCACTGCCCGGCGTCATCAGCAAGCCCGCCCCGGGCGGCGGCCAGATCTGGTCGCTGCCGGTGCAGACGCTGGTGCTGCTGACCTCGCTGTCGTTCCTGCCGGCGGCAATGCTGATGATGACCGGCTTCACCCGCATCATCATCGTGCTGGGCCTGCTGCGCAACGCGCTGGGCACGGCCACCTCGCCGCCCAACCAGGTGCTGGTGGGCCTGTCGCTGTTCCTGACCTTCTTCGTGATGGCACCGGTGTTCGACCACGTCTACAACGACGCCTACAAGCCGCTGTCGGAAAACAAGATCAGCCTGGAAGCCGCGGCGGCAAAGGCCGTCGAGCCGCTCAAGGGCTTCATGCTGCGCCAGACCCGCGAGAAGGACCTGGCCATGTTTGCCCAGATGGCCAAGGCGCCGGAGATGCAGGGCCCGGAGGAAGTGCCGCTCAGCATCCTGGTGCCGGCCTTCGTCACCAGTGAACTGAAGACCGCGTTCCAGATCGGCTTCACCATCTTCATCCCGTTCCTGATCATCGACCTGGTCGTGGCCAGCGTGCTGATGGCGATGGGGATGATGATGGTGCCGCCGGCCACCATCTCGCTGCCGTTCAAGCTGATGCTGTTCGTGCTGGTCGACGGCTGGCAGCTGCTGCTGGGTTCGCTGGCGCAGAGCTTCATGAACTGAGGCGGCCAGCCAGCGTCCGCCACACACCGCAGAGTCCGAGCCATGACACCTGAGACCGTAATGACCATCGCCACCCAGGCGATGAAGATGACCCTGCTGCTGGCTGCCCCGCTGCTGCTGGTGGCGCTGGCCGCCGGCCTGCTGGTCAGCCTGTTCCAGGCCGCGACCCAGATCAACGAGATGACGCTGAGCTTTATCCCCAAGCTGATCGCGCTGTTCGCCACCATGGTGCTGGCAGGTCCGTGGATGATCAATTCGATGGTCGACTACATGCGCGAGGTGTTCCAGAGCATTCCCGCGATGGCGCACTGACGGCGGCCGCGCTCGCCTTCGTCGCCTTCGTCGCATTCGTCGCCCCCCCGCCCTCCCTGCCCGCCGACTCCCCGCAGTGATCGAATTCACCTCAGCCCAGCTCTACAGCTGGCTCGCGGCGTTCCTGTGGCCCTTTTTCCGCATCCTGGCCCTGATCGGCACCGCGCCGCTGTTCGGTGAATCCACCATCCCGCGCCGCGTCAAGATCGCCCTGTCCGCCGTGATTGCGATGGTGGTATCGCCCACCATCGCGCAGCTGCCGGTGGTATCGGTGTATTCCTTCGGCGGGCTGATGATCATCCTCAACGAGGTCGGCATCGGCCTGGCCACCGGCTTCGCCATGCGCCTGGTCTTTGCCACCGTGCAGCAGGCCGGCGAAATCATCGGCCTGCAGATGGGCCTGTCCTTCGCGTCCTTCTTCGACCGCGCCGCCGGCGGCCAGACCATGGTGCTGTCGCGCTTCCTGAACCTGATCTCGGTGCTGCTGTTCCTGGCGCTGGACGGCCACCTGCTGATGCTGGGCACGCTGGTCGACAGCTTCAACGGCCTGCCCATCGGCGGCACGCCACTGTCCGCCGGCGGCGCCATGGCCGTGGCCCGCGCCGGCGGCATGGTGTTCTCGTCCGGCCTGCTGCTGGCGCTGCCGATGATCGCGGCACTGCTGACGCTGAACCTGGCGATGGGCATCCTGAACCGCGCCTCGCCGCAACTGTCGATCTTCGCGGTCGGCTTCCCGGTCACGCTGTCCGGCGGGCTGCTGGTGCTGATGCTGGTGATGCCGCAGATGGGCAACTACATGCAGCATATGATCGAGGCGGGGCTGGAGGCGGTGGGAACGGTGCTGGGACAGTTCGCGCGGTAGATTCGCGAATCTATCTTAGATCTCGAATATTCCTTGACATGGCGCATGGAAGGGCTAGTATTACGCCACGTACTTCGATATCTAAGATTTCTGAGGTACCGCAACCACCGTTCAGGAGCCCTTCATGTACGACATTTTCGCCACGGACAAGCTGATCGACCTCTGGCTGACCGAAGACATCGGCATCTGCGACTTGACCGTCCAGACCATGATTGAACCGGGAGAGACCGGCACCTTCTGCATGAACGCCCGCGAGCCGATGCTCATCGCCGGTATCGATGTGGCGGCACGCATCTTCGCGCGCTACGATCCGACGCTGTCTGTCGATGTGCGCGTCGCCGACGGCAACAAGGTGGAAAAAGGCGCGGTGCTGCTTAACGTTAGCGGCAATGCACGCAGCGTCCTGACAGCCGAGCGCACCGCGCTGAACATCATGCAGCGGCTGTGCGGCATCGCCAACCATACGGCAACGTATGCGCAGGCCATTGCCCACACCAAGGCGCGCCTGATCGACAGCCGCAAGACCACGCCGGGCCTGCGCGCGCTGGAAAAGCACGCGGTGACCTGCGGCGGCGGACTGAACCACCGGCTGAGCCTGGACAACGGCGTGATGATCAAGGACAACCACATCGCCGTGTGCGGCAGCATCGCTGCCGCCGTGGCACGCGTGCGCCGCAAGCTGCCCGTGCTGACCAAGCTGGAAGTGGAATGCGACCGGCTGGAACAGGTGCACGAGGCACTGGCAGCCGGTGTCGACGTGATCATGCTGGACAACATGTCGGTGCCCGACATGAAGGAAGCCGTGCAGATCGTCAATGGCCGGACCAAGGTCGAGGCCTCAGGCGGCATCCGCCTGGAAACGATCCGGGCCGTGGCGGAAACGGGCGTGGACTACATCTCCACGAGCAAGATCACCCAGTCCGCCCCTGCCGTCGATATCGGGCTCGACGAGGCCTGACACCCGCGGGGTTCAGGTCCCCAAACGATTCACGCCTTCTACCCAAGGCATTCGCCCTTGCCGGTCTCGCCCGGCGGGGGTCTTTTCATTGGCGGATCGCCTACAGGTCCGAGAGCAGCCGCCCCACCTCCTGGGTAGAGGGAACCCGCCGGCCATGCTCTGCCGACGCGACTTCGTCGGCGACCAGCCGCTTCGCGATCGTGATCAGCACACGGCGCGTGGTCAGCACATCTTCTTCGCTCAGCCCTTCCACGCTGAGTTCATTCACCTCGGTGGCCAGCGGTTCCAGCTTGCGGCGCAGCGCGCGTCCGGTCTTGCTCAGGAACACATGCACCTTCTTCTTGTTGCCGGGAAGATGCGTGCGTTCCACGTAGCCCAGCGCCTCCAGCGCCTTGACTGCCGCGAACGTCGTCGGCTCGGTCACGCCGGCCTGTTCGCTCAGCTCCCGCTGCGACAGGCCGTCATGGCGCCACAGGATACGCAGGATGGTCCAGTGGCCGTATGAAACCGAATGCTCCGCCAGGCGCAGCTGCAGCGCCCGGATATAGGCTCGGGCAGCATCCTTCACCAGGTGGGCAAGCCGTTCTTCATCGGCTTCATCCGCAGGCGTGATCGGGACCGGAGCATCCGGCTTTTTGGTGGCCATAGTCATGAGGGAAAGTGAAACGTATGCATGCGGCATCGGACGAGCCGGTGCCGGCGACAGCGCACATGATAGCGCCTCTGGCACTCGCACGCGGACACCGCGCCTGATGGCCAACGCAGCTCCATGTAGCGTTCACTCCATCAGTGCACGATGCGCCCGACCCGTGCATGGGGCACCGTCACCGCGCATTCCGCTTCCCCGTGTTTTCCCCTACAAACCCGCGAATCCCGCGTACACACTGGATTTGCGGGCGCTGGCCCACGGCTTGCATTACCTTAGACATCGAACTTGTCTTGACACCACTTGGACCGGTGCTAGCATAGCCACATAACTTCGACATCTAAGGTAATTTCCATGAAGGCGACCGGCACGTTCTTTTTTGTTGTGGGGCCCAGTGGTGCTGGCAAGGACTCCCTGATCGACGGTGCACGTGCCGCGCTCGATGACGACTACGTTTTTGCGCGGCGCGTCATTACGCGTCCTGGCGGGTCTGCCGGCGAAGATCACGAGGGTGTCTCCGAGACCGAGTTCGCGCGGCGCCAACAAGGCGGAGAGTTCCTGGTGACCTGGGACGCGCACGACCTGCGCTACGGATTGCCCAGGTCCCTGATGCGCGAACTCGAATGCGGGCGCAACGTCGTCGCTAACGGCTCGCGCGCCGTCATCGCGGAACTTGCGGCTCGCTTGCCCGGTTTCGTGGTGGTCCTGGTGACGGCGCCGCATGACGTGCTTGCCCGGCGCATTGCCGCGCGCGGGCGGGAATCGGGCGACCAGGTTGCCAGCCGCGTGGCGCGAGCGGGGGCTCCGGTGCCGCCACACGTGCCGTGTATCACGGTATCGAACGACAGCACGCTGGAAGCGGGCACGGCACGCTTTGTCGAAGCCTTGTGCAACGGCGCCAAGGCATCCGCCACCGAACGGCCAGCCAGCCGCACCAACCTGATGGCCAAGCTGCGCGGCGAGCCGCTCGACGAAGCTGCCTACGTTGCCGTGCTGCAGGACGCCATCGCCGGACGGTACACCGAGGCAGAACTGACCGAGTTCCTGGTTGCCGCCACCCGCGCGCTGACTGACGAGGAAGTGGTGGCCCTGGCGCGCGCGCGTACCGCCTTCACGCCCCGCATCGACTGGGACGAACCGGTTGTCGTCGACAAACATTCGATGGGTGGCGTTCCCGGCAGCCGCATCACGCTGATCGTGGTCCCGATTGTCGCAGCCTACGGACTGGCGATGCCCAAGACATCGTCGCGCGCGATCACTTCCGCCGCCGGCACCGCCGATGCCATGGAGACCATCGCACGGGTCGACCTGGCGCATGAGGACGTGCGCCGCTGCGTGGCCCAGGCGCGCGCCTGCATTGCGTGGAACGGACGGCTGAACCATTCCGTGATCGACGATGTGATGAACGCCATCACGCGGCCGTTGCGGCTGGATTCGCGGCGCTGGTCGGTGGCTTCGATCCTGTCGAAGAAATACACCGCCGGCGCTACCCACGTCATTGTCGACCTGCCCTATGGGCCCCAAACCAAGCTGGCAACACGCGCCGACGCCGAGGCGCTGGGCGCGCTGTTCGAACACGTCGGCAAGGGCCTGGGCCTGCACGTACGCGCGCTGGTCACGGACGGCAGCCGCCCGATCGGCCGTGGCATCGGCCCCGCACTGGAAGTGCGCGACGTCCGCCTCGTGCTCGACAACGCGCCCGATGCGCCCGCCGACCTGCGCGAAAAGGCCCTGCGCTTTGCTGGCGAAATCATCGCATTCGATTCCCGCGTGGGCTCGCCCGAGCACGGCATGCAAATTGCGACGGCGCTGCTGAATGAAGGCAAAGCCAGGGCCGCGTTCGATCGCATCGCCGCCGCGCAGGGCATGCGCCCCGATCCAGTGGCGCCTGGCACGCATACGCAGGTCGTGCCTGCCGCAACGCAGGGCCGGGTGACGGGCGTCGATGGCCTGCAGATTTCCGGCGTGGCGCGCGCCGCCGGGGCACCGCGCGATGCCAGTGCAGGCGTCGACATGCTGTGCGCGATCGGTGCAAAGGTGGCGCCAGGGCAACCCCTCTACCGCATCCACGCCGGCTCCGCCGAAGCGCTTGAGGCGGCTGCGGCACTGGTGCGCGCCGGCGGCGAGTGCTGCCAGGCCGTGCGTATAGACCCCGATTGACCGGTTTCTCCGCTTCCTTCACCCTAACCGACGAGGCACACCCATGAGACCCCTATCCGTCGTCAGCAGTCTGGCATCGCTCCTGTTTGTCGCAGGCAGCCTGGGCACCCTGCCCGGGCGCGCCGAGGCCAATATCGCCAGTACCTTCCCGCAAAAGCCGATCCGCGTGGTAGTGACGTTCCCGGCCGGAGGGGGGACCGATTCTCTTGCGCGCCTGATCGGGAATGACCTCAGCAAGTCGCTGGGGCAGCCGGTAGTCGTCGACAACCGGCCCGGCGCCAGCGGCAATATTGGTGCCGAGTTCGTCGCCAAGAGCCCTGCCGACGGCTATACGCTGCTCATCGTCAACAGCAGCTTTGCCATCAACCCGAGCGTCTTCAGGAAGCTGCAGTTCAATCCCAAGTCCGATTTCAGCGCCGTCATCACCTTCGCTTCGGTGCCGTCGGTGATTGCCGTGCCATCGCAATCGAAGATCCGCACCTTCAGCGACCTGCTGGCGGCGGGCAAGAGCGCCTCGCCCCCCAGCTATGCGTCGTGCGGCAACGGTACCCCGCAGCATCTGGCCGGCGAATTGCTGAAGGTCTCGGCAAAGATGGAGATGCTGCATGTGCCGTACAAGGGTTGCGCCCCCGCCATCGCCGACGTGCTTGGCAACCAGGCAGATGTCAGCGTCAACACGCTGACCAACACCATCCCCTACCTGAAAAGCAACAAGCTGCGCGCGCTGGCCGTCACCTCGAAGGCGCGCTCGCCGTTCCTGCCCGACGTGCCCACGGTGAGCGAGCTTGGCGTGGCCGGCTATGACGTCGACCAGTGGTTCGGCATCCTCGCCCCGGCGCACACGCCGCCCGAGATCGTGCAAAAGCTGAACGCGGAAATCGCCAGGGCCATCGCCAAGCCCGAGATCAAGGCATCGCTGACCCAACTCGGCTTTGCCACGACCACGAGCACCCCCGCCGAATTCCAGAAGCTGGTGACCGCCGACATCGATCGCTGGCAGAAATTCGCGACGAAGATCAACCTGCTCGTCGACTGACCACCTGGGGCACCGGCCAGGCGACAGCAGGCGGATCCCCCGACTTCCCGCATGACATCGTTGCCACACGGGCGCAAGCCAGCCCCCGTGAGAGCGCGTTCGTCCCTGCGGGATGGCCGCGACAATCCGGTGGCCCCTCGCTTATGCCAGCTGGCCATCAGGCCGGATCAGAAACCGACCGTCGCCGACATCATCAACGTGCGCGGCTCGCCAATGGCCAGGCCGCCATAGTTGTCCACCGCCGCCCAATAGCGGCGGTCGAATACATTGCGCAGGTAGAGGCGAAGGGTGGTGTCTTTCCCCGCCATCGTGGTCTTGTTGCGCTGTTCGCTGTCGATCGCATAGACCGTGCCGAACAACTGCCCGCTGGGCTTGGTCATGCGGAACACCGCCAGCGTGGCCATGACCTTGCCGGCATCGAGCTTCACGCCCACCTCTTGCTGCTTCGTCTTGTACGGCGCGAGCACCTCGCCCGCGTTCGATGCGGTGGCCGGCGTGATGTCGCCCTTGCTCAGGCCTTCCACGTAGTTGGCATACAGGGACACATGCTGCCAGGGCTTGTACACGATGCCGGCCAGGGGCGTCACGGCACTCTCATCATACTAAGCCGTCTTCGCGCCGCTGCTGCTGTAGTTGCCGGACTTCACCTGCTGATAGCGCAGGCCCAGCGTCAGCTGCAGGCGTTCGTCGAAGGCGCTCAGCGTGTCGGCCAGCGCCGCGCCGGACAGCATGGAACGTCTTGTGAAAAAAACAAGTGGAACGTTCCGTAATACAAATGATAATATTTCTCATTCGTAACATTATTTACATGAAGGCTTAACTATGAGCGAAACCGTGCTCGCAATCACCAAGGGCGTGCGCATCTTGCCGCACCTGACTGGCGCACTTGGCGTGGCCGTCGCCGCCGCGCCCGCGACGGCCCAGACGGCCTCCCAGACGCCACCGGGCACGGTTGAACTCCCCACTGTCACGGTCTCGGGCGCGAGCGAGTTCAAGGTCGACCACTCATCGTCGATCAAGAACCCGGAGGCGCTGCTCGATACGCCGCGCTCGATTACGGTCATTCCCCAGGAAGTGATTCAGAGCACGGGCTCGACCACCTTTACCGATGTCTTGCGCACGGTGCCTGGCATCGCTTTCGGCGCTGGCGAAGGTGGCAATCCGGTCGGCGACCGGCCGTTCATCCGCGGCTACGACGCCCAGGCGAGCACGTTCCTTGACGGCTTTCGCGACATCGGCTCGCAAAGCCGCGAAGTCTTCAATATCGAATCCGTCGAGGTGACCAAGGGCCCCGCCGGGGCCTACGATGGCCGGGGTTCGGCGGGTGGCAGCATCAATATCACCAGCAAGTCGGCGAAGCTCGGCAACTTTGCCGAAGGCAATGTGGGCGTGGGCAACGCCGACTACAAGCGGGCCACGGTCGACGGCAACTGGCAGTTCGCCGAGCACGCGGCCTTCCGCCTGAATGCGATGTACCACGACTCCGACGTCGCGGGCCGCGACGCGACCCACCAGAACCGCTGGGGTGTGGCACCCACGGTCACGTTCGGCCTTGGCACGCCCACGCGCCTGACGATGTCGTACTACCATATGCAGACGGACGACATTCCCGATGTCGGCACTCCGTACAACAACCCGAACTTCAATGCCCGCACCGACGGCCGGGCGAGGACGCGTACCGCGGGTGACGGCTCGCCGGTGAATGTGCCGCGCAACACGTACTACGGCCTGCTCGACCGCGACTTCCGCAAGGATGTGGCGGACATGGGCACCATCCGCTTCGAGCACGATTTCAGCGACGCACTCAGGTTCCGCAACCAGACGCGCATGTCGCGCACGTCGCAGGACTTCATCTACACCCAGCCGGACGACAGCCAGGGCAACCTCTACTACGACATGATCTGGCGGCGCGCCAATACGCGCATCAGCACCGCCAGGACGCTGTCGAACCAGACCGACCTCTCGGGCGAGTTCGTGACTGGCCCGGTCAGGCACAAGTACGCCACCGGCATCGAGTTCTCGCGCGAGACCAGCAACAACGACACCTACACCGTCGCCACCGGCAGCAATCGCTGCCCGGCGGGCCCCGGCGCGGCAGGCGGCTACAACTGCACGACCCTCTACAATCCAAACCCCGGTGATCCGTGGGCGGGCTCCATCGCGCGCACCAACAACCCGAGCTACTCGCAGACGAACACCACTTCCGCCTATGTGTTCGACTCCATGGAACTGGGCAAGCAATGGATGGTGAACGCCGGCCTGCGCTTCGACCGTTACGCCACGGAGTTCCTGTCGACGCGAGCCGCCGGCACCAACGTCCGCACCAGTTACTCGCGCGACGACAATCTCTTCAACTACCAGTTCGGCGTGGTCTACAAGCCTGCCGATAACGCAAGCGTCTATGTGTCCTATGGCACGTCGTCGACGCCCGCAGGCGCCTTCCTGGCGCAAGGCAGCGACAGCAACCCGTTGACCACCGGCTCGCAGCTCGCCCCGGAGAAGAACCGGGCATTCGAACTGGGTACTAAGTGGGATGTGCTGCGCAAGCGCCTGGCGCTGACGGCCGCGATCTTCCGCATTGAAACCACCAACGCACGCATTACGCTGCAGGACGGCACCGCCGCCATGGCTGGCAACAAGCGCGTCGACGGTTTCGAGCTCGGCTTCTCGGGCAACGTGACCGATGACTGGGCGGTGTTCGGCGGCTACACGCACCTGAAGAGCGAGCTGCGCAACGCCGGCGGCGCGGGCGCGGCGTTCGGCCTGAGCAACGGCACCTCGTTCCCGAACACGCCGCAGGACAGCTTCAGCCTGTGGTCCACCTATCGCCTGTTCCCGAACTTCACGGTCGGCGGCGGCGCCTACTATGTATCGAAGGTCTGGGGCAGCGAAGTCAACAACAAGTGGGTCCCGGCCTACTGGCGCTTCGACGCAATGGCCTCGTACAAGATCAACAAGGCCCTCACGCTGCAGCTGAACGTGCAAAACCTGTTCAACAAGACGTATTACAGCCAGGCTTACCCCACGCACTACGCGACCATGGCCCCGGGTCGCTGGGCCATGCTCAACCTGAACGTCCGCTACTGACGGATCGCGGCGGCCCGCACGGGCCGCCCGCCGTGTGATCCCCCAGAGCGAAGGCCTGCCGCCTTCGCCCTTCTTCCGCAATACAAGTCCCTCCTGTTTGCCCTTTGCGGAGCACCTCCTCTGGCTCCGCGTCTTCCCATGGACCTGCTTCCCTTCCCTATCGTCTCCCAGGGTGAACTCGATCACCTTGGCCCCGTCGGCCTGCGCGACAAGCTTGCCGGGCCGCCCCAGGCCGCGCTGGCCTGGCTCGGCGCCGCGGCCGCCGGCGGCACGCTGGCGGCACAGGCGCTGCTCGGCCAGTGGTTTCTCGAAGGGCGTGGCGTCGCCCGGGACGAGGCGCGGGCCTTTGCATGGTTCAAGCATGCCGCGCATGCCGGCCACGCGGGCGCGGCCAACCTGGCCGGGCGCTGCTACGAGAACGGCTGGGGCACCGCTGCCGACGAGACCGCCGCGGCCCACTGGTACACGGTGGCGGCAGAACGGGGATCGGACTGGGGCATGTACAACCTGGCCACGTCGCTGGCGCTCGGCCGGGGCCTGGCGACTGACCTCCCTGCGGCCTTTGCCTGGTTCCGCAAGGCGGCGGACCTGGGACACGCCAAATCGCTCAATATCGTGGGTGGCTTCTACGAGGACGGCTGGGAAGTCTCGGCCGATGCCCGCATCGCGGCCGACTATTACCGCCGCGCCGCCGAAGCCGGCGATTTCCGCGGGCAGTTCAACTACGCCCGCGTGCTGGCGCTTGCCGGAGAGCATGCGGGCGCGGCGGCCTGGATCGCGCGCGCACCCGGCACCGCAACCTCCGCCTTCATCGAGAAGATGCTCGAATACCTGCGCCTGGCACCGCAGCCTGAACTGCGGCGCCTGCACGGCGTCGCGCAAACCGCAGCCATGAACTGCCGGAACGCCATGCCTTGCGCGCGGCAAACCGTCTGAGCGCCACGCGATTGTCCGCGGCGACCGCGACAGCATTGCGCGAACACCTTGTCCCGTGGCCCGCACGCTGATGGACCTCTCACCCCTTCACGCACACCTCCTGCCGCAACGTGTGCACAATCTCCACCAGGTCCGCCTGCGCCGCCATCACCGCGTCGATATCCTTGTAGGCCATCGGGATCTCGTCAATCACCGCCGCTCAGGTGCGCTCTCCCCGCCCTCTACGCCGAAATACTTCGAGTGGGGGGATGTCGCCTGAGCTTCCGTTGGCTCGAGGTGGCCTGCCCTCTCAATTCAGCCGGAAGGTAATCGCACCGAGCGGGCCGTAGTCGGCATGGAAGTCATCGCCCGCCGCCCCATGGACAGGGCGGGTGAAGGACCCAGCCAGCACCACTTCTCCGGCCTCGAGCGCTTCGCCCCAGGGAGCGAGCCTGTTAGCGAGCCACGCAACACCGTTGGCAGGATGATTCAACACGGCGGCTGCAATCCCGGATTCCTCGATCACGCCGTTCTTGTATAGCAGCGCGCCGATCCAGCGCAGGTCCACCGCATCCGCTTTCACCGGGCGCCCGCCCATCACGATGCCGGCGTTTGCGGCGTTATCGGCGATGGTATCGATCACGCTGCGCATGGCCTTCGTGTGCCGGTCGAATTGCTCGATGCGGGCGTCAATGATCTCGATGGCCGGCACGACATACTCGGTGGCAGCAAGAACATCGCAGAGCGTCACGGCCGGCCCTTGCAACCGGCGTCCGAGAATGAAGGCAAGCTCGACTTCAATGCGCGGCGCAATGAAGCGCGAAACAGGGATGTCGGTGCCGTTGTCGAAGAACATATCATCGAGCAGCGTGCCGTAGTCCGGCTCTGTGATCTGGCTGGCCTGCTGCATGGCACGCGAGGTCAAACCAATCTTATGGCCACGCACGACGCGCCCTTCGTTCAGCTTCGTCCTGATCCAGGCCCTGGACACAGCGTAGCCATCCTCGATGGTCATCTCCGGGAAGCGCTTCGAGAATTGCTCGATCTGCCGTCGGTCCTTCTCGGCCGCGTGCAATTCGTCGGCCAGTTCTTGAATGAATTCGGGTGAAAACATGTCGAGGTATCTTCCGGGATCAGGCTAGCGCAGCGTTGCCGTCACAGACAGCGGCATACGCGAGGAATTGCCGCTGTCTGCGACGGCACGCTCGTAGGCAAGCCTGGCGACCGATAGATCTGATATCCCCATGCCCACTGCCTTGAACAGGCTGATGTCACAATCGTCCGGTCGCAGTGAGTCACCGGCAACAATGCGTTCCAGGGGAACGACGCGCTCCCACGAGCCATTTGTCGCGTCCACCCCAAAGTAGTCGGAGAACTCTCGCGATGCCTTCTGGACATTGGCCAGGTTGTCGACGGCGATAAAGCCGGCCCGTTCAAATACGTCCTGATGGAACTCGGCGTTGCCCGGGAGAATTGCTCCCACGGCGTTCAGGTGCGCGCCTCGCGAGAGTAGCTTGCCGGAAAGAAAAGGAGTCTGCGCACGCGTCACCAGCGTCACGATGTCAGCGCCATCCACAGCGGAATCCAACGTCGATGCAACGTTGACCTCCGCGGCGTACTGGGATCGGACTTGCCCGGCAAAAGCCAGCCGTTTCTCCGGTGTCGGGCTCCAGACGCGAATCCGCGTAAGTGGCCGCACCGCGTTGATTGCGGCCACTTGCATCAACGCCTGCCGTCCCGTTCCGATGATTGCGAGATCGCCTGCAGCCAGGTTGGCCATCCACTTGGTTCCGAGGCCTGTGATCGCGGAGGTCCTCAGTTGGCCAAGGACATTCGCTTCCATCATGGCCAGCATCCGGCCTTCCGTTGCATCGAATAGCACGAACACCGCTTTGGCGCCGCGCTTTGTATGAATCCAGTTCTTGAAGCCGCAGTACCCGGCCACTGGGAGGGCCGACCCGAGCGAGTGCATCGAGGACCCGTCACCAAAGCTGCCAAGCGCCTTGGGCACATTGAAGCCGGATCCGGAAGCAAGGTCTAGCAGACCCGCTTCGAGCGCATAGATAGCGTCCTTCAGTGAAACGTGTGCGGCGACATCCTGTTCCGTCAGCCACATTGCGGAGTTTGTCATGTTCAGATCCGATCGACGATTAAGCACCCGCTTGACGCGGACCCACATAGCCTGTCTGCCCCGATTCGGAGCCAAGCGTGAGAATGGGCCCATCCATGCGCTCCTGCCAGATGAGAGATTCCATGCCGATATGCAATGGATGATCCTGGACCGTTAGCACCCTGGCACCATCTGGCCCGATGAAATGGGCATGCTCCGACCACGCCGGCGCGGAAAGCAGAAGGTCTCCGGCCTGCCATTCAATCGTTTTTCCGTCGACGATGCTCTTGCCACTGCCCTCGAAGTGATAGTTCATCGCTACGGAACTATGGCGATGGCCTCGGTCAGCGGGGCGAGGGGGGGAGCCGGCGGGCGCGGACGAGATGGTCGCGAAGAAACTATGGGTCGTGCCATTGCGACGCCCGGTGGCCGGGTTATAGAGCAGCATGATTCCGCGACGGTCGTCCCCCGGGCTCTGCGAAACGTACTCCGAGACGTCTTTCCACGGCCAATGGAGGCCTTTGCTATCAACTACCTGGATATCGGTCAGGAACTCATAGCCGCGCAACCGCGCACCGGCCTCGCCGATCTGGACATCGGGTGCGTTCTGACGTGTGTAACGTCGATCCGCAACTCGCGGCACCAGCACGGCCTTCATCGCCTCCGATGCACTCTCGAGGTAATGGACGCCCAGTTTTTCAAGTAATGGCGCGTTCGAGTAGGTCAGGCGGATCCACAGTTCATCGCCATCGTTGCAATGGGAATAGAACTGCATCGACGGGATCGTGCAAACATCCCAACGCTCCATGTGCGAGACTTCTTGTCCGGCTCGGACGATCCCGCGTCCGCTGATACAGAACTCAATCTGATTCGAATTGCGGCGAATCGGCACAGTCGATTCACCAGGCTTCAGTACGTTGATCGTGACGTCCACACCAGGGGAGAAGCCAAGCCCCGGCGCCTGCGATTGCGGATGCACGATCGACGCTGCGCGCCGCCCGTCATCAGGCCTGGATTCATCGGCCAGCCGTTCGACCTCCCGCGCAATCGCTTCGCGTGGCACCCGCAGCGGCTCCCATACCCTGGGCGCGTTCGACTTAGTGCCGCTGACGTTGATAAGGCGGCATGCCAGATCACTCATCTCAATCTCCTGTCATTCGATTGATCGAGAATAGAATTGGCACCATCATTATTCCACTGAACAATATGAAGCATGAATATTCACTAAAGTAATTATGGTAGCCGCGATTATCCTGACGGTCGGCGGTGCAGTTACGGGCTCTGTTTCCCTATCGGCCGCGATCCGTCGCCGCAACAATCCAACGATTCAGCGATTAATCTCGGACGAGGAAGACGCATGCCGCAGCAGGCCGAGTGCAAGCCCCTGAGCACCGCCCAGGACTCAAGCACCCGAGTCTCAGGTCATCCTTTCACTAGAGATCGATGACAAGCCTCGGCGACTTGGCACGCGAGCAACACGGCAGGAACTTGTCGTTGGCTGCCTGCTCATCCGGCAAAAGGTATAGGTCCCTGTGATCGACCAGACCGTCGATCACGCCTGTCAGGCAGGTGCCGCACACCCCCTGGCGGCACGATGTTGGAATTTCCACACCGATCGCGGCGAGCGCGTCGACGCATGTCTGCTCTGCCTCGACACGAATGACGCGGCCGCTTTGACGCAACTCGAGTTCAAAGCCGCTGTCGCCGGTTGAGCTGCTTTGCTGGCCCGCGAAATATTCGAAGTGAATCTGTGCGTCGCTCCACCCTATGGCGCGCGCGGAGGCGCACACAGTATCGAGAAAGCCGTTAGGCCCACACACGTAAAGGTGGGTCTGCGCCCCGGGGTGTGCGAGCGTCGCGGCAAAGTCCAGCTTCTGCTCGGCGGCACCATCATCGAAGTGGAAGCGAACCTTGGACGCAAACGCACTGCCGAGCAGGCGACGCATGAACGCTGTTCGAGCCTGCGAACGAGTGCAATAGTGGAACTCGAAGTCGGCACCGATCGCCGCCAATCGATCTGCCATGGCAATGATTGGGGTGACGCCGATCCCGCCAGCGAACAGCAGGCTGCGAGCCGCGCCTTCGTTGAGCCGAAAGTGATTCTTTGGCTGGCCGATTCTGAGTACATCCCCCTCATTGACCAGCTCGTGCATCGTTCTTGATCCGCCGCGCGATGCCGCGTCGTGAAGCACACCTATATGGTATGCATTGACGGCCTGTGGCGGTCCGCACAGCGAATACTGCCGCACAAGACCACCGGGCAGGTGGACGTCGATGTGGGCGCCGGCATCAAACGGAGGGAGAGTTCCCCCGGTAGGCACGAGGCAAAAGCCGGCAATGCCTTCAGCTTCGACTGTCTTTCGTGCAACGCGAACCTCGATCAACGACTCGGTGTCCATCTTCTGCGGTCTTCCGTTGTACTTGAGTGAGCCTGTGGCTGTGAGGCCAAGCGATGCGCATGCGGTTGGCGCTAAGCGCTACACCTCTCAGCCCCTGGGCGGAGCAAATCAACCTGAAAGCGTGCGCCGTACCGCGTCAAGCGGGATGCTGACTTCGCCGCAAGCCTTTGTCTCTTCGTCAATCAGCTTTGAAAGAAGCCGTCGCGCACGCACCGCCGCGGCGTCCGTCGGCAACAATACGGGCCGCAGCGCGAGTGGATCCGTTTCCTCGCCCATCATCCTTGCTGTTGCCTCAATGATTGGCTTATCCTGCTCACTGAATCCCACTCGCTGCCATTCCCGGATCTTCTCGTCGATCAAGGGATCGCCGACCGCGTAGTTCCTGGAGTGGGCAAACAGGTAGTGAGACGATCTTTCGGTTTCAGGGGTGACGATGTGAACACCGAAACTGCGCTGTCCCTCTTCCCTTGGCCTGCCCGGCAAGGTAATGCCAACGTCATTGGTAACAACTGACGGAACGCGCCAGGTGGAATCGAGCCAATAGTCGACGACGTCGATCTCCGCCGGCACACGAGAGCGAAGCGCGGGGGGAACGCTGCTATTGGGGATGGACAGGCGATTCGTGACATCGTTGCCATTCTGCTCCACGGCGACTTTCGCATCGTCGAAGTTATTAGACATCAGGCGATCTCCGTGAACGAACTGTGCATGGCTAAGGTCGATGAGGTTGTCCACGCCGAGCATGTAGTTCGCCTGCATGCCCATATATCCTCGAACATGCCCGAGGTCGTCGCGTAGCAGATGCGAAAGATCGGGGATCTTGTCTTCGTCCGCTGCGTCGGGATCACCCGGCCATAGCCATACGAGTCCCCAACGCTCCGCGATCCTATACTTGGGAACACGGGCATTCATGGGAATCCGGCCTCCGCCGTGCGGATTGTGGACGCATGTGCCACTCTTGTCGAACCGTAGGCCGTGATACGGGCACTCGAGCGTATCGTCGACAATTTTCCCCATTGCCAGCGGTGCGAATCGATGCGGACAGCGACCGCCGATAGCAGCCAACCGGCCAGCACCGTCACGAAAGAACACAATCGCGTCGTTCAAGATCCTGCGCCCGAATGGTGTGCTCTCGACTTCGTCGGACCATGCCACCGCATACCAGGTGTTTCTCAGCCAAGACATTGGGTTCCTCCAATCAGGTGGTGATGCGGATGTCGTTCTGGCGAATAAAAGCTTGCCAGCGGGCAAATTCCCGCCCATAGAAGGCTGGGAAGTCCTCGGCGCCGATGCCGGGCACTTCAAGTCCGGTCGGCAGAAAATGCTCTCTGATCCTGCTTGAGTTCAGGATTGCTCTCAGCGAAATCCGCATCTGCGCCACTGCGGCCGTTGGAACGTTGCGAGGCATGAATAGCGCGTACCAGTTCGAGAAATCGAAGCCGGGAAATCCGGACCGGTCCATGGTCGGTAGCGCCGGGAACGCCGGCGAACGCGCCTTGGAAGTTATCGCCAGAATGCGCAGTCGGTTATCCTTCTCATAGCCCACGTAGCCACTTGGTGCATCAAAGACGAGCGGTATGTCGCCCTTGACCAGATCGGCCTGGATGCGCGGCACGTCGCGATATGGCACCTGCGTCATCTGCACGGATGCGGCGTTCTTGAACATCTCTGCCGCGATGTGTGCTACAGAGCCGCTGCCATATGATCCATACGGAATGGGGTCCTTCTGCTTCCGCGCCCATTGGACGAACTCCTGCACTGTCCTTGCTGGAACCACGGAGGGATTAACAATGAGCGCGCTGGGGGCAAGTGCGCACAAGGATATCGGTGTGAAATCGCGTTGGACATCGTAAGGCAAGTTCGGGTAAAGGTGCGGCGCCACAGCCATGATGCCCATCGAAGCGAGGAACATCGTGTTTGGATCGCCGGCGGACCTGGCGGTCGCAGTGGCCGCGATCTGTCCTGCGGCTCCACCCCGATTCTCGACGATGAACGATCGCTTCTGCGCGCTCGCCAGACCCTGGGCGATCATCCTGCCCAGGTCGTCCATCTGGCCGCCAGGACCGACCGGAACGACGATTCTGGCATCGTCGCTCTTTTGACCAAACACGTGTGATGACGCAAGAATTCCCGCGGCCGCGATGAGCCGGCGACGTGTGATATTCATCTTTATCTCCATTCGGATTCCCTCTGGATCCTGGATGTGGCTATGAAGGATGTCTCTATAGCCGTGAACGCTGCCGTGTCAGCGCGTTGATCACGTCATGGCACGTGTCATGGCAGCATCTGTGCGCTGGTCTTCTTTCCGATCTTCCAGGCGCCATCGGCGAGGACCAGTTCATCGGTGCACCGCCTGAGCGATACAAGCCGCATCTCTTCTTCGCCCGCGACTCCCACATAGGCCGACATGTAAAAGCGAATCGTGGCGCTGCATTCTGAGAGGTGTGCCACTCGAAGGTTGGTCACCACATGGCAGGTGGTACGGTTCAGGGGGCGCTGTTCGAGCGCCGAAAGCACTTCTCCAGGCCCCCGCAACAGTTCTTCGCCGCGCGTCCAGGTACCCTGCTCCGCCATCAAGGCAGCGGCGTCGGCGTGCTGGCGCATGTCGAGGAAGTAGAAAAAATCAATTACCGTGGCAACGCACGGACTAGCCTGTGGCGTATGGATCTGCGGCATCGCAATCAAAAGGGATATCTAGGAAATTAAGCTTTGGATGGTCCTGTCCGTGGTCCTGGGACAGGATTCCGGCTACAACGGCGCAACACATCAGGCCGCACGAGGCTGCGTTGCCTCGTCGCTCGGCAGCGAGCGCTCAGGCACAACCAGGTTGACCAGAGAACCGACACCGGGAATTTCAACCTCGAAGCGGTCACCCTCGGTCATAAACAGCGGCGGCACCCGCGTGGCGCCGACGCCGGCGGGCGTGCCCGTTGCAATGACGTCGCCGGGTCTCAGAGAAGTAAATTCGCTGATGTAAGCGATCAGCCGTGCAATGGGATAGATGAGATCCCCAATGTGCCCTTGCTGCACGGAATTGCCGTTCAATCGGCCCAGCACCTGCAACGACGCTGGGTCGGGCACAGCGTCCGCCGTGGTGATCCACGGCCCGATGGCGCCGCTGCCGTCGAAGTTCTTGCCCGGCGTCACCTGCGCATTGTGTCGTTGGAAATCCCGCACCGAGTGCTCGCCCATGCACGTATAGCCGGCAATGTGCTTGTCCGCATCCTCCATGCGGATGCGTCGCCCCCCGACGCCGATGACCACCGCAAGTTCGGCCTCGAAGTCGAATCGCGACGACGCCAGCGGGAGGACGATGGTGTCCCCGGGCCCCACCAGCGATTCATGGGTGCGAAGGAACACTGAGGGAAACTGCGGCGCTTCACGCGCGGTCTCCGCAACGTGCCCCGCGTAATTGAGTCCGATGCAGAAGATGCGCACGCCCTGCTCCACGGGCTTGAGCAGCACCAGATCCGACACGGCGATGCGTGCCGTCACGGCATGCATCGCCCTGGCGATGGACTCGCCCCCCTCGGCAAGCGCTTCCGGCATCGTCGCCCATGCGCCCGCCATAGGCGCGACGAGGCCGTCTTCCAGGACGCCCCAGGAGTTGGTGCCGTTGTGTCTATAGCGGACAAGCTTCATGGATGATCCCTCTTTGCCGATGCCTCGGCCGACTCGCCACACCGCTCGATGAGGCAAGGCGTCCGGACCTGAGTGAGTTGACTATAGGACTGGCTCACCCATCAATCCACTGAAGAATGTTGATCTCCAATATTCACTGAATTAATATGGAAAACGTTCCGTGACAGGATGCAAGTGATGGATCTTCGTAAAGTCGACCTGAATCTCCTGGGAGTGTTCGAGTGCATCTACCGGGTGCGCAATCTCACCCAGGTGGCCCATGAAATCAGCTTGACCCAGCCCGCGGTCAGCCATGCGCTCGGCAGGCTACGCGCGACCATGAACGATCCATTGTTCATCCGCACTGCATCGGGTCTTGAGCCAACACTGAGAAGCGACGAACTGATCGGGCCGATCAGGGCGGCGCTGGGGATCATCGAGGAGTGCCTCGCCTCGTCGTCCACGTTCGATCCCCTTAAGACCCGGCGGGAGTTTCGCCTCTTGCTGTCCGATGTTGGGGAGCTGATCTTCATACCCAAATTGCTTCAGTTCTTCCGAGAGCACGCACCCAACGCCACCATCACGGCACTGCAGGCATCGCGAACGAACTACGAAGCTATGCTGCGCGCGCGCGAGGCTGACATCACGGTTGGGCATTTGCCCATGCTGGAGAAGTTACTGAGAAACGCCCGCCTGTTCGAAGATCGCTGGGTAGTGCTAAGGGGAGCACGTTTCTATCCGGGCAATCCTCCCCTCACCGCAGACGACTTCGAACGGTTTCCCCACGTCGTGGTCAACCCTCCTGGAAGCGGCGCCGAGAAGGTGTTGCAGGCCGAGGTGACGCGAAGGAGCGTCGCACCTTCTGTTGTATTGACGCTGCCGCACTTTTTCGCGTTGCCCAACGTCATCCTGAACTCGGATCTCATTGCCACCGTTCCGAGTTCGGTGGCATCGAGCATACATAGCGCAGAGGACATTCAGGTTCACGAGCTGCCCTTTCCCTCACCCAAACTCGACGTGCGAATCTTCTGGCACTCACGCCAGGACGGCGACGCAGGTCATCAGTGGCTCAGAGACGTATTTGGTAAATTGTTCGGGCGGGCTCGGTAACGTGGCCGCATGAGCCGTTGAACAGATCGGCCCATAGCGCCCGGTTTCGTGCATCCCGGGCAAAGGCAACGGCCGCACTAGCCGGTCCTGACGGAGCTCTGGCGGGCACCACGCTCGCGGCCGCCTGACCTGTGCCCTTCCCGGGGCGCTCAACGCGCTCGACGACGGGGGGGTACCTTTTCAACGGCCATCGCCTGCAAATACGCAACGCACATCGTAGCAAGCTGAGTGCGGAGCACCCGCAACAGGGGCGGCGGTGCGCCCCGCTCGAATACCGCACGCGTCATGCCAGCCATCGCAGCGCCCAAGGCGAACGTGATGGAAGGCAGGTCATCGAACTCGGCATCCACCGCACTGGCTAACAGCTTGGCCATGGCGTCTTGCAAGCGCTGTGTGACGCCGCCCACCAGGTCGGCGGTGTCCAACTCGCCTGCGATCAGGTAGAGGGCGTGCGACAAGTCCGCGTGGGCTGTCTTGGCATCGACGTAGGCGGTGACCAGGCCGCTTGCCATCGTGGCGGCCGGGGTCTCCCGGTACTTCAGACATGCGGCCTCCACCGCACTGGCCACGGCTTCGAGGTGCTTGCTCAGAACGGCATAGAGCAAGGCCTGCTTGTGGGGGAAATACTGATACATCGTGCCCACTGATACACCTGCTCGCTCGGCCACCCGCGTGGTGGTCAGCCGGCTGGCGCCTTCAGACAGCAAAACCTGAATGGTCGCTTCAAAAATAGCCTGGACGGTGGCTTCCGATCGGGCTTGCCTCGGCGTCTTTCTTGGCTTCAGGCCCTCTGGGTGCAGTGCTTCCATATGCGAATGCAAAAGCTGAAGGAATATTCATAAACTCTAGTGCATCCGCAGAGCAGTTTCTACTTAAACAAACCAGGGAATTCATCATGCAAGCATCAGCCGACCGCATTGCGCTGGTCACCGGCGCCAATAAGGGCATCGGTTTCGAAATCGCTCGCCAGTTGGGCAAGTCGGGGGCCAGCATCCTGCTGGGGGCGCGCGACACGGCCCGTGGCGAAGCAGCCGCTGCCAGCCTCAAGTCGGAGGGCATCGACGCGCATTTCGTCCAAATCGATCTCGCCGAGCCGTCCACCATCGAGGCTGCCGCTGCGGCTATCGGAGCCAGGTACGGCCGGCTCGACGTACTGGTCAACAATGCCGGCATCGCCGACCAAGCCGACGGCTGGCCCAGCAAGACGAGCATCAGCGCCGTGCGCCACATCTTCGACACCAATTTTTTCGGCGCGCTGGCTGTTACTCAGGCGATGTTGCCGCTGCTGCGCAAATCAACTGCCTCACGGATTGTCAATGTGTCGAGCGGGCTTGGCTCGCTCACACACAACAGTGATCCGACGTGGGAGTTCGCACAGGTCAAGCTACTCGGCTACAACGCCTCGAAGGCTGCGCTCAACATGCTAACGGTGCAGCTCGCCGCCGAGCTGAGGGATATGGGAATCAAGGTGAACTCCGCCGATCCGGGCTTTACGGCTACTGACCTGAACGGCCACAGTGGCCACCAGACTGTTGCTCAGGGAGCGGCAGCAGCAATCCAGCTTGCCCTACTCGCCGATGACGGCCCGTCTGGTGGCTTCTTCAGCGCAAGTCAATCTGAACCCTGGTGAGTCGTTCCGACTATTGTCCCGTTCACGCGCCCTGTTCTGGCAAAGGCCGGCGACGCATTCGAGGCAGATCATGATTAGCTGGGCGTTCTGAATTTCCGACTTGTTTAAGGAACTAAGGCCATGGACATTCCACGTAACACGTTTAAAGCCGCGATCAAGGAGGGCCGTGTTCAGATTGGTCTGTGGGTCGGTTTGGCGGACCCGTACGCGGCCGAGGCGTTGGCCGCGACAGGCTATGACTGGCTGCTGATTGATGGCGAGCACGCTCCGAATGACGTTCGGCGGATCCTCGCCCAATTGCAGGCGGTGGCACCATACCCGGTACATCCGGTAGTTCGTCCCGTCATTGGCGACGTCCCGCTGATTAAGCAGATACTTGACGTTGGAGCCCAAACGCTGCTTGTGCCTGTGGTAGAGACCGCCGAGCACGCCGCCGAGATGGTAGCGGCAACCCGGTATCCGCCCCGCGGTATCCGTGGTGTGGGAAGCGCGCTGGCTAGGTCGTCGCGATGGAACCAAGTCGACAACTACCTTCACAAAGCCGACGCGGAGATGTGTGTATTGGTGCAAGTCGAGACAACGAAGGGCTTGTCGAATCTCGATGCCATTGCGGCGACAGAAGGTGTCGACGGTGTGTTCTTCGGTCCAGCCGACCTTTCTGCGTCAATGGGGCACCTTGGCAATCCCGCCCATCCGGATGTGCAGCGCGCCATCCTCGACGGTATCGAAACGGTACGCCGCACCGGCAAGGCGCCGGGCATTCTCACGGCGGACAACGCCCTGGCGCTGCGCTACATCGAGGCCGGCGCTTTGTTCGTTGCAGTGGGCGTCGACACCACGCTATTGGTAAGAGCCGCAAAATACCTTGCTGCAACGTTCAAGGGGAATGCGGGTGCCGGTGCGGGTGCCAAGGGATCCGTCTATTAAAATCCTGGCGGTAAGAAGTGATCGTAAGGAACGAACCCAGCCTTCTCAAGCGCGCGCACGCAAACGCCGATGTCATGGCAGGGCCTCTCCCACCTTGCCCTGGCGCCACTAGTGCGCGAAGCGATGAACGGCATATGTGCCGCTTGTGCCGCCGACGCGACGCAGACGTAACAGGTATCCCCACCGGTTTATCCAGTTGACCGGCAGGAGGGCCCTTCGTCGGGCAACGCAAGCCAGCCAGGAACGGCGTCTACCCAACGCACTTCGCGAGCCACTCACCCCTTCACGCACACCACCTGCCGCAACGTGTGCACGATCTCCACCAGGTCCGCCTGCGCCGCCATCACCGCGTCGATGTCCTTGTACGCCATCGGGATCTCGTCGATCACGGCGGCGTCCTTGCGGCATTCGACGCCTTCAGTCGCATGCACCTGGTCGGCCACGGTGAAGCGGCGCTTGGCCTCACTGCGGCTCATGGTGCGCCCCGCGCCGTGGCTGCATGAACAGAACGACTCCGGGTTGCCCTTGCCGCGCACGATGAACGAGCGCGCGCCCATCGATCCCGGGATGATGCCCAGCTCACCCACGCGCGCGCTGACGGCGCCCTTGCGCGTGACCAGCACGTCGGCGCCGAAGTGGTGTTCCTTCTGCACATAGTTGTGATGGCAGTTGACCGCCTCCAGCTGCGCCTTGAAGGGCTTGCGCAGCACGCGCTGCGCTGCGGCCAGCACCGCCTCCATCATCAGCTCGCGGTTGCGGCGCGCGTAGGCCTGGGCCCACGACACGGCGAAGATATAGTCCTCGTAGTGCGCGGAGCCTTCGACCAGGTAGGCCAGGTCACGGTCCGGCAGGTTGGCGAGATGCTTGCGCATGTCCTGCTGCGCCAGCGAAATGAACGTGGTGCCTATGGCATTGCCGACGCCGCGCGAGCCGCTGTGCAGCATGAACCAGACTGACTGGGCTTCGTCCAGGCACACCTCGATAAAGTGATTGCCCGTGCCGAGGGTGCCCAGATGATTGCGATGGTTGGTGCGCGCCAGGTGTGGATACTTGTCGGTGATGCGGCGAAAGCCCGGTGCCATTTCGGCCCATGCCGCGTCAACAGGCGCCGGCGCCGAGCCCCAGGCGCCCTGGTCGCGCCGCCCGCCTTGCGCGGTGCGGCCGTGCGGCACGGCATGCTCGATCGCGCTGCGCAGCGGTCCGAGGTTGTCGGGCAGGTCAGCGGCAGTGAGCGAGCTCTTCACGGCCATCATGCCGCAGCCGATGTCCACGCCCACCGCGGCGGGAATTACCGCGCCCACGGTCGGGATCACCGAGCCGATGGTCGAGCCCTTGCCCAGATGTACATCCGGCATCACCGCGAGATGGCGGAAGATAAACGGCATCTGCGCCGTGTTCACCAGTTGCTGGCGGGCAGCGCTCTCCACCGGGACGCCGCGCGTCCACAGCTTGACCGGCTTGCCGGCGCCGGTGTCCAGCACGTCATAGTGGCGCTTGTCTGTCATGGCCGCCCCTGGCAATGTCGTCGCGGATTGCAGGTTAGACGGCCCACGCCCACGCGGGATTCCCGGTCGCCCAACCAAGGGCCACTAACAAAACTCCGCAACAAATCGTGAGCAGCGCGACATGGATGCCGAGGCGACGTTCGGAGCGCCTGGTCGAGCCGGACTACATGTCAGGTTGGCAAGATGCCATTGCGCCTGGCAGGCCTGGTGAAAGACTTGGTGTACGGGTTCAGTATCGCGGCCACAAGAGTATTGCAGTCAGCTCGCCCGTTGCGCTTGCCGCCGGCCTGTGGCGCCCAAAGATGAGGAACGCCTACTCTGCTGCAATCAGGAACCGCTTCGGATTCTTCCCCAGCCACGCCGGCGTGCGGCCTCGTCCGGACCAGGTTTTTCCGGTCTTGGGATCCAGATACTTCGGCGGCAGCGGTTCCTTTTCCGCGGAAGCGGAAGCGGAGGCAGAAACGGCACCGGCGGGGCGGCCCCGGCGGCGGCGCGGCGCGACGTCTTCCTGCGTCAGACCATACTGAGTCATCAGGCCTCGAATCTGCTCGATCACGCTCGCGACCTCGGTCGCGCGCGCCGCTTCGATCTGTGCTTCCAAGGCTTGCTTCTGCGCAATTAGTTCTTTATATGTCGCCATCTTTGGCTCCAATTTTTCAGTCACTTTTTACTTATACGCATTCCGAAGTCCGTCTGCAAGGTATTCATTCTCTACCCTCAGAGGGAACCTGGTAATCCATTCAGATCCAATGCGTATTAGCACATGGCCTGGCCTTGGGCGGTAAATGGGGCGCTATGAAGATAATGCCCTTGCCGGGCGTGGCCGACATCCGCCCCTAGGCAGTGGCTCGCAGAAACGGGTACGCCCGACCGGTTGAATGGTGGGCCTCCCGTGAGTCGGACTCGGCACCAACGCATTATGCGTCTGCTGCTCTGACCAAGCATGAGCCAGCGGCCCGATACTGCAGGGGGAAAGCCATCAGCGCCAAACCTCTGAGGCCTTGGCCTTCCCGGTCTATCCGTTTTGGGCACCAGCGGTGCACCGTTGCCATCGATCGGCCGGTTGGCAAAGTCTGCCAAGCCAGCCGAGGCAAGGATCAAGCCGACGCTTCAACTGCCGCGACAGTCCGCGCGGCCTTCTTCGCCGGAGCACGCTTCTTCGGCACGGATTTCACTGCGGCAGTCTTCGGGGCAGTTTTCGCCGCGCCCTTGCTACCCGTTGCCGCTGTCTTCGGGGCCGCCTTCTTCGGCGCCGCCTTCGTGGCAGCAGCCTTGTTGCCCGTTGCCTTACGGGCGCCCGCAGCCTTGGCCTTCTTCGCCGCGAGCTTGTCCTTCGCGGCTTGCTTTTCAAAGCGGAGCGCGGACTTTGCCGCTTCCACTGCCTGCGCAACTTCGCGCTTTGCCGCTTCGATGGCCTTCTTGGTGTCGGCGCGCAGCTTCAGCAAGCCCTTCTTCGCTGCCTGAGCCTCACGTGCGAGCACGCTCGCCTTTTTCGTTGGCACGGCCACCTTCTTTGCGGCAGGCTTCCTCTTGGCAACTGCGCTGACCTGAGTCGTGGATTTATTTGCTGCGACCATATCAATTACCCGTTAGTTGTGAAGCGCGGAGTATAACCGCACCAGCGCTCTACCCAATAGAGGTCAGTCTCTCCCTTGTCTTCGGGCTCTCACCGCTTCACTGCTTGAAGACAGCCACGATCTGCCCGGAAATCTCTCCGTTGCCGCTGAATTCCAGTGCCTTCCAGCATTCGTTATTGACTGCTTTCGCGCCATGCCATCGCTAACACCGATCAGGCGCCGTACGATGACATGGGTTTTTTATCCGCTCTTATCCCAGCAGGAAGCTGGCAAAGGCGCCGAGGTCGACATTGCCGCCCGAGATAATGACCCCCACGCGCTTGCCCTTCACATCCAGCTTGCCGTGCAGCACTGCGGCGGCGGCCAGGCAGCCGGTGGGCTCGGCCACGATCTTCATGCGCCCGGCGAAGAATTTCATGGTGTCGACCAGTTCGGCATCCGACACGGTGACGATGTCCGTGACCAGCTCGCGGATTACAGCGAAGGTGTGGTTGCCCAGGAACGGCGTCTGCGCGCCGTCGGCAATGGTGCGCGGGGTGTCGATGCGCACGATCTCGCCGCTGCGCAGGCTGCGCTGGCCGTCGTTGCCGGCCTCGGGTTCGACGCCGTACACGGCGCATCCGGGCGACATCGCCTGCGCGGCAACCGCGCAGCCCGACAGCAACCCGCCGCCGCCCAGGCATACCACCAGCATGTCCAGCGGACCGGTTTCCTCGAACAGTTCCTTGGCCGCCGTGCCCTGCCCCGCCATCACATGCGGGTGGTCGTAGGGCGGGATCAGCGTCATGCCGCGCTCGGCAGCGATGCGCCGGCCCAGCGCCTCGCGATCTTCCTGGTAGCGGTCGTACAGCACCACTTCGGCGCCGTAGCCGCGCGTGGCCTCGATCTTGATCGCGGGAGCGTCCTGCGGCATCACGATCACCGCCGGCACGCCCAGCAAGCGGGCCGACAGCGCGATCGCCTGCGCATGATTGCCGGAGGAGAACGCCAGCACGCCGCCCGCCTTCTGCTGCGGCGTGAACTGGGCGATGGCGTTGTAAGCGCCGCGGAACTTGAAGGCGCCGATGCGCTGGAAGTTCTCGCACTTGAAGAACAGCTGCGCACCGGTGGCCGCGTCGGCGGTGGAAGAAGTCAGCACCGGGGTGCGGTGGGCCGCCGCGCGGATGCGTTCGTGGGCGGCGGCGACGTCGTCGAAGGAGATAGGCAGGGAGGTCATGGCGATGGCGATGGCAAGGAGGGCTGGGACAGGCCAGTTTACCCGCCCCGCGGCCACCTTGCAGCCACGCCGCCCTGGCGTGGCCCTATGCCGCGGCCAGCCTTTGAGCCGTGCGCCGCTGCGTGCCCGGCGTGCCGGTCCCCAGGTGCGAGCCGCCGCCCTCGCCCGGCAGGCGGAAGAACGCCACCACCTCGCTGAGTTCACGCCCCTGCTCTTCCAGCGCGCGCGACGCGTCGGCCGCCTCGCTCACCAGCGATGCGTTCTGCTGCGTCACCTGGTCGATCTGCACGATGGCCTGGTTGACCTGCTCGATGCCGCGGGTCTGCTCGGCCGACGCCGTGGCAATCTCTTCCACGATGCCGGTCACGCGCGCCACGGCCTGGGTCACCTCGGCCATGGTCTGGCCGGCCTCAGTAGCCAGCGACGAGCCGTCGTGCACCTGGCGCCCCGAGGCCTCGATCAGCTCCTTGATCTCCTTGGCCGCGCTCGACGAGCGCTGGGCCAGACCGCGCACCTCGCTGGCCACCACGGCAAAGCCGCGGCCCTGCTCACCGGCGCGCGCGGCTTCCACCGCCGCATTCAGCGCCAGGATGTTGGTCTGGAAGGCAATACCCTCGATGATGCCGGTGATCTCCGCGATCTTGGTCGAACTGGCGCTGATGTCCTGCATCGTGTCGACCACGCGCTGCACCGTGGTGCTGCCGCGCTGCGCCACATCCGCCGCGTTGCGCGCGAGTTCGCTGGCCTGGCGGGCATTCTCGGTGTTCTGGCGCACGGTCTCGGTCAGTTCCTCCATGCTGGCCGCGGTTTCCTCCAGCGAAGCCGCCTGCTCCTCGGTGCGGCTGCTCAGGTCGGCATTGCCGCGCGCGATCTCGCTGGTGCTTACGGCAATATTGCCGCTGCTTGCGCGCACATGGGTGACCGTGGCGGTGAGGCGCTCGTTCATGTCGCGCAGCGCCGCCAGCAGGCGGCCGGTCTCGTCATGGCGGTCGACCTCGATGCGCGCGCCCAGGTCGCCGCTGGCCACGGTGTCGGCCACCTCAACGGCGCGTTGGATCGGCCGCGTGATGGCACGCGTGATCAGGATGCCGCCGGCAACGGCCAAACCCGCGGACACCAGCGAAACCAGGATCAGCAGGTTGCGCTGGCGCTCATAGTCCGCCTCGAGCTGGCGCTCCATCTCCTTCTGGCGCGCCGCGGTGAACTCGGCGTAGGCGTTGGTCGCCTTGATCAGTGCCGCCAGCAGCGGACGGCATTGCTTGTCGATACGGGAAACCGCTTCGTCGATCTTGCGCTCCGCGGCCAGGCCGACGATGGCCGTGGCGACCGGGCCGTACTGGGCCTCGACCTTCGCCACTTCGTCGACCAGCCTGCGCGCCTCGTCGCCGACGCCGGGCTGGCGCACCATCTCATTGAGCCGCGCCAGCCGCGCCTGCACGTCCTCGTGCGCGCGCAACGCCTCGGCTTTCTCACGCTCCAGCTCGGCCGCATCGGTCACCAGCACCATGTTGCGCGCCGCAACGGCACGACGGTCCACCGCCCTGCGCACTTTCGCGGCCATGTCTGCGCGGGCGTTCAGCCCGTTCAGATAGTCGTTGAATCCGGCGGTCGCATCCCCGAGCGCATGCAGCGAATACGCGGCCACCACCAGCACCATGCCCGCCAGCGTGCCAAACCCGGCCAGCAGCCGCGTGCGGATAGACAGACTCCTGAAATTCATGATCACTCCCCTTGCCGTCCCAGAAGACGTATGCGCTTCGTTTGTTATGGATCCAACCCTGGCATGCCCGACAACTGCATGACACTGCGCGCCCGTTCCCGCTGTTCGGCCCGGCGTTCGCGATCGGCAGGGATACATTGCCCCGGCAACTGTCTTCGCATCCGTGCTCTTTGTTGCGCTGGCTAACGGTCTGGGTAAGGGGAGCTGATCCCTACGGAAGTGGGGGAAAGGGTAAACAGAAAGGGTGTGACCTATGGACTGAGGGACTGAGCCGGTTCAATCCGCCCGAATCCCCCGCTGCCGGATCAGCGCACCCCACTTCTCGGTTTCCTTCGCCAGGTGCTCGCGCAGCACCGCCGGCGAACTGCCAATCGGCTCGGCGCCGATCAGCGCCAGCCGCTTCTGCACGGCAGGCTTGCGCAGCGCCTCGAGCATGGCGCGGTTGAGCGTGTCGATGACCGGCTGTGGCGTCTTTGCCGGCACAAAGGCGGCGAACCACGGCGACAGTTCATAGCCCGGCAGGCCGGCTTCCGCCACCGTCGGCACATTGGGCAGCGCGCTGGAGCGCTTGCTGGTGGTGACCGCGATGGCCGTCAGCTTGCCCGATTCGATATGCGGCTTGGCCGAGGTAATGCTGTCGAACATATAGTCGACCTGCCCGCCCAGCAGGTCGGTCATGGCCGGGCCGCTGCCCTTGTAGGGGATATGCAGCATGTCGACGCCGGCCATCGACGTGAACAGCTCGCCCGCCAGGTGGAGCGAGGTGCCGTTGCCGGCGGAGGCATAGGTGTACTTGCCCGGCGCCGCCTTGGCGTGCGCGACCACGTCCTTGACGGTGCTTTCCTGGCGCCGCGCCTTGTTGGCCACCAGCACGTTGGGCACCACCGCCAGCAGCGACACGGGCGCGAAGTCCTTGACCGGGTCGTAGCTCAGCTTGCCGTACAGCGCCGGGTTCACGGCCATGCCGTTTGCGACGATGATCAGCGTGTAGCCGTCGGCGGGCGCGCGCGCCACCAGTTCGGCACCGATATTGCCGCCGGCGCCCGGACGGTTCTCGACAACGATGGCCTGGCCCAGCGTGCGCGACATGTCTTCGCCCAGCGTGCGCGCGATATTGTCCATGGCGCCGCCCGCAGGGAACGGCACGATCCAGCGGATCGGATGGTCGGGATAGGCCGCGTGCGCGGCGGGTGCGGCAAACGACAGGCCGGCAGCCAGTGCCAGCGCCCCTGCGCGGCCGGTGCTTGCCAGCCGCTGGAATAACGTCTTCATTAGTCTCCTCACTGTTTGATGCGTCCCCTGGCACAGGCGTGCCATGCGGGGCAATTGCCTGCCAGATCAGCCGCGGCGGTAGTGCGCCAGCTTGTCTTCGTCCAGCGCCAGGCCCAGGCCCGGGCCTTCGGGCAGGTGCAGGCTGAAATCGCGGTACTCGGGGCGCTGCTGCACGATATCGTCCTTGAGCAGCAGCGGGCCGAACAGCTCGGTGCCCCAGGCCAGCTGCGGCAGCGTGCAGAAGCCGTGCGCGGCGGCGATGGTGCCCACGCTGCCCTCCAGCATGGTGCCGCCGTACAGCGCGATGCCCGCGGCATCGCCCACCGCGGCGGTGCGCAGCATGCCGAAGATACCGCCGGCCTTGGCGATCTTCAGCGCGAACACGTCGGCGCCGCCGATACGCGCCAGTTCCATTGCGTCTTCCGGGCCGCACACCGCTTCATCGGCCATGATCGGCACCACGAAGCGCGCCGCCAGCCGGGCCAGCGCCATGCGCTGCTCGCGCGGGGTGGGCTGCTCGATCAGGTCGATGCCGGCCGCTTCCAGCATGGCAATGCCGGTGGCGGCGTCGGCCTCGTTCCAGGCCTGGTTGATGTCGACGGTGACGCGCGCCCTGTCGCCCAGCGCGCGCTTGATCGCGGCCACGTGGGCCACGTCGTCGCGCACGCTGCGCCGGCCGATCTTCAGCTTGAAGGTATTGTGGCGGCGCTCGGCCAGCAGTTGCTCGGCCTCCGCGATATCGCGGGCGGTGTCGCCGCTGGCAAGCGTCCACAGCACCGGCAGCGTGGACCGCACCGCCCCGCCGAGCAGCGTCGCCAGGGGCACGCCCAGGCGCTTGCCCTGCGCGTCCAGCAACGCGGTCTCCAGCGCGGACTTGGCAAAGCGGTTGCCGCGCGCGACCTTGCCCAGGCGCGCCATCGCGCCATGGACGTTGGTGGCATCCTGGCCGGCCAGCGCCGGCGCCAGATAGGTGTCGATGGTCAGCTTGATGCCTTCCGGGCTTTCGTCGCCATAGGACAGGCCGCCGATGGTGGTGGCTTCGCCGATGCCTTCCACACCGTCGCTGCAGCGCAGCCGCACGATGACCAGCGTCTGCTGCTGCATGGTGGCCATGGCCAGTTGGTGCGCCCGGATGGTGGGCAGGTCCACCAGGATGGCTTCCACCGAAGTGATAGTCGTGGTCATACCTTGTCGATGCGGATTGATGTTGAGGCCAAGTATGCGACTTGACTTTGCCAGTGTCCAAGACCGATGATGTCTCGATCGATACCCTACAGGTATGGGAACAGGACGCCGATGGAACTCCGACACCTGCGTTATTTCCAGGTCGTGGCCCAGGAACTGAACGTCACCCGCGCCGCCGAGCGGCTGCATATGGCGCAGCCGCCACTGTCGCGCCAGATCCGGCAGCTGGAAGAAGAAGTGGGCGTGGCGCTGTTCGACCGCGTCGGCCGCGGACTGCGGCTGACCGAGGCGGGCCGCTTCCTGCTGGAGCAGGCCACCCAGCTGACGCAGCGGCTGGAGGAAACCATCGAAGGCACGCGCCGCATCGGGCGCCAGGACAAGCGCTGGTTCGGCATCGGCTTCGTGCCGTCGGTGCTGTATGGCGTGCTGCCGGAACTGATCCGCGAACTGCGCGAATCTGACCGTCACGACCAGCAGGTCGAAGTAGGACTGGCCGAGATGATCACCGTGGAGCAGATCGAGGCGCTCAAGGCCGGCCGCATCGACCTGGGCTTCGGCCGCATCGCACTGAACGATCCCGCCATCCGCCAGCAGGTGGTGATGGCCGAGCCACTGGTGGCCGCGCTGCCGGCGCG
The DNA here is from genome assembly GCF_003353055.1 of Cupriavidus lacunae. Lineage (GTDB taxonomy): Bacteria > Pseudomonadota > Gammaproteobacteria > Burkholderiales > Burkholderiaceae > Cupriavidus > Cupriavidus lacunae. The sequence continues at coordinate 57,416 of NZ_QKWJ01000030.1, forward strand.
CCTGCCCGCGCCGCGCCGCAAGGCGCTGACGCCACAGGCGCTGGCGGCGCAGCCGTTCATTCTCTACCCGGCCCGGCCGCGGCCCAGCTATGCCGACCACCTGCTGTCGCTGTTCCGTGCCCAGGGCCTGCAGTTGCGCGTGGCGCAAGAAGCCAACGAACTGCAGACCGCGCTGGGCCTGGTGGCGGCCGGCATCGGCATCACGCTGGTGCCGGCGTCGATCCAGCGCCTGCACCGCGACGACGTGCGCTACTGCCCGATCGACGCGCCGGGCTTCGTGTCGCCGGTGATCATGAGCTATCGCGAAGGCGACACGTCACCGTTCCTGGCGCGAGTGGTGGAGTGGGTGATGCGGCAGGGGCGCGATGCCACTTCCGGTGCCGGAGCCGGATAGCCCGACCACAAAGCCCAACTGCCAGCCAGGCTCCCCTACGGCAGCATCCGCACAAGCGGCTTCCTGCCCCACTGCCGCGTCTTCGCCGCCGCGATAAAGCCCGCCGTGTCGCTGTCCGGCACGATGCCATTGTCGGGCTGCAGGTTGGCGTGAGCGAGCAACACATCGCCGCCGGCATCGGCGATCTCCTTTGCGCTGGTTGACGGTGACGGGACTGGACTTGGCACTGTCAGCAATTGCCACGGCTGCCCGCTTGACACTTTTGGTTACAAAGGCAAATCGCCAAAAATGTCCCCTGTCAAACATCTGACATTTGATCAATCAACAATCGCCCGCTGTCGCGACAAGCCAAGGCCACCCCTCCTGAACCGGCCAGTTCCCCGCGCTTGCCGTCCGCTACCGCGGAAGTCCATGGCCTGCATCCGATGTCGGCGCATGGGCTCGGCTCGTTACCCCCTCAACGACTACAAGGCGATGCACAAGATGAGACCCTCATTGCTGTCGCGTTCCATCCGGCCATGGCTGGCGGCCGGCTCTGTCACCCTCGCACTGCTGCTAACCGCCTGCGGCGGCGACAACTCGCCGGGCGCGAGCGGCGGCGCCCTCCAGCCCACCGCCGCCAATGGCAACAAGGCGGACAACGCCGGCAAGCCTGACAAGCCAGGCTCCTGCTCCACGCGTTGCGCCCCGTGATGCGGGCCCCTCTCCGATCCAGCGACAGACCGACCCAGCCACAGCCATGACTTTCGACCCGTCAAAAAGACAGTTCCTGAAGACCAGCCTCGGCACCGGCGCCGCCGCCGCGGTGCTGGCCAGCTTTCCGCCCAGCATCCGCCGCGCGCTCGCCATCGAGGCCAACAACGCCACTGGCACCATCCAGGACGTCAGGCACGTCGTGATGGTGATGCTGGAAAACCGCTCGTTCGACAACTACTTCGGCACGTTCAAGGGCGTGCGCGGCTACGGCGACCGCTTTGCGATCCCGCTGCCCAATGGCAAGAGCGCGTTCTACCAGACCGATGCCAACGGCAATACCGTGACGCCCTACCACCTGGACGAGACCCAGGGCAACGCGCAGCGCGCCGGCGGCACGCCGCACACCTGGCCCGATGCGCAGGCCGCGTGGGACCACGGCCGCATGGACCGCTGGCCGGTGGCCAAGAAGACGCTGTCGATGGGCTACTACGATGACGCCGAGATCCCGTTCCAGCGCGCGCTGGCTGACGCCTTCACGCTGTGCGATGCCTACCACTGCGCGATGCACACCGGCACCATCCCCAATCGCCTGTTCTACTGGACCGGCAGCAACGGTCCCACCGGCGACAACGTCGCGGTGATGATTAACGAGTTCAACGCGGGCGCGGATGTGGGCCCCTCCACCGAAGGCTGGACCTGGAAGACCTACGCCGACCGCCTGCAAGCCGCCGGCGTGGGCTGGAAGGTCTACCAGAACGTGCCGGACAACTACGGCTGCAACCAGATGATGAGTTTCCGGCACTGGCGCGCCGAGATGGAGAAGATGCCGGCCGGGCGCAAGCTCTCCAACACCGCCGGCGCCGGCGTCAACCCGCCCTACAACGCGGATATCGACGACCAGTACAGCCCGCTGGCCAAGGGCTTCTGCAACACCATGCCCGACGGCGGCTTCCTGCAGTCGCTGCGCGACGACGTGCTCAACGGCAAGCTGCCCGAGGTGTCGTGGATCATTCCGCCGGCCGAATTCAGCGAGCACCCTGGCCCGTCCAGCCCGGCCAAGGGCGGCTGGTACGTGCAGGCCATCCTCGACGCGCTGACTGCATCGCCCGAGGTCTGGAGCAAGACCGTGCTGCTGATCAACTTCGATGAGAACGACGGCTTCTTCGACCACAGCCCGCCCCCGACCGCGCCTTCACGCAACCTGGATGGCACGCTGGCCGGCAAGTCGACCCTCGACGACGCGCAGATGGCCTACGAGTACTTCAACTTCCAGCCCGCCACGGCCAAGCAGCCGCCGCAGGACGGCAAGCCCTTCGGCCCGGGCCCGCGCGTGCCGCTTTGGGTGGTGTCGCCGTGGAGCCGCGGCGGATGGGTCAACTCGGAAGTGTTCGACCACACCTCGGTGCTGCGCTTCCTGGAAGCGCGCTTCGGCGTGATGGAGCCGCAGATCAGCGACTACCGCCGTACCGTCTGCGGCGACCTGACCAGCGCGTTCAACTTCGCCACGCCCAACACCGAGACGCTGCCCACGCTGGCCGGGCGCACCACGCGCGCCGACGCCACCAGCCTGACTGCCTGGCAGCAGGCGCAGCCCGCCATCCCCGTGCCGGCCACGCCCGCACTGCCCGCGCAGGCCACGGGCACCCGCCCGTCGCGCAAGCTGCCGTACGAGCTGCACACCAGCGCGCGCGTCGATGCCGCATCCAAGGCCGTGCGCCTGCTGTTCGCCAACGGCAGTGCCAACCAGGCGGGCGCGGTGTTCCATGTCTACGACAAGCTGCACCTGGACCGCATTCCACGCCGCTACGTGGTCGAGGCCGGCAAGACCCTGGACGACGCCTGGGACATCAACGCCGACGGCGGCAAGTACGACCTGTGGGTGCTGGGGCCCAACGGCTATCACCGCTCGTTCTCTGGCGATATCAACGAAGCGATAACCACGTCGACCGAGATCCAGGTCTGCTACAACCCGTGCAAGAAGCCCACGATCCAGGTGAAGCTGCATAACGACAGCGATGCCGACGTGACCTTCACCGTCACGGCGCTGGCCTACCGCGACGACGGCCCGTGGACGCAAAGAGTGAAGCGGGGCAAGGTGGAAACACTGGAATGGCCGGTGGCCGACAGCGGCAACTGGTACGACTTCGTCGTGACCTGCGAGGCCAGCCCGTCGTTCGCGCGGCGCTTTGCGGGACGGATGGAGACCGGTGAGGACGCGGTCAGCGATCCGGAGATGGGAATGGTTTGATGCGGGGTGCCCCGGGGTTGCGTTGAGCCCCGGGGGGATTGCGCGAAGCAAGTCGCATGGCCGGCGCTATGCCGGGGCCGGCGTTATCATCTGGCACTCCTGCGCAACCACCGAACGGAAAACCATGACCCTGTCCGCCGGCATCCCCATCCTCCGGATCTTCTCGGTCGACAAGGCCAAGGAGTTCTACCTCGACTTCCTCGGCTTCTCGCTCGACTGGGAGCACCGGTATGAAGCGGGGCTGCCGCTGTACGCGCAGGTCCGGCGCAGCGGACTGACGTTGCACCTGAGCGAGCACTATGGCGACGCCACGCCGGGATCGACGGTGTTCGTGACGGTGGAGGATCTCGATGCGCTGCACCGGGAGCTGTCCGCCAAGGACTATCCGTACGCCAGGCCCGGTGTGGAAAATGTGGGCTGGGGGCGGATGCTGCAGGTGGCCGATCCGTTCGGGAACCGGCTGCGGTTTTGTGAAGTAGACACTTCAGCGTAGGCCTTTTTCAATTCCACCGGCAACTTGCAGGATTCGCGCGTCGGCACCGTTCAATCCACAGACGCTGAGCGCGACGCCCGGCACGGCGGCGGGAAGCGGAAGGGATACCGCACAGCCATCGAGAAAATTGATGACACTGGGATTGCGAAGCACAAGGCCGTTGGTCGAAAAGAAGGCTTCATCGCTGTCGAGCGCGTCGAGCCGCGGCGGACGGATGGCCACCGTGGGCATCAGCCAGGCATCGGCATCGCGCAAGAGCGCTGCCGCTCTCTGGCGCATGACTTGGCGTTCCCTGAGCAGGGTCAGATAGTCGGCAGCGCTCTGTTGCTGGCCGCGGCGGATCCGTGTCGCCACGCGCGGGTCGTAGGCAGCGCCGCGCTCGTCCAGCAGCGCACGATGCCAGTGCCACGATTCGGCCGCGGTCAGGCCACCGCCGGCATTGATCTGTGGCAGGCGGTGAAGCTCGGGGAAGTCGAATGGGATGACGTGCGCACCGAGCCTGGACAGGCTGTCCAGGGCTGCGTCGAAGCCACGCGCGACTTCGCTGTCCAGACCCTCCGTGACGAAGTCGCGCGTCACGTATAAGCGTAGGCCCGCGAGCGCAGTGGGCCGGCTGTCGAGCGCCTCTCCACTGAGGACCGCATCGAAAGCCGCGCAGCAAGCCACGGAACGCGCCAGCGGGCCGGCCGAGTCGAGCGAGGTCGACAACGGCACGGCGCCCTCCAGCGTCACGCGCCGTGCACTGGGTTTAAAACCGGTCAGTCCGCAGAACGCGCTCGGAATGCGGATCGAGCCGCCCGTGTCGGTACCGAGCGCGGCCACGGCCATGCCGAGCGCGACGCTGACGGCGCCGCCTGAGGTCGAGCCGCCGGCGATGCAGGCTTCATCGAACGGCGTGCGGGGCGTACCGTAGTGCGGATTCAGGCCGAGCCCGGAGAAAGCGAACTCACTCATGTTGGTGCGCCCGATCAGCACCGCGCCCGCCGCGCGCAGGCGCGCCACAGCAGGCGCATCGGCCGCCGCACCAGTGCCATCGAGCACCTTTGAGCCGGCCCGCGTCACCTGGCCGCGCACATCGAACAAGTCCTTGACCGAAACCGGCAGGCCGGCCAGTGGCGATGCCACACAGCCTGCAGCACGCGCCTGGTCTGCCGCTGCGGCCGCCGCCAGCGCGCCCTTGTCATCGACCTCGACAAAAGCCGCGCCGCCCGCCGCGCGATGACTGTCGATACGCGCCAGCGCCTGTTCGGTCAATGCGACGCTGGTAGTATGCCCGGCATTCAGGCTAGCGGCCAGTTCGGCGATGGTGGGAAGATCGGTACGCATCAAGGGGCTACCTCCAGGCTTGCCACGCGGTACGCATGACGTATCGAACGCCGCAATACCGGATCGTGCAGCTCGACTTCAAATGCCTCCCCGCCTCCCAGTTCCCCGATCACGGCCTGGGTGCCGCAGAACATCGCGGTGCCGGACGGCAGCGCGCCCTCGGCATGCAGACGGCGGATCAGATCGCGAGGATCGAGCAGGCGTGTCACCAGTCCTTCCTGGTAAAGCTCGCGCACGCCATGCCGGGTGCGCCAGCAGCGCATCTCGAGCCGGTCCCAGTGCGCCGCGACATCGTCAAAGCGCCAGACCTCGCTACCGACCGGCTTGGCGCACATCTGTTTGGAGACGGTGACATCATAGGCCTCGACCTTGCGGTCCGTATGGTCCGAACCCACGCCGACATAGAGCGCGTCCGGGCCCGCCATCAGCACGAACTCGATCTCACCCGACGAATCTTCCCGCGGCACTTCCAGCAACGGCGCGGTGGTCAGAAGCGAGGCGGCAAGCGGGTAGAAGCACGGAACGGTCGAAGGCGGCTTCACGCCGATCTGTTCGAGTTCCCGGATGTGGTGGTTGACGGCACCGGCATCGCGTCCGGTCCATCCGGCAATGACGAGCCGGTCGATATGCAGGGCCAGCGGTCCCTCGCCGGCGAGCTGGAATTGCAGAGTAGGCATGTAGTACCAGTAATTGGGAAGGATGGGCTGCAAGCGGAATGCAGCCGGCAGGCCCGGCCCGTCCGAGACCGGCGGGCCACGCCTGTTCTAGTGCTCAAGCGGCTTGTGAGCCGTCTCGCGGGCAGCCAGCAGCGCAACCAGCGTCACGCCCAACGCCACGCAGACGTAGAGCGACACCGCGCCGGTCGTGCCATAGGCCCTGTACAGGCTCGTGATGATGAGCGAAGCGAAGCCGCCACCCAGGATGCCTGCCAGGGTGTAGGCCAGTGACGAGCCTGCATAGCGCACCCGCGTCGGGAACTGCTCGGTCACGAACGCTGCCTGCGGGCCGTACATGACAGCATGGATCTGCAGACCCAGCACAACGGCCACACAGATCTGCCACGGCTGGCTGCTGTCCATCAACACGAAGAACGCGAACGCCCAGACGATTCCCAGCAGTGCGCCGGTCAGGTAGACCGGCCGGCGGCCGAGCTTGTCAGACAGCGCACCGAACAGCGGCACCGTCAGCGCATTGCCGGCCGCGCCCAACATCGTCGCGGTCAGTGCCAGCGGACGCGACAGGTGCAGCACGCTGGTGACATAGGTCAGCGTAAATACCACGACCAGGGCATAGAGCACGTCCGAGCCGATCCGCACGCCGCCGGCCACCAGCAGACGCCGCCAGTGCGATACGAACACTTCCTTGAGCGGAGTCTTGGCCTGGGCATTGTGGGCAGCCATTTCCTTGAATGCCGGCGTCTCATCCACGCCACGCCGCAGCCACAAGCCGAAGATCACCAGCGCCACGCTCGAAACGAACGGGATGCGCCAGCCCCAGGCCAGGAAGTCCTCTGGGCTCAGGAACAGCGAGACCAGGGCAATAAAGCCAGTGCCCAGCAGCGTGCCGGCCGACGGGCCCACCTGCGTAAAGGACGCGTTGCGCCCGCGCTGGTCCTGCCTGCCGTGCTCCATCGCCAGCAGCACCGCGCCGGCCCACTCGCCGCCGATGGCGGCGCCCTGTACAAAGCGCAGCGCCACCAGCAGCAGCGGGCTCCAGATGCCCCACGACGCATAGGTCGGCAGCATGCCCATCGCACCGGTGGCCACGCCCATCAGGATCAGCGTGGTCACCAGGACGAAGCGGCGGCCGAGCTTGTCGCCAAGATGGCCGAACACCATGCCCCCGAGCGGTCGGGACACATAGCCGACGGCATACGTGGAGAACGCCAGGATCGTGCCGGTGAGCGGATCGAACGACGGAAAGAAGATGACGTTGAAGACCAGCGCCGCCATCAGGTTGTAGACGGTGAAGTCATACCACTCCAGCGTGGTCCCGATCGAGCTGGCCGCGGCCAGGCGGCGCATCTTCGCGTTGGCGCTGGCATCGCGCGCGCCGGCTGCAGCGCCGACGTCGGCTACCGGAGAAATCATTTCGCTCATGACGTCAGTTCCTTTGCGTAGAGTTTCCACTTGAGGATGTAGCGCGTCGCACCTGCGGGATTGGCGTGCAGGCCCTGCGCCGCGATGCCCAGCGCAAGCTCGCTTGCCTGTTCGTCACTGCTCTCCACGACGAACAAGGGCAGCAGTTCGCGGCCTTCGAGGCTCTCATTGGGCAAAGGTTGACTGAGCTCGTCGTCGGGGACGAGAAGATAGGAGCGGACGAACCCTGCGCGCAGCGAGAGTTCATCTCCGACCTTGCCGGCGCGATCGATGAGGGACACGGCATCGTCGGCGCGCGGCAGTGGAAGGACCGCGAGCCAGCTGCCGCTACCTTGTCCCACCGAAGCATCGACCGAGCACACGCGGCGCATCGGCTTGCGCATGCGTCCAAGGTTGGTGACTGACCATGGGGTCTGGTGCCGGAAGGCCTGCTTGTAGGCGGCCGAGGTGAACGCAGCCAGCGATTCGGTGCGATAGAGGCCAAGGTACTTCGGGCCACCGTGCACTGCCTGGTAGCGCGCGGCCGAGATAAAGCCTGGAACGCGCGCACGCTCCTCTATGTGTTCGCGGTCGTACCAGAGGTTGAAATCGGCTTCATCGGCCGCATCCACATCGGACGCGACGAACAACAAGCCATGTGGGGGAATGGCCGCAAGATTGCTCATCAAACTCTATCTCCTCTGACGGGGTGATCGCCGGGCGTGGCTGATGAGTCGATGATCGTTGCAGCAGCGAGTCAGGACAAACGGGAAATTGTTGGTCCTTCCGATCAGTTTTTCTTGTGGATACGGCCGGGAAACTGCACCGGGGTGGCGCAACGGCCTTTCTAGGCACCCGAATACGGTGCAGGCAGCGACCGGACGAACTGATCCGATTCGCGGCAGGCCAGTTCGGCAACAAAGCGGATGGCCTCGGAAACGCCATGGTCGTGATAGCTGACCACGACACGCTGCGGTGGCAGCGGAACATCGCAGGCAAGCAGGCGCAATTCGCCGCGCTCGACCTGCTCGCGCACCGGTGCCAGCGGCATCAGGGCATTGCCGAACCCGCCCTTGACCAGCCTGACAATGGCGGCGATCGAGCTCACGCAATGCACCTTGCCTACCGGCAGTCCGGCCTTGCGATACAGCTCCTTGAGCGCAACGTGGGGCTGCGAGCCCCGGCTCATCGTGATGGTCGGATGCTGGAGCAGCCCGGCCAGCAGGCCTTCACCCGGCTGCGCTTCGCCCGGCGGGCCAACCCAGCCCATCGCCATCGGCAGGCAGGGCATGCTGGCAATGCCTTCGCCGACGGCAGTGTCGGTCTGCAGCGCGATATCGATTGCGCCGGCGCGCAAGCTGTTGTGCAGCCCTTCGGTCGTCTCGGAGGTGATCTGCACCTCGATGCCGGGATAGGTCGAGCTCAGGTGGCGCAGGAAGTCGACCAGCCAGGTATGGACCACGGTCTCGATCGCGCCGATGCGCACCAGCCCGAGCAGCTGCTGGTCCGAGCGGCCCAGCACCATGATCTCGCGCTGCAGCTCGAGCATCCGCTCGCCGTAGCCGAGCAAGCGCAGGCCAACCGGCGTCAGGCGCAGGTCGCGGGCCTCGCGTTCAAAGACGCGCGCGCCGATCTCCTGCTCGAGCGAGGCGATGCGGTTTGACATGGCAGCCTGCGTGATGTGCAGATGGTCGGCCGCTGCGCGGAAACTGCCAAGCCGCGCTACCCACATAAAGGCCTCGATGAATCGTGTATTCAAGGGCACCCCGGCGCAAGGCGGCCTGAAGCCACACCATTCATGATGTCGTCCCCTCGTATTTGTGTGTCAATTTTCCGAGGATTGTACCTGTATGCCCGTATATGGACTTCTGGCAGGCTGTTGGAATTCGAGGCTCTTACACAGTGATGACCAGATCGGTGTACTTCGACAAATGACCGTCCGAAGTCAGCAAACGTAGTGGCTCCGAAAGAGCCTGTGCGACCAGGAGCCGGTCGAACGGATCACAGTGAATATCCGGCAGGTCGCGCACCATCGCCGCGTGGACCGCCCGCACCGGCAATTCCGAAAAGCCGCTCGCTTCAATCTCGGACACCAGGAGGTTCACATCGACGTCGAGCTTGCCAAGCCCGGCCTTGATCGACGCCTCCCAAATACTCGCGCTGCTGACGAACACATCGTCGGCGTCAAGTATCAGCTTGCGGGCCGCTGTGGTCAGCTTGCGGTCGTCCGTGACAGACCAAAGGTAAACGTGCGTATCGAGAAGCAGGCGCATCACCGACCCTCGAATGCGGCGATCACGTCATCGGGCAGCGGCGCATCGAAGTCTTCGGCGATGCGCACCTTGCCTTTCAGGCCACCAAACCGACGCACCACCCTGGCCCGTTCCATCGGCACCAGTCGCGCGGCCGGTTTGCCTGCCTTGGCAATCACGATTTCCTCGCCGCTGGCTGCGGCATCGACCAAACGCGAAAAATGGGTCTTCGCCTCATGGATATTGACCGTCCGCATTTTTGCTCCTGGTGGACTAAGCCCATATTAGTCCACTGAGTCCTTCTGGGGTCTACTACATCTCGTAATACTTCCCGATTCCTGACTTCGCCCCTCCGGCCCGTGTAAACTGCTGGATTTTTCAAATCCGGCGGAATGTTACAAGTGCCCCGGCGCACAGGCTTCAGCGGCCCGACCCTGGTCCGCCTGCTGGCTCGCCTGACCGACGCCGACGCCCCCTCTCCTGCAAGCTCGCTCTCCAGCCAGCTAAGCCAATGGCTTGGCTGGGCGGACGCGATCGCGCTGTCGTCGGCGCTGAAGGCCAATGCGCCGGCTATGCCACCCGCATCAGGTGCCGCCGGCGGCACCGAGGCGCAGGAATGCGCGCGCGTGCGCGCCACGCTGGCCGCTGCCATCGTGGAAGACACCACGCTTGCCAGCAGGCGGCGCGGGCCCTCCCGGCCGTCTGCGCTGCCTGACCCCGTCGATGCGCAGGTCGACTACGCGGTCTATCGCCAGCGTTATCTCACGCTGCAACAGACCATGGAAACCGCGATCGGCACCCTGCGCGCGCGCCTGCGTGCCGCGCTGTCGGCCCGTGCGCCCGGCGTGGCCAAGCTGGCCATGGTCGATGCGGTGATGGAACGCGTGCTGGGTGCGCGCGAGCAGGCCCTGCTGGGCGCGGTGCCGACCATGCTGGAGCCGCATTTCCAGCGCCTGCGCCAGACTGAAGCGGCGGCGCTGGCCGAGGCCCAGGCCGCGGGGCAACCCGCTGCGGTCCGCCGCGGCGCGTGGCTGGGGGTGTTCCGCAAAGATATGCAGAGCGTATTGCTCGCCGAACTCGACATCCGCTGGCAGCCCGTTGAAGGCCTGCTGGCGGCGCTGCAAGACAGCTAACCAGGACATCATGAACCGATACCTCACCCATATTGTTGCTTTCCTGGCGGGCCTGGCGGTCGTGTGCTGGATTGGCGCGGGCTATGCCGCCACCAATTTCCTCGCGCTCATCGTCACTTTGCTGATCGGCGGCTTCTACGTGGCGGGCGCGTTCGAGCTGTACCGCTATCGCCAGGCCACGGCAACGCTGGCACAGGCGCTCGCCGGCCTGTCCGAAGCGCCGGCCAGCCTTGGCGGCTGGCTGGAACGGCTGCATCCGAGCCTGCGCGACAGCGCGCGCCTGCGCGTCGAAGGCGAGCGCGTCGGGCTGCCCGGCCCTGCTCTCACGCCCTACCTGGTCGGTCTGCTGGTGCTGCTGGGCATGCTGGGCACGTTCCTGGGCATGGTGGCCACCCTGCGTGGCACGGGCATCGCGCTGGAAGGCGCCACCGACCTGCAGGCCATCCGCGCCTCGCTGGCGGCGCCGGTCAAGGGGCTGGGCTTTGCCTTCGGCACCTCGGTCGCGGGCGTGGCCACGTCGGCCATGCTGGGGCTGCTGTCCGCGCTGTGCCGGCGCGAGCGGATCCAGGCCGCGCAGGCGCTCGACGCCCGCATCGCCACCACGCTGCGCCCCTACTCCCGTGGCCACCAGCGCGACGAAGCCTTCCGGCTGCTGCAGCGCCAGGCCGACGTGATGCCGGCGCTGGTCGAGCAGATGCAAGCCATGATGCGCACCATGGCGCATCAGAACGAAGCGCTGACCGAGCGCCTGGCTGCGAGCCAGGACGCCTTCCACGGCAAGACCGAAGTGGTCTATACCCGCCTGGCGTCGTCGGTGGCGCAATCGCTGAAGGACAGCATTGCCGACAGCGCCCGCGCCGCGAGCGCCGCGATCCAGCCTGCCGTGGACGCGACCATGGCAGGCCTGGCGCGCGAAACCACAGCCTTGCGCGACACCGTGACGCAGGCGGTGCAACAGCATCTGGATGGGGTATCGGGCCGTTTCGAGACCGCCACCGCAGGTGTTGCCGATACCTGGAACCAGGCGCTGGCCGGGCATCAACGCACGAGCGAGGCACTGGCCGAGAACCTGCGCACCGCCCTGGACGGCTTTAGCCAGACCTTCGAACAACGCTCGGCCGGGCTGCTGGACGGTGTCGCCACCCGCCTCGACGCCGTGGCAGCCGGCGCTGCCGACGCCTGGCGCGATGCGCTGTCCCGGCAAGAGCGCGCGGGCGAGAAGCTCGCCAGCGACAACCAGCAGGCACTGGCGGCCGCCACCGCCGCGTTCGGCGAACAGGCGGCGGCGCTGGTGCGCACCTTGGGCGAGTCGCATGCCGGCCTGCGGACGCAGCTGGCCGCGCACGACGCGCAGCGCCTGTCGGCCTGGGCCGATACGCTCGGCACCATGACGGCCGGGTTGCGCCAGGAATTGGAGCAACTGAACGCCCACACGGTCAGCCGCCAGGACGAGATCAGCACCACGCTCGCACAGAGCGTGCGCGATATCTCGGCCCAGACCCAGGCACATGCCACCCAGACCCTCGCGGAGATCGACCGTCTGGTGCAAGCCGCATCGGACGCGCCGAAGGCTGCCGTCGCGCTGCAGGCGGAACTGGCTTCGCGCGACGAACAGCGCTTTGCCGCCTGGGCCGATACGCTCGGCGGCATGACCGCAGCGTTGCGCCAGGAGTGGGAGCAACTGAACGCTCACACGGTCAGCCGCCAGGACGAGATCAGCACGACGCTGGCGCAGAGCGTGCGCGACATCTCGGCCCAGACCCAGGCGCATGCCAGCCAGACCCTCGCGGAGATCGACCGTCTGGTGCAAGCCGCATCGGACGCGCCGAAGGCTGCCGTCGCGCTGCAGGCGGAACTGGCTTCTCGCGATGAACAGCGCTTTGCCACCTGGACCGATACGCTCGGCAGCATGACCGCAGCCCTGCGCCAGGAGTGGGAGCAACTGAACGCTCACACGGTCATCCGCCAGGACGAGATCAGCACGACGCTCGCGCAGAGCGTGCGCGATATCTCGGCCCAGACGCAGGCGCATGCCAGCCGCACCCTTGCGGAGATCGACCGCCTGGTGCAGGCAGCATCGGATGCCCCGAAGGCGGCCGTTGCACTGCAGGCGGAACTGGCTTCGCGCGACGAACAGCGCTTTGCGAGCTGGACCGAAACGCTCGGCACCGTCGCCGCCACGCTGCGCCAGCAGTGGGAACATTCCAGCACGCACGCCGCCACCCGCCAGCAGGAAATCTGCGAGGCGCTGGCGCAGACCGCGCGCGCGATCTCGACCGAGACGCAGGCGCACACCAGCACCACCCTCGCCGAAATCGACCGCCTGGTGCAGGCTGCGGCCGAGGCGCCCAGGGCTGCCACCGCGCTGCAGGCGGAACTGGCATCGCAGGACGCGCAACGCATGGCTGCGTGGACCGAAACACTCCGCACCATGGCCGCCTCGCTGCGCCAGGAATGGGAACAGGCCAGCGCGCACACCGCCAGCCGCCAGCAGGAGATCTGCGAGACACTGGCCGTCACCGCGCGCGACATGGCCGCCCAGGCCCAGACCCAGGCCACCGGCACCGTCGCCGAAGTCGCCCGCCTGATGCAGGCCGCGTCCGAAGCGCCCAGGGCCGCCGCCGAGGTCATCGCGGAACTGCGCGAGAAGCTCACCGACGGCATGGCGCGCGACCACGCCATGCTGGAAGAGCGCAGCCGCATGATGGAAACGCTGGGCACGCTGCTTGACGCCGTGAACCACGCCTCCACCGAGCAGCGCATCGCGGTCGACACGCTGGTCGCCACCACGGCCGACCTGCTCGAGCGCGTCGGCACCCGCTTCACCGACAAGGTCGAGTCCGAGACCGGCAAGCTCACCGATGTCGCCGCGCAGGTCACCGGCAGCGCGGTCGAGGTGGCCAGCCTGGGCGAAGCCTTCGGCGTGGCGGTGCAGCTCTTCAGCGAATCCAACGGCAAGCTGATCGACCACCTGCAGCGCATCGAGGCCGCGCTGGACAAGTCGATGACGCGCAGCGACGAGCAACTGGCCTACTATGTGGCGCAGGCGCGTGAAGTCGTCGACCTGAGCATGCTGTCGCAGAAGCAGATCCTGGAAGACCTGCAGCAGCGCGCCGGCCAGCAAGCGTCCAGCGCAGAGGCGGCATGAGAGAGGAATTCGACGCCGGTGTTGAGCCGACCGTTCCCGCGTGGGCGGTCTTTGGCGACCTGATGTCGGTGCTGCTGGGCGCGTTCGTGCTGATCGTGCTGGGGGTCATCGGCGTGCAGATGGAACTGTCGGCCAGGCTGGAAGCCGAGGTCAAGCAGCGCCAAGAGGAAGCCCAGCGCCGCGAGACGCTGGAAAAGGCGCTGGCGGGACCGCTCGCGGCGGGCCGCGTGACGCTGGTGAACGGGCGCATCGGCATCAGCGGCAGCGTGCTGTTTGCGCTCAATTCCGACCAGTTGCAGCCCGAAGGCCGCGACCTGCTCAAGAGCCTGGCCCAGCCGCTGTCGGCCTACCTGCGCAGCCGCGACGAGATCCTGATGGTCAGCGGTTTTACCGACGACCAGCAGGTGCGCGAGCGCAACCGGCGCTTTGCCGACAACTGGGAACTGTCGGCGCAGCGCGCACTGACCGTGACCCGCACGCTGATCGATGCAGGCATCCCGCCCTCGTCGGTGTTCTCGGCCGCCTTCGGTTCGCAGCAGCCCGTGACGCCCAATGCCGATGCCGAGGGCCGCGCGAAGAACCGGCGCGTGGAAATCTCGCCGGTGCCGCGCGTAACCACGGGCACGGTGAAGGCGCATGGCTAGCCTCGACGCGGCAGCCGATATGCGCGCGCAACTGGACGCCTGGCGGGCCAGCGGCGCCGACCAGGCCGATCCCGTGCGCTTCCGCTTGATGGAAGCGCTGGCCCGCCGTTCCGCCAGTCACAGTGGCACGGTGCAGCGCTTGCTGGATGAGCGCCTGCGTGCTCTGGTTGCCGCCTATGCAGCCATCGTGCAGCAGCACACAGGCCAGGATAGTGATGTTGCCAAGGGTGCCGCGCCGTCCATGCCAATATCCAGCGCGCTTGGCGCACTGGTCCACGACATCACCGCGCGCGCCAGGCCCGCGATCACGGTCGCATCGAACGATGCCCGATCCAGCGCGCCGGCACCGGCGCACGCAACCCAGCCCGACGCGCCGCTGGTCGACGCCCTGGCCGACTACTTCCGCGAGACCTGGGCCCGGGTCAGCGTCGAGCAGCACTTCCGCCTGTCGCTGGAACGCGTGCCGGAGAATGCCGGGCCGCTCAATACCGACCATCTCGTGCATCGTTCGTTGTCGCTGATGCGCGACACGTCGCCGGAATACCTGCGGCATTTCCTGTCCTATGTCGAGGGCATGTCCTGGCTGGAACAGCTGGGCGCAGCGGCAGCGGCCGAGAAGGAAGCGGCCCGCGCCGCCGCCGCGAAGAAGAGCGTTCGCGGCAAGCCGCGTCGATAATGGCATGGCCGGGTGAGAATCGGCCTGCAGGGGGGAGTCCGGCCCTGCCGGCGCTGGCTTGACGCCGACCGGGCAAATCCCCCTTCTACGCCTTCACGACAAACCCGTACAACGCCGCCGCGTTTTGCCAGCGAAGCGCATCGGTCAGCTTGCCGCCGTCCTTCGCGCCTCGATCCGGCGATGATCGCAGCGGCCATGTCGCGAGCATCCGGCACTCATCCACCCGAGCCGGCGCCTCATGATTGGTCCATGGCCAGTCGCTGCCCCACAGCAATCGGTCATCGCCCACGACTTCGCGCCATCTCTGCGCAAGACTGGGCCAGTCCTGCGGTGATGCAAGGCGGTATGGCGCGCTGATCTTCACCCAGACCTGGCGGCGCGCGCGTACGGCAGAGGCGACGTCGAAGACCGCATCTGCGGTTCGCGCGGTGCCAGGCCGGCCAAAGTGGTCAAGCACGACCGGCGCCCCGGCATCGCCAAGCGCCGCGTCAAGCTGCGCCAGCACCATGCCGCCGTCGCCATTGTTGGTATGGAGTTCGACATGCCAGCCCAGCCCGGCGATCCTGTAGAACAGCCCGCGCCAGGGCGCCGTGGCGATGCGCTGCCAGTCCGGATCGCCGTACAGGTTCAGGCGGATGCCCCGCACGCCGGCGGCGTGCAGTGTGGCCAGTTCCTGGTCCGCCACCGCCGGGTCGACCACCGCGACGCCGCGCAAGCGCCCCGGCATGGCCTGCAGCGCGGCCAGCAGCGCCGTATTGTCGGTGCCGAGAAAGCTGGTCTGCACCACCACCCCATATGGGTCTCCCAGTTCCGCAAGCCGGGCATGCCAGTCCTTCAGGTCGGCGGCGTATGGCGGCCGGTAGCGGGCCGATGGCGTGGCCGCTCCGGCATCGAAGACGTGGAAGTGGGTATCCACCAGCGGTAAAGCGCACTTGCTCATCAGTCAGCCCCCTAGTGGCACGGCTCATTCTCGCGGGTATATACGGATATGGCATCCGTGTCCACGTCAGTATTCTAGTCCTCTAGATGACATCGACATCAATTTAGCACGGGTTCGGCATGCCAGACAACGCGCTGCTCCAGATCACCACCGCCGCCGCGGGCCTGAGCCGCTACGGCCAGATCGCGGCGGAACTGCAGGCAAAGATCGTTTCCGGCGCGTGGGCGCCGGGCAGCGCCATCCCTGCGGAAGGCGCGCTGGCAAAGGAGTTCGGCATTGCGCTGGGTACCATCCGCCAGGCCATCGCCGTGCTGGTCCAGCAGGGCCTGCTGGAACGCGTCCAGGGCAAGGGCACGTTCGTGCGCAAGGGACTCACCGGGGCCAGCCTGATGCGGTTTTTCCGCTTCGGCCGTGCCGATGACGCGCCGGCGGTACCACGCTCGGAAATCCTGTCGTGCCGCGCCGTGCGCCTGGACAAGGCCATGGCCACCCGTTTCGGCCTGCCGACGGGCGCGCGCGGGCTGGCGATCTCGCGCCGCCGCTGGCTGGAAGACACGCCCCGGCTGCTGGAAGCGATCTGGCTGCCGCTGCCGCGCTGCGAAGCCCTGCAGCAACTCCCGCCGGCGCAATGGGGCGACCTGCTCTACCCGCTGCTGGGCAGCGCCTGCGGCATCACGGTCCATCGCGCCGTTGACGAAGTGACCTTCCGCACGCTGGCAGCAGACGAGGCATCGTTGCTGGACTTGCCCGACGCGCATCCGTGCGCGGTCGTGACCCGGCACGCCTTCGACCTGGGCGGCAGCTGCATCGAATACCGGCTGACGCGCGGCGACGCCTTTGCCTTTCGCTATACCGCGGACGTCCGCTGACGGACCGCGCCCGAGGAGACAGACCCATGCACGCACGCCATGCGATCGCCACCACGATGGTTGCCATGATCGCCATCACCACGCTGGCGCAGGCCGCCGACACCGCCGCGGCCTGGCCGGCACGTCCCATCACGATCGTGGTGACCTATCCGCCGGGCGGCGGAGCGGACCTGATGGCACGGCTGATCGCCCCGGGTCTCGGGCGCGAGCTGGGCCAGACCGTCATCGTCGAGAACCGCCCGGGTGCCGGTGGGCAGATCGGTGCCGCCTATGTCGCCAAGGCCGCGCCGGACGGCTACACGATGATGGTCGATGCCTCGTCCTATGCGGTGAATCCCAGCCTCTATACACGCCTGCCCTACGATCCGGACAAGGCCTTCCGGCCGGTCAGCGTGCTGGCGCGCTACCCCAATGTGCTGGTGGCCACGGCGAGCTTTCCCGCCAGCAAGGTCAGCGACGTCGTGGCCATGGCCAGGCAGAAGCCGGGCTCGGTCGCCTTTGCCTCCTCGGGCAACGGCTCGGCGCAGCATCTGGCCGGCGTGCTGTTCGAGCAGCGCGCGGGAGTCGATCTTCTGCACGTGCCCTACAAGGGCGGCGGCCCGGCCATGACCGATGTCATCGCCGGCCAGGTGCCGCTGTTCTTTGCCAACGTGGCATCGAGCCTGCAGCACATCAAGGCCGGCAAGCTCAAGCCGCTGGCGGTGACCAGCCATGCCCGCACCCGGGCATTGCCGGCCGTGCCCACCATGCAGGAAGCCGGCGTGGCGAGCTACGAGGTCTATGAGTGGAACGCGGCCTTCCTGCCCGCCGCAACGCCTGACCCGATTGCCACGAAGCTCGCTGACGCGCTGCAGAAGGTCATGACCAGCCCCGAGATCAAGCAACGCGTGGTCGAGCTGGGCGGCGAGGTCGTGGCGGCACCGCCCGCGCAGGCACGGCAATTCATCGACGGGCAGACCCGGCTATGGGCCAAGGTCATCCGGGACGGCAACATCAAGCCCGAATAGCCCCTGCCGGCACCGCCCCTGCCCGCCACGGGCCAGCTACAGAATCCTAAGGAGAAATGCATGACCCCGACCAATCCCCTTCGCCGCCACCTGCTCAAGGCCTCCGCCGCACTGGGCGCCTGCGCGCTGGCACCCACGCTGGCCCGCGCCCAGGCCTGGCCGGCCAAGCCGATCCGCCTGGTGGTGCCGTTCGCGCCGGGCGGCAGCTCGGAGATCGTGGCACGCTCCACCGCGGCGGAGCTGACCAAGCTGCTTGGCGTTTCCGTGTTCGTCGAGAACAAGCCCGGTGCCGCCGGCAATATCGCCATGGGCGAAGTCGCGCGCGCCGATGACAACCACACGCTGATCCTCGGCCATATCGGCACGCTGGCGGTCAATCCCTATATCTTCCCGAAGCTGCCCTACGACCCCAACAAGGACTTCCGCCCGATCTCGCTGCTGTCCAAGGTGCCGAGCCTGTACGTGGTCCACCCGGACGTGCCCGCGAAGAACCTGAAGGAGTTTGTGGCGCTGGCCAAGAGCAAGCCCGGCAAGCTGAACTACGGTTCGGCCGGCAACGGCAGCGCCGGCCACCTGGCCTTTGAATACCTGAAGGCCGCAACCGGCACCTTCATCACCCATGTGCCGTATCGCGGCAGCGGCCCGCAGATCACCGACCTGCTGTCGGGGCGGCTGGATGCGGCAGCCGTCGGCGCGCCCGCGATCATCCAGTTCATCAAGGCCGGCAAGTTGCGCTGCATCGCCACCGGCACAACCCAGCGCATTCCCCAGTTGCCTGACGTGCCGACGGTTGCCGAACAAGGCTATCCCGGCTTCGAGATGACGCAGTGGTATGGCCTGCTGGCGCCGGCATCGCTGCCCCAGGCGGCCACCGACAAGCTGGCGGACGCCACCGTGAAAGCGGTGAAGAGCAAGTCGTCGGTCGAGCGCCTGAGCGCGGATGCGGCGATCGTGGTGGGCGACACGCCGGCGGAGTTCGCGCGCTTTATCGCGCAGGAGCAGCAGCGCTGGAAGCCGATCATTGCGCGGGCGGGGATCAAGCCAGACTAAGCGGACAGCCGCCGGGCCGGATCGCCCCGGTCCGGCGTCAGCTGGCGATCCCGGCCCAGCGCAGGTGCTTGTTCCAGTCCGCGTCGCTGATCACGCCGGACACGCCCTGCCGCTGGCCGTCGGCACGATAGAAGTAGGTGCGCGGCATCTCGCCCATCCAGTCCGGATCGACCGCATAGCGCAGCCGCTCCTGCGGCTCTTGCCCGAACAACCACGCGTTGCGCGTGAGCCTGACGCGCTGGAGCAGTTGCTGCACCTGCGGCAAGGCGTCGGCGCTGTCCATCGACAGCGTGACCACGCGCAGGTCCGGACGCTGCGCGCGCAGCTTGCCGATGGCGTCGAAGTTGCGCTTGCAATAGACGCAGTCAAGCGACCAGACCACCAGCACAAAGGGCTTGCCCTTCTGGCTGGCGGCCAGTTGGGTGGCATTGGCCGATTCGAACACGGCGACGCGGTCGGCCGGTTGACTGCCGGCATTGGCGGTGGCGAGCGCCAGCGTCAGGGTGGCAGCGGCGAGCAGTTTGCGGCGGGATAGCATCATGCGCCCTCCTGCCCCAGCGCGAAGACCTGGAAGCCCTCTGCCTCAGTCCGCCACAACACGTAGGCTCGGCCGGCGTGCTGCAGCAGGTGCGGTTGGTCCGAGTCGCGCTCCGTGCCGGCCAGCTTGCGTGTCTGCCACGTCTTGCCGCCATCGCCCGACTGCATCGTCCACAGGCGGGTCTGCTGGCCGTCAAACGATTTCCAGGTCACTGCGATCTCGTTGTCGTCCAGCGCGACGATATCGGCATGCTGCGCGCGCGGGTCATCCAGCGGGCGCTGTGCCTGCAGCTTGCCGTCCTTCCAGCGCCCGACCGAAACCGTGGGCTTGCCTTCACGCACGTTGAACCAGACCATGTGCACCGTGCCATCGGGCGCCACCGAAGCGCCGGGGCCGTGGTGCGGACAGGCATCGATACGCCAGTCGTCAAAGGTGGCGCGCTGCATCGGCGTGGCCTTGCCGTCGGTGCCCAGCAGCGCCAGCGCGTGGTCGCGCGCATTGGGCGGGAACACATGGCGCCACAGCGCCAGCATCTTGCCGTCGGGCGTGGGCGCCAGGGCGATGCGGCAGCATTCGCACGACTGGTCGGCGATCTTGTAGTCGCCCTGGAAGGTCTTGCCGTGGTCGGCCGAGACCGCGTAGTAGATCGCGGCACCGGCATACGCCTGCTTGCGCGCCTCGGCGGCAACCACGTCGCGCTTGTCGATCCAGCTGACAAAGACGCGCCCGGCGTTGTCCACCGCGATGGCGTCAAAGCGGTGCGCGATCTGGTCGCGGTTGGCATGCACCGTGAGCGGTTCGGCAAAGGACTTGCCGCCATCGGTCGAACGCGCAAAGCGGATGAAGCCCGTCCAGGGCTTGGGCAGCGGCTGGGTCCAGGTGACGTAGATCTCGCCGTCGCGCCCCGCGGCCACCTTGGGCCGGCTTTCGTGATCGGCCGCGACCTGCTCCGGCGTGCTGTTGACATGCTGCGCCGGCCCGAAGCTGCGGCCGTAGTCAGTCGATGCACGTACCGCGACGTAAGGGCCGTCCTTGTAGGCAATCCACAACTTGCCGTCGCGGTCGAAGGCCGCGCCGGTGCCCAGTTCGCTCATCTTCGCGGCCTTGGCCTGGCCGCCGTGGCCGGCGTGGTCGCCGTGCGTTTGCGCGGTCGCGGCCAGCGCGGCGCAGGCCATCAGGCCGGCAACGATCAAACGGAAACCGGGGCGAACGCCTTGCATGGTTGTGGTCAGCCTGTTCACGTGCTCAGAAGGAAAGTTTCGCCTCGGCGTAGAACGTCCGGCCCGGATACGGGTGGTAGACGAAGTAGCGCTGGTCGGTAAGGTTGTCGATGCCAAGCCCGAGGCGCACATTCTTGGCGGGCTTGTACGTCACCTTGACGTCAAATGTCAGGAAGCTGCTGGTGCCGCCGAAGGTGTCGGGATTGGTGTCGGAATTATCGAGCGTATTGTACTGCCGCCCCGAATAGGTCATGGCCAGGGTGCCCGCCCACGCCGGCGTGATGCGATAGGTGCCCACCAGGTTGGCGCGCCACTTGGGGATGCGGTAGAAATACTTGCCCACCGAGGCCGGGTTATTGGCGTTCTCCAGCGTCTTCGAGTGGTTGTAGGCACCGCTGGCCGACAGGTCGAAGCCGCTGACCAGGACATCGCGCGCGTCATAGGCCAGTTCGATGCCGCGGGTACGCACGCGGTCCACGTTCTGGAAGCTGGTGACGGTCGGGAATACCGTGGTGTTGGTCTGGCTGACCAGGGCATCGCGGATATCGTCCTCATACAGCGAGACCCGGAAGTACGACGAATCCACCGTGCGCTCGAACGTCAGGTCCTTCGAGAACGATCGCTCCGGCCGCAGGTTGGGATCGTTGTTGATCAGCGAGGTCCCGGTGATGCGGCCCTGGAACAGCTCGCTGACGGTCGGGTAGCGATAGGCCTGGCCCAGCGACAGCCGGCCCAGCCAGTCCTGCCCGAACGCCTTCTCCAGCGCCAGCTTGGGCGACCAGTTGGATTCGCTGCGCACCGGGTAGCCGATATCCACGCCGGGCTGGCTGCGGCTGCCGTCATAGGCGCGCCAGTGTTCGTAGCGCACGCCGGGGATCAGCTTCCAGTCCTCGGCGAAGTACCAGGCATCCTGCGCATAGAGCGCCTGGGTCTCGGTCTTGCCGGCAAAGGCATTGTTGAACGCGGTGATGGTGGCCGCCTGCCAGTCCGAGGTGTTGTAGGTGGTGTTGGTCAGCCGGTAGTTGTCATAGTGGTAGCCGAACGTGACCCAGTGCCCGCCCTGCAGTTGCTGCGGGCGATAGTCGGCCTTCAGGTCGAGCGTGCGCCAGCCGGTGCCGTCGCCATAGGTCACGGTGCCCGGCCCGTTGCCGGCGGTGTTGGCGCTGCGGCTGATGTCCTTGCTGACATCGAACAGCGACGCCACGCCCGAGAAATTCCAGCCGGTCTCGTTGCGCGTGCGCAGCGACATGCCGTAGAGCCAGCGCGCGTCTTCGCCGTTGCTCGGGGCGAAGGCGTTGGCGGGAATCACATACTGGTAGCCGCCGATATTCACGGGACCGCTCGACACCACGTTGCCATTGGCATCGCGCAGGTAGCTGCCGGTGGCGCTGGAGCGGTCCTGCTGCCAGTAAGCGGCAGTGAACTGCGCCTGCAGTGTATTGGTGATGTCGTAGCCGAGCTTGAGCTTGAGCTGGTCCTGCACCGTGTGCGTGACGCCCTCGCTGTTCACACCCATCACCACGCGGTCGCGGCCGGTCTGGTCCTGGTCGAAGTAGGCGCCGGTGACCGGCCTGTCTGTTGCGCCCGCGGGCCGGGTCGAGCGGGACGCGGTATAGAAGCTCAGCGGCTGGCTCTTGCTGTCCTGCCGGTCCACGCTGACCAGCCACGAGAACGGGCCGACGCGGTCGCCCACATACGCGTTGGCGTGGACCCCGTTGAAGTTGTCGTGCGTGCCGTACAGGCTGAAGCGCTGCGTGAACAGCTGCACGCTGGCGTCGCCTTCAAACTTCTGCGGCGTGCGCGTGGTGATCAGCACCGTCGCGCCGAGCGAGTTGCCGGGATACAGCGCCGAATACGGGCCGTACAGCACGTCCATCCGCTCGATCTCGGCGGCATTGACCAGCGACCAGCGCGGCGGGAAGCTGAAGTCAGAGCCCAGCAGGTTGGACAGCAGCAGGCCGTCGGCATAGACCAGCCCCCGCGCCGACTGGCGCGAACTGGTGCTGCGCACCGAGATGATCGAGTTCATATCGCCGATAAAGCGCTTGCGTACGGCGAGGTTGGGCGCGTATTTGAGGGCGTCTTCCGTATTGACCACATTGAAATCGGCCATGCGGGCGCTGCTGATGCCATAGGCTGGCGAGGGCGTGTTGGGCGGCACGGCCGGCGTTTCGCCACGGTCCGACTTGGCCGAAACCACCACCTCCTGCAGCGGCTCGGGCGCGTCAACCGCCTGCGCGGCGGCAACGGCGGGGCCCATCAGCACCGCCGAGACGGCCAGGGCAATACGATTCTTCTTCACGCGAAACCTTCTTGTTGTCTTCGTTGGCTCGTCCCACCTGTGCGCAGCATGCGGCGCTTCTCCCTGAGAGCAAGCGCTGACATTTTATGGGGCATGAAGGCGCACGCCGATGCGACATAGCGACGCGGTCAGCGGGGCCGCATCCGCGTTAACCCGTATATCCAATGCGCAGCCTTGTCACTACATTGCCCGGATTGGCGGCAAGCCAATGTGATGCAGGGAGAGACTGTCGCGGCGCCCGCCGTGGACAGCGCCGAAGGAGCAACCGCCCCGGAAACTCTCAGGCAAAAGGACCGGCATCACCAGTCAGTGCACTCTGAAGAATGCCGGACGCTATCGTCCGCCGGTATACCGAAGGAGCAAGCGCACCCCGCCCTCGCGGCCGGGTGCCGTGAATCTCTCAGGTCCAGAACAGAGGGGGCGTCCGCCACGCATATTGCGTCCGGGCTCCCACCATCGACGTTCCTGGAACCTGCAGATCATGAAATCAATCGCTGTCATCGGCGGTGGCATCACGGGTGTCACCACGGCCTACGCGCTCGCCAGGCGCGGATTCGCCGTCACGCTGTTCGAACGCCACCGCTATGCCGCCATGGAGACCTCGTTCGCCAATGGCGGCCAGTTGTCGGCCTCCAACGCCGAGGTCTGGACCCACTGGTCCACCATCGTCAAGGGCATGAAGTGGATGCTGCGCAACGACGCCCCGCTGCAGGTCAATCCCCGGCCGAGCTGGCACAAGCTGTCGTGGTTCGCCGAGTTCATGGCTGCGATCCCCCACTACCGCCGCAACACTATCGAGACCGCGCGCCTGGCCATCGCCGCGCGCGAGCACCTGTTCGACTGGGCGGCGCAGGAAGGCATCGACTTCGACCTGAAGCAGGAAGGCATCCTCCATATCTACCGCGACAAGTCCGGCTTCGAGCATGCCGGCCGGGTCTCGGCGCTGCTGGCACAGGGCGGGCTGGAGCGGCGCGCCGTGACGCCAGGGGAAATGCGCGCGATCGAGCCGACGCTGGCCGGCTCGTACTACGGCGGGTATTTCACCGAGAGCGACTCCACCGGCGACATCCACAAGTTCACCAGCGGCCTGGCGGCGGCGATTGCCCGCCTGGGCGTGCGCTGCCTCTACGGCCAGGACGTGCGCGCGGTGAAGACCGACGGCCGGCGCGCCACCGTGACCGTGCAGGACGGCGCGGACACGGCCAGCTCCACCTTCGACGGCGCCGTGATCTGCGCCGGCACCGCCAGCCGCGCGCTGGCCGCGGGGCTGGGCGACCGCGTCAACATCTATCCGGTCAAGGGCTACTCGATCACGGTCAACCTGACCGACGAGGCCAGCCGCGCCGCCGCACCAGTAGTCAGCCTGCTCGATGACGAAACCAAGCTGGTCACCAGCCGCCTGGGCGACGACCGCTTCCGCGTGGCCGGCACTGCCGAGTTCAATGGCTACAACCGCGATATCCGCGCCGACCGCATCCGCCCGCTGGTGGAATGGGTGCAGCAATGCTTCCCCGGCGTCAGCACGCGCAGCGTTGTGCCCTGGGCCGGGCTGCGGCCGATGATGCCGGACATGCTGCCGCGCGTGGGGCGCGGGCGTGCGGCCTGCATCTTCTACAACACCGGCCACGGGCACCTGGGGTGGACCTTGTCAGCGGTGACGGCGGATATGGTGGCAGGGGTGGTCGACCGGCATCTCGGCGCAAAGGTGGCGGTCGCGCCGGGTGCGTCGCTGGCATTGGCCAAGGCCTGAGCCTGAACTTGCAGATGTTTTCTCCCCTCTCCCATTTATGGGAGAGGGGCGGGGGTGAGGGCGGGCGTCTCCTCGAAGTGAAGCGTCGCGATGCTTGCCAGGCGCCTGCCCTCTCCCCGCACTGCCTTGTCCAGCAACGTTTACTCACCAGTCGATAAGTAAGTCGACAAATTGGGGAACTTTGCGATGCCCGTGCCGGTCGGATCGTGTATGAAACGAGACGGACGTACATTTGACCATCAGACGCTGGAGGCGATTC
>NZ_QKWJ01000031.1 GCF_003353055.1 Cupriavidus lacunae
CAGTCTTCGAGATCTTCCGTATCAGGCAAAATTGCCACCACTGATTGTCAACTTCACCCGAAGTTAACACCGTCCAATCCGGTTTACAACCTTTCCTATCGAGATGTGGGTAAAGGCAAGCGCCTGCGGGAGAGGGGCTGGGGAGAGCGCGGGGGCTTCAAGCGCTGCCGTCGCCCGAGTGGCTCACGCCGCCGGCTTCGCTTGCAGACATGGGTCCTTGCGCTCGACCGCCGGCACCACCACCGCCATATCGAACTCACCGTCGCCCGGCGGGTTTTCCACATAACCGACGCTGACCACCTGCCCCACGTCCACCCCCAGCCAGCGCGGCACGCCGATATCGCGCCGCACGTGCCCGTTGCCGGCGATCAGCACCGCACCGCGTTGCGCGTACGGGCGCAGCGTCTGCGCCATCACCGCATCGCGCGCGGCCTGCGCCGCCAGCATGCCGGGCAGCATGGCCCTGGGGAAATTGCCGCAGTGGCCGCGGTCCAGCACCGCCGTCTGCGCGGCGACGAGGTCGTCGGGCAACGCACCGGAGAGGCCCAGTTGCCGGCGCTCGCCGGCCGGGAACAGGCTGTCCAGCCCGCCGCGCACGATCTTGCCGGCATCGGCGCGCGACAGGTTGGCCGCCACCAGCGGCAGGTCGTACTGCAGCGCCAGCGCTACCACCGGCCGGTACAGCGGCCACTGCCAGGCGCCGCCGCCGGCCTGCGCGATCAGGTAGTCGGCATCGCGCGGGCGCTCGCGGCGGGCGCGCTCGATATCGGCCTGGCGCTCGCGGTCGAACTGCTCCATGGCGATGGCGGGGCGCCAGCCTTGCTCGACCGCGCGCGTCAGCGCAGCCAGGCGCTGCTGCTGCGCGGCGGCGTTGTCGTGCACCTCGCCCAGCAGCACGTAGGACTTGCCGGCGAAGGCGGCGCTGACGGCCTCGGGCGGCGGGCGCGTGGCCGCACAGCCGGTGGCCAGCACCGCGACAGCGGCAGCCAGCACGCCGGCCTTGCGCAAACGGAATGACATCACGCGGTTCCTTTCCTTATCTCGTTGCGGTGGCCGGGTTGGCGGCCTGCTGCTCCGGCACATACACCATCGACCCGTCCTGCATCCGATAGGCTACGCCAGCCTTGATGCCATCGCCCGAGCCCACCTGCCCGCTGGCCTGGTAGCGCACCACCTTCTCGCCCTGGCGCGACACGATCTCCATATTTGGCTTGCCCGGGTTGGTGATGACGGTCACGTCGTCATGCGTAAACGGGTTGGCCGGATTCTGCGCGATCGCCACCAGCAGCGCGGCGATCACCACCAGGAACACGTCGATCAGGTTGACCACCGACAGGATCGGATCGTCGGCTTCGCTTTCTTCCAGGAACGTCATTCGTCCGCCTCCCATTGCGGCCGCGACTGCCCCAGCCACACCAGTTCCTCGGCCAGCCAGCGGCGGCGCACGTTGACCACCCAGAACGTGATGCTGGCCGCGATCAGCGCCAGGATCACCGCGGAGAAGGCGATGGTCAGATTCTCGCCCACATTGGCCAGGTTGCCGCCGGACAGGCCCTTGAGCGCCGGACCCATCGGGATCATGGTGGCCACCAGCCCCAGCAGGCGCCACCCGCGTGGCGATGCGCGGGCGTTCCAGCAGGCGGTGCGCGGCGACGTCGAGCGCATCGGTATCCGCCACCTTGTGCCGGCGCGCCCAGGCCACCAGCACATAGCCGCGCCCGCTTGCGACCGGATGGCGCGCGCGCAGCCAGGCCTGCATAGCGAATTCGCCCAGCGCCCAGAAGGCATAGAGGAACAGCAGCGCGATCAGCGCCAGCGTCGGGATCAGGAACAGCTGGCCGACGTCGTACATCAGGGTTTCAAGCAGGGTAGGGGTCATGGTGTGTCGTCTTCAGGAATTCGATGGATGCTTCTGCCAGGCGCTCAGCACGGTCCCGGTATCCAGCTGCCGCCGGCAGCGGCCTGGCGCCGCCGCGCGCTGACGGCACCGCCGACGATGGCCGCGGCCAGCGCGATGCCGCCGGCCAGCCACGACAGCACCGGCACGATGGCGGCCGCGGGCGGCATGCGTTCGACCAGCTGCATGCCCTGCACGGGCTGGGGTTGGGACGGGTTCGGCGCGGGCGCAGGCACGGGTGCGGGCTCGGCAGCGGCCGGCCTGGCAGCGCGGGGCGGCGCGGCCGCCGGCGCCTGCATGCCGAAGCCCTCGGCCGCCGCCTGCACCTGTTGCTTGCGGTACTGGTTGAATGCGCGGTTGTTGCTGACGATGTCGTGGCGCTGCGCGAGGTCCTCGTAGCGCTGCGCCAGCGTCTCCAGCAGCTTGCTGTCGGCCTTCCAGTAGCCCTTGCGCGCGACTTCCAGCATGCGCTCGATCACCTGTGCCTGGGCCTGCGGCGCGTTCTTCTCGAACCACGCGTTCAGCCCCAGCTTGTGCTTGTCGTTGACATAGACCTCGGCGAACTCGGTCCACTGGTCGTCGCGCACGATCTCGGGCGAGACCGCGGTCCAGCCCCAGAAGTTATTGACGGTGTCGAGCACCTTCAGCGCGCCGCTGTAGCCCTCGGCCTTCATGCCTTCGATCCAGCCCGGATGGAAGTAGCGCGTGCGCAGCTCGCTGGCGAGGAAGCCCGCCGCGGTCTCGGTGCGCGCGTTGTTCGCATCGCGCAGATTGGAGATCAGCAGTTCCGGCGCCTTGCCGGTCAGGTGCCGCACCGCCAGGCCGATGCCGCCCAGGTACTGGAACGGATCGTCGGTGGTGAGCATGCCGTACAGGTTGGAGCTGCGCGCCAGCAGCGCGCCGTCCACGCCCTTCAGGTTCTCGGCATACAGGTTGACCTGCGGCAGCGCCTCGCCCCAGTGCTGCTCGTCGGGGCCGTAGGCGTACTGCATGCGGGCAAGGTAGAGTTTGGCCAGCCTGGCGTCGGCCTCGCGGCCGCTGCCGAAGGTGTCGGTGGCCATCGCGGCATCGTTCAGGCCGGTGCCGTAGTTGCCCGATTCGCTGGCGAAGATGCGCGTCACCGCCAGTGCGTCGAGACGGTCGGCGGGGACGTTGAGCTTGACCAGCCGTTCGCGCACCGCGCGCGTATTGGCGGCGACGACGTTGCCGGCCTCCGGCTGCGCGGCGGCCAGCTTCACCGCCTCGGCCAGCCACTTCATCAGGTTGGGGAAATGGTCGCGATACAGGCCCGTCGCCGACAGCACCACGTCCACGCGCGGGCGCCCGAGTTCCGCCGCGGGAATCGCTTCCACGCCGACGACGCGACCCCCGTCGTCCCACTTTGGCCGCACGCCCAGCACCGCCATGGCCTGCGCTTCCAGCATGCCCTGGTGGCGCATGGTCTCCACGCTCCACAGCGAGAACGCCAGCTTGTCGGGGTATCGGCCATGGCGCTTGCGCCAGTCGGCAATCATGGCTTCGGCCGCGGCCTGGCCGGCTTTCCAGGCTTCGCGGCTGGGCACCTTGGACGGATCGAAGCCATACAGGTTGCGCCCGGTCGGCAGCGTATCGGGGTTGCGCACCGGGTCGCCACCGGTGCCTGGCAACAGGTACCGCCCGGCCAGCGCGGTCAGCAGGCCGGCATTCTCCGGCGCCGCATCGAGACTGGCGTAGAGCTGCCGCGCGCGCTGCATGTCTTCGCGCTGGCGCGCGTCGCCCAGTTCGTCCAGCGGCGCGCCTTCGGTCACGTAGCGGCGCACCATCGCATAGGGCGCGGTTTGCGACAGTTCTGCGTAGTCGACCGCGAACAGTTCCTCGGGCGCGTCCGGGAACACACGCTTGAGCCAGTCCTTGCCGAGCATCGCCATGGTCGTATAGAGCCGCAGCCCGTCGTCCTGAGACTGGCCGAAGGTGTGCAGGCCATAGGGCTGCAGCGTGCCGCCAAGTTCATGCAAGTGGATATGCAGCGCATCGAGATAGCCGGTGAAATCGGCGCGCGCCCGCACCGCGGTCCAGCCCATGTCCTCGAACAGATGCATCGACGCGCTGCGCGCCAGGATCTGCTGCCTGATGGTGCCCTTCACCGCGCCTTCATCCTGCTGCAGGAACTGGTGCAGCTGGTCGTGCAGCGACACCAGTTCCGTATGCAGGCCCGCCGGGCGGAACGGCGGCGTCTGGTGGCTGACGATCACCGCGCGGCCGCGGCGCCTGGCCTGGATGGCCTCGCCCACGTCGTCGACGATATACGGGTAGATCACCGGCACGCTGCCCAGTACCAGGTAGGGCTGGTCGGTGACGGACAGCCCGCGCTCCTTGCCCGGGGTCCATTCCTGCGTGCCGTGCGTGCCGTAGTGCACCAGCGCGTCTCGGCCTCCGTCTCCGGTACGCGCCCACAGGTATGCGGCAATGTAGAAGTGATTCAGCGGCGTGGTGGTGGAGTGGTACAGCGCCTTCTCGTCCGGTTCATTGCGCTCGCCGCGCGGCGGCACCGGCATCAGCGCCACGTTGCCGAGCTGCAGGCGCGGGATCACGAAGCCGGCCTCGCCGTTGCGTGTGGCGGCCATCGCCGATTGCTCGGGGTTGCCCCAGCGCTGCGCCACCGCGGCGCGGAATGCGGCTGGCTGCGCGTCGTACCAGCGCCGGTATTGCGCCATCGGCACCCATACCGCCAGCCCGGCATCGAGCAGCGGTTCCAGCTTGCCGCCGCGGTAGAACGGTGCCAGCAGCGCGCCAAGGTCACGTTGCAGCCGCGCTTCGTCGGCCGCTTCGGTGGTGTAGCCAGCGGCGCGCAGCGCGGCCAGCGTGCTGGCCAGGCTCTTGGGTAGATTCAGGAACGAGGCCGACAGGTTCTTCTCGCCGGCCGGATAGTTGTAGTACAGGATCGCCACGCGCTTGTCGGCATTGGGCAGGCTCCGCAGCCGCGCCAGGGCCAGCGCCTTGTCGGCCACGCTGTCGAGCTGCGCCGGCAGGCCGACGATGGCGCCGTCGCCCCGGGCCGTCGCGGCGGCGACGATGGGATCGATCACGCCGGCCAGTTCGGGCTGCACCAGGTAGAACGGCGTATCGGTCAGGCTGATGCCATGCGGATCGTCTTGCCACGCCTGCGCATCGCCCTTGCGATACGGCATCACCTGCATCACGGGCACGTCGAGCTTCTCGAACTCGGCCCTGCGCCCCTGCGGGTTCAGCATGATCTGGCCGTTGACCAGCACGTCGACCAGGCGCCTGCCTTCCGGCATGGCCATGCGCAGGATGCCGTCGGCATCCATCACCGGGCCGTAGAAGGTCAGCGCGCGCGCATGGCGGGCTTCCAGGCGGCGGATCAGGTCGTCGATAAAGGCACTGTCCAGCCCCGACACATAGGCCTGGTGGATGGCGATGCCCACCACCGGACCGCTGCTGCCCGACGCGGCCAGCGCTTCGTCGGGCGACGTGGTGATGACGCTGGCCAGCTTCGGGTGGTAGTAGGCCGCCTTGGGGAACGCCACCGGTGCCGGAATATTGCTGTCGGCGCGCAGGCGGAACTGCTGCGCGGCCAGCGTGCGCATCATCGCGCTGAAGTTGGTACGGCCGCCGTTGACGTAGTACGCGTGCAGCTGCGCGGCAAGCTTGTCGTCAACGCCGTGGGTCTCGTAGCGGTCCGTCGCGACCAGCACGCGCGGCACGCGCGCCTGCGTCCACAGCGGGCCCAGCTGCTGCTGCATCGCGGTGACGATATGGTCGCGCGGCGCATCGACGATCAGCAGGTCGGCATCGTTGATAAAGGGCGCGAGCTCCTGCGCTGGCATGCGCTCGAGATAGCGCGCCTCCAGCGTCATGCCTTGCGCCTGCGCCATCTCGCGCAGCGGCGCGAACTTGCCGGCGGGCACCGGCGAGCTGGTCAGGATGGCGATGCGCGGCGCCGCGGCGGCGTGCGCAACACCGGCCAGCATCAGCAGCCATAGCAGCGCCCGCAGGAAGCGGCTTGTCGTGGTGTTTTGTGGGGACATGGCAAAGCTCCTGCGGCTCAGAACGACAGCTTCAGGCTGGCGGCAAAGGTGCGGCCCGGCTGCGTGTAGAAGTCCACGCCAGGCTCGTTGGCGGCCACGCCGGTCTGGCGCACATCGCCCCACAGCCAGTATTTCTTGTCGAACAGGTTGTTCACCGACAGCGCCAGGCTGACATGGCGGTTGAAGCGCCACCACGCCTGCAGGTCGACCACGCCGTAGCCGGCGGGCTTGAAGTAGGTGAACGAGGTATCGTCTGTGCGCGTGACCGGGCGCGCGCCGCGCCAGCGCACGCCTGCACCCTGGCCCGGCGTGCGCTCCCAGCTCAGCCCGGCACTGGCGCGCAGCGGCGACACGCTGTTCAGCGGCTGCCCGGTCTGCTCGTTGTTGCCATGCGCATACGCCACCGCGCCGTCGACGCGCCATTGCGGCAGGAAGCGCCACGCGCCGCGCCACTCGGCGCCGTAGATGCGCACGCTGGTCTGGTTGCGGTACTGGTAGGTCGCGCGCAGGCCGGGCAGGCAGGCCGGGTCGGACGGGCAGGTCAGTTGCACCTGCTCGATAAAGTCGCGGTAGCGGTTGTCGAACACGGCCACGCTGGTCTGCACGTTGTCACGTCGGTATAACGCGCGCCGATCTCGAACGAGCGGCTCTTCTCGGGGTTCAGGTTGGCATTGGGCGCCGCGCCATAGCCCTGGATGGTGTTGCGGAAGCTGCCGTTGACCTCCTGGTAATTCGGCGCGCGATAGCCGAAGACGTATTGCGCCCACAGGCTGACGCGATCGGTCGCCTGCCACAGTGCCGACAGCTTGGGCGACAGGTGCGAATCGCTCTTGCTGACGGCGGGGCCGCCCGCGGCCTTGTTGTAGACCGCATCGTCGCCGTCGGGCGAAAGCGCGTAGTGGTCATAGCGCAGACCCGGCGTCAGCGTGAAGCGGCCATCGAAGAAGCGCAGCTCGTCCTGGACGAACAGGCCCGTCTGGCGCGTCTCGCCGGTGGGGAAGTCGTGCATCGGGAAGTTGTCGCCGGCCAGCGACTTGGTGATGGTGCCGGTGGTCAGGTTGCGCACGGTGCCGTCGCGCGACTCCGTGGTGCGCGTGCGCATGAAATCGACGCCCCCGATCAGGCGTTGCCCGACGCTGCCGGTGGCAAAGGACTTGTCGGCTTGCAGGTTGAAGCCGGTCTATTCCTGGCGGAAGGCAAAGCCGAGTTCGACATTGCACAGGCTGGTGCCGCGCGTGGAGGCCGAGCAGCCGGTGCTGGTATTGCTGCGCACCTGGTTGGTCAGGGTCCTGGTATCGGACTCCTGGTAGTAGACCTGCGCGGTGAGCTGGTCGAGCATGCCGCTAGCCGGCTTCCACGCATAGTCCAGGCTGACGCGGTCGCGGTTCAGGTCTTCGGTGCCGTTGGTCGAGATCACGCGCGGCAGCGCGGTCGACAGGCGCTGGATGTCGGTGTCGGTATGGCCTTCGCGGTGCTCGTAGGTGAGCTTGAACTTGTGCTCGGGGCTGGCGTTCAGCAGGATCTTGCCCAGCCATGCCTGCGTGTGCACGTCCTGCGGATTGGGCCTGGTGCGGTTGACCGAGTTAGAGTCGTCGCTGCCCATGTTCTTCATTTCATGCGCGTTGCGGTTCGCGACCATGAACAGGCCCTGGATGGTGTCGTTGCCGCCCGCGACGCCGGCGGTCTGGCCGAATCCGTTGTCGATGCCGTTCCAGTTCAGGCCGATTTCACCGCCAGCCTTGCGGCCCTGCATCAGGTCGGACGGGTCCTTGGTGGCATACGCCACCACGCCGCCGATGACGTCCGAGCCGTACAGGCTCGACGCCGGCCCGCGCAGCACTTCCACACGCTTGAGGAACGAGAACTCAGGTGCATCGCGCGTGGCGCTGGAAATATTCGACGGCCCGCCGCCACTGAAGAAGTCCGGCAGCCGCACGCCATCGACCATCTGCAGCACGCGGTTGTCTTCGATGCCGCGGATATTGATGCTGCCGGCGCCAAAGCGGCGGCGGTCGCGCGGCACGTCGATATCGGGCTCGTCGGCAAACAGGCCCGTCTCGTCCACCGGCTGCGCGTGTTCGATCTGGCGCGCGTCGCGGGTGGTGATGGTCGAGGCCACCGAATCGGCCCGCTCCTCGGTGCGGGTGGCGGTCACCACCACTTCATTGAGCGCGGCGAGAGTGATGGATTTGTTGTCGCCTTCGGCGGCAATGGCTGGCGCGCCCAGGGCGGCACAGACGGCAGCGACGGGCGTGACCCGGACGGTGGCGCGCAAGCGCGCCAGGCAGCGACGTTTCATGGATTCTCCCCATAAGAAATCGGACGCTGGCTGGCAGGAACCTTGACAGGAAGGCTGGCTCGCGCATGGGCGCGGCGGCCCGCGGCAACAGGTGTCGCGGCGTCTGCGCCGGTTTTTAGTTAACGAGAATTATTATCATTTAAACCTGATTCGTAAAGCACTTATATCGAACCCGTCACTCATGTGGCGGCCAGGCTACATGTCGCTAATGTCTGGGTCATGGCGGGTGCCCTAAAAGCAAAGAGGCCGCAGCGATGCTGCGGCCTCCTTTGCCTTGCCGAACCCTCAGTGCTGGTGCACCGTCTCGCCCGGCGCCTTGTCCGGCAGCCTGTTGCCTTCGGCATCGATCTGCAACGGCCCGGTGCCGGAGAAGCGGTCCAGCGCCAGGTAGATCACCGGCGTGATGAACAGCGTGATCACCTGCGAAAACAGCAGGCCGCCGACCACGGCCAGGCCCAGCGGCTGGCGCAGCTCAGCGCCGGCACCCAGGCCCAGCGCCAATGGCAGCGCGCCCATCACCGCGGCGAAGGTCGTCATCATGATCGGCCGGAAGCGCAGCAGGCACGCCTGCCGGATCGCCCTGGCGGGCGTCATGCCCTGCTCGCGCTGTGCCGCCAGCGCGAAGTCGATCATCATGATCGCGTTCTTCTTGACGATGCCGATCAGCATCAGCACGCCGATCACCGCGATCAGCGACAGCTCGACATTGAAGATAAACAGCGTCAGCAATGCGCCCACGGCGGCCGAGGGCAAGCCCGCCAGGATAGTCAGCGGGTGGATGTAGCTTTCATACAGCACGCCCAGCAGCGTGTAGATCACCGCGATGGCCGCCACCAGCAGCACGATCTGTGTGGCCTGCGACGACTGGAACACCGCCGCGTCGCCGCCCCAGCTGGTGAAGATCGAGGTCGGCATGGCGATCTCCTGCCGGTAGCGGTCGATGCGCGCGGAAGCATCGCCCAGCGCCGCGCCCGGTGCCAGGTTGAACGACACCGTCACCGAAGGCAGCTGCCCCTGGTGGTTGACGGCGATCGGCCCGACCCGGCGCTCGGTGGTGGCGAAGGCCGAGACCGGCACCATCTGGCCGGTCTTGCTGCGCACATAGAGCTTGGAGAACGCGCTTTCGTCGGTGCGGTCTACATCGGCCGCCTGCAGGATCACGTAGTAGTTGTCGATCGGCGTATAGATGGTCGACACCTGCCGCTCGCCGAAGGCCGAGTACAGCGCGGTGCGCACGTCCTGCATCTGCACGCCCAGCGCATTGGCCTTGTCGCGGTCGATGGTCAGCTGCGCCTCCAGCCCGGACTGCTGCGAATCGCTGGTGACGTCGCGGAAGACGGCATCGGCGCGCATCTTCGCCATCAGCCGGTCGGAGAATTCCTGCAGCTGGCCCGCCTTCACGCTCTGCAGCGTGTACTGGTAGCGGCTCTTGCTCTGGCGCCCGCCCAAACGCAGGTTCTGCACCGGCGAGAAATACACCGCCAGCCCCGGAATGCCAGCCACGTCCTTGCGCAGCGACTCCACCACCTTCGGCATCTTGGGCCGCTCGGCAAGCGGCTTGAGCTCGATAAACATGCGGCCGGTGTTGATGGCGGGCGAGGGGCCGCCGCCGATGGAAACCACCACGCTCTTCACCGCAGGATTGGCGCGCATGCGCTCGGCCGCATCGCGCAGCCGCGTCGCCATGGCATCGAAGGAAATATCCTGCGGGCCTTCCGCATTGACCTGGATCTGGCCGATGTCCTCTTCGGGGAAGAAGCCCTTGGGGATGGTCACGAACAGCACCGCGGTCAGCACGAAGGTCAGGCCCGCGGCCACCAGCACGGTGCGCCGGTGCGCCAGGCACCAGTCCAGCCCGCGCGCATAGCGGTGCAGCGTGAACTCGAACAGGTTCTCGAACCACTGCGTGGAGCGCATGCCCAGGGTCTGCTTCTGCGCCACGGCCGCGGGCGCCGGATGGCCCGGCGCGTGGTCGCCATAGGCGTGGTGCGATTCATCCACTGGCACGTTCTCGGCCGACAGGAAGCGCGCGCACAGCATCGGGATCAGCGTCAGCGACACCAGCGCCGATACCAGGATCGCCAGCGACACCACCGCGGCAAATTCATGGAACAGCAGGCCGATCACGCCCGGCATGAAGAAGATCGGGATAAACACCGCCACCAGCGAGATCGAGATCGACAGGATGGTGAAGCCCATTTCGCGCGAGCCCACCAGCGCGGCCTTGAGCGGCGCCACGCCTTCCTCGATATGGCGCACGATGTTCTCGAGCATGACGATGGCGTCGTCCACCACCAGGCCCACCGCGAGCGTGATGGCCAGCAGCGAGACGTTGTCCAGGCTGTAGCCGAAGGCCTTCATCAGCGCCACCGTGCCGATCAGCGAGATCGGCAGCGACACGGTGGGGATCAGCGTGGCCGCGGCGCGGCGCAGGAACAGGAAGATCACCATCACCACCAGCGCCACCGTCAGCGCCAGCGTGAACTGCACGTCGTGGATCGATTCGCGGATCGAGTTGGAGCGGTCGTTGACCACCGCCACATTGACCGAGCCCGGCATCTGCGCGGTCAGGCGGGGCAGGGCGGCCTTGATGGCATCGACCACCGCCACGGTGTTGGCATCGGGCTGGCGCAGCACTGCCAGCACGATCGAGCGCTCGTTGTTGAGCCAGCTGCCGGTCTTGATGGTCTCGACGCTGTCCTCGACCTCGGCCACGTCCGACAGCCGCACCAGCGCGCCGCTGGGCTGGCTGGCGACGATGATATTGCGGAAGGCGTCGGCGCTGGTCAGCTGCCGGTTGGCCTGGATGGTCAGCGTCTGGCGCGCGCTGTCCAGCGTGCCCACCGGGGTGTTGGCGTTGGCGCGGTTCAGCGCCGTGGCCAGCTCGTCCAGCGTGAGCCCGCGCGCGGCCAGCGCATCCGGGTGCGCGCGCACCCGCACCGCAAAGCGCTTCTGCCCGAAGACCTGCACCTGCGCCACGCCCGGCAGTGTGGCCAGCGTGGGCGAGATCAGGTTGTCGCCAAAGGCGTTCAGGTCCGCCAGGCTCATCGCCGGCGAGTTGATCGCCAGCAGCAGCACCGGCGCATCGGCCGGGTTGACCTTGCGGTACGACGGCGGCACCGTCATCTCGATCGGCAGCGAACGCTGCGCGCGGAACAGCGCCGCCTGCACGTCCACGGCGGCGGCGTCGATATCGCGGTCGTTGTTGAATTCGATAGTGATGCTGGAATTGCCGAGCGTGTTCGACGAGCTGATCACCGACACGCCCGGGATCGTCGCGAACTGCTTTTCCAGCTGCGTCGCCACCGACGCCGCCATGGTCTCGGGGCTGGCCCCGGGCAGGGTCGCGGTGACCTGGATCACCGGCGAGTTGAAGCTGGGCAGCGCGGCAATGGGGATGGTCGGGTACAGCACGATGCCGGTGACCACCACGGCCAGGCACAGCAGCACCGTCATCACCGGACGGCGGATGCAGAGTTCCGAGAGCGTCATGGCTCAGTGCCCCGCGGTGGCGGTGGCCGGGCGGGCGGCGGCGCCGGAGGCACCGACAGCCGGGGCTTCGCGCACCAGCGCGCCGGGGCGCAGGTTCTGCGTGCCTTCCACCACCACGCGGGCGCCGGCCTGCACGCCCTCGACCACGGCAGCGGTGGCGGTGGTGGTCACCACCTGCACCGGCACGCGCGCGACCTTGCTGTCGGGCTGGACCACGTAGACGAAGCGGCCTTCGGGGCCGGTCACCACCGCCTGCGGCGGCACCGACAGCGCCCCCTTCAGGGTCTGCACCACAGCGCTGACGTTGGCGTAGGTACCCGGCCACAGGCGCTGCTCGTCATTGTCGAACTGCGCCTTGACGCGGATGGTGCCGTACTGCGGATCGACGGTGTTATCCACAAAGCTGATCTTGCCGGTCACCGGGGCCTTGCTGCCGTCGTTGGGCAGCGCGGTGACCTGCACCGGGCCGGCGCGCAGCGCCTCGCGCAGCGCGCCCAGCTGCCGCTCGGGCAGGGTGAAGGTCACGGCGATCGGCTGTACCTGGGCGATGATGACCATCGGCTGGGTGCTGTTGGGCAGCACCAGCGAGCCCGGGAAGGCATTGATCACGCCGGTGCGGCCGCTGATGGTGGCACGGATGGCGCCGTAGCTGACGGCCACGCGGCTGGCTTCGATGGCGGCCTGGTCGGCGCGCACGGTGGCGGCAAAGCCGTCGACCTTGGCCTGCGCGGTATCGAGCGCGCTCTTGGAGATGAAATTGCGCTGCACCAGCTCCTGGCTGCGCGCGAGCGTGCGGCGGGCATCGGCCAGGTCGGCCTGGTCGCGCAGCAACTGGGCCTGCGCCTTGGCCAGATTGGCCTCGTCCATGCGGGTATCGAGCGAGAACAGCAGGTCGCCCGGCCTGACGGTCTGGCCTTCCTTGATATGGACGGTGCGCACGGTGCTGGACACCTGCGGACGCACCTCGACCGTGGACAGCGCCGTGACATTGCCGTTGGCCGAGACCTGCAGCGGCACGTCGCCCTGCTGCACGGCCACGGTGGACACCACCACCACCGCCGGCGGCTTGGGCGCCGGCCTGGGGGCCAGCCAGGTGCGCCAGGCAAGCCAGCCCAGGCCGGCAAGCACCAGCACCACGGCCACCATGACCCAAGGCGATACGCGGCCGCGCCCCGTTCCGGTGGCCGACCTCCAGTTGCTGTCGACGAAGCCCTTGGGCTGGTCGATCCTGTCAGATTTCATATTGTGTGGACCCTCTGCACCGCGTCTTCGCGCCACTCCCCGTGATCCGCCCGGCTTGTTATGCCCAGATGTTGCCGGTGCGTGTCGCGCAAAGCCTCTACTAGTACCGCGCTTCGCCCGCCGGAGCCAGCGCCGCGTATTACAGTCCGTTACAGGGGTGCAAGGGTCTGGTAATGGCCGGCGCCGGCAAACGCCGCCCGGGCCACAGGGGAGGCCGGAGATGTGTGTAGCGGGGCGCTTGTATGATTAGACAAACATTATCAGAAAAGCTGCCGCCGGCCATCGCGGCGCCACTGATTGACGCTGTCGACCGACAGTTTGCGTGGCCCGGCCTGCACAATCACAGCATCGCCGGCGCGCACTTCCCCCTTGAGCACCACGCTGAGATAGACCCCGGAGTAGCCGCTTTCGACCATGTCGCGCACCGCGTGGCGGTAGCCCAGCGCGGCGTTGAACTTGTAGCAGGGCTGGCGCGGCGACTCCACGCGCAGCAGGGCCGTCCCCACGCGCACCAGGTCGCCGATCCAGAGCTCGGATTCGAGCAGGCCTTCCAGGGTCAGGTTCTCGCCCATGGTGCCATAGGGCAGCGGCGGGCCTGACTCAGGCTGCGCGCAGGCGCGGCGGCGCGCGTTCCACCAGGCGTAATGCTCGGACGGGTAGGCATAGACCGCCTTGTCCAGGCCGCCGTGCACGGTCAGGTCGCCCTGCTCGTCGCCGGCCAGGCCCAGCGGCTGCACCTGCACCCGCAGCGGATGCAGCAGCGTGCTGACCGGGTGCTTGCGGATGCCCGACAGCACCACCGCCTCGGTGCCCGCCCCGGCCACCACCAGCGGGATGGCCTTGCCTAGGCTGACCGCCAGCACACGCGCAAGGCCCGGCCAAGGTCTGGAATCGCTCACGTGGGCCCCCGCTTCGTGGTTGTGGAAAAAGCTGTGGATAAGCTGCGGATATCCCTGAGGATAAGGTGGCGGATAACCCTGTGGGCAAGTGCTTGGTGCGGTTCGTCACAAGGCGCCCGGCGGCGGCGAGACAGGGGAGGGCGGTGCCAGTTTCAGCCCTGCATCACACCTGCTGGGCCGCCTGCGGCCGCTGCCACTGGCAGCCCAGCATGCGGGCGCGCTGCGACACCACCAGCGCCGCCAGCATCAGCGCCGCCGCGCCCCAGTGCAGCGTATCGGGTCCGGCCAGCGTATAGATGGCGGCGCCGCCCATGGCGCCGGCGGCCTGGCCCAGGTAGATCGATGAAGAATTCAGCGAGATCGAGACTGAAGCCCGCTCCGGCGCCAGCAGCACCAGCCGCGCCTGCTGCGCGCTGTTGGTGGCAAACCCGCCCACGCCCCACAGCATGAACAGCGGCACCAGCGCCACGCCGCCCAGCCCGGCCAGCGGCCACAGCACCATGGCCGTGATCGAGGTCAGCAGCGTGACCTGCACGATCCGGCTGGGCGTGACCCGGTCCATGCGCGACGCCGCCATGGCATTGCCGAACACCCCGCAGGCGCCGTAGGCCAGGAACATCAGGCTGAGCGCGCCGCCGCTGATGCCGTAGACGTCGCGCATCAGCGGTGCGATATAGGTATACAGCGTGAACATGCCGGCCGAAGAGATCATGGTGGTCAGCACCACCAGCATGAGCGGCTTGTGGCGCAGCACCGCGCCCCAGGCCTCGCGCCCGGCCGGCGGCACCATCAGCCCGCGCGGCAGCGCACGCCAGACCGCCGCCGACACCAGCAGCGCCATGACGCCGACCAGGGCCATGCTCACGCGCCACCCCATCGTGCTGGAAATCCATGTGCCCAGCGGCACGCCCACCACGCTGGCGATGCTCCAGCCCAGGAACACGAAGCTGATGGCGCGCCCGCGGGTCTGCGCATTGACCAGCAGTGGCAGCGTGGCCGCGGTCTGGGGCGTATAGATGGCCGCGCCGATCGCGGTCAGGAAGCGGATTGCCATCAGCGCCGCAAAGCTCGGCGCGAAGGCTGCGGCCAGGTGCATCACCCCATAGACCAGCAGCGAACCGGTCAGCAGCAGCCGGCGGTCGATGCGCGAGCCCAGCGTGGCGAACAGCGGGGCGCCGATGCAGGTGGCCAGCGCGAAGAGCGAGATCAGCTGCCCGGCGCTGGCCGCGCCCAGCCCGAAATCGCCGGCAATGTCGTTCAACATGCCGGTAACGATCATCGCACCGGTGCCGATGACGAAATTGCCGACGCAGAGCGTCACAAGCCTGGGGTCCATGCCGGCCTTGGGAGAGGGGGCGGCGCGCGGGGCGCCTTGTTATTGTCTGCCGCGGGCCATTGCGGCCGGGCGGTAAGGGAAGTCCCGAGTGTAGCGGGTTCGTGGAAATCGCGTTCGCGGGGGGATCTGCGCCAGCCGCAGCCAACGCCGTTTGAGCCAGGCTCCCCTCGCCCGCTTGCGGGAGAGGGGAGAAAACCGGGCGGCCGGAGAAAGCCCTCAGCGCGTCAGCACCGGCGCCAGCGCCTTCGGATTGACGATGCAGTCATGCTTGCCGTCCAGCACGTCCAGGATGTTCTGGAACGCGGTGCGGAAATACAGCTCGTAGCTGTCGCGCTCCACGTAGCCCAGGTGCGGCGTGCAGATGCAGTTTTCCATGCGCAGCAGCGCGTGGCCCTGCAGGATCGGCTCGGACTCGAACACGTCGATCGCCGCCATGCCCGGGCGGCCCCGGTTCAGCGCGCTGACCAGCGCGTTCTCTTCCAGCAGCTCGGCGCGGCTGGTATTGACGAACAGCGCGGTGGGCTTCATCCGGGTCAGATCGGACTGCTTGACGATGCCGCGGGTGTCGTCGTTCAGGCGCAGGTGCAGGGACAGCACATCGCTGTCCGTAAACAGTTGCTCCTTCGACTCCGCCACGCCCAGGCCATCGGCGCGCGCGCCTTCCAGCGACGCTTCGCGGCCCCAGACCAGCACCTTCATGCCGAAAGCGCGGCCATAGCCGGCCAGCAGCCGGCCGATCTTGCCGTAGCCCCAGATCCCGAGCGTCTGGCCGCGCAGCACCTGGCCCAGGCCGAAATTGGGCGGCATCGTCGTCGATTTCAGCCCGGACTGCTGCCAGGCGCCGTGCTTCAGGCTGGCCACGTACTGCGGAATGCGGCGCTGGGCGGCCATGATCAGCGCCCAGGTCAGTTCGGCCGGGGCCACCGGCGAACCCACGCCTTCGAGCACGGCCACGCCACGGTCGGTGCAGGCCTCCAGGTCGATATGGCTGCCGGGACCGGCGCCGACCCGGCCGGTCTGGCTGATCAGCTTGAGCTTGGGCAGTTTTTCCAGCAGTTGCCGGGTGATGCGGGTGCGTTCGCGGATCAGCACCACGGCTTCCACGTCTGACAGGCGCGCGGCCAGCTGGCCCACGCCCTTGACGGTATTGTTGAACACCTTGACGTCGTGCCCTTCCAGCAGGCTGAAGCAAGGCAGCTTGCGCACGGCATCCTGGTAATCGTCGAGTACGGCAATCTTCATCGGCAACCCTGGTTATCTTCGGGACGTTGTGCCGGTTGGTGCGCGCGCCCACTGAGCCGCGCGCCGGCCAACAGTATTGTTGTGAAACGTTGCGAACCCCGTGCCGGCGCACCGCAACACTGCCGCCGGGCGGCGCAAATGTCGCGCCAGCCGGCACCGGCGATTGTTGCGCAGCAAAAAACAGGGGGGTGCGCCAGTGGTATCCTTGCCCGTTCCGGTGCCGCCGCGGATTGTCGGTCGAGCTTCGCTCCCGTCACGCGGACGCCTCCGGACAAAGCCCGGCCAGCATGTGCAGGCACCCCTGCGCTGGCGAAGCGCAACTGTAGCGCAGCCGCAGGGACCGCCGCGACCTTTTGCATAAACGGGGCCGCCGCGGAGTTGTAACGGGATGTGACCATCCGGAGTTGACGCTCCGGATGTGACGATCCCATCCCGGGACGTATGGCGGACCATGGGCCACTGGCCAGGCTTTGAAAGGATTCCTTCCCTTCCTTCCCTTTACGAACCTGGAGTTTGCAGTATGAACCACCCCACGATGCAAGGCACGGTCGCCGTCAATGCGCCGGCCTGGGTCAAGCACCCCAAGCTGATTGCCTGGGTTGCGGAAATCGCCGCGCTGACCAAGCCCGACAATATCTACTGGTGCGACGGCTCCCAGGAAGAATACGACCGCCTGTGCGAGCAGATGGTCGCCGCCGGCACCATGAAGCGGCTGAACCCGGCCAAGCGCAAGAATTCCTTCCTGGCCCTGTCGGACCCGTCGGACGTGGCGCGCGTAGAAGACCGTACCTTCATCTGCTCCGAGCAGCAGGAAGATGCCGGCCCGACCAACAACTGGACCGCCCCCGCCGAGATGCGCCAGACGCTCGCCGGCCTGTTCGACGGCTGCATGCGCGGCCGCACGCTGTATGTGGTGCCGTTCTCGATGGGCCCGCTGGGCTCGCCGATCGCCCATATCGGCGTGGAGCTGTCGGATTCGCCGTATGTGGCGGTCAATATGCGCATCATGACGCGCATGGGCCGCGCCGTGTACGACGTCCTGGGCACCAACGGCGCCTTCGTGCCGTGCGTGCACACCGTCGGCAAGCCGCTGGCAGCCGGCGAGCAGGACGTGGCCTGGCCGTGCAACCCGACCAAGTACATCGTCCATTTCCCGGAAACGCGCGAGATCTGGTCGTTCGGCTCCGGCTACGGCGGCAATGCGCTGCTGGGCAAGAAGTGCTTCGCACTGCGCATTGCGTCGACCATGGGACGCGACGAGGGCTGGCTCGCCGAGCACATGCTGATCCTGGGCGTGACCTCGCCCGAAG
This sequence comes from Cupriavidus lacunae, assembly GCF_003353055.1. Lineage (GTDB taxonomy): Bacteria > Pseudomonadota > Gammaproteobacteria > Burkholderiales > Burkholderiaceae > Cupriavidus > Cupriavidus lacunae. Next base: position 17,746 of record NZ_QKWJ01000031.1, read on the forward strand.
GCAAGAAGTACCACGTGGCCGCCGCTTTCCCGTCGGCCTGCGGCAAGACCAACTTTGCCATGCTGATCCCGCCCAAGGGCTTCGAGGGCTGGCAGGTCACCACCATCGGCGACGACATCGCCTGGATCAAGCCAGGCCAGGACGGCCGCCTGTACGCCATCAACCCGGAAGCCGGCTACTTCGGCGTGGCCCCGGGCACCAGCGAGAAGACCAACTTCAACGCGATGGCGACCCTCAAGGAAAACGTCATCTTCACCAACGTGGCGCTGACCGACGACGGCGACGTGTGGTGGGAAGGCATGACCAAGGAAGCGCCGGCGCACCTGGTCGACTGGCAGGGCAGGGACTGGACCCCGGAAATCGCGAAGGCCACCGGCGCCAAGGCCGCGCACCCGAACGCCCGCTTCACCGCGCCGGCGTCGCAGTGCCCGTCGATCGACCAGAACTGGGACAACCCGGCCGGCGTACCCATTGATGCGTTCATCTTCGGCGGGCGCCGCTCGACCACCGTGCCGCTGGTGACCGAGGCCCGCAACTGGACCGAAGGCGTCTACATGGCCGCCACCATGGGTTCGGAAACCACCGCCGCGGCCGCCGGCCAGCAGGGCGTGGTGCGCCGCGACCCGTTCGCCATGCTGCCGTTCTGCGGCTACAACATGAGCGACTACTTCGGCCACTGGCTGGAGCTCGGCCAGAAGCTGGAAGCCGCGGGCGCGAAGCTGCCCAGGATCTACTGCGTCAACTGGTTCCGCAAGGACGGCGACGGCAACTTCGTGTGGCCGGGCTTCGGCGAGAACATGCGCGTGCTGTCGTGGATGATCGACCGCGTGGAAGGCAAGGGGCAGGGCGCCGAGCATGTGTTCGGCACCTCGCCGCGCTATGAGGACCTGAACTGGAATGGCGTGGACTTCACGCCGGCGCAGTTCACGCAGGTGACCTCGATCGATCGCGATGCGTGGCAGCAGGAGCTGGCGCTGCATGACGAGCTGTTCACCAAGCTGCAGCATCGGCTGCCGCAGGCGCTGGCGCAAGCGCGGACGGCATTGGGGAAGCGGTTGGAGGGGTGATTTCTTTCGTCCGCGCCTTGTGAAAGAACCCGCCTCTTCGGAGGTGGGTTTTTTTTGGGGGCTGCCTGGGTAGTCGCTAGGCGGGTGGGTGTCGCGCTTGGCGGGCGTGGCTGCGCAGCCCCGCTGGTCAATCGCACCTTACCCCCCCTCACTATCCCCCAACGTCTCCACCGCATACTTCACCAGCCCGGCGCGCCCCTCGATCCCCAGCTTGCGCTTGAGGTTTAGCCGGTGCGTCTCGACCGTGCGCACCGACACCCCCAGCTGCGCCGCGATCTCCTTGTTGGCCAGGCCGCGCCCGATGCCGCGCAGGATATCGCGCTCGCGTGGCGTCAGCGCGTCCAGCGGGCCGGCCGCAGGGCTCTGCTCGGCCATGCCGCGGGCAATCCGGGCGCTGTAGAACACGCGCCCGGCCAGCACCGACTGGATCGCCGCCATCAGCTCGTCGGCCGGCGCATCCTTGAGCACATAGCCGCGCGCGCCCGCGCGCACCGCCTGCCGCACGTATTCCAGGTTGTCGTGCATCGACACGATCAGGACGGCCAGTTCGGGATAGCGGTCGTGCAAGGCCGCCGCCAGGGCAATGCCGCCCATGCCGCGCATGCCGATATCGGTAATGACCAGGTCAGGCAGCTCGGCGCTGGCGGCGCGGCCCAGCCATGCCAGCGCGGCTTCGCCGTCGTCGGCTTCGCCCACCACGCGCAGGCCGGGCTGCAGCGCCAGGTGCATGCGCATGCCGTCGCGCACCAGCGCGTGGTCGTCGATCAGCAATACGCGGGCGGGTACGTCGGTGGTGTCGGAAAAAAGCTGGGTCATGACTGCGAGGATCCTGCCGATACGGCATCGTGCGCAATGGCCGCCGGCCTGGCCAGCGGCAGCGAGGCGACGATCTGGGTGCCGCCCATGCCGGAAATGATGTCGAACTGCCCGCACAGCGCGGCGATGCGCTCGCGCAGGTTGCGCAGGCCGATGCCGCGCTGCGGGTCTTCCTGCATGCGCGCCACGTCGAAGCCATGCCCGTCGTCGCGCACGGTGAGGCGCGTGGCATCGGCATCGAAGGCCAGCGACACCGCGACCCGGCGCGCGCCGGCATGGCGCTCGACGTTGGTCAGCGCTTCCTGGGCGATGCGGAACAACGCCGTGGCCTGTTCGTCGGGCAGCTCGCGCGCGATGCCGCCCTGGGTCACCGTGATTTCCAGCCCGCTGCCACCCTGCATCTCGCGCGCCAGGTGCTGGAGCGCGGCGAACAGGCCCAGGTCGTCGAGCAGGGCCGGGCGCAGGTTGCGCGCCACGCGCCGCACTTCATTGAAGACGGTGTCGAGCCGGTTCAGCGCCATGCCCAGCACCGGCGCCACCGCGGCGCCTTCGGCCGGCGCCAGGCGCAGGCGGTTGGTGGCGGTTTCCAGCACCAGCTTGACCGATACCAGCAGCTGGCTGATGCCGTCGTGCAGCTCGCGCGACAGCCGGGCGCGCTCGTCTTCCTGCGACTGCACCACGCGCTGGGCCAGCTGGCGCAGCTTGGCATCGGCCTCGCGGTGTTCGCTGACGTTAAGCGCCAGCCCGCTGGCGGCGACCAGCAGGATGCTGATGGCGGCGATCACGCCGATCCAAGCCATCGTTTCGCGGATGTCGGTCTCGGCGCGGGCGTCGAGCTGACGCAGCGTGCGCTCCACGTCATCCAGGTAGATGCCGGTGCCGAGCATCCAGCCCCATTCGGGCACCGCCACCACATAGCCGAGCTTGGGCGCCAGCTGCTGTGACGACGGCTTTTTCCACAGGTAGCGCACCGCGCCGCCACCGGCCTTGGCCGCGGCAATCAGTTGCTGGATGGTGAGGGCGCCCTGCGGATCGCGCAGCGTCCACAGGTCCTGGCCGACCAGCTCGGGCTGGCGCGGGTGCATCAGGTTGCGGCCCTGCAGGTCGTACAGGAAGAAGTAGCCGTCGCGGCCGTAGTCCAGCCGCGCGAGGGCGTCCATTGCCGCCTGGCGCGTGGCGGCGTCGCCGCGGCCGGAACGCACCAGCGGCGCGATCGCGCTCTGCGCCAGTTCTACGTAGTGGCGCAGCTCGGTTTCCTTGCTCTGCAGGTAGGCCGCCTCGACCAGGGCGCGCTCGTGCCGGGCGAGCTGGGTGGCCTGGAAACGCACGGCGAATGCGATGCCGAGCATGGCCACCGCAAGGGGCGCCACGGCAAGCAACAGGATCTTCTGGCGGAGTTTCATCTGGAGCGGGGGTAAACACCGACGCCGCGCAGGCGGCATGCCACCGTCGACTTGCGTAGTACTACACAGAAGTGCTGCGTAGTTACGCGCTTGTGCGGGGTTTGGCGGGTGTCAATACTACACGCCGAAAGCGCCGACGCCCCAGCAGGGCGCATGCGCCGACGCAGCTGGTGCACCATCCACACCCGGATGGTGCATCGCCTGCCTGCAAGACGAGATCCGGAAACGACGACACAACCGGGCGCGCAGCAGCATCCCCAGGAGACAGCCTCACCGCCGGATTGCCCCCGCTGCCCGCCCTCGGCGCACCTCCGCTGCCGATCCTGCCAGTTGCCTGTTACCAGTCCTTCGCCGCCGCAGGCTATCCATATCCCGGTCTGAGGAGACCTTCACTATGAATCGCATCGGAGAACACCTGGTGTGGCTGGCCGTCGCCATCCTTGGCGCGTTTGCCTTCGGCACCGTCGCGCTGGCGCGCGGCGAGGCCGTCAGCGCGCTATGGATCGTGGTTGCCGCGCTCTGCATCTACCTGATCGCCTACCGCTACTACAGCCGCTTTATCGCCGACAAGGTGATGCAGCTCGACCCCAAGCGCATGACCCCGGCCTGGCGCCATAACGACGGCCTGGACTACGTGCCCACCAACAAGGCGGTGCTGTTCGGCCACCACTTCGCCGCCATCGCCGGCGCCGGCCCGCTGGTCGGCCCCGTGCTGGCCGCGCAGATGGGATATATGCCGGGCATGCTGTGGATCCTGGCCGGGGTGGTGTTCGCCGGCGCGGTGCAGGACTTCATGGTGCTGTTCATCTCCACGCGCCGCGACGGCCGCTCGCTGGGCGACCTGGTCAAGTCGGAGATGGGCACGGTGCCGGGCATGATCGCGCTGTTCGGCTGCTTCATGATCATGATCATCATCCTGGCGGTGCTGGCGCTGATCGTGGTGAAGGCGCTGGCCGGCTCGCCGTGGGGAACCTTCACGGTGGCGGTGACGATTCCGATCGCGCTGTTCATGGGCATCTACACGCGCTACATCCGTCCGGGCCGCATCGGCGAGGTGTCGGTGATCGGCTTCGTGCTGCTGATGCTGGCCATCATCGGCGGCCAGTACGTGCATGAGAGCGCCGTGCTGGCGCCGCTGTTCACGTATGACGGCAAGGCCCTGACCTGGATGCTGATCATCTACGGCTTTATCGCCGCCGTGCTGCCGGTGTGGCTGCTGCTGGCGCCGCGCGACTACCTGTCGACCTTCCTGAAGATCGGCACCATCATCGCGCTGGCCATCGGCATCCTGATCGTCGCGCCGGAACTGAAGATGCCGGCTTTCACGCAGTTCGCCAAGGGCGGCGGGCCGGTGTGGTCGGGCAACCTATTCCCGTTCCTCTTTATCACCATCGCCTGTGGCGCCGTCTCGGGCTTCCACGCGCTGATCTCGTCGGGCACCACGCCCAAGCTGCTGGAAAACGAATCGCACGCGCGCTTCATCGGCTACGGCGCGATGCTGGCCGAGTCGTTCGTGGCCATCATGGCCCTGGTGGCCGCTTCGGTGATCGAGCCGGGCGTGTACTTCGCCATGAACAGCCCGGCTGCTGTGATCGGCACCACGCCGGACGCGGTGGCGCAGGTGGTTTCGACCTGGGGCTTCGTGATCACGCCCGACGTGCTGATCCAGACCGCCAAGGACGTCGGCGAGAACACCATCATCTCGCGCGCCGGCGGCGCACCGACGCTGGCCGTGGGCATCGCCCACATCCTGCACCAGGTGGTGGGCGGCCAGGCCATGATGGCGTTCTGGTACCACTTCGCCATCCTGTTCGAGGCACTCTTCATCCTGACCGCCGTCGATGCGGGCACCCGCGCCGGCCGCTTCATGCTGCAGGACCTGCTGGGCAGCTTCGTGCCTTCGCTCAAGCGCACCGACTCGCTGCCGGCCAACCTGATCGCCACCGCACTGACCGTGGCGGCCTGGGGCTACTTCCTGTACCAGGGCGTGGTCGACCCGCTGGGCGGCATCAACACGCTGTGGCCGCTGTTTGGCATCTCCAACCAGATGCTGGCTGCCGTGGCGCTGGTGCTGAGCACCTGCGTGCTGGTCAAGATGAAGCGCGGCCAGTACGCCTGGGTCACGCTGCTGCCGACCATCTGGCTGCTGGTCTGCACGCTGACCGCCGGCTGGCAGAAGCTGTTCGACGCCGATCCCAAGGTCAGCTTCCTGACCCATGCCTCGAAGTTCAGTGCCGCCATTGCCGAAGGCAAGGTGCTGGCCCCGGCCAAGTCGATCGAGCAGATGCAACGCATCGTCTTCAACGACTACCTGGACGCCGGCCTGTGCGCGCTGTTCATGTTCGTGGTGCTGTCGATCGTGGTCTACGGCTTCAAGACCGCGCTGCAGGCCCGCACGGCCAGCCGCCGCACCGACAGCGAAACGCCGTTCGAGCCGCTGCCGGCGGCCGCCTCGGCACAATCCTGAAGCAGGAGCCCGCCATGCTGGAACAACTCGGAACGATGGGGCGCTATCTCGGGCAGTCGCTGCGGCTGATGGTCGGCTTGCCCGACTACCAGACCTATGTGGCGCACATGGAAAGCACTCACCCGGACCGCGCGCCGATGAGCTACGAGGAATTCTTCCGCGAGCGCCAGGAGGCACGCTACGGCGGCGGGCAGGGCAAGTGCTGCTGAGCACACCCTGAGCGGCGCCGGCCGCAAAGCAGACAGGCGATCACATGATCGCCTGTCTTTTTATTGAGTGTTGCGTTTTTGCCGCGCTTTTGTCGTGCACGGACACCGTTTCTGTGGAGGATTACACGGCCTTACAGGTGGTTACAGCAAGGGCGCGGCTCCTTATCTACACTTGCGGCACATCATGGCAATTAGAGGAAAAAAAGATATGACTCGCCATCCCGTTCGCAACCTGACCGTTGCTCTTGCCCTGGCGGCCTGCGCGCTGCCGGCGGTCGCGGGCGACATGAACAATGCCCTGGGCGGCGCTCTCGGCGGCGTCGCCGGTGCCGCAGTAGGCGGCGCGCTGGGCGGCAGCACCGGCGCAGTGATCGGTGGTGCAGTGGGCGGCGGCGCCGGTGGCGCAGTGACCTCCAACCGCCGCGAGCGCACCGGTGCCATCATCGGCGGCGCACTGGGCGGCGGTGCCGGCACCGCGGCTGGCAACGCGATGGGCGGCCGCACCGGCGGCCTGATCGGCGCCGGCCTGGGCGGCGGCGCGGGTGCGGCGCTGGGCGGCAACGTCTCGCGCAACAACTCGTACGACGATGACCGCGGCTATTACAAGGGCGGCTACAAGCACAAGAAGCACAAGCACCACCACCACGACGACTAAGTCGCGGCTGAGCAGAAAGAACGGGCCCTAACGGCCCGTTTTTCATTTGCGGCGTCTGGCATAATCAATCGCCAATGGTTGCGGACCCGCCGGCTGCAGAAACAAAGAAGCCCGCAACCGGAACCGGTGCGGGCTTCTTCTCCAATAAAGTCGGAGAGGGCTGTGAAGCACTCTCCCAAGGACCTGTGGAGACCAGGTTAAAGCAGGCGGGGCCACCCAAGGGGAGGATGTGGCCCCGGGACCGCGCGCTGCCGGACTGCCCGGGGAAGGCAGGCCCGAGCTGGCCTCAGAGGGGCGCGCGATCGGTAGTGGTGTCGTACTTGGCGCCTTCCGAGAAGGTGTCGAACTTGCCGGCGCGGGCGCCATCGGTGAAGGCATCGAACCTGCCGGCCTTGGCACCATCGGTGTACGGGTCAAACTTGCCCACCTTGGCGCCGTCGGAATACACGTCGAACTTGCCGTTCTTGGCAAAGGCCGGTGCGGCCGACAGGGCGGCGGCGAGGGTGGCGACAGCGATCAGGGCGTAACGATTGGATTTCATGATTCAGACCTTCTTTTATTGCGTAGATGCCTGATTCGTCACTCCGACGACGGACTATGTTGCATTGCGGCATCCAATGGCTAGATATTAGGCATTTCCCTCATATCAATAAATATCAGGATCCACAATGATTAGTTTTGATTCGAACAATAAAATAGGCTGATTACGTAAGAATTCAGCGCAGAACCGGGAGACTGTGTCATGGATCGCCTGCAATCGATGCGTGTGTTTTCCAAGGTTGTCGAACTGGGAAGCTTCGCGCGTGCAGCGCAGCAGCTGGAAATGTCCAACGCCGTGGTGACGCGCTACGTGGCCGACCTGGAGAGCCATCTCGGCACGCGGCTGCTCAACCGCACCACCCGCAGCCTGTCGCTGACCGACGCCGGCGAGACCTACCTGCAGCGCTGCCAGCAAATCCTGGAGGACGTGGAGGAGGCTGAAAGCGTGGTCACCGCGCGCAGCCAGTCGCTGTCCGGCACGCTGCGCCTGGTGACCCCGGTGATGTTCGGCCTGCACCTGCTGCCCGACTTGCTGGCGCGTTTCCAGCAGCTGTACCCGGACGTGGTGTTCGACGTGATCCTGTCGGACCGCAACGTCGATATCGTCGAAGAAGGCCGCGACGTGGCCGTGATGCTGTCCGACCTGGGCCTGGGCTCGCACCTGGTGGCGCGCCCGCTGCTGTCGGCCGAGGTAATCCTGTGCGCGTCGCCGGGGTACGTGGCGGCGCACGCGCCGATCCGCCATGCGCACGAACTGAGCCACCACCGCTGCATCGCCATGCGCTTGCCCAATTCCGAGCACGAATGGACGCTGTTGGGCCCCGAGGGCGAGGTGACCGTGCCGATCCGCCCCGGGCTGATGTGCAGCAATGCCGAGCTGGCGCACCAGGCGGCGCTGGCCGACATGGGCGTGGCCATGCTGTCGTCCTACCTGGCACGGCCCAATATCGAGTCGGGCAAGCTGGTGCACGTGCTGCCGCAATACCAATTACCGCGGCGCGATGTCAGCGTGGTCTACCCGAGCCGCAAATTCCTGCCGACCAAGGTGCGCGCCTTTATCGACTTCCTGCTCGAAGAAGGGCAGGTACGGGGCAAGGAAGTGCAGCCGGCGCCGGCCGCCGGCCAGGGCGCGCAAGCCGTGCGCACCTGAGTTGCCCGCCTGAGGCCCTGAGGCGGCCTACCTGAGGGACGGCCCAAAGCAAAACGCCCGGCGATGCCGGGCGTTTTGCCGTGACGCGCTGGCGCTTACTCGCCGGCCGCCGCCGCGCGCGACTTCTTGGCCGTCGCGGTCTTGGCAGGGGCCTTCTTGGCCGCCGCCTTCTTTGCCGGTGCCTTGGTGGCCGGCGTCTTGGCGGCGGTCTTGGCTGCGGTCTTGGTTGCCGGAGCCGCCTCGTCCCCGGCCGCGCCGCGCGATGCCGCCTTGGCCGGGGCCTTGGCCGCAGTCTTGGCACCCGCCTTGGGCTCGCGCACCTCGAACTCGAAGCCGATCTTGCCGTCCGGCTGCTTGACCAGGAAGGCCTTGAAGTTGCGGCCGGTGCGCGACGACTTGAAGCCGGTCAGCAGGTCGGTCTTGCCTTCGTTCAACAGCTTGCCGATCTGCTCCCGGCTGATTTCCTGCTGCAGGATGATCTTGCCGGTGGTGAAGTCGCAGCTCTTGGGGCTGGTGGTGCTGTTCTCGCAGACGTACTTCATGCCGTGCTCGAACACCGAGCCGCCGCACTTCGGGCAAGTGCCGACCGGCTCCTGACCGCTGAAGTCGACCGGCTCGCCGTCGTTGTCGTCGTCGTTCTGGCCGAAGTCGAATTCCATCTTGTAATGGCCTTCGTCGTCCTTGCCCAGCTTCAGGATGGCGGCAAACGGACGGCCCATCTTGCTGCGGAAGCCCTGCAGCGGACCGATTTCCTTCTTGAGCAGCAGCTCTTCGACCTCTTCGATCTCGAACTGGCGCCCGCCCGGGATCTTGCTGATCGAGAATTCGCACGCGGTGCAGGCAAAGCGGCGGTAGTTTTCCTTGACCTGCGCGCCGCACTGCGGGCAGGGCGTGTCCAGCGTGGCGTAGTCGCCGGGGATGGTGTCGCTGTCGTATTCCTTGGCGCGCTTGACGATCTGCTGCGTCATCTGCGCGATCTCAAGCATGAACTCGTCACGCTTGAGGCGCCCGCGCTCGATCTGCGAAAGCTTGTGCTCCCACTCGCCGGTCAGCTCGGCCTGCGTCAGTTCCTGCACGCCCAGGCCGCGCAGCAGCGTCATCAGCTGGAACGCCTTGGCGGTGGGGATCAGCTCGCGGCCTTCGCGCACCAGGTACTTCTCGGTCAGCAGGCCTTCGATGATGGCCGCGCGCGTCGCCGGCGTGCCCAGGCCCTTGCCGGCCATGGCTTCACGCAGCGCGTCGTCGTCCACCAGCTTGCCGGCGCCTTCCATGGCGGAAAGCAGCGTGGCTTCGTTGTAGCGCGCGGGCGGCTTGGTGGTCAGGCCGACGCCCTCGACCTTGTCGGTCTTGACCTTCTCGTCCCTGGCCACCGGCACCAGGTTGGCGGCATCCTTGTCGCCCTGCGCCTCGCGGCCATAGATCACCAGCCAGCCCGGGTTGACCAGCACCTTGCCTTCCGTCTTGAAGTGGTGGCCGGCGACTTCCGTGATGCGGGTGGTGACCTGGAACTCCGCCGCCGGGAAGAACACCGCCAGGAAGCGGCGCACCACCATGTCGTACAGCTTCTGCTCGGGTTCGGACAGGTTCTTGGGCGCCTGCAGCGTCGGGATGATAGCGAAGTGATCGCTGATCTTGCTGTTGTCGAAGATCCGCTTGTTCGGCTTGACCCAGCCCTGCGCCAGGATCTTCTTGGCGTGCGGCAGGTAGTTGGGCGAACTGTCGGCCAGCATGTCCATGGTCTGCTTGACCGTGTCCAGGTAGTCCTCGGGCAGCGCGCGCGCGTCGGTACGCGGGTAGGTCAGGACCTTGTGCTTCTCATACAGCGCCTGCGCCAGGCCCAGCGTGTTCTTGGCCGAGAAGCCGAAGCGCGAGTTGGCCTCGCGCTGCAGCGTGGTCAGGTCGAACAGCGCCGGCGACTGCTGTGTCGATGGCTTGGATTCTTCCGTGACGGTGCCCGGCTTGTCGCGGCAGGCGGCCACGATGCTCTTGGCCTCGGCCTCGCTCCACAGGCGCGACTCGCGCGCCTCGGGATCGAACTCGTTCTTCTTGAACTTGGGGTCGAACCAGCGGCCTGCGTACAGGCCAGCGGCGGCGATGAACTCGGCGTGCACTTCCCAGTAGTCGCGCGGCACGAAGTGCTTGATCTTCTCTTCGCGCTCCACCACGATCGACAGGGTCGGCGTCTGCACGCGGCCCACGGTGGTCAGGAAGAAGCCGCCGCCCTTGCTGTTGAAGGCGGTCATGGCGCGCGTGCCGTTGATGCCGACCAGCCAGTCGGCCTCGGAGCGGCAGCGCGCGGCGTCGGCCAGCGGCAGCATGTCTTCGTCTTCGCGCAGGCTGGCAAAGCCGTCGCGGATGGCCTGCTGCGTCATCGACTGCAGCCACAGCCGGCGCACCGGCTGCTTGGCCTTGGCCTGCTGCGCGATCAGGCGGAAGATCAGTTCCCCCTCGCGCCCCGCGTCACAGGCGTTGATCAGGGCGGTGACGTCCTTGCGCTTGATCAGCCGGTTCAGCACCTTCAGGCGCGACTCGGTCTTGGCGATCGGACGGAGGTCGAAATGCGGCGGGATCACCGGCAGGTTGGCGAAGCTCCACTTGCCGCGCTTGACCTCGTATTCGTCCGGCGCGGCGATCTCGACCAGGTGGCCGACGGCGGAGGACAGCACGTAGTCGTCGCTCTCGAAATACTCGTCGTGCTTGGTAAACCCCCCGAGGGCACGGGCGATATCCGCCGCGACCGACGGTTTTTCCGCGATGATGAGGGCTTTTGACATGGGAAGGGTCCTTGCGAGCTGCATCCGGCAACCCGCGAATTGCACTACAAACGAAGTAATCAGAACGCCGGGGGGCTATGAGGCGCCAATAATAAGCGCGGTTTCGACGGCGGTGCAAGCAAGCCCCACCGCCGCACGCGACGCCGCCTAGGCGCCGTCGCTCCCCCCGGCGAGCAACCAGTCCAACACCTGCGGTATGTCTTCGGCGCTCGCCGGCATCGCCGCGCCGCGGCTCAGCATGCGTTCCAGCACCTCGATATGCGGCAGCAGGGTGCCATAGAACTGGGGTGTGCCACCCGAGGCTGGCTGCACCAGCAGCGTCGGGAAATTCTCAATATCGACATCGCCCAGCGCATCCGCATGCGTCTCGATATCGATCCAGACAAAGCAATCGTCCGGATGGCGCGCGGCCAGCGCCGTCAGCGCCACCAGGTAATCCCGGCACGTGCCGCACCACTGCGCGCACAGGCAGGCCACCAGGCGGCCCTGCGGCCGCGCCGCCAGGCACCCGGCTATGGCGCCGGCATCACGTTCAGGAAAGTAAACGGTCATGGGTTCGGAATCATGAGGCGCCCGCGGCACGCGGCACACGGACAGCCGGCGATTGTATAGGTATTGCGCTGCGACCCCCTGCCGGGATCAGCCAAGGCGCCGGAACAGGTTTCCCGGTAGACGCTCGGCGTGCCCGGCCAGTTCCAGTTCCAGCAGGCGCGCCGCGGCGGTTTCCGGGGGCTGGCCGCTGCGCTCGCATAACGCGTCCAGCGTAACCGGATCGTAGCCGAGTGCGGCCAACAGGGGGTCCGATCGGTCCGCAAAGTCAGAAAGCTCCGAGCCCGGCTGCGCGGCCGGAGTGGGGGTCGCGGCAGCAGAGCGGGCAGGCGCCCCCGCCGGCACAGGCATCGGCCCAATCATCGGACCGGGCCCCAGGTTGATCTCTTCCAGTACGTCCTCCATGCACTCCACCAGCTTTGCGCCCTGGCGGATCAACACATGGCAGCCCTTGGACAGCGGCGCGTGGATCGAGCCCGGGACCGCGAACACCTCGCGCCCCAGGTCGGCCGCCAGCCGTGCCGTGATCAGCGAGCCCGAACGCGCCGCGGCCTCCACCACCAGCACCCCGCGCGCCAGCGCGGCGATGATTCGGTTGCGGCGCGGGAAGTTGGCCGGCATGCCCGGCATGCCGAGCGGGAATTCGGTGACGATGGCGCCGCGCGCGGCCACGTCGTGCGCCAGCGCCAGGTTCTCGGCCGGGTAGACCCGGTCAGGCCCCGTACCCGTCACAGCGACCGTGCCGCCGGAGCCCAGCAGGCCGCCGGCATGGGCAGCGGCATCGACGCCCAGCGCCAGGCCCGAGATCACCGCCAGGCCCGACTCGGACAGCGCGCGGCCGAAGGCCAGCGCATCGCGCTTGCCCTGCTCGGTGGCGCCGCGCGCGCCGACAATGGCCACCGCGGGGCGTGACAGCAGCGCGGGATCGCCTTTGATATATAGCAGCGGCGGCGGATCGGGCAGGTCGAACAGGCGGGCGGGGTAGGCGTCGTCCGCCAGCGTGACCACGTGGTTGCCGGGCGTGCCGAGCCAGGCGAGGGTGCGCTCGACCAGTGCCGGCAGCCCGGCGCCGGGCCTGGCCAGCACCGCGCGGGCGTGCTTTTTGGGTACGACCGAGGACAGCGCGGCCACGCTCTGCGCCAGGACCTGCTGCGGCAGCCCGAACGCGGCCAGCAGCAGGCGCGCCGTGGCCGGGCCGACCCCAGGGGCACTGGCAAGCTGCAGCCAGGCCTTCAGGTCGTCGGGATCGCGCGTGGCGGCCTGCCGGGCAGCGCCGGCAGGGCAAAGGGAAGCGGCGCTTGCCAAGACCGGCTCAGCGCGGCGAGCTCGCGCGGTCCCCGACCGAGATCACGTTGGAGGCGTCGGTGACCAGCGCATACGACACCCCCGGGAACACGCGGAAGACGAAGGCCAGGCCGTAGCGCTCGTCGGGCAGCCGGATGGCGCGGTTGCTGTCGGTCTTGTCCGTCACGGTCTCGCCGGTGCGCGACAGCGCCAGCACATGGCCCGGTTCCACCCCGGCCTGGCTGCCGAGGTTGAGCACCACCACCTGCCTGGCGCCGCCGAACTCGACCCCGCCATAGACCTTGGCGATGCGGCCGTCGAGCTGCGCATCGGGTGCGTGCGGCACGTAGCGCAGCGCTTCGCGCGCGGGCTGCGGCATCAGCAGCGTGCCCACGCCCATCTCCTGCCGGGCCTGCGTGACCTGCATCGTGGAGACCGCGTCCGGGCCCTGCGCGCCGCGCGCCAGGCGCACGTTGCCTTCGTATTCGGCCTCATAGCCGAGCACGGAATTGGTGACGGGATCGCGCACCGGGGTGACCGGGCGGTATGCCTGCCAGTCGCCGCCCTGCGGCGCGTCGGCGGGGATGCCGCGCGCGTAGCCGGTGTCGTCGCGGCCCAGGATGACGCGCGACTCGGACACGGCGACGATGCGCGCGGAGGTGGCCAGCGTATCCTGGTCGACCACCAGCGGGCGGATCAGGAAGGGCTCGATATCGGCGGCAGCGATGCTCAGGATGGCGGCGCCGTCGGCATCGCCGCCGCGCATCTGCGGCGACAGGCGCACCGTGCCGCTGCCGCCCGGCGTGGTCGACAGCCAGGCACGGCCGTCACGCTGGATCAGGTACAGGATCTGTCCCGGATAGATCAGGTGCGGGTTGCGGATCTGTTGCCGGTTCATGCCCCACAGCTCGGGCCAGCGCCATGGCTGGCGCAGGAAATTGCCCGAGATCCCCCACAGCGTGTCGCCCTTGCGCACGGTGTACTGCGACGGCGCATTGGGAGACAGGTCTGAAACGGGAATGCCCTGCTGGGCAATGCGCTGGGCTTCGGCCTGCTGTGCCGGCGTGACCGTCAGGTCGGCGGCCAGGGCCGGAAGCGCGGCCGCGGCGGTGAAGCCAGCGGCACTCAGCAACAACGCATGAGCAGACTTAGGGATGAACGCGTGCAGCCTGCGGCCCGACGCCGCCTGGTGTTCTTTGGTAAGATCGCGCATTTTCCTGACCAGCCGGTGGTTCGGCCGGATTGACCCGGGAGAGCGCGCCTGTTGCGGCGCACCTTGAATTTTTGTACTTGCGCCCCGATTCTGCATGTAAACATCCGCCGCCGCAACGCGGCCCGGTTGCAGGCAGCAGCCGGCGTTGCGCCCTAGCATCATGGCAAAACTCGACATCCTGACCTACCCCGATCCCCGCCTGCACACCGTCGCCAAACCCGTAGCGGCAGTGGACGACCGCATCCGCCAGCTGGTCAAGGACATGGCTGAAACCATGTACGAAGCGCCCGGCATCGGGCTGGCCGCGACACAGGTCAACGTGCACGAGCAGGTGGTGGTGATCGACGTCTCGGAAACGCGCGACCAGCTCCAGGTCTTTATCAACCCGGAGATTGTCTGGGCCAGCGACAACCGCAAGGTGTGGGAAGAGGGCTGCCTGTCGGTGCCCGAGGTCTACGACCGGGTCGAGCGCCCGGACCGCGTACGCGTGCGCGCGCTCAACGAGAAGGGCGAGAGCTTCGAGCTCGACGCCGACGACCTGCTGGCGGTCTGCATCCAGCATGAGATCGATCACCTGCGCGGCAAGGTCTTTGTCGAATACCTGTCGCCGCTCAAGCTCAACCGCATCAAGAGCAGGCTGCAGAAGCGCGAACGCACCCGCATGTGAGCCGCCAGTGGCTGCACCCAGAGCGGCCACAAATATGTAACAGCCCGCCGGAATCCGGCCTCCTGCGCGCGGCACCCGCGCGGGGTCTGTTATCTTTATGACTTCCGAAGAACAAAGGTACCGGCCGCTATAGCGGCCGGTCCTGTTTCAGGCCACGGAACCTGCCATGTCCCAAGCCAGCCCCTTGCGTGTCGCCTTTGCCGGCACGCCCGAATTCGCGCGTATCGCGCTGGAAGCGATTCACGCCGCCGGTTTCCCGGTGGTGGCCGTGCTGACCCAGCCCGACCGTCCCGCCGGCCGCGGCATGCAGCTGCAGGCCAGCCCGGTGAAGCAGTTCGCCGTCGCCAGCGGCCTTGCGCCGGTGCTGCAGCCGCGCTCGCTGCGCCGCCAGGGCAAGTATCCGGAAGAGGCCGCCGCGGCCATTGAAACGCTGGCCGGCATCGCCCCCGATGTGATGGTGGTCGCCGCCTATGGCCTGATCCTGCCGGCCGAAGTGCTGACCCTGCCGCGCCTGGGCTGCCTGAATATCCACGGCTCGCTGCTGCCGCGCTGGCGCGGCGCGGCGCCGATCCACCGCGCCATCGAAGCGGGCGATGCCGAGACCGGCATCACGCTGATGCAGATGGACGAAGGCCTGGACACCGGCGACATGCTCACGCGTGAAGCCGTGCCGGTCGGCCCGCAGGACACCACCGGCACGCTGCACGACACCCTGGCCGCGCTGGGCGCGCGCATGATCGTGGCAGCCCTGCAGGAGCTGGCCGCCGGCCGCACGCTGGCCGCCACGCCGCAGCCGGCCGAAGGCGTCACCTACGCCGAGAAGATCGCCAAGGACGAGGCCCCGCTGGACCTGCGCCGCCCGGCCGCGGCGCTGGCCAGCCAGGTGCGCGCGTTCAATCCCTTCCCGGGTGCGACGGTGCAGGTCGGCGATACCGTGATCAAGTGCTGGCAGGCCGTGCCGCTGGCCGCCGCCGGCAGCCTGCCGCATCCGCCCGGCACGGTGCTGGCGGCCGACGCGGCCGGCATCCTCATCGCCTGCGGCGAGGGCAGCGCGCTGCAGGTCACCGAGCTGCAGAAGCCGGGCGGGCGCCGCCAGCCGGCGCTGCAGTTCCTGCAGGCCCTGCCGCTGCCGCCGGGCACGCGCTGCGCGGTCCCTGGCAACGGCGCCGCGCAGGCATAATCGGACAGGCCTTTGCCGCACATGGCGGCATAAGTGCCGGGGGCAGCGCCCGGCCGGGTCCCGCGCGCCGCGGCCACCCTGAAACCGTTGAACAACGGTTGAATTTTCGGGTATCACCCCCTATCTAACGGTCATCGCGTCAGCTTTTCCCCGGGACGCTGCTCACGATTACACGGAGATCACCGCAATGTTCAACTGGGTCAAGACCTTCATGCTGATGGCGGCCATCACGGCGCTGTTTATCGTCATCGGCGGCATGATCGGCGGGCGCAGCGGCATGATGATGGCGCTGTTGATCGCGCTGGGCATGAACTTCTTCTCCTACTGGTTCTCGGACAAGATGGTCCTGCGCATGTACAACGCGCAGGAAGTCGATGCCGGCAGCGCGCCGCAGTTCTACGGCATGGTGCAGGAACTGGCGCAGCGCGCCGGCCTGCCGATGCCGCGCGTCTACCTGATCAACGAAGACGCGCCCAACGCCTTCGCCACCGGCCGCAACCCCGAGCACGCCGCAGTGGCGGCCACCACCGGCATCCTGCGGGTACTGTCCGAGCGCGAGCTGCGCGGCGTGATGGCGCATGAACTGGCGCACGTGCGCCACCGCGACATCCTGACCTCGACCATCGCCGCCACCATGGCCGGCGCGATCTCGGCGCTGGCCAATATGGCGATGTTCTTCGGCGGGCGCGACGAGCACGGCAACCGCACCAACCCGATCGCCAGCATCGCCGTGGCGATCCTGGCGCCGCTGGCGGCCTCGCTGATCCAGATGGCGATTTCGCGCGCGCGCGAGTTCGAAGCCGACCGCGGCGGCGCCGAGATCAGCGGCGACCCGCAGGCGCTGGCCAGCGCGCTGGACAAGATCCACCGCTACGCCCAGGGCATCCCGTTCCAGGCGGCCGAGGAACACCCGGCCACGGCGCAGATGATGATCATGAACCCGCTCTCGGGCGGCGGCATCGCCAACCTGTTCTCGACCCACCCGGCCACCGAGGAGCGCATCGCGCGCCTGATGCAGATGGCCCAGACCGGCACCTATCCGGCCTGAACTGCCGGAAATCCGGGGTCAGGCCCCGGCACAGGGTAAACTGCCCGCTGTTCCGCACGGACCGGCGGGCTTTTTGCTATGGCTTTCCCGGTCCGCCTGCCGACTCAAGTCGATTTACACCGATTCACCACTCAACCGCTGCCTGATCCGCCGCCTGACCGATATGCGCCTGCCTCCCGATTCGCTTGCCTTCCAGATGCTTGGTGCCGCCACCGCGGTGCGCGCCGTCAGCGAAGGCACGGCCTTGCCCCAGGCGATCGAGGACGCCGCCGCGCAACTGCGGCTGGACCGTGTGCGCGATGCCGCCACGCGCGGCGCGCTGCAGGACATCGCCTACCGCACCATGCGCCAGTTCGGCACCGCGCGCGCGCTGGTGACCAAGCTGGTCACGCGTCCGCCAGGCGCGCAGGTCGATTCGCTGCTGGCCGTGGCGCTGGCGCTGTTGCTGGAACACGCGCCGGGCCCGCGCGACAGGCAGGACAGCGCGGACAAGGAGCGCCAGGATACCGACGCCGGCCGCCCGGGCTACAGCACCTTCACGGTGGTCGACCAGGCCGTCAGCGCCGCCGCCTCCGAACCCAAGACTGCGCACGCGCGCGGGCTGGTCAACGCAGTGCTGCGCCGATTCCTGCGCGAACGCAAGGCACTGCTGGCCGAGGTCAACCGCGACGAGCAGGCGCGCTGGAACCTGCCGCCGTGGTGGCTGCAGATGCTGCGCGAAGCCTACCCTGACCAATGGATGGCGCTGGCCGCGAGCGCCAACGTGCGCCCGCCGATGACGGTGCGCGTGAACACCGCGCGCGTGTCCGTGCAGCAGTACCAGACCGACCTTGCCAACGCCGGCCTGGCCGGCCACGTGGTCGGCCCGCAGGCCGTGCGCCTGGTGCGCGCGGTGCCGGTGACGCAGCTGCCGGGCTTTGCCGAAGGCGTGGTGTCAGTGCAGGACGCCGGCGCGCAACTGGCCGCGCCGCTGCTCGAAGTGGCCGACGGCATGCGCGTGCTCGATGCCTGCGCCGCGCCCGGCGGCAAGACCGGGCACCTGCTGGAGCTGGCCGATATCGACGTCACCGCGGTGGAAAGCGACCCGCAGCGCGCCACCCGCATCGGCGAGAACCTGGCGCGCCTGGGCACTGAGGCCAGGATCGTGGTCGGCGATGCCAGCCGGCCCGCCGACTGGTGGGACGGCCAGCCCTTCGACCGCATCCTGGCCGACGTGCCGTGCTCGGCCTCGGGCATCGTGCGGCGCCACCCCGATATCCGCTGGCTGCGCCGCGAGACCGATATCGCCAAGCTCATCACCGAGCAGCGCCGCATCGTCTCGCAGCTGTGGCCGCTGCTCAAGCCGGGCGGCATCCTGGTCTATGTCACCTGTTCTATTTTCCCAACGGAAGGGGAGGAGCAGGCGCGCTGGTTTGGTGCACAGCTGGCAGATGCGATACGATTGCAGGCGCCGGGGCAGCTGCTGCCCGGCACCCAAGCAACGCAAGCCGCCGGCGCAGACGGTGACAAGGACGCCCTTGCCGGCACCAGCGGCACCAGCCTGCCATCGGATCACGATGGCTTCTTCTACGCCCGCTTCCAGAAACGCGCCTGATCTGATCCGATGCTGAGCACGCCGCGCCTGTCAGACTTCCGCGTGAATGTGGATACCAGCGTGGGCACCCGGGTGTCCACCCTCGTGGACACCATCGCGGACACGCGCAGCATGCTGGCGCGCTGGTCGCTCGCGCTGGTGCTGACGCTCGCAGCCGTGCTGTGGCTGCCCTTAGCCGCGCGCGCGCAGGTCATCGAGGCCACCGAAGCCCGCATCGAGTACCAGGACGGCGGCTTCGAACTTGCCGCCAGCTTTGACTTCGACCTGCCGCCCGTGCTGGAAGACGCGTTGCACAAGGGCATCTCCCTCTATTTCGCGGTCGACTTCCAGCTCTCGCGCTCGCGCTGGTACTGGTTCGACGACAAGCCGGTCAACACCAGCCGCAGCGTGCGCCTGTCGTACCAGCCGCTGACGCGCCAGTACCGTGTCTCCACCGGCGGCCTGCAACTGCCGTTCACGCGCCTGAAGAGCGCGCTGCAATTTATCCAGCGCGTGCGCGGCTGGCGCGTGTTCGAGCGCAACGCGGTCAAGCCGGGCGAAAGCTACCACGCGGAAGTGCGTATGCGGCTGGACCTTTCGCAACTGCCCAAGCCGTTCCAGATCAACGCCGTCAACACGCGCGAATGGAACCTGGCCTCCGACTGGCGGCGCTTTGTCTATACGGTGCCGACGGACCTGAACGCGCCGCCGCCACCCCCGCCGCCCGCACCACTGCCGCCATCCGCGCCGTTGCCGTCGCTGCCGGCCTCGCCCGCCGTACCCGCACCTGCACCTGCGTCGGCGCCTGCCGCGGCCATTGACCAACGCGGCCTGACCATGCAGACCGTGTCGTACGGGCTGTCGCCCGCACTGCTGGTGCAGCCCGCATCGAGCCAGCCATGAACAACTCGCTGTGGGACAGCCGGTTCCGGCGCGTGCTGTACCGCGTCGTGGCCGGGATCATCGTCTTCCTGGCGCTGGTGCTGGTGGGCCTGTTGGCCGGTGCCTCTGCCAACACCGAATTCTTCGATCGCTATTTCACGCTGCTGTTCAAGGTGAACCTGGTGATCGGCGCCCTGCTGGTGCTGATCGTAGGCGCGCTGGCGCTGACGCTGTGGCTGCGCTATCGCCGCGGCAAGTTCGGCACGCGGCTGATGACCAAGCTTGCCGTGTTCTTCGGCGTGGTGGGCGTGCTGCCCGGCGTGCTGATCTACCTGGTGTCGCTGCAGTTCGTCTCGCGCAGCATCGAGTCCTGGTTCGACGTGCGCGTGGAAACCGCGCTCGAGGCCGGCCTGAACCTGGGCCGCTCCACCATCGACAGCTCGCTCGCCGACCTGCAGACCAAGGCGCGCCTGATGTCCGAGCAGCTTGCCGGCGCCTCCGGCGTGGCCACCTCGCTGCAGCTGAACCGGCTGCGCGAGCAATACGGCGTGCAGGAAGCCGCCATCTTCACCGGCAGCGGCCGCGTGCTGGCTACGGCGTCCAGCAACTATGCGTCGCTGGTGCCGGACCTGCCTTCCGGCGTGCTGGCCGAACAGGCACGCCTGGCCGGCGGCTACGCGGCCGTGGAGGGCGGCACGGATCCGTCGGGCGACGCCAGCCCGGGTCCGGAGCGTGTCGACAGCAGCCACCTGTACCGGCTGCGCGTGATCATTCCGCTGGGCTCGACACCTGCCTCGGCGCAGGATGGGGCGGCCGGCACCGGCGCGGCGCGCGCACTGGCTAAGCCGCCGCGCTGGGCCGGCTCTGGCCTGTCCGTGGAGCGGCGCCCGGAAGACTCGCCGTCAAGCGGCTTCGGCCTGGTCGGCGAGACCATGCGCGAAGAGCGATACCTGCAGGTGCTGAACCCGGTGCCGGCCGTGCTGGCGCGCAACGCCGACGAGGTCCAGCGCGCATACCAGGAATACCAGGAGAAGGCGCTGGGCCGCACCGGCCTGCGCAAGATGTATATCGGCACGCTGACGCTGACGCTGTTTCTGGCCGTGTTCATCGCGGTGATGCTGGCGCTCCTGCTCGGCGGACAGCTGGCACGGCCGCTGCTGATGCTGCTGCAGGGAACCAAGGAAGTGGCCGAGGGTGACCTCTCGCCCAAGCGCGAACTGAAGAGCCGCGACGAGCTGGGCATGCTCACGCAGCAGTTCAACCAGATGACGCGCCAGCTGGCCGAGGCGCGCCTGGCGGTGGAGGAGAATCGCACCGCGCTGGAGCAATCGAAGGCCTACCTGGAAAGCGTGCTGCAGAACCTGACCGCCGGCGTGCTGGTGTTCGACCGCCGCTTCGTGCTGATCACCGCCAACCCCGGCGCGCAGCGCATTTTCCGCCAGCCGTTTGGCGCGGTGATGGGCCTGCCGGTGGAACAGATCCCTGGCATGGGGCCGTTCGGCGAGATCGTGCGCCAGGCCTTCTCGGACCAGAACACCAGCGAGGTGCTGGGCGGCGCCGAGCACTGGCAGAAGCAGATCGAACTGCCGCAGGGCGAGGAACAGCCGCTCACACTGCTGGTGCGCGGCGCGCGCCTGCCCGGCGGCGAGCGCGACGAGCCCGGTTATGTGATCGTCTTCGACGATATTTCCGATGTGATTTCCGCTCAACGCTCGGTGGCGTGGGGCGAGGTGGCACGGCGCCTTGCGCACGAGATCAAGAACCCGCTCACGCCGATCCAGCTCTCGGCCGAGCGCCTGCAGATGAAGCTCTCGCCCAAGCTCGAAGGCACCGATGCCGATGTGCTCAAGCGCGGCGCCGCCACCATCGTCAACCAGGTGGCCGCGATGAAGCGCATGGTCGATGACTTCCGCGACTACGCGCGCACGCCGCCCGCGGTGCTGCAATCGCTGCAGCTCAACAGCCTGGTGGCTGAGGTGCTGCACCTGTACGGCATCGACGATCCCGCGGTGCACGAGCACCCGGTGATCCATCCGGCGCTGGGCACCGCGCTGCACGAGATCAAGGGCGATCCCACGCAACTGCGCCAGGTCATCCACAACCTGCTGCAGAACGCGCAGGACGCCGCCGCGGAGAACGTCGCGGCCGGTAGGGCCGCGCCCCATATCACTCTGCACACCGAGACTGTAGAATACAAAGATTCTGCCGGCGAGAACCGGCAGGCCGTCAAGCTCACCATTGCGGACAATGGTCCCGGTTTTGCACCAAGGATCCTGAGCCGTGCATTCGAGCCTTACGTGACGACGAAAGCCAAGGGCACGGGTCTGGGGCTCGCGATGGTAAAGAAGATCATTGACGAACACGGCGCGCGTATCGAGTTGCGCAATCGCATGGAAGGTGCGGAGGTCGTCGGTGCACAGATCTCGATCCTGTTCGTTAAGCTGACATAGTCAACAATGGCGTCCGGTCCCGGAACGCTGCGGTGGGGTTAAGAGGGGAAGTATGGCAACCATCCTCGTAGTCGATGACGAAATGGGAATCCGGGAGCTGCTCTCGGAGATCCTCAGCGACGAAGGCCACGTGGTCGAACTCGCGGAAAACGCGCATCAGGCGCGCGAATACCGCTCGGCGGGCACGCCCGACCTCGTGCTGCTCGATATCTGGATGCCCGATACCGATGGCGTGACCCTGCTCAAGGAGTGGTCCGCGCAGGGACAGCTGACGATGCCCGTCATCATGATGTCGGGCCACGCGACCATCGACACCGCGGTCGAGGCAACCAAAATCGGCGCGCTCAATTTCCTGGAAAAGCCGATCGCGCTGCAGAAGCTGCTGTCCGCGGTGGAACAGGGCCTGGCCCGCGGCATCGAACGGCCACGCGGCAGCGCCGCCGCCGCGCCCGCCACGGCACCGTCGGCCGAACCCGGCACCACGGCCGCCACGCCCGAGACCACCGCCGAGGCCGCCCCCAACGGCAGCCCCGCGCGCGTGCCCGAGGCCGAGATGCAGTTCTCCTTCGACATGCCGCTGCGCGAAGCGCGCGACCTGTTCGAGCGCGCCTATTTCGAATACCACCTGCTGCGCGAGCACGGCAGCATGACCCGCGTGGCCGAGAAGACCGGGCTGGAGCGTACCCACCTGTACCGCAAGCTCAAGCAGCTCGGCGTCGAACTGGGCCGCAACAAGCCCGAGCCGGCCGAACAATGAAGCAGTGACGCACTTGACGCTTGACTGGCAAAAAAAGTCCAGTTATAGTTTCGCTTCTTTGGCCCGGTAGCTCAGTCGGTAGAGCAGAGGATTGAAAATCCTTGTGTCGGCGGTTCGATTCCGTCCCAGGCCACCAGAACAGAAAAAGCCCGGCTCTTGCAGCCGGGCTTTTTGCATTGGGGCGCAGATCCCCACGCGTGCCCGCCATGCCTCCCGCGCTGTTGCCGCACCGGCGACACACTTCCATCCCGCTTAAGTCGCACTTCCCCGAACATCCCGACACGAGTGATCGAGATCAAGATTCCCCGACGCATGCGGGCACATCTTGAGGCCTTGCCCCGCCAGTAGCCGGACGTTGCCTGCTCCGACTGGCACCAGACAATTTCCGTATAGGCAAATATTCCTTGCCTTGCCAATTTAACGCCCATACAATAAATTGATGCCGCTTGTATTCGATCCCGTCAAGGATCTGGCCAACCAGATCAAGCATGGCGTACCGCTGACATTGGCCGAAGCATTCGAAATGGATGGTGCGCTGATCCGGGACGATCTGCGGTTTGCATACGGTGAAGGGCGCGTGGTCGCTACCGGGCTGATCGGCAACCGTGTGTTTGTGATGGTCTACACCATGCGAGGCGAGACGATGCGCGTCATCAGCCTGCGCAAAGCCAACCGCCGCGAGGTATTGAAGTATGTCGACGAAACGCAGGATCCATATCCCGAATGATGCCGAGGACAAGGCGCTGACGCGCGCTGCCCAGGCAGACCCGGACAACCCGCCGCTGACCGATGCCGAACTGGCGCGCATGCGGCCCGCGCGGGAAGCGCTACCCAGGCTGGTTGGCGAGAAAGCAGCTCAGGCACTGCTGCGGCCCCGCGGCCGCCCGGCACTGCCGGAAGACCAGCGCAAGGTCACGCTGAACATGCGCTGCGACCGCGACGTCGTGGAGGCCTTCAAGGCTACCGGCGACGGATGGCAGACGCGCATCAACGAAGTGCTGCGTGCCTACGCGAAGTCGCACCACATGCTGCCCGGTCGCTAACTGCCCTGGACCTATGTTTTGCGCAACACCCAACCCAGAAGTTAATATCTTCTACTTGGCAGCCGATATATGTATCTCTACGATGCCCTGACGTGCTGCCGCAAGGCAGGGCGGGCCGAGCCGCCCAAGCCGCACCCACAACGCGGACATCCGGCCCGGGGCTGACACTTTCTTACCGGGGGGTCTGATGGATACGTTGATCGGGACGGACGAGCGCTGGCCGCCGCAGACGGCGGGCGGCGAGCGCGGCTTGTGGAAGAGCACCATTGCCGCGGCCAGCCAGGCGCTGGGGGCGGCGGGGCGCGTGCAGCAGGCGGTGTCGCAGACGCTGAAGCTGCAGAACAAGATCCGCGCGCTGCGCGACGAGCTGCACCAGATGGAAGCCGAGCGCGACGTCTACCGCGAGCTGCATGCGCGCACGGTGGAAGAACTGCACCAGTCCATCGACCGCAGCCCGGCCGAGATCAAGCGGCTGCGCGCCGAGACCGAGGCCATGCAGGTGCGCCACCGTGCCTACAAGCTGCTGGTGCAGCACTACATGCGCCTGGGCACGCCGATCGATCCGGCGGTATTCGCCGAGCAGCGCAGCCGCGTGCAGCAGCACATCCTGTTCCAGCGCCGCAAGGGCATTCCGGTGGCGCAGATCGTGGTCGAGGATATTGCGTTCCTGCTGCGCTGAGGTGCGGCGCTGAGGTGCGGCGCCACTATGCAGACTTGTGCATGTCCGTGTGCAGCCCGTCGTCGCCGACGACGCGATCGCGGCGATTCGAAACCCAGCGTCAGCACACAACAACGCGGCCGCGCATTGACGTGCCCGGGCCTGGACGGAACACTGTCGCGACCGGTGCGAGCCCCCTTGCGCACCGGTCCTGCCATGCCAATGGCACCGACATGCCACCGTTCGAGGCGTCGTCTCAGGCGACGTTGTCCATCTTGCCGCTGCACGTTCTCCCTGCCGTCTTTGCCGCGACCCCGCGGCCGTATCCTTGCCACGTCCGTTTTCCATTGCGCCGCGCCGGCGCAGCGCAGCGATGAGTACGCTGGCGCGCCGCCTGGTGGCGGAAGGACTTGGCACGGCGCTGCTGGTGGCGATCGTGGTCGGCTCGGGCATCCGTGCCGAGCGCCTGGCCGCCGGCGACACCGCGCTGGCGCTGCTGGCCAATTCGCTGGCAACCGGCACCGGGCTGGTAGCGTTGCTGGTGTCGCTGGGACCGGTCTCTGGCGGGCATTTCAACCCGGTGGTGAGCCTGTCGGCGCTGGTGCAGGGCGCGTTGTCGCCGCGCGATGCGCTGCGCTATGTGCTGATGCAGGTGGCGGGCGGGGTCTGCGGCGTGCTGGCCGCGCATGCGATGTTCGGCGAGCCGGCGCTGGCCTGGTCGGCGCAGAGCCGCACCGGCGCGGCGATGTGGTGGAGCGAGTGCGTGGCCACCTTCGGCCTGGTCGGCGTGGGCATCGGCACGCTGCGCAGCCGCCCGCAGCTGGTGCCGTTCGTGGTCGCGGGCTATATCACCGCGGGCTACTGGTTCACGTCGTCGACCTCGTTCGCCAACCCGGCGCTGACCATCGCCTGCGCGCTGACCGATACCTTTACCGGGATCCGGCCGCAGGACGTGCCGGGCTTCGTGCTGGCCCAGATCGGCGGCGGCCTGGCGGCCACGCTGCTGTTCCACTGGCTGTGCCGCAAACCCGCTGCGGCGGCCACGGCCGTGCCAGCGCAGGCCGACTGGCGCGCCGCGCCTACCAGCGCCGATTAAGCTGCACGCCGAAGACCGAGCCGCTCGCCTGCGAGGCCCACGCATCGGCCGGCGCGGTGTAGCCGATGCCGTCCACGTCGCTGGCGCGGCTGTAGGTGTAGAAGGCGCGCAGGTTGGCATTGCCGGCCGACTTGCCCAGCGTCAGCGTGGGTGCCACGGTCAGCGCGGTGCGCTGGCCGCCGACGCCGAAGCCCGATGAGATCTGGTCGTGCGAGACCTCGAAGTTCAGGCGGAACTGGTCGCTGGCGATATAGGCGGGGCGCAGGCGCGTGGTAGTCCATTGCATCGTGCCGACCGGCGAACGGTCAAACTGCAGGCTTTGCTCCACCGCGCCGCTCAGCCCTGAACGGCCCTTCCATTCGATCGACTCCGCCACGCGCGTGCGCGACAGCGCCGGCCCCATGCCGGTATAGCCGGTCATGGCATTGCGCGAACCCGAGCCGAACTGCACGCCCAGCCGGTTGGTGCCGAACAGCACGCCCTTCTGCTCATGCAAGGCGGACGCCCACCATGCGCCGCCGGTATCCTGCACCAACGGCTGCGCTTCCACGCGCGTGAAGCCGAGCTGGACCGAACCCTGCGCGTTGGTGTTGATCGGCGCGGTGCGCAGCGAGTGATAGCTGGGCAGGTTCTGGCCGTTCTGGTCGGCGCGCGCGGTGTACTGGTAGTTCAGGCCGATATCGCCGATCACCTTGGCATTGTCCACGCCGAAGCGCATCGCCGTGGAATTCGGCGGCAGCAGGCCGGACGACATCAGGAAGGGCGCGTTGTCGCGCCGGCCGGCCCACATGGTGGCGCCGTCCAGCACGGCCAGGCCGCTGACGGCGGTATAGAACTGCGGCACTAGCGCATAGGGATCGATCGCCGCGGGGCGGCCATTGACGGTGGTGGCGTCGGTGCCGCGCGCCTGCGCGATCAGCATCACCTGCGCGCCGCCGTCCAGGTCGAGCACCGATTCGCGGATCTTGACCTCGCCCGCGCTGCGGCAGGCCAGGCCGCTGCCGATGCCGGTGGACAGCGCGCCGCCGGGGCAGGCGCGCATGGTCGCGGGGCGCTCTTCGGCCGCCGCGCGGCCGCTGTAGCCGAGGCGCCAGACGGATTCCCCGGCGGGGTCGTCGGCGGGCAGCTGCGAGCGCAGCACCGGGGGCGCCTCTGGCGGGGTATCGACCGAAGCGCCGTCCGCGGTCGGGGCGGGTGCCTGGGCCTGGAACTCGCCAAGCCGCGGCGGGAACAGCACCAGGGGCGGCGGCGGGGCGGGGGGCGGTTCGGGCGGGCCGACGAAGTTCGGGTCGGCCGCAGTCGCCGTCGCGGCAACGCTTGCCGCCTCGGACGGCGCTGGCGCCGGCACCGTCACGCTGGCCGCGGGCGCGGCATCGCCCGAGATCAGGGCAGCGAGCGGGTCGTCCGGGGTTGCTGTTGCCTCGGTGGCCGGCTGGGCTGGCTGGGCCGGTGCCGGCGCTACCGCCGAGACCGTCGCCGGCACCGCCGGCCGCGGCTCGATACGCGGCGGCGGCAGGGTCGCGCTGGCCTGGCCCGCAGACAAAGCACCGGTCTGCGCGCACGCCGCCAGCCCCCACGCGGCCAGCACGGCAAAGCCGAGGCGGCGCAGGGGCAGGCCGCGTCCGGCGCAAGCGCTGGGACCAGGCGGCGTAGCGGGGATTCGGCGGAAGGCGGGTGGCAATTCGTACAGCAATTCGGGCAAGCAACAACAATGGCCGGAGCAGGCAAGGGCTCCGGAGGCGGGACTGTTTTTTATCAGCCGACCCATTTGACCGCAAGCCGGGTTACAAAATCCATCACACTGTGGGCCGTCTCACAATGCGAAAAAACCTCGGATATGGCGCAATCGACTAGCGAAAACCCGCACTTGCGCAAAGCCCCGTGACGAAAGGGCCACCGCTATAATCTGCTGGCTTGATGCGACACGCATTCTCGTGTCCGGGTAGCTCCAACGTAAGGAGCATCGACCTTTGTCGAGACAAGGGGAGGGCCTCGGCCTGAACCGTCCAATCTCGACCATTACTTGCTTAGACGAACCCGGCCGAACAGCTAGGGGGAGTCCGATGTGTTGTGAGGAAGCCGGAACACTGGCCGACTTGCAGCTTGCTTTTGCTGGATGGATTTCCAGCCATTGCCCAAGGGCGGGGACGCTCGCCTTTGGGCGAGTTCTCTGTAGACATCCTCCCAACGGAGGGTGTATGCGGTTACACAGCGGAGATTCCGTTGTATCGCCGCAACATAGCATTCAAACCGTTCTGGATAGGACGGCGCTACGTTCTTTGGGACGGCAGCCAGCGCTCGCTTGCATAGGAGCACAGTGGTAAGTAAGTGAGGTTCCGGAGCGGTAGCTCTGTGCATTATGGTTCGGTCGGATATGCCCGAAAGGGCAACACGATAGAGAACCTGCTATGCGACTAGCAGTAGCCTAGGGAGACACGCGTCACTGGTAACGGTGGGGTGTGAAGCTCTCCTGACAATGTAGCCCCCGAAAGGGTGCCATCAGGTCGTGAGACAGGACGGTGGAGGCTCCGAGCAGCAACGGGGTTGAGGCGCTAGGCTGACTGGTACGGGTAACGTAAGTGAACTGCTGATAAACGTCGTAACGATTGAGATGCCAAAGCTGCTGCTAGGCATCAACCAAAAGGTGTGTGGTCGGTTGTCCCACTCAAGCCTTGGGACACGTCGCCACGATGACCACCGGCGGAAAGGCAGACCCTAACCCAGTCGTGTAATGCGCAGGGAACGTGGTAAGCCCGTATGGCTGCCTGAGCGCAGTTTGGCTCAGGCAGGCGAACCGCAAGGAACGCTGTTGGCTGTGCGGGTAAGGGATGTTGGAAAAAGCGAATGCCGGGCTGTAATGGTCCGGATAGGGGTTGAGACATCACCCCACGCGAAAGCGGGCAGACTTCCAACTGGTCAATCGTCGCAGGACGGCTGACTGATCTCGCTTGTTTAAATTTTCTTCCCTTGAGGGGCAACACGCCCCTCAAGGGGCGTGCTGTCTCTCGATGTTGGGGAAGATCCTCAAGATTGGAGAGCAGCATGGAAGCATTGATCCGCAAGGATGAATCTGCGCTCTCCGGCGAGCCGCAAACCTGGGGCGCCATTGATTGGCGCCGCGTGGAGCGGAACGTCCGAGAGATGCAGATTCGAATTGCGAAGGCGACACAGGAAGGGGATTGGCGCAGGGTGAAAGCCCTGCAACGGTCTCTAACCCGCTCGTTTTCCGCTAAAGCATTGGCGGTACGGCGAGTGACGATGAACCAAGGTAAGCGAACGGCAGGTGTCGATCGCGAAAAGTGGACAACGTCTGAAGCCCGGTGGGAAGCCATTGGGAGGTTGAAGCGTCGGGGGTATCGGCCACTGCCATTACGGAGGGTCTATATCCCAAAAGCCAACGGGAAGGAACGGCCTCTGGGCATTCCGACTATGTTGGACAGAGCCATGCAAGCGCTGTATCTGCTGGCACTGGAGCCGGTGTCCGAAGGGACGAGCGATCCGAACTCCTATGGGTTCCGGATTAATCGATCCACGGCGGATGCCATGTCCCAGTTGTTTGTTTCCCTATCTCAGAAGGCCTCGGCTCAATGGGTACTGGAAGCAGACATCAAAGGATGCTTTGACCATATCAGTCACGACTGGCTGGAGAGCAATGTCCCCATGGACAAAGCAATCCTGCGCAAGTGGTTGAAAGCTGGCGTGGTATGTCAGCATCACTGACGGCTTTGACTTCCTAGGGTGGAATTTCCGGAAGTACTCGGGAACACTGCTCATAAAGCCAAGCAAGAAAAACGCGCAAGCGTTCTATCGCAAAGTAAAGGCAGTCATCAGCACCAACAAGACGGTGGAGCAGTCGGTCTTAATTCGACTGTTAAACCCGATGCTACGGGGCTGGGCGCAGTATCACAGTCCTGTGGTGGCGAAAGCGGTGTTCGCCCGTGTGGAGCATGAAATCTTTAATGCTCTACGACGGTGGGCAAAGCGGCGACATCC
The DNA here is from genome assembly GCF_003353055.1 of Cupriavidus lacunae. Classification (GTDB taxonomy): domain Bacteria; phylum Pseudomonadota; class Gammaproteobacteria; order Burkholderiales; family Burkholderiaceae; genus Cupriavidus; species Cupriavidus lacunae. Next base: position 47,220 of record NZ_QKWJ01000031.1, read on the forward strand.
ACATAAGTCCGTCGAATGGGTGCGTAGGAAATACTTTGCGACCGTCGGCGAACGAAACTGGGTGTTTGGAACCAAGTTCGTGAGCGGCAACGGCAGTGTAGGTTGGACGGAGTTGTACTCGCCCGCGGGTACGCCTATCCGGCGGCACAAGAAGATTCGGGGGGATTACAATCCCTTCGATCCAACGCAGGAACGGTACGGCGAGAAGCTGCGACAGGAGCGTATGTTGGAAAACATGGCGCACCGCAAGCAGTGGATCAAGCTGTATCTATCCCAGCAAGGCTTGTGCGCAGTGTGTCAGTGCAAGATAACCAAGGAAACCGGATGGGAAGATCATCACATCGAACCTCGTGTACGCGGGGGCTCCGATGCGCTAGGGAATCGAGTACTGCTGCATCCGAACTGTCACAAGCAAGTGCATCACCAAGGTAGAACTGTTGTGAAGCCGGTGTCCGAAGGGGCATTTAGTTGAGATCCGAGCCGTATGCGGGGAAACTCGCACGTACGGTTCCTAGGGGGGGACAGGTCAGTAATGACCTTCGTCCCTACCCTACTCTTTCGGGTAAGACAGCCCCTTGCCGTGGCCCGCGTCCGGCGCCCGGCATGCAGGGCACGCCGCCGTGCCCGTTCGCAACAGGCACAGCGCTGCGCAGGCTGCCGTACCACGGCGGCCGGTGCGTCACGGTCCGGCGCGCGGCATCATGCAAGCCGCGAGCCCGCATCCGAATCAAAATCTATAAGAGGAGAAGTGGAGATGGAACGTCGTTCCTTTCTGTTGAAAGCGTCGGCCGTGGCTGCCACCGGGGCACTGGCCGCGTGCGGCAAGGGTGAAGAAAAGGCAGCGCCTGCCGCCGCCAGCGGCCCGGCCGCACCGGCCGTGGTGGGCAGCAACCCCGCCGTGGAATGGCGCCTGGCCTCGAGCTTCCCCAAGTCGCTCGACACCATCTTCGGCGGTGCTGAATTGCTGTCGGCCCGCGTCAAGGAACTGACCGAGGGCAAGTTCAATATCAAGGTCTTCGCCGCCGGCGAAATCGTGCCGGGCCTGCAGGTGCTGGACGCGGTGCAGAACAACACCGTGCAACTCGGCCACACCGCCGGCTACTACTACTTCGGCAAGAACCCGACGCTGTGCTTTGACACCACCATCCCGTTCGGCCTGACCGCACGCCAGCAGAACGCCTGGATGCTGCAAGGCAACGGCATGAAGCTGATGCGCGAGTTCTTCAAGGAATACAACGTCGTCAACTTCCTGGGCGGCAACACCAACGCGCAGATGGGCGGCTGGTTCCGCAAGGAAATCAAGACCGTAGCCGACCTGCAGGGCCTGAAGTACCGGATCGCCGGGTTTGCCGGCGTGGTGCTGTCGAAGCTGGGCGTGGTGCCGCAGCAGATCGCCGGCGGCGACATCTACCCCGCGCTGGAAAAGGGCACCATCGATGCGGCCGAGTGGGTGGGCCCGTACGATGACGAGAAGCTGGGCTTCTACAAGGTGGCACCGTACTACTACTACCCGGGCTGGTGGGAAGGCAGCGCGCAGCTGTCGTTCTACGCCTCGGCCACCGAGTACGAGAAGCTGCCGGCGCTGTACAAGCGCGCGCTGGAGACCGCCACCATCGAGGCGCACACCAACATGATGGCCAAGTACGACACGGTCAACCCGCAGGCGCTGGCCCGCCTGCTGGAAAACGGCGTCAAGCTGCGCCCGTTCTCGAAGGAGATCATGGAGGCCTGCTTCAAGGCGACCCAGGAAGCCTACGCCGATGAATCCGCCAAGAACCCGTCGTTCAAGAAGATCTACGACGACTGGCGCGTGTTCCGCAACAACGAGGCCGCCTGGTTCAACGTGGCCGAGCAGGCCTTCGCCCAGTTCAGCTACGCGCGCAAGCTGTAATCGGTACAAGCGGGTACAGCGACCGGGCTGGCCCGGGTCCTGCCGCAAACCCCATGTTCCTTCGGGAGCATGGGGTTTTTTGTTGGCGGCGGCGCCAGCGCCCGCGCCGGGCGCGGATTGCGCGGCGCCGGTAGAATCGCCGGCATCTACCGGAAAACCCTATGCAACTCGGCATTCTCTACGCCTTCCTGGCCTACGTCATCTGGGGGCTGCTCCCGCTCTACATCAAGTCGCTGCCCGGCATCGCACCGGTGGAAATCCTGCTGCACCGGATGGTGTGGTCGCTGGTATTCCTCGGCCTGATCCTGGCGTGGCGGCGCCAGTGGGCGTGGCTGGGCAAGGTGTTCTGGGACCGGGGCCTGTTGCTGTCGTTCGCCGCCAGTGCGGCGCTGCTGTGCGCGAACTGGTTCCTGTATATCTGGGCGGTGTCGGCCAACCGCGTAGTCGATGCCAGCCTGGGCTACTTCATCAACCCGCTGTTCAGCGTGCTGCTGGGCGTGGTGTTCCTGCATGAGCGGCTGCGCCCGCTGCAATGGCTGTCGATCGCGGTGGCCGCGGCCGGCGTGGCCTGGCTGACGGTGGCCGCGGGCCAGCTGCCGTGGATCGCGCTGGGGCTGGCGGCCAGCTTCGGCGGCTATGGCCTGCTGCGCAAGACCGGTGCGCTGGGCGCGCTGGAAGGGCTGTCGCTGGAGACGCTGCTGCTGTTCCCGCTGGCCGCCGCGGTGCTGGCCTGGCTGTTCGCCACCGGCCAGGACAGCTTCACCCACGCAGCACCGGGTACGCAGTGGCTCTTGCTGCTGGCGGGGCCGGTGACGGCGGTGCCGCTGCTGTTCTTCGCGGCCGGCGCGCGGCGCATTCCGCTGTCGCTGCTGGGCCTGCTGCAGTACACCGGGCCGACGCTGCAGCTGCTGCTGGGCGTGTGGCTGTGGAATGAGCCGTTCCCGGCGCAGAAGCAGGCCGGCTACGCGCTGATCTGGCTGTCGCTGGCCTTGTATGCGGCAGAAGGGTTGTGGATGAATACGCGGCAAAAGCCCGTAAACATTTAGGCGACAAATGAATACACCAGGAAATCAAACCAGTTCATTCATCGCGCCGATAATAAACGGATAACCGATCCGGTGCCTGGTCACCATGTCCGCCCCGCCTGACGCCACGCCCGCGGTCCAGCGCAAGATCATCCATTGCGACTGCGACTGCTTCTACGCCTCGGTCGAGATGCGCGACGACCCGTCGCTGCGCGGCCGCCCGATGGCCGTGGGCGGCTCGCCCGACCGGCGCGGGGTCATTGCCACCTGCAACTATGAGGCGCGCGCCTTTGGCGTCCGCTCGGCGATGGCGTCAGCGCAGGCGCTCAAGCGCTGCCCGGAACTGCTGATCGTGCGCCCGTCGATGGACAAATACCGCGAGGTCTCGCGCCGGATCTTTGCGATCTACCGCGAATACACCGAGCTGGTCGAGCCGCTTTCGCTGGACGAGGCCTACCTGGACGTGAGCCTGTGCACGCGCCACGCCGGCAGCGCCACCCGCATCGCCGAGGAGATCCGCCAGCGCGTGCGCGAGGAAGTGGGCGTGACGGTGTCGGCCGGCGTGGGCCCCAGCAAGTTCGTCGCCAAGATCGCCAGCGACTGGAACAAGCCAGACGGGCTGTTCGTGGTCAGGCCGGCAGCGGTCGATGCCTTTGTCGCCACGCTGCCGGTGGAGCGCATCCACGGCGTGGGCAAGGTCACCGCGGCCAGGCTGCGCCGGCTGGGGGCGCAGACCTGCGGCGACCTGCGGCCGTGGTCGCCCGACCGGCTGCACCGCGAGTTCGGCGCTTTCGGGGCGCGCCTCTACAAGCTGTGCCGCGGCCTGGATGAACGCGAGGTCACGCCCGAGCGCGAGCGCAAATCGATCAGCGTGGAAGAGACCTATGCCGACGACCTGCCCGACCTGCAGGCCTGCCTGGCGGAGCTGGAACCGCTCGTCGCCATGCTCGAAGCCCGCATCGACCGCGCGCAGGCGCACGACACCATCGACAAGCTGACCGTGAAGCTGCGCTTCTCGGACTTCCGCCAGACCACGGTGGAATGCCGCGGCCATGCGCCGGACCGCGCCGTCTACGCGCGCCTGCTGGCCGAGGGCCATGCACGCCGGGGCTTGCCGGTACGGCTGCTGGGGGTGGGGGTAGGGACGAGCGACCGGGATACGTCGCAACTGGAGCTGTTCGACTGAGCGCCAAGGTATTCGGGCGAATTATCGATGAATCTGAAATTTCAATGATTCGATAAGTCGCATCGATAATTTACTACTGCAGCGCGTTCCGCATCACCAGCAACCACGGCATATGCGAATTGGTGACGCCGTCAAGCTGGCCTGAATCGCCCAGCTCGATTTCCTCCATCGACACCGACTGCTGGACATTGCCGCCGATGGCGCGCACCACGCGTGCGGCGGGGTCCACGGCCACGACGATGTCGCAATGCATGGGCGTGGTACCGAAGCCGATTTCGGCGATGTCCTCGAGATAGCGGTCGCGCCCGCGGCCGGCGCAGATGATGTCGCCGGGGCGCGGCATGGCGGGGACGGGCTCGATGCGGAAAGCGGGCCTGGGCAAGATGCCGTCGCGGGCGTCGACCACGTACATGGAATGCGACTGCCCGGTCAGGAACTGGCGCTCGTCCAGACCTGCCTTGCGCAATACCCATGAAATGAACACCGCCGACCAGGCCCAGGACCCCTGCGTGATCTGCCGGCAGCTGGGCGTTTCGCCGACGATGCCCCAGTAGCGTCGCGCCAGTGTGCAGCCCAGCGGGGTGGCCTCCATGCCGGTGCCATCCGGGAACGACAGGCAGCTGGTAACGGGCGGGGGATTGCCGTTGGATTTGGACTCGGTATCGGTGGTGGCCGCCCTAGGGGTCCCCGCTTGCGCAGGCGAAGCCGGTTCGGCCTCTGCCATCTCAGGCAACTCCGGCGCGGGCGCCGGGCTGTAAGTGACGCAGGACGTGTCGTCCCGGCCCACCCGCACCACCTGCCCGCCCCAGCGGGTCCATTCCTGGGTGGCGATCTCGACGATGCGCTCGCCCGGCGTGGCGCCCGGGTGCGTCACCGGCCGTTCCGTGTCGGGCAGCGCGCGTGCCTGCGGCCGCACCGGCTCGCTGACCGTGGTGCAAGCGCTCAGGAGGGCCAGCGCCGCCGCCACGCAGGCGGCACGCAGGGTGCCTGCCGCCTGTGGAGAAATCTGTGGAATCGACTGTGGAAAGCGCTGTGCATAACGCTGTGGAGATCTGCGGCGCGGCGGACGGGCAAACATGTTGGCCCCACATGGCACGGCGCCCGGTGCGGCCTGTCGCGGCCACGGCTGGACGCCTGTTGGAAGACTTCGCGCGTCATCGCCGGGGTGTGGATTTGGCGATACGGCGGGTACTGCAGAAAATTCAGATTACGACTGTGGATAACGTCCCCCGCCTGGCGCACGCCTGCGCCCTCGGGCACCGGGGCGGCGGCATGGCGGGGACAGGCAACTCCGGGCTCTGCAGTGCAGCCCGTCAGGCTCACTGGTTGACAGCGTCCTTGAACTTCTGGCCAGCTTTGAACTTCACGGTCTTGGCGGCTTCGACCTTGATTTCTTCGCCGGTACGCGGGTTGCGCGCCATGCGCTCGCCACGCTCGCCCTTGCTGAACGTGCCAAAGCCGATGAGGCTCAGCGTATCGCCCTTGGCCACGGCGTCCATGATGGCCGACAGGGTCACGTTCAGTGCCTGTTCCGCCTTGGCCTTGGTCAGACCGTCCACGCCAGCTGCGATAGCGTCGATCAGTTCGGTTTTCGTCATGCTTCACTCCGTATCGAGTTGATAAAACACAGGCGTCCGCATGCCGGGCGGCCACGCTGGCACCGCTCCGGCAAAGACGCCGCGGGCCACATGATACCGTGTCGGACAAGGCGCACCGGGAACAGATTGTTACCTGGCTGTTTCCGCGAGCCCGCGCCAGGCCGTGCTTCGCGGGAAGTCGACGCAGTCAGGCAAGGGCGGGACGCAGGGCTGCGGGTGACGAAAACGCGCTATGGCCGCATGAGACGCATCAGGGGGCCGTTGCGCGTTGTTGCGTACACGGACAGGGCGAAGCCTCGCCAGAGGCCCTCACAGGGCTCCTGAGCGCCTGCAGGCACGCAGACAGGGCATGGGAGCCAACTCCCGCCAAAAATGCCAGAAGGCTCCTTGCAAGCCTCTTCAACGACATCTGCACTATTGTGCATGTTCCCGGGTCCACGCCACGACCATCCGGCTTAGCTATTCGGCTCATGCATGGTGTGCGTTCGAGCCGGTTTACGGTGTCCCCCGCCGGCTGCAGGCAGGAGCGTATACGCCAGCCACGGCTTTGCCGTATACGCCCGCCGGGTTTACGCGCTGCCAACCAAGCCAAATCACAAAGTCTCTCGCAAACCTGCCGTTTACGCCTGCCGCCATTCGGATGGGCCGCCGCGCCGGGGTCGTTCTTTCGGTTTACCTTTTTCTTTCATGTATACAAATAGTAGTAGTAGGTAAACACCCGCCTCGGATGTGGAAAACCCCGTAAACGTCTTTCAGTTCAAAGGTTTACGTAAACGAGAAGTGGTCGCATCCAGTGTTGGTCGAGGTGGATGACTCAGCCCGATGGATGAGGCCGGTGCCGGACCCCCTCCGACTTATGCCTGAGGCATCCCCATGCCAGCCCCAGGCAGCCCACATCCAATCCGCGTGCTTGTCCACAGAACGGGGCGGGGTTATCCACAATGCGGGGACGTAAACGGACGGCAGGCTGGTTGGGTGAACGGAGTAGGAGGGCGGGTGGGGCCACGTATACCGGTGTGCCGACGTATACGTCTGGCCTGCGGCTGGGTCGGGTGGATGCGGTCGCTGCCCGAAGCGGTTGTCACGTATACGTGTAGCAGCCGCCCCGGTATCATCCCCGATCGCGCCGGCGCGCCCGGCACCGGCCACCCAGGCACAACAGGCGACGAGCACGGAAAGGCAAATGGCGGACAAGGCAAAGCGCAAGGCAGCAGGCGAGGACAGGAAGAAGACGGCGAGCGACCGGATCGAGGTGCGCCAGTCAGGCGTGCACGGCAAGGGCGTCTATGCCATCGCCCAGATCGCCGAAGGCGAACGCGTGATCGAGTACAAGGGCGAGCACATTTCGTGGAAGAAGGCGCTGGAGCGCCATCCGCACGATCCCAGCGATCCCAACCACACCTTCTACTTCAGCCTGGACGACGGCAGCGTGATCGATGCCAAGTACGGCGGCAACCGCGCGCGCTGGATCAATCACGCCTGCGAGCCCAACTGCGAGGCGCGCGAGAAGAAGGGCCGGGTGTTTATCCACGCGCTGCGCGATATTGCCCAGGGCGAGGAGCTGTTCTATGACTACGGCCTGGTGATCGACGCGCGCTATACCGCCAAGCTGAAGAAGGAGTTCGAGTGCCGCTGCGGCAGCCCGCAATGCCGCGGCACCATGCTGGCGCCGAAGGAAAAAAAGAAGAAGGACAAATAAGGCGCTGCCGGATCCGCTAGGCCAGCACGCAGCGGCGGGTTCAGGCCGCCGACCCGGCCGGCTCGCAGGGGATCCGGATCACGAAGCGCATGCTCGGCCGCCGCTCGGGCGCGCTGTCCGCGGCCGGTGCAACGCCAGCCGCAGCCGGACCCTGCGGCACGTCCTCGATGCGGATGGTGCCCTGGTGCAGGGTGACGATCTCATGCACGATGGCCAGACCCAGGCCAGCGCCGCCGGTCTGGTCCGCGCGGCCGCCGCCCGGCTCAGGGGCGCGGTCGCCGCGGAAGAAGCGCTTGAACACTTCCTCGCGCCGCTGCGGCGCGATGCCGGGGCCGTTGTCTTCCACCATGACCACCGCCATGCCGCGGTGGCCCATGGTCTCGCCGCCGGCGCGCACCGTGATGCGCCCGCCGGCGGGCACGTACTTCACCGCATTGTCGATCAGGTTGGACAGGGCTTCGCGCATCAGCAGCCGGTTGCCGCGGACCACCGCGGGCGCGCTGCCGGTGAAGGTGGGGCCGGGCAGGATCTCGAAGCCCAGGTCGATGCGGCGCGCCAGCGCCTGCGGCACCCACTCGGCGCCGGTCTCGAAGGCGAGCTCGGCCAGGTCGAAGTGTTCCACCGGCCCGAGACGCTCCAGCGACAGCCCCGGCTCGGCGCGCGCCAGCGACAGCAGCTGGTTGGAGAGCCGCACCGCGCGGTCGGCGGCGGTCTGTACCTCGCGCAGCGCGTGCCGGGCGACTTCCAGCGAATCGGCTTCCTGCGCCCGGTCGGCATGCAGCTTGACCGCGGTCAGCGGCGTGCGCAGCTGGTGGGCCGCATCGGCAATGAACTTGCGCTGGGCGTCGAGCGCGTCGCGCAGCCGCGCCAGCAGTGCATTCAGGCCGCGGATCAGCGGCGCCACTTCGGCCGGCACCTGGGTTTCATCCAGGGCGGCGAGCGAGCGCGCGGTCTGCCGGTTGAGCTTGTCGGCCAGGATCTGCAGCGGTACCAGTTCTTCCTTGAGCACGTGCGACAGGATCAGGCTGCCGACCAGCAGCAGCAGGATCAGCGGCACCGACACCGACAGCAGGATCTCGTTGGCGGCGGTCTCGCGCCGGTCCAGCAGTTCCGCCACCTCCACCACGATCGGCCCGCGCGCGGGCTTGCCGGCCTCGCTGGTGGCAAGTTCGTCCACCGCGATGCTGGGCAGCATCACCGGCAGCCGCACTGCGCGCACCTGGCGGCCGCTAAACCAGGCGTAGAACAGGCGCGCGTCGTGCAGCGTGGTCTGGCCGGTGCCGTAGCCCAGCCAGGTGTCCATGCCGCCGATCAGCCCGTCGGGACCGTGGATGCGCCAGTAGATGCGGTCGGTGCCCTCGGCCTCGACCAGCGTCTGCGCGATCATCGGGATGTCATGCTCCAGGCGCGGGCCGGCGATGCGGATCTGCTGGGCGATGCTGTTGGCCACGCCATAGAGCGCGCGGTCGAACACCTGCGTGGTGTAGTGCGCCGCCAGCCAGTACGACAGCGAGCCGCTGGTCAGCACCAGCGCAAACAGCGGGGTGGCCAGCGCGCGCAGCAGGTGTACGCGCAGGCTGGGATTGGCGCCGGGCCGGGTGGCCTGGCGCGTGGCGGGCGCGGCAGGTTCGCTGCCGGACGCAGCCTTGCCGCCGCCGCGGGTATCAGCCGTGGCCGAAGCGGAGCGGGCGTTGCGGGATCTGGGCCACATGGCCTAGGCCGGGGGGCGTGAGGGCAGCGGGGGCTTCATTTTCCGGCGCGGATCTGCAGCAGGTAGCCGAAGCCGCGCACGGTGACGATCTCGACATCGCTGTCTTCCAGCTTCTTGCGCACGCGGTGCACGTAGACCTCGATCGCGGTGTCGCCGACGGTGTCGCCGCCCTCGCCGGCGGGGTGGGCAAAGGTGGCCAGGTGGTCCTGCAGCTGCGCCTTGCTGACCACGCGGCCCTGGCGCTGCAGCAGCAGTTCCAGCACCGCGAACTCGCGCGGCGACAGTTCCAGCGGGCGGGCGTCGATAAACATGCGGCGGTCGTTGCCCGACAGCCGCAGGCGCCCCAGGCGCACGTCGCGCTCGGGGGCGGCCTCGCCGTGCTGGCTGCGGCGCAGCAGCACGCGCACGCGCGCTTCCAGCTCGGGCAGGGCGAAGGGTTTGATCAGGTAGTCGTCGGCGCCGGCGTTCAGGCCGGAGAGCTTGTCTTCCAGCTCGTCGCGCGCGGTCAGGATGATGACCGGGGTGGTGCGGTTGCGGGCGCGGTAGCGCGCCAGCAGGGTCATGCCGTCGATGCCGGGCAGGCCCAGGTCGAGGATGACCAGGTCGTGCTGCTCGCGCAGCAGGTGTTCGGTGGCATAGACGCCGTCATGGACGACGCGCACCTGGTGGCCGGCGCGGGACAGGCCGGCTTCGACGCCGCTGGCAATCTGGCGGTCGTCCTCGATCAGCAGGATACGCATGGCGGCAGCTCGGGTAGGACGTTGGGCATGGCTGGAGGGAAGGCCTTGTGGCGCACACGGGAGGTGCGGGCCTGCCGCAGATTGTACAAGGCGCAGGCCCCGGGTTCCTTACGGATTGCCTACAGCCGGAATGCCTGGCCGCCCGATCCAGGCGCTGCCGCGGCCGGGCTCAGTCCGTCACCGCGTCGGCCGCGCGCTCGATGAAGTGGGCCAGGTCGATGTCGCGCTGGGTCAGGCCGTTGGCATCGTGCGTGGACAGCGTGATGTCGACCCGGTTGTAGACGTTGAACCATTCCGGGTGGTGGTCGGCCTTCTCGGCCTGGATCGCCACGCGCGTCATGAAGCCGAAAGCGGCGTTGAAGTCATGGAAGGTGAAGCGCTTGAAGATCGCGTCGCGGTCCGGGACGGTGGTCCAGCCGGGCAGGTCGGCGAGCAGCGTGGCACGGGCTTGCGGAGAAAGAGGGGTCATGATGGGCTCGATCTGAATCTTGGGGAAAAAGCGAAGGTCGCAAAACGCGGACAGCCGGCCCGCCCGCGCCGAGGCGGCGGGCATGCCGGCATTGTTTCACAAAGCGGGAAGCGGGGCAGGGCGACCCGGGTTTGCAGGCGGGCGCCGGATCAGATGTCTTCGGTATCGGCCCAGCCTTCGCGGGTGCCGACGTTGAGCACCTGGTCGTCCGGGGCTACGTCGCCCGCGCCCAGCGTGGGCTGCGCGCGCAGTTCTTCATACAACGGCGCAAAGTCCGGCCGGGTGGCGTCGAACAGCTGTTCGAAGCTGTCGATCACGAAGTAGGTCTTCTGGAAGGTGTCGATGCGGTAGCGCGTGCGCATGATGCGGCGCACGTCGAAGCCGATCCGGTTGGGGCTGGCCGAATCGAGGCTGTAGATCGACTCGCCCTGGCTCGACAAGATGCCGGCGCCGTAGATGCGCAGCCCTTGCGGGGTGCGGATCAGGCCGAACTCAACCGTGTACCAGTACAGCCGCGACAGCATCTCCAGCGCGCCCAGGCCGGCCGCCTTCAGGCCGCCCTTGCCGTAGGCCTCCATGTAGTCGGCGAAGACCGGGTTGATCAGCAGCGGCACGTGGCCGAACACATCGTGGAAGCAGTCCGGTTCCTGCAGGTAGTCCAGCTGCTCGGGCTTGCGCATCCACCAGCTGGCCGGGAAGCGGCGGTTGGCCAGATGCTCGAAGAACACCTGGTCCGGCACCAGGCCGGGCACGGCCACGACCTGCCAGCCGGTGGCGCGCATCAGGGTCTCGTTGAGCTGGTCGAAATCGGGGACGCGGTCCTTTTCCATGCCCAGCGTGCCCAGGCCCTGCAGGAATTCGTCGCTGACGCGGCCCTGCAGCATCGCGGCCTGGCGCTCGTACAGCTTGCGCCAGATGGCGTGGTCGGTGCTGGTGTAGCTTTGCACCGGCTGGGCGATAGTGAAGTCCGGGCGCAGTGTCTGGCCGGACAGCAGGCCGGCATCGAACTGTTCCTTGAGCTTGTCGGTCAGGGTGCCCTGGAAGGCGCCGGGGGCTTCGGTGGCCGTGGCGATGGACATGGTGCGCGTCTCCTGAATGCGTGCTTGCTGCATCGGCGGCAGCGTGAATGCGGATTTACTGCGTAGTTTAGGCGTCAGGGGACGCAATCTGGCCGCATAATCCGCCTGTTTTGGGTTTGTCGTGCATATAATGTGCATCGTCAGATCATGAAATGCGGGATTTGTGTATGGCAGCCCAGAGTGTCTCCCTCGACCCCTTCGACCTGGCCCTGCTGGCCGCGCTGCAGGCCGACGGCCGCACCACCCACCAGCAGCTGGCCGAGCGCGTGCACCTGTCGCCCAGCCAGGTTGGCCGCCGCCTGGCGCGGCTGGAAACCGACGGCGTGATCACCGGCTACCGCGTCAACCTGTCCTCGCAGGCGCTGGGCCTGGGGGTGATGGTGTTTATCAGTGTCAAGCTGGCCCACCATGCCGACACCATCATCGAGCGCTTCCGTGAAGAGATCCTGCTGCTGGAAGAGGTGCAGGAGTGCTATTCGGTGGCCGGCGAGGCCGACTACCTGATCCGCGTGGTGGTGCCCGACCTGCCCACGCTGGCCGAATTCACCATGAAGCGGCTGATGCGCGTGCCCGGCGTGGAAAGCGTGCGTTCGAATATCGTGCTGACCGCGATCAAGTGCGACGGCCCGCTGCCGCTGTCGCACCTGCGCTAAAAGTTTCCCCATGGCGCGTTGCAGGTTTGCGTGCTGGTCTTGCGCTCCTGTGGCGTGCGTGTCACCCTCGCCGGGTGCCGCAAACGTGGCGGGAACGGAGGATGGCAGCATGAAGGGAATCGTCGCCCGAGCCGGTCGGGGTCTTGGCAGGTCGCCAATGCAATGGCATGTGCCGCGCGCAGCCCTGGCCCTGGCGGCCGCGCTGGGAATCCTGGCCGCCGGCAGCGCCCAGGCCGCGCAGGTGACGCGCTTCTCCCCCGAAGGCACGGTTGGTCAGGTGCGGCAGGTGGCGATCCGCTTCGACGAGGCCATGGTGCCGATGGGAGACGTCCAGGCCACCGCGCCCGCGGCAGTCTCCTGCACCGGCGCCAGCACCAGCGGCCAGGCCCGCTGGATCGACGCGAAGAACTGGGTCTACGACTTCGCCAGCGACCTGCCGCCGGGCGTGCGCTGCACCGTGCGCATGCGCGCCGGCCTGCGCAGCGAGGCCGGCACCGCCTATGCCGGCAAGCCGGAATACCGTTTCGAGACCGGCGGCCCGACGGTCGTGTCCAGCCGGCCCTCGGGCGGAGAGATCGAGGAAGACCAGGTCTTTGCCTTGCGCTTCAACGGCGCCGCCACGGCGGCCTCGGTGCGCGAGCACGCCTGGTGCCAGGCGCAAGGGCTGGGCGAGCGCATCCCGGTGCGGCTACTGACTAGCAAGGAGCGCGATGCCGTGCTCGACGCCATCCACTGGGATCGCCTCGCCAAACAGGCGCCGGATGCCGTGCACCTGCTTGCCTGCCAGCAGCGGCTGCCGGCCGCGGCGCGGGTGCAACTGGTGCTGGGCGCGGGCATTGCCACGCCGTCGGGCGTGGCCACACGTGACGAGCGCCGCTTTGACTACACCGTGCGCGAGCCCTTCACCGCCAGCTTCAGCTGCGAGCGCGAGCACGCGCAGTCGCCGTGCACGCCGCTGCGGCCGATGTCGGTCACCTTCTCCTCGCCAGTGCCGCGCAAGCTGGCCGAGAGCGTGGTGCTGAAGACCCCGTCGGGCACGCGCGCGCCGCAGTTCGGTCCCGACCTGGCGCCGGACGCCAGCGTCAGCGCGCTGACCTTTGCCGCGCCGTTCGCGGAGAAGGCGCAGTTCACTATCGAAGTGCCGCGCAACCTGCAGGACGACAGCGGTCGTTCGCTGGCCAATGCCGACCTGTTCCCGCTCAAGGTCGCCACGGCATCGATGCCGCCGCTGGCCAAGTTTGCCGCGGCGCCGTTTGGCGTGGTGGAGCGCTTCGGCGAGCTGCCGCGCGGCAAGTCGCCGGCCGACTATCCGCCGCTGCTGCCAGTGACGCTGCGCAACGTCGAGGCCGACCTCGCCGTGCGCGGCGTGCAGGCCAGGGCCGGCACCGTGATGAAGCTGCGCGTGGACGATGACGCGGCCGTGATGCAGTGGTTTGGCCTGGTGCGCCGCATGCACGAGGCCAGCTACACCCGGGCCGAGCTCGACGCGGTGCTGGCGGGCCGCTCGCCTTATCGCGTCAACAATCCGCGCAATGCCGTGTCGATCGAGACGCGCTCGGTGTCGCTGCTCGAGCGGGCCCCCGGCGTGCAGAAGCTGGATGTGCCCAAGCCCTCGGGCGATGCGCCACGGCCGTTCGAGGTAGTCGGCATCCCGCTGCCGGAGCCGGGCTTCCATGTGGTGGAGATCGCCTCGCCGATGCTGGGCGAGGCGCTGCTGGGCAAGCGCGCGCCGATGTACGTGCGCACCGCGGCGCTGGTGACCAACCTGGGCGTGCATTTCAAGCTGGGCCGCAGCGCCGGCAATGAAGACGATGGCAGCCGCAGCGGGCTGGCCTGGGTCACCGGGCTGGACGACGGCAAGCCGGTCGCCGAGGCCGCCGTGGCGGTGCGCGACTGCAGCGGCCGCCTGCTCGGCGAAGGCCGCACCGATGGCAGCGGCGTGGTGCGCTTTGCGAAGCTGGCTGCCGCGCCCGAGGGCGCCTGCGACCAGAACGGGCTGTCCGGTTACTTCGTCTCCGCACGCATCGACGCCAGGCACCCGCAGGCACGCGGCAAGGCCGACATGGCCTTCGTGATGTCGGACTGGAACCGCGGCATCGAGACCTGGCGCTTCAATGTGCCGACCGACACCAGCCCCACGCCCACGGTGCGCGCCCACACCATCTTCGACCGCACGCTGTTGCGCGCCGGCGAGACCGTGTCGATGAAGCACCTGATCCGCGCCGAGACCGCGCTGGGCTTCGGCCTGCCGCCGGCCGGCCGCCCGCTGCCCACGCGCGTGGTGATCCGCCATGAGGGCAGCGGCCAGACCTACGAACTGCCGCTGCAATGGCGCCAGACCGCGACCGGCGGGCGCAGCGCGGAAAGCACCTTCCAGGTCCCGCCCGCGGCCAAGCTCGGTGTCTATACCGTCGAGCTGGAAACGCAGAAGGGCGATGGCGTGCAGGACGCTGGCGGCGCGCGCAGCTATACCAGCGGCAGCTTCCGCGTCGAGGCATTCCGCTTGCCGGTGCTGGCCGGCACGCTGCAGGTGGCAGGCAAGGCGGGGCCAGTGGTCGCGCCTGCCGAGCTGCCGGTCGGCGTGGAGATCCACTATCTCTCCGGCGGCGGTGCGGCCGGGCTGCCCGTGCGCGTATCCGCGCTGCTGCGCGACAAGTACGTGAGCTTCCCTGGCTATGACGAGTTCTCGTTCAACCCGCCGCGCGCGCAGCGCGAAAGCGCCAGCGGCGACCAGGAGATGGATGAGGACCAGCAGGGCGATGCCAGTGCCGACGGCCAGAAGCTGGTCGCCGACAAGCTGCCGGTGACGCTCGACAAGAACGGCAATGGCACCGTCACGCTGCGCAAGCTGCCCAAGACCGACGCGCCGCGCGACCTGCTGCTCGAAGCCGGCTTTGCCGACCCCAACGGCGAGATCCAGACGCTGCGCCAGACCGTGCCGGTATGGCCGGCGGCGGTGGTGGCCGGCATCCGCACCGATGGCTGGGTCTCGGTCAGGCAGAAGCTGGCCGTGCATGGCGTGGTGCTCGACGTCAACGGCAAGCCGGTGGCGGATGCGCCGGTCAAGATCAATGCGCGGGCACGCATTACCACCTCGGCGCGCAAGCGCGTGGTGGGCGGTTTCTACCGCTATGACAACCGCACCGAGACGCGCGACCTTGGCACCGTGTGCGAGACCCGCACCGATGCGCAGGGCCGCGCGCGCTGCGACGTGGCGCTGGAGCAGGCCGGCCAGATCGAACTGGTGGCGAGCGCGCGCGACAAGGACGGGCGCACCGCGCAGGCGGCGTCGACGGTCTGGGTCACGCGCCAGGGCGAACTGTGGTTCGGCGGCGAGAACCATGACCGCATCGACCTGCTGCCCGAGAAGAAGTCCTATGCGCCGGGCGACACCGCGGTGTTCCAGGTGCGCATGCCGTTCCGCCACGCCACCGCGCTGGTGGCGGTGGAGCGCGAGGGCATCTACCAGACCCAGGTGGTCGAACTGCACGGCAGCGATCCGACCGTGCGCGTGCAGGTGAAGCCGGAGTGGGGGCCCAACGTCTACGTGTCGGTACTGGCCTTGCGCGGGCGCCTGCATGAGGTGCCCTGGTATTCGTTCTTCACCTGGGGCTGGCGCCAGCCGGGCGAGTGGTGGCGCGCGTTCCGCAGCGAAGGCCGCGAGTATGCCGCGCCGAGCGCGCTGGTCGACCTGTCCAAGCCGGCCTTCCGGCTGGGGCTGGCCGAGATCCGCGTCGGCAATGCGGGTCACCGGCTGGACGTCACCGTGACCCCGGACAAGGCCAGCTATCCGGTGCGCGGCAAGGCGCGCGTGGCGATCCAGGTGAAGCTGCCCGACGGCAAACCCGCCGCCAACGGCGAAGTGGCGCTGGCCGCGGTGGACCAGGCGCTGCTGGAGCTGATGCCCAACACCAGCTGGGATTTGCTCGATGCGATGCTGCAGCGGCGCGGCTACGGCGTGGAAACATCGACCGCGCAGATGGAGATCATCGGGCGCCGCCACTACGGGCGCAAGGCGGTGCCGGCGGGCGGCGGCGGGGGCAAGAGCCCCACGCGCGAGCTGTTCGACACGCTGCTGCTATGGAACCCGCGCGTGCAACTCGACGCCGAGGGCCGCGCCAGCATCGAGGTGCCGCTCAACGATTCGCTGACCAGCTTCCGCATCGTCGCGGTGGCCGACCTCGGCCTCGGCCGCTTCGGCACTGGCAGCGCTACCATCGCCGCCACGCAGGACCTGCAGGTGATTTCCGGCCTGCCGCTGCTGGTGCGCGAGGACGACCGCTACCGCGCGATGTTCACGCTGCGTAATACCACCAGGCGCGCCATGACGGTGCAGGCCAGCGCGCGCGGCACGCTGCTTAACAACGAGACCAGCCTGCCCGCGCAGACCGTGCAGATCCCTGCCGGCGAAGCGCGCGAGATCGGCTGGGACGTGACCGCGCCCGCGCTGCTGGCGTATTCGCGCAGCGGTACGGTGATGTGGGAAGTGCAGGCTAGCGAGCAGGGCACGGGTGCCGCGTCTGACCGCATCAAGGTGTCGCAGCAGATCGTGCCGGCGGTGCCGGTCACGGTGCAGCAGGCGACGCTGGCACAGGTGTCGCCGTCGCTGTCGGTACCGGTCAAGGCACCGCCGGGCGCGCTGGCCGATCCGGCGGGCAAGGTGCGCGGCGGGCTGCAGGTCAACTTCCAGTCGTCGCTGGCGGGCGGCATGCCGGGCGTGCGCGAGTGGTTCCGCAACTACCCGTTCACCTGCCTGGAGCAGCGCGCATCGAAAGCCATCGGCCTGAACGACACCGCCGCGTGGGACGCGCTGATGACGCAGCTGCCGTCCTACCTCGATGCCAACGGCCTCGCCTCGTACTTCCCGCTGAACGCCGACAGCGACTACGGCAGCGAAGTGCTGACCGCCTACCTGCTGGCGGTGACCGATGAGGCCGCGCGCGCCGGGCTGGCGCTGCGCATCCCCGACGCGCAGCGCACGCAGATGGAGCGCGGCCTGACCGACTTTGTCGAAGGCCGCATCCGCCGCGACAGCTGGTCGCCGGCAGACAGCACGCAATACCTGGAAGTGCGCAAGCTGGCCGCGCTCGAAGCGCTGTCGCGCACCGGCCATGCGCAGGCGCGCATGCTGGGATCGATCCAGATCCTGCCGGCGCAATGGCCGACCTCGGCCGTGCTGGACTGGGCCCTGCTGCTCACGCGCATGCAGGACATCCCGCAGCGCGAGCAACGCCTGGCCGAGGCCCAGCAGCTGTTGCGCTCGCGCCTGACGGTGCAGGGCACGCGCCTGGCGTTCTCCACCGAGCGCAACGACAACTGGTGGTGGATGATGGCCGGCGGCGACACCAATGCCGCGCGCCTGCTGGCGCTGGCGTCGGAGCTGCCGGGCTGGAAGGAGGACGCGCCGCAACTGGCGACCGGGCTGCTGGGCCGCCAGGTGCATGGCGCCTGGGGTACCACCACCGCCAACGCGTGGGGCATGCTGGCGGTGACGCGCTTCGCGCAGGCGTTCGAGAAGACGCCGGTGGCGGGCACCACGCGCGTGAGCGTGAGCCATGCGGCTGATGCCTCGCGCAGTTTCGACTGGGCTCGCGCGCAGCGCACTGACGGCGTGGCCCAGGGCAGCGTCGACCTGCCGTGGCCGGCTGGCACCGAGGGCGGCACGCTGCAGGTGGATCACGCCGGCGCCGGCCAGCCGTGGGCCACGGTGCGCGCCATGGCGGCGGTGCCGGTGACCGCGCCGCTGGCCGCGGGCTACCGCATCAAGCGCACCGTGACCCCGCAGGAGCAGGCGGTGAAGGACAAGTGGTCGCGTGGCGACGTGTACCGCGTCAAGCTGGAGATCGACGCGCAGGCCGACATGACCTGGGTGGTGGTCAGCGATCCGATCCCTGCCGGCGCCACCATCCTGGGCAGCGGCCTGGGCCGCGACTCGGCCATCGCCACGCGCGGCGAGAAGCGCAAGGGCGCGGCCTGGCCGGCTTATATCGAGCGCACGCCGCAGGCCTACCGCGAGTACTTCGGCTACATGCCGAAGGGCACGGTCTCGGTCGAGTACACGGTGCGGCTCAACAATGCCGGCGACTTCGCTTTGCCGCCCACGCGCGTCGAAGCGATGTACGCGCCTGACGTGTTCGGCGTGGCGCCTAACCCGCGGCTGGCGGTAGGGGCGCGCCCATGAGCTGGTTGGCGATGATGATGCCGGCGCGCGTGCGCGAGTGGTGGCTCGCGGGTGCGATGGCCGGCATTGTCTACGGCGCGCTGCTGGTGCAGGTCGCGATGGAACTGCCTGACGGCGCGCCGCTGACCGGGCAAATCGCCATGCAGCCCATGTGGAAGACCGCGATGGCGCTGCTGCTGGCACGCGCGGCGTGGTTCCACCGCCCGCTCGGCGAGCGCCGCTGGCTGGTCACGGCGCTGCTGTTCTCGGCCCTCGGCGATTTCCTGCTGGCGCTGCCGGCGCTGTCGTTTTCGTTCATGGGCGGGCTCGGCGCCTTCCTGCTGGCGCACCTGGCGTACCTGCGCCTGCTGGTGCCGCTGGCGGGCGACACCCGCCCGCACCGGCTGGTTGCGTGCGGCGCCATGCTGGGCGTGGCGGGCACCATGCTGGGCCGCTTCTGGCCCAACCTGGGGACGTTGACGGTGCCGGTGGCGCTGTACGTGGGCGTGCTCGCGGCCATGGTCTGCAGCGCGCTGGTGGCGCGCCTGCCCACGCCACTGGCGGCGCTGGGGGCGCTGAGCTTTGCCGCATCGGACATGATGATCGGCATCGCGCGCTTCCTGGTGCCGTTCGACTCTTTCCAGCTTGGCATCTGGTGGACCTACGCCGCGGCGCAGGTGCTGCTGGTGGCCGGCCTGGTATCGGGACGCAGGCAGGAATGAAGTCAGGCTTGTCCATTGTCGTGCTGGTGTCGGCGCTGGCGTGGTCCGCGCCGGCCGCGGCCTTGCCCGCGTTCGAGCAGGTCCGCGCCGACTGGCGCAGTGCGGACGTGGTGGTGCTGGACCGCCACGGCGACACCGTGGGCCGCGTGCGCGACGACTTCCGTGCGCGCCGCGGCGACTGGGTGGCGCTGGCCGATACCTCGCCCGCACTGCGCACCGCCATCGTGCTGTCGGAGGACCGGCGCTTCTATGCGCACAGCGGGGTCGACTGGCAGGGCGTGGCCGCCGCCGCCTGGGCCAATCTGTGGAATACGCGCACGCGCGGCGCCTCGACCCTGACCATGCAGCTGGCGGGCCTGCTCGATGCGGACCTGCGCCGGCCGGGCGCGGCGGGGCAGGGGCGCAGCCTCACGCAGAAGCTGGGGCAGGCCGCGGGTGCGGCATCGCTGGAGCGCGGCTGGAGCAAGGACCAGATCCTGGAGGCCTACCTGAACCTGGTGCCGTTCCGCGGCGAACTGGTGGGCCTGTCGGCGATGTCGCAGGTGCTGTTCGGCAAGTATCCGGAAGGACTCAACGCGCGCGAATCGGCACTGGCGGTGGCGCTGGTGCGCGCGCCCAATGCCAAAGCCGGGCAGGTGGCCAGCCGCGCCTGCGGCATCCTGCGCGAGATGCGCCTGCCGCGCGAGTGCGATGGCCTGGAAGGCTTTGCGCAACTGGCGCTGCTGCGCACGGGGCCGGTGGCGCAGCGTGCCGCTGCGGCCACGCCGTCGGCGGCGTCGCCGCAGCTTGCACCGCACCTGGCGCGGCGCCTGGTCGGCGAGACGCGCTCGCAACTGGCAACGGGCGTACCCATGCCTGCGCGCATCACCTCCACGCTCGACGCACGCACGCAGCGCGTGGCCGTGGCCAGCCTCGACCGGCACCTGCGCGAACTGGCGGGGCGCAATGTCGAGGACGGCGCGGTGGTGGTGATCGACAACGCCAGCGGCGACGTGCTGGCCTACGTGGGCTCGTCGGGCGCGCTGTCAGGCGCGGCGCAGGTGGACCACGCGGCGGCGCCGCGCCAGGCGGGCTCGACGCTCAAGCCCTTCCTGTACGAGCAGGCGCTGGAAGAGAAGCGGCTGACGGCGGCCTCGCTGCTGGATGACCGGCCGGTCAACCTGCCGGTCGGCGGCGGGCTCTACGTGCCGCAGAACTACGACCACCGCTATGCCGGCTGGGTCAGCCTGCGCGCGGCGCTGGCCGCGTCGCTGAATGTGCCGGCGGTGCGTACGCTGGTGATGGTGACCCCGCACCGCTTCCACAAGCGGCTGGTGGCGCTGGGGCTGCCGCTGACCGAGGCGGGCGACTACTACGGCTACAGCCTGGCGCTGGGCAGCGCCGACGTGTCGCTGCTGGCGCTGACCAATGCGTACCGCGCGCTGGCCAACGGCGGCAGCTACGCGGCGCCGCGGCTATGGGAAGGCGCGCCGGCCGTCTCGGCAAAAGCCGTGATGCAGCCGGGCGCGAGCTACGTGATCGCCGACATCCTGTCGGACCGCCATGCGCGCGCACGCACCTTCGGGCTGGACAGCCCGCTTACCACGCGCTTCTGGACCGCGGTGAAGACCGGTACCAGCAAGGACATGCGCGACAACTGGTGCATCGGCTGGTCGCAGCACTACACCGTGGGCGTGTGGGTCGGCAATGCCAGCGGCGCCAGCATGCACGAGGTCTCGGGCGTGTCGGGCGCGGCGCCGGTCTGGCATGAGGTCATGGAAGCGCTGCACGGCGCACGCGCCAGCCTGGCACCCGCCATGCCCGCCGGGGTGCAGCGCGTGGGGCTGAGCTTCGACGACGGGCTGGAACCGGCGCGCGATGAAGTCTTCCTCGCCGGCACCGCGATCTCGCGTGTCAGCGTAGGCGCACCCGCTGCGCGCCCGAGCGCACCGGTGATCGCCAATCCGGCCGACGGCACCGTGTTTGCCCTCGATCCCGACATGCCGCCCGCTTCGCAGCGCGTGTGGTTCCATGCTGAGGGCGTGGCCGGTCAGACCGCGCGCACGGTCAGCTGGCGCATGGACGGCAAGCCGCTGGGGCGCGGCGGCGAGGTGGCATGGCTGCCATGGCCGGGGCGGCACCAGGTGGAGCTGCTCGATGCCGCGGGCAAGGTGGTGGACCGCATCGGCATCGAAGTGCGTGGCGCGTCGGTGCGCGCGCCGGCGACCCCCGCTAAGCGCTGAGGCCGGCGCGGGCTTTCAGGAAATCGACGAACACGCGCAGCTTGGGCGGCATCAGAACGCGTCCCGGGTAGTACAGGTAGAAGCCGTCGAACGGCGGCAGCCAGTCGTCGAGCACCGTGACCAGCCGGCCGCTGTCCAGCGCCGACTGGATATGGACCGGGAATTCGTAGATCAGCCCCATGCCGTCGAGCGCCGCCTGGTGCAGCAGGGTCTTGTCGTTGGCGATCAGTGCGGCGCGCGTGTCCACGGTGAAGGTGCGGCCGTCTTCGACAAACTCCCAGCGATAGACGCTGCCATGCGGCCCGAAGCGGTACTGCAGGCCGGCGTGCGCGTGCAGCTCACGCGGGTGGCCGGGCGTGCCGTGGCGCGCAAGGTAATCGGGCGAGGCGGCCACCACCATGCGCAGCGGCCCGGTGACCGGGATCGCGACCATGTCGCGCTGCAGTGCCTCGCCCAGGCGCAGGCCGGCGTCAAAGCCTTCGGCGACCAGGTCGGCGAAGCGGTCGTCGGTGATTACGTCGACGGTGATGCCGGGGCAGGCGCGCATGAAGTCGGCAAGCAGCGGCCGCAGCACCAGCGCGCCGGCGGTGGTCGGCGTAGTCAGGCGCAGCGTGCCGGCGGGCATGTCGCGCTGCTGGCGGATATCGTCGGTGGCGGCGCCGATCTCCGCCAGGGCCGGCTCCACGCGCGCCAGCAGGGCGGCCCCGGCCTCGGTCAGGCCGACGCTGCGGGTGGTCCGCTGCAGCAGCCGCACGCCCAGGCGCGCTTCCAGCTGGCGGATGGTCTGCGACACCGCAGAGGGGCTGACCGCTAGCGCGGCTGCGGCGGCGGTAAAGCTGCCCAGGCGGGCCACGCGCGCGAAGGCGGCGAGCGCGGGCAGTGAATCGATATCGATTGTGAAGTCTGGCTTCATGATGCTTGCAGCGTAGCACGCTGTTTCCTGGCGGGTCGAGTGCCCATACTTGCCTTATCCGATGCATCGCCGACGCACCGCCGGTATCCAATCGGCCAACTGGAGCCCTTGATGACGACCGCCAACGCCATTTCCACACCATTCCGCCAGCTGGGCCAGACCGGCCCCAGCGTTTTCCCGCTCGGCCTCGGCTGCATGGGCATGAGCGACTTCTACGGCGCGCATGACGACGCCGAATCGATCCGCACCATCCACCATGCGCTCGACCGGGGCATCAACCTGCTCGATACCGCCGATGTCTATGGCCCGCACACCAATGAAGCACTGGTGGGCCGTGCCATCGCCGGGCGGCGCGGCCAGGTGGTGCTGGCGACCAAGTTCGGCCTGGTGCGCGACCCGGCCAACCCGGCCACGCGCGGCGTCAACGGCCGCCCCGACTATGTGCGCGCCAGTTGCGAAGCCAGCCTGAAGCGGCTTGGCACTGACCATATCGACCTGTACTACCTGCATCGCGTGGATCCGGCGGTGCCCATCGAAGAGACCGTGGGGGCCATGGCGGACCTGGTGCAGGCCGGCAAGGTACGCTGGCTGGGATTGTCCGAAGCCAGTGCCGCAACGCTCGAACGCGCGCACCAGGTGCATCCGATCACGGCCCTGCAGAGCGAATATTCGCTGTGGACCCGCGATGCGGACGAGGACGGCATCGTCGCGGCCTGTGAACGCCTGGGGATCGGCTTCGTGCCCTACAGCCCGCTCGGGCGCGGCTTCCTGACCGGCGCGATCCGCAGCCCGGAAGACTTTGACGAGGACGACTTCCGCCGCACCAACCCGCGCTTCATGGGCGAGAACTTTGCGCGCAACCTGGCGCTGGTCGACAAGGTGCGCGCACTGGCGGCGGACAAGGGCTGCACCCCGGCGCAACTGGCGCTGGCATGGGTGCTGGCGCGCGGGCCGCAGGTGGTGCCGATTCCGGGTACGCGCCGCATCGCCAACCTGGACGACAACCTCGGCGCGCTCGCGGTGCGGCTGGATGCGCAGGACCTGGCCGACATCGACGCGGTGTTCCCGGCCGGCGCAGCGGCGGGTACGCGCTACGCCGCGCAAGTGATGGCTTTGCTTGCGCGCTGAAGTGTGTGGGGCATGCGCAATAATGGCGCTTCGCAACGTCTAGCCGGAGCCAGCGCATGTCCCTCGTCCCCCTCGATGCCGCCAGCACCGCGGCGCGCCTGCCATATCCCGAACTGGCGCAAGCCATCGCCGGCATGCTGGCCGAACTGCGCGACGGCACCGCCATGGCGCCGCCGCGCATTGCGCTGCCGGTGGGCGATGCGCAGGACGGCGAGGGCACGCTGCTGGTGATGCCGGCGCGCAACCGCAGGCTGGTGATGACCAAGAACATCACCGTCCATCCCGGCAACCCGCAGCGCGGACTGCCCAATATCCTCGGCGAAGTGGTGGTGGCCGATGCGCATACCGGCGCGCGCATCGCCATGCTCGACGGTCCCACCGTGACGGGACGGCGCACCGCCGCCGTGTCCCTGCTGGCGGCGCAGTGCTTTGCCGCGCGCCAGGACGGCGAGCTGCTGATCGTCGGCGCCGGGGTGCAGGCGCTGACCCACCTGGAGGCCTTCGTGGCCGGACTGGGCGTGCGCAAGGTGTGGCTGCATTCGCGCACGCGCGACAAGGCCGACGCACTGGCCGCCCATGCGCGCACGCTGGGGGTGCAAGCGCAGGTGGCTGATTCGGTCGCGGCGGTATTGCCGCGCGTATCGATGGTGGTCACGGTCACGTCCAGCCGCAGCCCGGTGCTGCCGGACCTGGACAGCGGCCTCTGGCGCGACGATCACTTCATTGCCGCGGTGGGAGCGTTCCGGCCCGACATGTGCGAACTGCCGCCGGCGCTGTGCCATGCCGCCGCGGATAGCGGCCGGCTGCTGGCCGATACCCTGTTCGGGATCGAGGACGAGGCCGGCGACCTGCTGCAGGCCGACATCGACTGGGCCGACGTGCAGCCATTCGAGACCGCGATCCTGCAGGCCGATGCCATCCGCGCGCGCGCCGGCAGCCCGCTGGTGTTCAAGAGCGTGGGCTATGCGCTGTGGGACCTGGCCGCCTGCGTGCTGGCCAGCCGCTGATCACGCCGCATCGTCCCGCGCACGCAGCCAGTCGCTGAAGAGTTCGCGCGCCGGCGCCAGGAAGCCGGCGATCGGCTCGCTGCGGTCGCTGGCATACCAGTGGCAGTAGCAGCCGTGGATGGTCGCCACCATCAGGCGCGCCATCGCCGGGGGCAGCGGACGGCCGGGCGCCGACAGCGCTTCTGCCAGTTTCTGCACGTGCGCGTCCCAGCTGCGGCGGATTTCCTCGCGCACGCTGGGCGGCACGCTGCCCGAGAACAACAACGCCAGCACCACACCCTTGGCTTCCGGATTGGCCGTGAAATAGTCGGCCACCCGGTCGAAGGCGTTTTCGAGCCGCCGCGCCGCGGTCTTGCCCCGGTGCGGCTCTGCGCCGAGCCCCTCGCCGATATCCCGGAACAGGCTGGTTGCGGCCTCCGCCAGCAGCATTTCCTTGCTGCCGAAATGCCATAGCAGGCTGCTCTTGGCCACGCCGGCCTCGGCGGAAATCTGGTCGAGTGTCACCTCGGCGTAGCCGTGCGCGCTGATCAGCCCGCGTGTCACGGCGATCACGCGTTCCCGGGTTTCCAGGCCGCGGCGGTTCTTGGTAACGGAGGCTGATGGCTTTTGTGCGGCCGGGCGGGTCGGGGGCATGGGCGGGGGGCGGAAGACAGTAGGTGCCGGCGGCAATTTAGGAATATTCAGACCGGATGCCTATTTGACAGCGGCCCGGGTCTGCCAGCAAACTCCGGTATTGTACTGAACGTTCAGCACAATTACAGCAGCTTTGCAGGCCGGATACGGACGTCCGGCCCAGGATTTCCAGGAGACCAGGATGCCGTACCCCACTGCCATTGCCGCCGCCGCCGCCGCGCTGGCCGCAGCCGCCATCAGCCTTGCCGGCACTGCCGGCGCCGCCCCCGCCCCGGCCACCGCGGGCAATCCCGCCACCGATGCCACTGTCCGCACCAATGCGGCCGTGCTGCAACAGCTGCCGTTCAACGACCGGCGCGACTTCGAGGCCGCGCGCCGTGGCTTTATCGGCACGCTCGACAATACCGAGATCCGCGACGCCAAGGGCAACGTGGTGTGGGCGCTGGACCCCTACGGTTTCCTCAAGCAGGACACGGCGCCGGCCACTGTGAACCCCAGCCTGTGGCGCCAGGCCCAGCTCAATATGCACAACGGGCTGTTCCAGGTGACGGACCGGATCTACCAGATCCGCGGCTTCGATATCGCCAACATGACGATCATCGAGGGCGACACCGGCCTGATCGTGATCGACCCGCTGACCGCGATGGAGACCTCGCGCGCCGGCCTCGACCTGTACTTCAAGCACCGGCCCAAAAAGCCCGTGGTCGCGGTGATCTATACGCACAGCCATGGCGACCACTTCGGCGGGGTCAAGGGCGTCATCAGCGAAGACGACGTGAAGGCCGGGCGGGTCAAGGTGCTGGCTCCGGAAGGCTTCATGGAAGAGGCCGTCAGCGAGAACGTGTTCGCCGGCAACGCCATGAGCCGCCGCGCGCAGTACATGTATGGCTTCAACCTGCCGCGCTCGGCCACCGGGCAGGTCGATGCGGGCCTGGGTAAATCGGTCGCGCACGGGACCCTGACGCTGATCCCACCCACGGACCTGATCCACAAGACCGGTGAAAGCCGCACCATCGACGGCGTGCAGATCGAATTCCTGATGGCGCCGGGCACCGAGGCCCCGGCCGAGATGCTGATGTACTTCCCGCAGTGGAAGGCGCTGTGCGCGGCCGAGGACGCCACCCACAACCTGCACAACCTCTACACCATCCGCGGCGCCCAGGTGCGCGACGCCAACCAGTGGTGGCGCGCGCTGGACGAGACCATCGACCGCTTCGGCGGCCGCACCGACGTCCTGTTCGCCCAGCACCACTGGCCCACCTGGGGCCGCCAGGACATCGTCACCTACCTGGGCAAGCAGCGCGACGGCTACAAGTACATCCACGACCAGTCGCTGCGGCTGGCCAACCTGGGCTACGTGCCGGCCGAGATCGCCGAGCGCGTGAAGCTGCCGCCGTCGCTGGCCGCCGAATGGCACCTGCGCGACTACTACGGCACCGTCAGCCACAACGCCAAGGCCGTGTACCAGCGCTACCTCGGCTGGTATGACGCCAACCCGGCCAACCTGAACCCGCTGCCGCCGGAAGAGGCGGGCAAGCGCTACGTCGAATTCATGGGCGGCGCGTCTCGTGTGCTGGAGCAGGCGCGCGCAGCCTACGCGCGCGGCGAGTACCGCTGGGTGGCCGAAGTGGTCAAGCACGTGGTGTTTGCCGATCCGTCCAACCAGGCGGCCCGCCAGCTGGAAGCCGACGCGCTGGAGCAGCTGGGCTACCAGGCCGAATCCTCGACCTGGCGCAATGCCTACCTGACCGGTGCCGCCGAGTTGCGCAGCGGCGCGCCCAAGGCCGGCCGCCGTGCCGGCAGCCCGGACGTGCTGCGCGCCATGACCGACGCCATGTTCCTGGATTACCTGGCGATCAGCCTGAACGGCGACCGCGCCGCGGGCAAGACGCTGGCGCTGAACTGGGTACAGCCGGACACCGGCAAGCGCTTTGCGCTGACCGTGGAGAACGGCGTGTTCCGCTACAAGCCCGATGCGCAGCACGCTTCGCCGCAGGCCACGCTGACCATGCCGCGCGCCGTGCTGATGGGCGTGCTGGCCGGCCAGACCACGCTGCAGGCCGAGACCCAGGCAGGCCGTGCCCGCGTGGACGGCGACCCGCAGGCGCTGGCGGCCTGGGCGGCGCTGATGGACAAGTCCGAGCCGAACTTCGCCATCGTGACGCCCTGAAGGCACACCGAACGGCACCAGGATGGGGCAGGCGGGCAGCCTCTGTTGCGCGTCTGGCCCATAAAACCTCTTTTTAATGAGGGTTTTTTCCTGTGCGCGGCATAAAACGTTGCGTGAATGCCTCGAACGGCCGCCCTGAAGGCCGCTAATCTCCTGTTTTTTTAGTGGTTAACCCTCCATTTAGGGGGCGTCCTCTATGAATCAGTGTCATCGGTGAAACAGTCACGTACCCGCTAGCCGGATAATGCACGCGGCAGTAACCGAAAGAGGAGTAAGAGGATTATGAAATCGACCTATAAGAAGATGCTGGCGGCAGGCGCTGTGATGGCGCTGGCCGGAGCCGCACACGCGCAGTCGGCCGGCAGCAATATCGTCAGCCTGGGCTGGTTCCGCGTGATGCCGAACAGCTCCGCGGATCCGCTGACCATCGACAGCGTTGCCGGCCGGCCGGTAAACCAGGTCAAACCGAACACCGGCGCGAAGATCGAGTCCGCCGATACGCTGGGCCTGGCCTACACGCACTATTTCACCGACAACATCTCCAGCGAATTCGTCGTTGGCATTCCGCCCAACCACGACGTCACGGGCACTGGCAGCTTTGCCCAGTATGGCAAGCTGGGTAAGGTCAGGCAGTGGAGTCCGGCGGTGCTGGTCAAGTACCACTTCTTTGACGCCAAGACCAAGTTCCGTCCCTATGTCGGCATCGGCGTGAACTACACGTGGTTTACCGGCGAGACCATCACCAACCAGAACTTCGTCAACCGCGAGTTCGGGCCGGGCGCGCGCATGACCGCCAGCGCGGCGCCGTCGTGGAACCCGGTGTTCAATATCGGCGCCAACTACGCCATCAACGATCACTGGTTGGTCGGCCTGTCGGTATCGTATGTGCCGCTGTCGACCCGCGCGACCTTCACCACCCAGACGGGTCCGGTGACGATCCAGTCGCACACCAAGATCAAGATCGATCCGGTGGTGACGTTCCTTAACGTGGGCTACCGCTTCTGAGCGCGGCGCACGGATAGCGGAAGGGCACCCCGGGGGGTGCCCTTTTTGTTGGCGGTGGCGGCTTATGCCACCGACCTGACCGGATAGCCGGCTTCTTCGATGGCATCGCGCAGCGCCTCGGTATCGGCGCTGCTCTCGACGCGCACGGCCTGGGTGGGCACATCCGCGCTGACGCGCGCGGCGGGGTCGACCGCCTGCACGGCACGCGTGATGGCGCCGACGCAGTGGTTGCACGACATGCCTTCGACCTGGAACTGGATCATGGTGGAACTCTCCCGAACGGATGAAACGGCGGCAGGGTGCCGCGACAGATATAGTTTGAGGCTTCCCATGGTGGGAAGCGCAAGCGGTATTTTGCTGGTGCCGACGTGGCGGTGACGGCATCTCGCCCCGACCTTGACCTTCCAATGATGGTAAGGTCCATGATGCTGACATCGACACTGTGGATGACTCAGAACCATGCCAGATTCCAGCGCTGTGCTTGCTTCCCAACCTGTCCGGACGGACGACCGGCTGCCGGCCGACGGCACGCCCGAGTGGCGCCTGCCAGTCGACGGCATGACCTGCGCCTCATGCGTGCGCCGCGTGGAGAAGGCGCTGGCCCAGGTGCCGGGCGTGCGCGACGTTGCGGTCAACCTGGCCACTGAAGCCGCCACGCTGCGCGCGGACTCCGGCGCGGTGTTGCCGGCCGCCGCGCGTGCCGTGGCCGATGCCGGCTACACCGTGCCGCAGGACACCATCGAACTGAATATCGCCGACATGACCTGTGCCTCGTGCGTGGGCCGGGTGGAAAAGGCGCTGCGCGCGGTGCCGGGCGTGATGGAGGCGCAGGTCAACCTGGCCACCGAGCGCGCCAGCGTCACGCTGCTGCGCGGCGCGGCGGATACTGCGGCGCTGGCGGCCGCGGTCGCGCGCGCCGGCTATGGCGCAACGCCAGTGGCCGATGCCGCATCGCCGGTGGCCCAAGCCGGGCAGGGCACTGCCTTCTGGGACGGCCCCTGGCCGGTGGCGATCTCGGCGGCGCTGTCGCTGCCGCTGGTGGCGCCGATGGTGCTGGAATGGTTCGGCGTGCACTGGATGCTGCCCGCCTGGGTGCAGTGGCTGCTGGCCACGCCGGTGCAGTTCGTGTTCGGCTGGCGCTTCTACAAGGCCGGCTGGAAGGCGGTGCGCGCCGGCGCGGGCAATATGGACCTGCTGGTGGCGCTTGGCACCACCGCGGCCTATGGGCTGTCGCTGTGGCTGATGTGGCGCGCGAGCGCCGACGCCATGCCGCACCTGTACTTCGAGAGCGCGGCGGTGGTGATCACGCTGGTGCGCCTGGGCAAGTGGCTGGAGACGCGCGCCAAGCGCCAGACTGCCGATGCCATTCGCGCGCTTGCGGCGCTGCGCCCCGATACGGCCCGTGTGCGCCGCGGCGGCGTGGAGCAGAGCGTGCCGCTGGCGGCGGTGCGCGTGGGCGACGAAGTGGTGGTGCGCCCCGGCGAGCGCATCCCGGTGGATGCCGAAGTGATCGAAGGCATCAGCCATGCCGATGAATCGATGCTGACCGGCGAAAGCGTGCCGGTGCCGAAGCAGCCCGGCGACCGCATCACCGGCGGCGCCATCAATTTCGAAGGCTTGCTGGTCGCGCGCACCCAGGCGGTGGGCGCAGAAACCGTGCTGGCGCGCATCATCCGCATGGTCGAGCACGCGCAGGCAGCCAAGGCGCCGATCCAGCGCATGGTCGACCATGTCAGCGCGGTGTTCGTGCCGGTGGTGCTGGGTATCGCGCTGGTGACGGTGCTGGGCTGGGGCCTCTTTGCCGGCGACTGGGAGACGGCGCTGCTCAACGCCGTGGCGGTGCTGGTGATCGCCTGCCCGTGCGCGCTGGGGCTGGCCACGCCCACCGCGATCATGGCCGGCACCGGCGCCGGCGCGCGCGCCGGCATCCTGATCAAGGACGCCGAGGCGCTTGAGATTGCGCACCGGGTCAGCGTGGTGGCGTTCGACAAGACCGGCACGCTGACGGTCGGCAAGCCGGAAGTGGTGGGGCTGCATGCGGCCGATCCTGCCGACGCTGACGCCAGCGCACTGCTGGCGCGGCTGGCCGCGCTGCAGGCCGGCAGCGAACATCCGCTGGCCCGCGCCGTGCTGGCCGCAGCGCAGGCGCGCGGCATCGCCGTGCCGCAGGCCAGCGGCGTGCAGGCCCTGCCGGGCCGCGGCATTGCCGGTGTGGTGGACGGCCACGCGCTGCAGCTCGGCAGCGAGCGCCTGCGCGAATCGCTGGGCGCAGAAGCCGGTACGCTGGCCACGGTGGCGGACCAGCTGCGCGCGGAAGGCCGCACCGTGTCGTGGCTGGTCGAAACCACGCCACCACGCGTGGCCGGCCTGGTCGCGTTCGGCGATGCCATCAAGCCGGGCGCGCCGGCGGCGATTGCAAGGCTGCGCGCCGCCGGCGTGCGCACAGTGATGCTGACCGGCGACAACGCCGGCGCGGCGGCGCGCGTGGCGCAGGCGCTGGGGCTGGATGATGTGCAGGCCGAAGTCCTGCCCGAGGACAAGGCCGCCCGCGTGCAGGCGCTTGGGCGCGATGGCGCGGTGGTGGCCATGGTGGGCGACGGCATCAACGATGCGCCGGCGCTGGCGGCGGCCGACGTCGGCATTGCCATGTCGACCGGCACCGACGTGGCCATGCACGCCGCCGGCATCACGCTGATGCGCGGCGACCCGGCACTGGTGGCCGATGCGCTGGCGGTGTCACACCGCACCGTGCGCAAGATCCGGCAGAACCTGTTCTGGGCCTTTTTCTACAACGTGGTGGGAATTCCGCTGGCCGCGGCCGGGTTGCTGAACCCGGTGGTGGCGGGCGCGGCGATGGCGTTCTCCAGCGTCAGCGTGGTCAGCAATGCGCTGCTGCTGCGCCGCTGGCGTGCGCAAGCCGGTACGGCATCCACCGGGCAAGGAGGCGAGTCATGAATATCGGCGAAGCGGCACAGGCCTCGGGCGTGTCGGCCAAGATGATCCGGCACTATGAATCGATCGGGCTGGTGGCGCCGCCGCCGCGCACCGAAGGGGGCTACCGCCGCTATGACGAACGCGCGGTGCATACCTTGCGCTTCGTGCGGCGCGCCCGTAATCTGGGATTCTCGCTCGACGAGATCCGCAACCTGCTGTCGCTGTGGCATGACCGCGGCCGCGCCAGCGCCGACGTCAAGGCGCTGACGCTGCGGCATGTGGCCGAGCTGGAGCAGCGCATCGCCGAGCTGGCCGCCATGCGCGACACGCTGCGCGAGCTGGCGCAGCACTGCAGCGGCGACGACCGGCCGGACTGCCCGATCCTGGCCGACATGGCAGAGCCACAAGCGCAGGACAAGGTGGCCTGCCACGGTTGAAGGGTCATACAGTGCCGGGAAAATCAGGTAGCAAGCAAGGTAGCAAGCAGCAGCACAACCAAGAATAACGACAGCCGGCACGGCGCTTTGCGAGCCCTCTGTGCCGCCAGGAGACCTGCGCGAATGGAACAACCGATGACGGACGATCCTGCTGTTGCCCGTATGGCCGGCATGCCTGCCGATACCCCTGCCGGCACGCATGTGCCGGTGCAGAGCCGCCAGCGCATGCGCGACGGCACCGAGCTGCTGCTGCGCACGTGGCAGCCCGATCCCGCGCGCTTCGCGGAGCCGCTTGGCTCTGTGCTGCTGGTGCATGGGCTTGCCGAACACGCCGGACGCTACCAGCACGTGGCCGATGTGCTGTGCGGGCTGGGGTTGCGCGTGTGCGCGCACGACCTGCGCGGCCATGGCACCAGCGGCGGCGCGCGCATGGTGGCGGACCATCCGGATATCTACCTGAACGACCTTGCCGAGATCTACGATGCCGCGATGCCTGGCTGGCATGAGCTGCCGATCCTGCTGGGCCACAGCATGGGCGGGCTGATCGCGGCGCGCTTTGCCACCGCGCGCGTGCGCCCGGTGCGCGCGCTGGTGCTGTCCTCGCCCGCGCTGGCGCTGCGGCTGTCGGGGCCGATGCTGGCGCTGCACCGCGTGCTGCTGGCGCTGGCGCCGCGGCTGCGCGTGCCCAATCCGATCGATGCGCGGCACTTGTCGCACGATCCCGCGGTGGTCGCCGCCTACCGCGCCGATCCGCTGGTGCAGACCACCATCACCGCCGGCGTACTGGAGAGCTTTATCCGCGGCATGGCGCAGGCACAGGCCGATGCCGCGCTGCTGGAGGCACCCACGCTGATGCTGGTCGGCGGCGCCGACCACGTAGTGGACCCGGCCGGCAGCCGCACCTTCTTCGACAACGCGCCACCCGAGTTGCGCGAAGAAGTCTGGTTCGAGCAGGGTTACCACGAGATCTTCAATGAAGCGCAGCCGCTGCGCGGCGAAGTGTTCGCGGCGCTGACCGACTGGCTGCAGCGTCGCCTGGAGAACCCGCAGCGCTAGTCCGCTGAATTATTGAAATGGCAGGCACCGACCAATTTCAGTGATTCAGCGGACTAGGTACGGAACACGGACTCGGCTACGCCGAACACGGCTGCGACGACCGGGTCGTCGCGGCGCGTGGCCAGGCAGACCAGCGTCAGCTCGGTCTGCACCGAGACCCCTTCCACGATCACCAGCCCGTGCGCATGCGACTCGCGCAGCGCAATCGAGTCGCGCACCAGCGACAGCCCGACCCCGGAGCGCACCAGGTCCAGCATCGACGCTTCCTGGTCGACATGCGCCACTTTGGGCACGCCGGCAGGGTCGACGCCCGCCTGCGCGAAACGCGCGGACAAAAGCCGGTGGTGCGCCGATTCGGGGGGCGTCCAGATCCAGGGCAGTGTTGCCAGCTGCGCCCATGAGCGCAGCGCGGTGCGCTCTTTCCAGCCCTTGGGTGCCACCACGTAATACGAGAACGGCGTCAGCGTCAGCGCATGGAAGCCGGCATCGGGCGGCTGGCCCAGGTAGAAGCCCACGTCGAGCGCGCCGCTGCGTACCTGTTGCAGCACCCAGCCCGACATACCGTGGCGCAGCTCGGTGCCGATCTGCGGATGGCGTTCCACCAGCGTGCGCAGCATCGGACCCAGCCGCGTGAATTCCGGATCGAGGATGGTGCCGATCGCCAGCCGGCCGCGCACGGTGTGATGCATCGCGCTGACGGTGTGCTGCAGGTCGCCCACGCCATCGAGGATGCGCTCGGCCAGCGGCAGCAGCGCGGCGCCGTCGGCGGTCAGCGTCAGGCCCGCGGCGGTGCGCTCGAACAGCCGGATGCGCCACGCCGATTGCAGCGCTTTCAACTGCAGGCTGACCGCGGGCTGGGTCAGGTGCAGCCGCTGCGCGGCGCGGGTCAGGTTGCCTTCGCGCGCGACGGCAACGAAGGCGCGCAGGTGGTGGAGGTCCAAGACGATTTCGGGGCGAGAGTTGGCGCAGCAACGGTGGCGTGGTGCGGCGCAATATTTTGCGCCGCTTATATTGCGATTGACGATAAATCATTGGACGGGGCCGCGCAACTGCACCAAGCTTGCGCTCAGTACGGCCCGGCACGCCTTGTGCAGCGAGGCATCGATACCAGTGCAAGACTGGAGGATGCCTGCACCAGCGTCTTCATCAGACGCAAAGATCGGGCAAGCCGCATGCCGTCAGCGACCCAGCATTCAGGAGCGGAAGTGGAAGACATCCTTGCAGAAGCCAGCGCGGTGCAGACCCTCATCGGCCATGCCATCGCAGGCCGGCAGACACGCGGCGCATCGCGGCGTCTGGCCGATATCTATAACCCCGCCACCGGCGAAGTCGCCGCGCGCGTGGCACTCGGCACCACGCAGGACGTGGCCGATGCCGTCGCCGCCGCCAAGGCCGCCTTCCCCGCCTGGGCCGACACCCCGCCGCTGCGCCGC
>NZ_QKWJ01000032.1 GCF_003353055.1 Cupriavidus lacunae
CCGTAATGACCGACGAGCCTGGCCAGCACGAGGGCTGCCTCAGGCGTGATGGTCGGCCGGGTCTGGGTAGTGAGTTGCACGAAGTGAGCAATGGGGTAAAGGTGACCGCAATTATGCCTATGATGCAAGTGCGCGCAAGTTTTTACGACTGCGTGAGCCGTATCACCTTGACGAGAACACGGTGAGGATCTCAACGAGGTCTTCCGTGAGTTGTTGCTCTTTCGGGATATCTTCGTCCGCATTCAGAATCACGACCTCGACGCCGTGTATCGCGCAGATGCGGAACAGCAACTCCGAGCCAAAGCGCAGCAGACGTTCCTTGGTCACCAGCACGAGGCGCCGTACACGGTGATGAAGGATCTCGGTCAGCAGCTTCAGTAGACCTTTCTTCTTGTAGTTGAGGCCTGAACCTAGATCGGTGATGACTTCGACGTCGTCCCATTTCTGGGCCTCGCAATGTCGCCGTAGCCGCATCGCCTGGCTTTGCAACTGTTCCTTCTGGTCGTGCGAGGAGACGCGGGCGTAGGCAATCGTTTTGCCCGCCGCTGGCGTCGTCATGCCCATCACCTCACGCACCTTCATGGCGTCGTAACGACGGTGCCCACCGACGGTACGGCACGCCGGCACCAACTTGCCTGCCTTGTGCCAACGGCGTAACGTAATCACTGCCACACCCAGCATCTGCGCCAACTCACCGATCGAAAACAACTGCACCTGACTCCGTTACGCCGCGTTGCGGGTGAAAATGAGTAGATTTGATCGTAGAATCTGGCTACAGTTTAAAAGCCTTGCGCCGAGCCATCTACGCACAGGCGTCACATTTCGACGCATTGCCATGCAGGCGCCGCGATGGTCCTCAACCAGCTCATCAGCATGCCCCCGGCAAGGCGCAGGCCCTTGAGCGGATGGATGAGACAATGCCGAACCTGTGTGCTGTGGCTTTCCCCATAGAGGCACCACGTGCAGAAGTGCTCGCAGTTGTTGGTCAGCAGGCGGTACCGGTCTTCTCCCAGTCGGGAGCGGGCACGTTGAACGGACACTGTCGCGGTGTAGCGTGCCGCAGTCGTTGAGAGCATCGTGATGTCATGGCCGTCGGCAAACGCGGCGAGCGGCAGCTCTTCCACCGGGCCGCGTTGCTGACGGTGACAATAGCCCGCGTAGTGCACCACCATGCCGTGACCAACGTAGAGACCGTGGTGCGCGTAGCCGTGGCGCGGCGCGATGAGGTGAGCGCCGAGAGGCGGTTCTATATCGGAGGCCAGCGGCGACGCGCCTGCCGTCGCCTCGAAGGCTGCTCCGGTCATCACCTTCCTCGTTTCGCTGCTGGACACCATCACCGTCCCCCCGTGCATGTCCTTTCATTGCATCGGGCATGCCCGAGACAGTATTTGCAGGTGCCGGGTGGCTCGTGAACTACGCCAAGGTGCGTGATGTGGAGGGCCTGGGACAATTTCGGCCCGACGCACCCGGCGATCGACCGACCGGCCCGCACCTGCCTTTATCAAATGATCAAGTTCGACCCCGCCGTTCGATCAGATGATCAAATCACGGGCGCGCGCCAGGGCCACCCGCATGGCTGGCCCAGGCGCGCCTGCCTCTTACGCCGTCACCGTCGCGCGTTGGCGCGCCACCTCTGCCTGCGGGGCGTCCACGTTGTCGGCATGCAGCGTGAAACTGAAGCGGATCAGCGAGAACGGCTTGTCCACGCCCAGCGCCCGCATGGCGCCCGCGTCCTCGACGCGCGTGACCGCCGGCACCAGCCCCTCACGCGTGGCGAAGGCAAAGTCGTCCCACAGGTACGGGTCGCCGTCGATGTTGATCTGCGTGGTCAGCTTGCGATGTCCCGGCGCCGACACGAAGAAATGGATATGGGCCGGGCGCGTGCCGTGGCGGTCCAGCTTCTTGAGCAAGCGATCCGTGGCGCCGTTCGGCGGCACGCTGTAGCCCACCGGCACGATGCTGCGCAGGCGATACCGCCCTTCACTGTCGGTGACGATGGTGCGCCGCAGGTTGAACGCGCTCTGGGTCGGGTCAAAGTAGGAGTAGTTGCCCATTGAGTTCGCGTGCCAGACCTCCACCTTTGCATCGGCAAGCGGCTTGCCGATGCTGTCGAACACCTGCCCTTCCATCACCAGCACCTCGCCGTCGTCGCTGCCATCGTCCAGCCGGGCCTCGCCCTGCGCCACCGGCGCGCCAGCCACGTACAGCGGCCCTTCGATGGTGCGCGGCGTGCCGCCCGCGATGCCCGCGCGCACCTCGGCCTCGTCCATGCGCAGGTCCAGGAAGTGGTCAAAGCCCAGACCCGGGGCGATCAGTCCCAGCTCGCCGCTGCGGCCGGCTTCGGCCAAGTAGTTGAGCCCGGCCCAGAATTCCTCAGGCTGGATGTCGAGGTCCTCGATCATGTAGAACAGGTCGCGCACCATCCGGTGCACGATGGCGGCAATGCGCGGGTTGGCGTCCCGGCCGGTGCTTTCCTCGATACGGTTCAGCACGGCGTCGATGGCGATCTTGTCCATGGTTGTCTCCTAAGGCCTTGTGGGTGAAGTGGGGAATGAATGCGGTTCAGAGCGAGCGGAACAACGGGCTGCGGGTGGCCTGGCTCGCGTCGGCCGCCGACAGGAACTTCTCGGTGAAGATGTCCTTCTCGAACAGCCGGCCTTGCATCAGCGTGGCGATGCAGGCCTCGATCATCGGCGGCGGCCCACACAAGTAAGCGCGCCAGCAGCGGAAATCGTGGCTGAAGTGGCGGCCCGCCAGGTCGTGGACATAGCCACGCTCGCCTGCCCAGCCACTTTGCTCGGGCTCGCCGGACAGCACCGGCAGGTAGGTGAAGTTGTCGTGCTGCTGCGCCAATGCCTCGAAGGCGTCGCGGTAGTACAGCTCGCCGGCGTTGCGCGCGCCCTGGACCAGTACAATCTCGCGCGGATCGCCGGACGTGAGCAGGTCGAGGATCATCGAGCGCGGGCTCGACAGCCCCGACCCGCCCGCCATGAACACCAGTGGCCGCGGGTCGCTTTTGCGCACGAAGAACCGGCCCAGCGGGCCGGACAGCTGCAGGCGTTCGCCGACGCGCAGTTGCTCATGCACGAAGGTGGTGGCGCTGCCGCCCGGCACCAGGCGGATATTCAGCTCGATCTCCCCCGCGGCCGGTGCGCTGGCGATGGAAAACGCGCGCGGCGCGGCTTCCTGGCCGATCCACACATTGACGTACTGGCCTGGCTGGAACCGCAGCGGCTCGCCTTCGATGCGCAGGAACACGCCCTTGATGGTCGGCGTCAGCGCGTCGATGCGTACAACCTCGGCCGTGAAATCCATCAGCGGCAGGCACTGAGCATCCGGATCGGGCTCGATGTCAGCTTCGATCACCATGTCGGACATCGGCCTGGCACAACAGGCAAGGCACTTAGCCTCCTCGCGCTCGAAGTCCATCAGCGCGAACGGCGATGCCTCGCCATGGTCGAGCTCACCTTCCAGCGTCTGGACCTTGCAGGTACCGCACAGGCCATGGCCGCAGGCATGCGGCAGCCACACGCCGGCGCGCAGGCACGCGTCGAGCACGGTCTGCCCCTCCTCGATGTCGATGGTCTGCCCGAGGGGCTCGATGGTCAATTGGTAGGTCATGACAGCCTCCGTAATACCGTGGGCGCGACAGCGTCAGTTGCAGGAACCGGCAATGCCGGTCAGGCCGGGCGTACGCAGCCGCAGCAGCGACTTGTGCCCGAGCCCGTTAGCCGCCAGGCTCGCGTCCGCGTCCGGCGCGAATGGCTCGCCGCCGCGCAGCCACTGCACCTGCGTCCAGTCGATGGCAGCGCCTTCCGGGTGGGCTGCCAGCAGCGGCGCGATGACGTCGCTGACCATGACCCCGAACGGCATGTCAGGCGGCAGCGGCAGCGTGAACGGGCTGCAGAACAGCAGGTGCTGGTCCCAGCCGAAATACACGAGCTGGTTGCCGTGGAAGTTCTCGATGCGGTCGCGGGTCTCTCCCGCGTAGCCCGGCTTCAGTGCGATGACTGGCATGGTGGTCTCCGTGTCCGGTTCAGTCGTTTCCGTGGCCGCAGCACGGCGCGCCGCCGCCCTGCTCCGGTGCCTGCGCACCCTCGGCGCCTGTCCAGCGCTGCCAATTGGCGCGGTCCTGCGAATCGGCGTAGTCGCCTCGGTCCTCAGGGCGCAGGTGGTACCAGTCGAGCACCTCCGGCAACGTTGCGCCGCCGCAGTTTCCCTGGAAGATCTGGTGTACCGGCAGCCAGGCCTGCACATACTTCTCAGGCTCGCCAAGGAAGATGTCGCGGCAGCCGTCCGAGCAGAAGTGATAGTGGTCGCCGTCGTGCTCGGCCTCGCGGTAGCAGATCTGCGTCGGGTCGTCGGGCTCGGTGAAGGCCATCGGGATCTGGCACACCTGGCACAGCATCGGCAGGCCCGGATTGAACCAGCGTTGCCCCGCCTGCTGTTGCTGCTGCCAGTAGTCGAAGCGCGGGCGATAGTGCTTGTCGAAGCTGTCGGGATACTTCTCGGCCAGCCATGTCATTTCCGACGGCTCCGGCACCCAGGTGTGGATCGCCGCGGCGTGGTTGAAGTTGTAGAAGATCGACCAGGCAATGTGCGAGAGGTGATCCTTCTCCTTCGCGGCCTGCTCGTGGTACTTGGGCATGCGGATGCCGTAGCGGGCCAGGTCGGCGAACAGCGCGCCGCCGTTCTGCTCGAAGTAGATCTCCCATGCCTCCTTCCAGCTCATCACGCGCTTGGGCAGCATGTAGTCCATCATCATTGCCACCAGCGTCAGCAGGCGGTAGCCGCGCCAGAACCATTTGTCGATCCACTTCTGGATGATTGGGCGGTTGGCCGGATCCTGCTCCAGCATGAACTTCACCACTTCCAGTCCCAGCGTCATGTGGCGTGATTCGTCCGACTGGGCCGAGAAGCCGAAGGTCACCGTTGCCATGTCCCCGTTGTAGGCCGCGCCCGACATGAACGGCATGAACAGCAGGTTCGTCAGCACATACTCGAACGAGAACGAGATCGCCGTGATGAACTCGAACGGCCCTGCCGTCATGGCGTCTTCGAAGTAGGACTTGGGCACCGACAGGTACCACAGCCGGTCATGCAGGTGGCGCCAATCGGCAAAGCCGTTGAAGTACTTGTTGTAGTGGCTGATGGTCTGGATCTGGGTCTGGCAGTGGCGCAGTTCGTCGATCGACTGCATCTGGCAGGCCACGCGCGCCCCCACGCCGCGCAGGCTGCGGCCGGCCATGGCAAAGCCGCGATGCGCGGCATATTCCAGCGGCGACACGCCGGTCAGGAACAGCTTGAGCGCATTGACATAGCGCGCGTCGGTGACGTTGAGCTGGCCATTGTTCTGCTGGAACGCGTCGATGATCGCGTACAGCTTGCGTTCCTTCTCGGACTGGAATTTCCAGTACGCATCCATAGTCAGGCGGAACGGGTCTTCCCAGCCGTCCCAGTCATGGATGATGATGCCTTCGAACTTGTCGTGCGGAAACACGGTGTCCATTGGCTGGTAGGTCGTCTCCCAGCCCAGGTCGCGCGTCAGCACGGCGTACTTTTCCTTGAGCGAGAGCTTGGGCCGGGCAGCCTGTCGTGCGGCTGCGGCAATAGCGGTGGCGGTGGTCATGTCCTTGTCTCCTGGTGTTCAGGCTTGGCTTGCGGCTCAGTGCCAGGCCAGCACGAACTGGTCTTCGGTTTCGTCGATGTTGCCGGCCAGCGAGATCAGGCCGAGCTGCAGCTCCTGCACGTCCCACGCGCGGCCCAGGCGCTCTTCCACGCTGGCGCGGTTGATCTCCAGGCGCCCGGGGGCGTCGATCTTGACCATGGCCGGATAGCGGTTGACGGTGGCATGTGGGTTGTCGGCCTCGATGGCGTCAATCACGGGACGCATATCTTCGTTGGCTTGCAGGGCGATGAATACGATCTGTGCGGTCATGGCGGGCTCCTTGGTTGTCATGCAGCGGCAGCAACCGGCGCCACCGATGCCGTATCCGTGGCGCGGACCAGCCCAAGCCCGGCGAGGCGCTTTGCGAGCGCGGCCACCGCCTCGGCCAGCGCGACATCTGCGTCCTCGGCGAACAGGCGACGCGCCAGCGGGGCCAGCGCATGCTGGAAGCGGTCGAGCCATGCAAAGGCAAAGCCGGCGATCACGCTGGCGTTCTCAGGCGATTCCTGCGCCGCGGTCTTGACCGTTGCCTCGACCCAGCGCGCGGCTTCCGCGTACCAGGCCGTCATGAAGTCGGTGACAAGCGAGAACGCCGGGCTTTCGGCGGACAACCGCGCATCCAGGCGCTGATAGATGAGCGGGTACACCAGCCCGTCCATCACCAGGTTCTGCGCGACGTGCAACTCGAACCAGTCGTCGCGCACCAGCAGGTCTTCCACCGCGTGGCGCAGCGGCTGCCAGGCCAGATCTTCCATCCATGCGGCCTTGGCTGCGTCGACGGCGTCCTTGTCTCCGGCCAGCAGGCCGATGCGGGTCAGGTACTGCGCAATACCGAGTCGGTCCATGGTCTGAAACATGGCCGCTTCGGTGATGGCGGAGCCGTAGCCATAGGCGGTGATGG
The DNA here is from genome assembly GCF_003353055.1 of Cupriavidus lacunae. GTDB lineage: Bacteria > Pseudomonadota > Gammaproteobacteria > Burkholderiales > Burkholderiaceae > Cupriavidus > Cupriavidus lacunae. The sequence continues at coordinate 6,570 of NZ_QKWJ01000032.1, forward strand.
CGGCGTTGTTCATGTTGGCCGCCCACTCCACATGGCGCAGCGGCACCACGCCAAGCGTCAGCAGTTCGCGCAGCGGCACGGGCAGCGACGCCAGCAGGCCACGCTTATCCACGAACTCCAGGTTCTTCTCCATGGCTTCCTGCTGGCGGGCGCGGGCGTTGACGTAGCTGCCGTAGTAGAACTGCCGCGGATCCTTCAGCGCGTACCAGTCCTGCATGACCACCTGCGTGCGGCCCGCGTCGTAGAGCTCGTACTGCGGCTGCCACAGCGGGCGATAGTGGAAACTGGTTTCCGGCTGAAGGTCGTACATCGCCTCCTGGTAGCGCGTGGCGGGCTTGTCGGCGCCAAGGCGCCTGGCGAGGTTGGCAAAGGTCTGCCGGATGGGGCTGACGCTGTCCGTGCGGATATCGATTTGCATGGTGGGTTGCTCCTGTCTCCCTGGTGGTGTTCGGCTTGGCCGTCGCCTCAGGCAACGGTCTCGCTCCATTTATCGCGCTCTCGCTCCAGTGAGCGGCCCAGCAGGTGCGACACCGTGATGGCGCACTGCGCCGCGCAGAACGCGGTGAACTGGTCGGGGCGCATGACCAGCTCCACATAGAGCGCCGGGTCGCCGAGCGAGAACTCGAACTCGACCCACTGCGAGTCGCGCGCCGTTACCCGGACATAAGGCTGCACGTGTCGCGGGGCTGGCGCGGTGGAATGGACAATCGGCATGGTCATGTCTCGCTCTTGCTGCGTTGCACACCGGGTGGTGCGCGCTGTTTTTGGTGAGGACAGATATAGCGAACGCCGTGCCAGCGGATGCGCAGCCATACGCCACAAGGGCTGGCAGGAATTCGGCGCAAGTTTTCGCCGGGCACTCGCTTGACGATTTGATGAGGTGAAAAAGCCGGTTTTCACCAAATGATCAAATCCGGGGATATTGCGGTGCACCATGACGTCTGCGATACCGCTCGGGCGCTTGCGCGGCCTGCGAACCGGCGTGTAGGCTACGGAGAAAACGAGGCAGGACGCTCCCCTCCGGATCGATTCGTGCCTGCAGGCATTCTGGAGATGGAGATGACCGCGCCCCCCAAGCAGCCGCCATTCGACCTGGCTTCGCTGCTGACGATCGACCCCAAGGCCGCACAGATCCGGCTGGGCGATTCCCGCATGGTGCTGATGCACACTGAAGCATTGAGCTACCTGCGCAAAGAGATCCTGGATACGCTGGGACTGGAGCGCGGCAAAGGCCTGCTGATCCGCATGGGCTACGCGCAGGGCATGCGCGATGCCGAGATGGTCAAGCGCGAGCGCAAGGAAGAACTGGAGACCTCCCCCAACGATGCCTTCCTGCTGGGCCCGCAGCTTCACATGCTGGAAGGCGTGACGCGCGTCGACCCGGTGCGCCTGGAGATCGACCGCGACACTGGCCACTTCTACGGCGAGTTCCTGTGGCAGGACTCATGGGAAGGCGAGGCGCCCTACAACGAAGAACTCAGCCGCGAGGAAGGCGGCTGCTGGGTGCAGCTCGGCTATGCGTCAGGCTATAGCAGCACGTTCATGGACCGCCTGGTCATCTACAAGGAAACCGAATGCCAGCGCCGCCTCGACGCGCTGTGCCGCATCGTCGGCAAACCGGCCGAGGAATGGGCCGACCCCGACTACCTGAAATACTTCGAGCCCGATTCCGTCATCAGCGACCTGCTGACGCTGCAGCAGGAAGTCAGCACGCTGCGCGAGACACTGTGCGGCGCCAACCAGGGCAACCTGATCGGCCAGTCGCCCGCCTTCCGCGAGGCCTTCAGTCTGCTGTCCGCCGCGGCCGACAGCCACATCACCGTGCTGCTGACCGGCGAAACTGGCGCCGGCAAGGAGATGTTTGCGCGCTGGCTGCATGACCATGGCCCGCGCAGCGAGCAGCCGTTTATCGCCGTGAACTGCGCGGCGATTCCGCACGAGCTGATCGAGTCCGAGCTCTTCGGCGTGGAGAAAGGCGCCTACACCGGTGCCCAGCAGTCGCGCCCCGGGCGCTTCGAACGTGCGCACGGCGGCACGCTGTTCCTCGATGAAATCGGCGACCTGCCGCTGTCGGCACAGGTCAAGCTGCTGCGCGTGCTGCAGAACGCGGAAGTCGAGCGGCTGGGCGGCGTCGAGACGCGCAAGATCGATGTGCGGCTGATTGCAGCCACCAACGTCAACCTGGCGCAGGCGATCCGGCAGGGGCAGTTCCGCGCGGACCTGTTCTACCGTATCAGCACCTACCCTGTCGCCATTCCGGCCCTGCGCGAGCGCCGCGAGGACATTGCCGAGCTCGCCCAGGCCTTCATTCAGCGCTTCAACGCCCGCTACCAGAAGCAGGTGCGTGGGCTGAGCCAACGCGCGCGCGATGCGTTGATGCAGTACCAGTGGCCCGGCAATATCCGCGAGCTGGAAAACATGGTCGAGCGCGGCGTGCTGCTCGCGCCAGCCGCAGGGTTGATTGACACATCCCACCTCTTTGCCAGCCAGCAGGCGGGGACGACGGAGACGCCGGAGGACGCCGACGCCCTGCTGCAGAAGCTGCTGGACCAGCAGGTGTCACTGCCGCAGATCGAATCAAGGCTGATGCAACTGGCCATCGACACGACGCGCGGCAACCTGTCGTCGGCGGCGCGGATGCTGGGAATCACGCGGCCTCAGCTGGCGTATCGGTTGAAGAAGTGACCGTCGATCCGGCTCACAGTCGACCGTAGAGGTCGCCGCATCAAGGCCAGCTCGCTGCTCAGCACCATCCACGACCTGCAGACCGAGGTCGACTCGCTGCGCCTGGAGATCATGCCAGACTCCGACCGCACGCGGCTGGTCGGCCAGTCCAACGCGTTCCGCGAGGCCTACACACTGCTGGAGACCGCGGCCCCCACTCGCGTCACCGTGCTGCTGACCGGCGAGACCGGCGTCGGCAATGAGCGTTTTGCGCCCGCGCTGCACAACCTGAGTCCGCGCGCCGCAAGGCCCTTCGTCGCCGTCAATTGTGCCGCGATCCCGCATGCGCTGATCGAATCCGAGCTGTTCGGCGCCGAGAAAGGTGCCTTCACCGGCTCGGCCGCGCCACTGGTGCGTGAAGCCCACTGGCCTGAGGGCGAGCCAGAACCAATCTTCCTGCCGGAAGCCGCCGACACGCGCCTGCAGGACTGGGCGCAGTCAACACCCGGCGATGACCTCGCGCAGTTGCGTAGCCGGGCCCTCGTGGCGCTGTTTCTCGGGACCGGAATTACCGTCGCCGAGGGGCAATCGGCCGTGGTGGGCGATCTGCACCCGGAGACCGCACCGCCCTTCCTGCGCGTGCCCGCGCACGGCGCGCGCGGGACACCCGTACCGTCCACATTACGCCGTTCGGCGTCCCCACCTCGCGGCATGGCAGGAACGCCGCGCCACCTTACCCATCGCCGGTGACCTCATCTTTTCATTGCAAACCAACGGTCAGTCGATGACCGTCAGGACCCTGGGCGTGATCAGACCGAGCATCGCGCTGACGTCGTCGCGTGGGTGGCCAGCCAAAAGCGTGTTGCGCAGAATTCGCGGGCTCATGTCGGCGGCGGTGAAGAGTCGATGGCTTCCAGCGCGGCGCGCACGTTCTGCCGCCGCCAGCCTAGCCAGTCCCTTGTTTTCCCGCCCTTGCGTGCGTGGCAGCATTTGCTATGCTTTGCCGGCAGCGCTGCACGCTGAAATCCAGCCTGCAGGCGCGCATATTCCAACCGGATCCAAGACTATGGCCACAAAAGCAAAACCCGTAGCAAAGACTGCAACGAAGACCGCTGCAAAGAAGGCTGCACCGGCAAAAAAGGCCGCCCCGGCCAAAAAGGCTGCCGCGGCTGCGCCGGTCGCTAAGCCGCTGAAGGACACATTCAACAAGTCCAGTCTGCTGGCACACCTGATCGCCCAGACCGAGCTGGACAAGAAGACCGTTCAGACGGTGCTCGCTCACCTCGAGAACACCATCGTGAGCGCAATTCACAAAAAGGGCGCCGGCGAGTTCACCCTACCCGGTCTGTTCAAGGTGGCAGCCATCCAGGTGCCGGCGACCAAAAAGCGCTTCGGCAAGAATCCGTTCACCGGTCAGGATCAATGGTTCGCGGCAAAGCCGGCCAGCGTGAAAGTCAAGGTGCGCCCGCTGAAAAAGCTGAAGGACGCCGCTCTGTAAGCTGGCGGCGCTCCCGTCCGGACGAAAAAGAAATAGCCCTGGAATCCGTGAGGATTCCAGGGCTATTTGCACGAAAGGTTGAGTCAAAAGAGCGCGGGTTGCGTCACGGCCGACTGCCTCCAGCCAGCCTGTGCAGTCGCAGGACGAACGCCAAAGCCCACAGAACGTTTGCACAGCGCATCGATACCCACAAACGGAGCGGCAGGAATACTCTGCGTTAAAGGGTTTTTTCAGGCAGTACGAGATCATCTATGTGGTAGCCGATGAACATGACGTGGTGGCCTTGCGCACCAAGGCCAATGTAACGGGAGCGCTGCTCAAACCCAGATTCAAGATCCGCAACGTAGTGCTCATGTCGCCAGACCTGGACTTCGACGTGGCAGCAGCCAAGATATTCAGCATCTTCTACGACCCCGACATCCCATACGGGAAGGCGCCGGATCCCTGGGTCGTCTTCCCAACTTCCAAATTTCGTCTCACCGTTTACACCTCGACCGGCGACAAGGCGCTCGGCGTGGGCGAGTATTTGATGGGCAGCCTGCGCCGGCTCGGCCGTTTAGATGAGACTCAGCTCGGCAAGGAACAGATCGCTGCCTCTCCCCCACTCGCGGGCTTCGCCGCCATTGTCCAGATCACCAACAGAGCCGGTTTCATCGGCCACAGCCATTTCCTCTCCGATCCAGCGGTGAGTTCAGACTTGGTTGCGGTCGTTCGCTACGGGCCCGGGCCTTGCGACCCGGGCCGGCCGCTCGAGGAAATCTCGAGGCCTTACTGGAAGATTCCGCCGCCGCGCGCCGAGGCCGAGTATGTGTGAAGGCGTAGCTCAGGCCGCCTCGCAGCAGCAACAGGCCTTCGCAAAGGCACGCGCCGCCTGCCTTGAGGGACGGAGTACACCGTCAAATGAAGTCGGAGGTGGCGTCACTCCCGTTGTGTAGCAAGCCGAAGGGACATGCTTTTGGGCTATTTCGCCTGTGTCCAGCAGATAAGAGTGAACCGCACCGGCATGCGATGCGATAGGGGTTCGGCACTGAGCATGATCGCGCTGCGGTGTTCCACACCACAGCGCGACAAAGGGGTGGCCGCTATTTTAGTATTTAGACTTCGCCCCATCCGTGTAGGGATCTGCCTTGCCGGCCTTGGCGCCATCCGTGTAAGGGTCGGGCTTGCCAGCCTTGGCGCCGTCCGTGTACGGATCGGCCTTGCCTTGCGTGGGATTCAGGTTCGATTGTGTGGGTTGCTTGGCTCCGTCGGTGTACGGGTCGAACTTGCCGGATTTCGCACCATCCGTGTAGGGATCAGCCTTACTGGCCTTGGCGCCATCAGTGTACGGGTCGGCCTTCTTCTGCTGGCCATAGCTCAGACCTGAAACCGTTGCAGCGGCGACAAGTAACGTCATCGTGAGTACTCTGCGCATGAAATGCTCCAGTGGTGAACAAGTGGGTGGCTGCGATTCCCCGGAGATTTGATAGGCTCTGGCTGGCTAAAAGCAGTTACCAGCTGCGTCGACACAAAGGCTCCGGCAAGCACCCAAAACGCCCGCGGGCACGCAGCTGGATGCATTGCGGAATTCCTGAGCCGCCCTTACTTATCCTACGCGCATTACTCGCCGCCGGAGCGCACTTGGCCGTCAACAATGCGCTTCATGTGCTTGATTGCATCCTTCAGGAGGAGTAACTGTCGGCAGAGACATTTTCCGCCAATCGCACTGGGCAGGGCTTCACCATACCGGTTGCCACCGGCGCCGGCTACCGCGCTTGGACAGCATGCCAATGGAGACCCCGCAATGCCTCGCGGCTTGGTCAATGGGTATCCCTTCCCCTGCTCGGGTGGCTCGAATGCGGTCGCCCAGTTGGTGAATGGTGCGAATAGTCGCGCGCGAAGGAGGCGTCGGATCAGGTAGTGGTCGCGGCATGGAGGCCTATCTTGTGAAGAAGGGAAGTCAGCGTGGAGGCTGCTCGCAAGGTTATTTCATTATCGTGAAATTATACGCCTCAATGCTGATGGCTGCCTCTATCCCAAGAGGGGAACGATCTCCTACCAGCTCGCATTAGTGCGGTTGCAGGTCAAACTTGGCGATTAATTGCATTTTAAACTCGACATATCCGCTGCTGCGCGGCAGCCACGCAGCTGCCGCCGCAAACGGCCCCGCGCAGGTCCGGCGCGCTATGGCTGTGGCCGTGTCCGGCAGGCTGCGCGGCCTGAGGTGAATCGCCGCGGGCGGACATTGCAATCAGCACGCCAACCAGGGCCAGCAGCGCACCCACGGCCACCGGGAAGAAGCCGGGGCCCATGTGGCTTAGCGTCCCGGTGTGGTACTGAAGGCCGGCTGCCACCGCAGCCAGGCCTACCAGCGTCATCAATGCGCCCCCGTAATAGTCCTTCCTAAAACGATGCGAGGTATTCATGCTGCGCCCCTCCCGCCGTTGTGCCGCGTGGGGTGCGATTTGACACTGCCTGCCTCGGGGCAGCGCTCTTTGGCACGTCGTCTGATCATGGATTGGTCTCCTCCGTTCTATGAGAACGCCGATGACCATGCGCCCTTCGATCAGGGCGGTGGCGCAACGGGTGAGGGGACTCTAAAGTCGGCCGCTTCCAACCGGCTTTCAGTCGGCTTGCGGCAAGCTTTCTGAATATTTCACGATGTGATGTAATGGATCCAGAACCACGTAATCCTGGTGAAATCCCTAGGGAGAATCCGTTACTTGCTACCGCTTTCTCGCAGCCGCTTGCTTGCTTCGTCTGGAAGAGGCCAGCGGCTCAATGGCCGTCGCGGTGGCGCAGTTGCTGCCAGTTCATCCGGCGGCTTGTCGCAGTGGAAGAATTGGCGACCATCGCCCCCTATGGAGCCCCTGAGTTTGTCATGACTTTCGCTCCGGACCGGGTTGTGATCATGAACAGCCAGGGCGAGACCATCGCGGGGCGCGACAATCCCAGGTCAGCGTTTGACGGGCACGGCGTGGACACCCCCTGGGATCCACTGGATCGGGCCTATTTCAGTGGCTATGCCCTGTGGACCTATCTGTCGACGCCATTCTTGCTTGCCATGCCAGGGGTTGCCGTACAAGAGGTAGCACCTTGGTACGAGTCCGGTGAAGTCTGGCGGGTTCTGCGCGCAACGTTTCCCCCGGCTATCGCCACCCACAGTGCTGTTCAGGATTTCTACTTCGGGCCTGATTTCTTGCTGCGCCGCCACGACTATCAGGTGGACGTGTCCGGTGGCTTGGCGGCGGCTCAATATGTTCATGACTTCATTGAAATGCAGGGCATCCACTTTCCAAGTCGCAGGCGGGCACACCCACGTGGTGCTGACATGAGACCGGATCGCAGTCGCACTTTGGTCTGGATTGATCTGTGCGATTTCGAGTTGCGCTAAGCAAACGGCTGCCGACGGAACGCGACAGGGAACAACGACCATCTATTCATCCTTGCCGAGCCAAGGACGTTTCGGGGGAGCGTCCTTTGGAGCCGCCCAGTGCCGTTATGGCTGTCAGTTACAAACATCCGCTCCAGCGCTCGACTCGGTCATTTGGCCTCCGAAGATTGGGTGGACGAACTTGCCGGATACCGCCGTTGCGTTTCCCGCCCACTCGGACAAGCATCGGGGTGTTTCAGCGAGCGGCGCTCGGATGAACGTGACGCAGCAACGCGAAAGGAGGCGACAAGGCACGATAATCCTCGGTAACGGCCTCGACCGAGGCATGCCATTGCCGGATCAGCTCGACCTGGATGTCGACGCGGCGCGGATAGGTGATCCAGCCGTCGGCCTTGCGGGCAATCCAGTCCACCGACTGCTGGCTGTTGCCGGTCACGATCCACGGCAAGCGTGCCGCCACGGGCTTCGGCCTGACGGTCAACCAGGCGGTGGCGGACCGGCTAGCGGGCAAGGCGTCGGAAATTTCCGCGCTGCCCGAACTGGCTGCGCAGCATTCGATCCTGTCGCTGGCGCGTGCCGACATGCCTGGTGTGGCGTCGCGCATGCGGCCATTCCCTGGGCAATATCGGCACGATGCCGGCGCGGGACCTGCCTGATTCGCACAACTGCGCGGACTTCGGGCAGTATCTGGTCGGCGCGCCCCACCGCTTTGCACTGACCAGCGACGAGCTGCAGCTGGCCAAGACCGATGGCCACATGGACACCAACTCGGTTCGCGAGGGCTGCATCCTGATCAGCCCGGTCAAGGTGCCGGGCGCCGGCGTGTACTTGGGCGACATGCATGCCCAGCAGGGCAATGGCGAGATCGCCGGCCATGCGACCGATGTATCCGGCGAGACGGAGCTGACTGTCGAGGTCATCAAGGACCTTACGATCGACGGACCGATCCTGCTACAGAATGTGGAAGACCTGCCCCCGCTGGCCCGCCCGCTGTCCGCCGCCGAGCGGAAGAAGGCTCGGGAGCTTGGCGCGCGCTGGGGCCAGCTGGAAATCGAGGAATCCGGACCCGTGACATTCCTCGGCAGCGGCGTCGATCTCAACGCGGCAACGAAGAACGGGCTGCAGCGCGCGGCTGACGTGACCGGGCTGCCGTACGACGAGGTGCTCAATCGCGCGACGATCACCGGTTCCATCGACATCAGCAGGCTGCCCGGCACCGTCCGCGTCACCTTCCTGTGCCCGCTGGCCGTGCTCGACCGCATGGGGATCGGCAAGCTGGTGCGGGAGAAGTACCAGCTAGACTGACCATGGATGGCGCGGGCCTGGGGTCGCCCGCGCCATCGTGCTGCCGCTGCGGCATCCCCTGCACACCGCGAAGGCCGCGGCCAGCGTTGACCAGTTGACGGGAGGCCGGCTGGTGCTGGGCATCGCGTCCGGAGACGCGCCATCGAATTCCCTGCGTTCGGTATCGAGCATGAAGCGCGCGGCGCCGCTTCGCCCCGCTCGGCCCGGCGCTGCGCCGCCGCGAGGTCCGCCTGCACGGGGTCGAGGTCGGTCGCCGCCTTGCGCTGCGCTGCTCGGCCACCGCGAGCCGATCGGCCAGCGCGGCGGCCTGCGCTTCCAGCTTAGCGCGGCCCTCCGCCAAAGCCATGCGCGCATTGTAGGTGCCTTATTGGACTCTCATTAGCAGTCCAGTCGTCAGCCCCCGCTTTGGCGCGGTCTCCCAAATGGGCGAAAGTCATGCCGAACTCCGCACTCCCCCACGCAAGACTCCGACTCGGGTTGACCCTGATCAAATCTTCTTGTCAGCTTAACTAGATATCTAATAGAATTGACCAACACCAGTTGAAGAAGGCTATGACCGCCTGGAGACAAATATGCTGACCCATGAAGAGAATGAACTGTTGTGCCGCGTAGAAGGCAATGCCCCAATGGGCAAGCTGATGCGCCAGCACTGGACCCCTGTTTGCCTGATGGAAGAAATCAGCGAACCGGACGGCGCGCCGGTCAAGGCTCGCGTCTTCGGCGAAGACCTGGTCGTGTTCCGCGACAACGAAGGCCGCGTCGGTGTGATGGACGAGTATTGCCCGCACCGCCGCGTATCGCTGGTGTACGGCCGTAACGAAGACGGTGGCCTGCGCTGTCTGTACCACGGCTGGAAGTTCGACGTGCTGGGCAATGTGCTGGAAATGGTGTCCGAGCCGGCCGCCAGCGGCATGACCGAGAAGGTCAAGCACAAGGCCTATCCTGCGAAGGAATGGGGCGGCATGGTCTGGGCGTACATGGGTCCGCAGGACGCCATTCCCGAATTCGTCGCACCCGCCTGGGCACCGACCGCTGACACCCGCGTAAGCATCGCGAAGGCGCTGCTGCCGTGCAACTGGGCACAGATCCTTGAGGGCGCGATTGATTCCGCACACAGCTCAAGCCTGCACTCGTCCGACTTCGTGCCGGCACGCGTCGGCGGCGCCGAGGCAACGTCGAAGAACTGGCTGCGTCCGTCCACCGACAAGGCACCGCGCCTGCAGGTCGAGCGCACCGAATATGGTTTCCGCTATGCTGCGCTGCGCCGCCCGATCTTCAACGCCAACACGCACGACTACGTGCGCTCGACGGTGTTCGTTGCACCCGGCACCGTGCTGATCCCGCCCAACAACCTGTATAACGTCGCCAACATCAACGTGCCGATGGACGACACGAATACGGCGTTCTACTTCATCGCATGGGGCGATCCCGCGACGACGCCGGAAACCGAAACCTGGCGCAAGTTCCTCCGTCAACAGATCGGCCCCGATCTGGACGAGCGCTACCGTCCGCTGCGCAACCACGAGAACCGCTTCTGGCAAGACCGCCAAGCCATGAAGGCCGGCAATTTCACCGGCATCACGGGCTTCCCGAACCAGGACATCGCCATGTGGGTCACGATGGGTCCGATCGCCAATCGTTCGGACGAGCGTCTGGGCGCGAGCGATCTCGCCATTGTCGAATTCCGTCGACGCATGCTCGATGCCATCGCAGAATTCGAGCAGGACGCCGAAGCCATCGCTACCGGCGCAAAGGCGATCCCGCAGACGGTCTGTTCGTATCAGGCAGTGGTGCCGAAGGAAACCAACTGGCGTGCGTACGCCGCCCGTTATGTCAGCGCGAAACATGCCCTGCCGGATAACGAGCCCGCAGCGATCGCCACCGACTATCAGGTCAGGCAATAAGCGATGGAGCCGGCCATGGAACAGCGCCGTTTGCGCATCGGGGTGGCAGGACTGGGGCGAGCGTTTTCGCTGATGTTGCCCACCTTCCTGCAGGACCCGAGGGTTCAACTCGTCGCCGCGTGCGACCCGCGCGAGGAAGCACGGCAGCAGTTCGCCGCCGATTTCGGCGCACGGACCTACGCGGACGTGCTGGACCTGGCCGGCGACCCCGATGTGGAAGTCATCTACGTGGCCAGCCCCCATCAGTTTCACGCCCAGCACACCGAAATTGCCGCAGCCAACGGCAAGCACGTGCTGGTCGAGAAGCCGATGGCGCTCAACGCGGCCGACTGCGATCGCATGATCGCCGCGTGCCGGGCTGCAAACGTGCATCTGATCGTCGGACACTGCCACAGCTTCGATACGCCGTACCTGCGTACGCGCGAACTGATCCGTTCGGGCGATTTCGGTGCGGTGAAGATGATCCAGGCCTTCAACTACACCGACTATCTATACCGGCCGCGCCGCCCGGAGGAACTCATGACGGCTGAAGGTGGCGGTGCCGTATTCAGCCAGGCCGCGCACCAGGTCGATATCGTGCGGATGCTCGCGGGCTCGCGCGCGACGCGCCTGCGCGCAAGTGTCGGCCGGTGGGACTCGAAGCGTCCGACCGAAGGCGCGTACTCGGCGCTGATCTGGTTCGAGAATGGCGCCTATGCCTCCCTCTCGTACAGTGGGTATGGCCACTTCAACAGTGACGAGTGGATGGGCTGGATCGGCGAGATGGGTGACCACGCAAATCCCGATGCCTACGGTGGCGCTCGGAGGCGGCTTGCGACCCTCTCCTCCTCGAATGATGAAGCGCAGCTCAAGGCCGCCGGCACGTATGGCGGCGCCGCATACAAGCCGCCCTCCACCGCGGCAGACGAGCCGACACGCTGTCATCAGCATTTCGGCCCGGTGATCGTCGCGTGCGAACACGCCGATCTGCGCCCCCTGCCCGATTCCATCATCGTGTACGGCGACCAGCAACGGGAGACGCTGCCGCTTTCCCGCCCCACCGTGCCGCGCGGTGAAGTGATCGACGAACTCTACGAGGCCGTCATCGCGGGGCAGGCGCCTCTTCATGACGGTAAGTGGGCAAAGGGCACGCTAGAGATTTGCATCGCCATACTGAAATCGAGCGAAACCGGCAAAGACGTAGCGCTCTGATCCTCGCCAGAAAACAAGAGCCCTCGCACAGCGAGGGCTTTTCGTTTTTGTGTGGCTCGGCGAGCAGCCGACGAGGACTGCCCCAGCCAACACTACGCGCCTAGCGCCTCAACCCGCAGCGAGAAATCCACCGCCCTGACGTGCTTTGTGAGCCCGCCAACCGAAATGCGGTCCACGCCCGTTTCCGCAATCGCAAGCAGCGTTTCCTTCGTCACGCCGCCTGACACCTCCAGGCTCGCGCGCCCGTTGTTGATGCGCACCGCCTCGCGCATTTGTTCCAGCGAGAAATTATCGAGCAGGATTGCCCCGGCGTCTGCAGAGAGCGCTTGCGCCAGTTCATCCAGCGTCTCGACCTCAACCTGCACCGGCACGCCCGCACCAAGTACCTGTGCAGCTCGCACAGTCGGCGCAATCCCACCACCCGCTGCGACGTGGTTCTCCTTGATCAGGATCCCGTCATACAGTCCTCGGCGATGGTTCTCGCCACCACCGATGCGCACCGCATATTTTTGCGCCAAGCGCAGTCCGGGCAGGGTCTTTCTGGTGTCGAGAACCCGCGCCCTTGTGCCCTTGACGATCTCCACCAAGGCGTGCGTCGCCGTGGCCACGCCCGACAGCAGTTGGATGAAATTGAGCGCCGTGCGCTCCGCAGTCAGAATGCCGCACGCCGGCCCGCTGATCTGGCATACCGCCTGCCCTTCGCGCATCCATTCGCCTTCGCCAACGAACCATTTGATCGTGATGCCCGGCTCGCACTGCCGCAGGGCTTCTTCAAACCATGGCCTGCCGCACAGCACCGCAGCTTCGCGCACCGTGAGGACGGCCTCGGCCGAGGCGACAGGGTCGACGAGCTGGGACGTCCAGTCGATATTGCCAAGATCTTCCGCGAGCGCTTCGCAGACATTGCGCGTCATTGCCGCGCGGGTTGCTACATCCACTTGAAAGGTCCGTATATTGAGCGGAAAAACCGCATGAGATCGACAGCGGCCGCACTGATGCGCCGCCGCCAATCCATTGAATATGTGAAGAAGGGACACCTGGCGACGACCGATGCGAGCCGCCGCACGCATCAGGTACTTTCCTACTCCTCGCCGCGCGCGGCGATCAGACTGCCCATTTCCCGCGTGGACGGGATCCGCAGCGCCGGATCATCCGCCTCGGCTTCATCGCGCGCCATGTTTTCGATGATCGTCAGGAGCACCTTGCGCGCAATGTTGATCTCCGTGGTCTTCAGGCCCTTTACACTGATCTCGTTGACTTCTTCAGCCAGGGGAACGAGCTTGTTTTTCAGGCTACGGCCGCGGGGCGTGAGATACACGTGCGTGTTCTTGCGATTGCCCGGGGCATAGTGACGCTCGACGTATCCGAGCTTTTCCATCGCGGACACCGCGCTGAAAGTGGTCGGTGTGGTGGTGCCGGCCTCGTCGCTGAGTTCTTTCTGCGTCAGCCCGTCGGTGACCCACAGGATGCGCAGGAACGCCCAATGGCCAAATGAGACCTCATGCTGCGCCAGGCGCATCTGCAGCCCACGCACCATCGCGCGGGCTGCATCCTTGACCAAGTGGGCAAGACGATCGTCCGGCACGGCCTCGCGCCAATGCCGCAGGATGGGATCCTCTCTGGAAGCCTTTACCTTGCCAGAAGAACGTGTTGCAACCATGCTTTCCTCGCCGTGACTGTATCCAATATGGTTCACATCATAGCGCGTTCACCGGTGCGCGTGCCGCCTGCTGGCCGCGCACCGATGCCCTGAAAATTCAGAGCAGAAGACGAATGCCGACCGCTGTCCCGCCCCCTTGGTACCGCGCATCTGCCTCCTGCCAGATGCGCGACGGCATCAACGCCCGCTGCGGGAATCAGATCTTGAAGCTTTCCAGGCTGGCTGGGTGGAACAACTCAGCCGGCTGAAGACGACGGCTCGACAGCCCCTCGGCGTGGTGCTGCGCAAGGAAGCGGTCGATTACGTGTTCATTGTTGGCGAATCCGTACGACCAGAAATCGTGACCCATCAGGCGTCGCGCGTTGCGCAGTTGGTCTTCGATGAACGGAAGCGTGACCTTGGTGGCCGACGTATCGCTCAAACGTGCAAGCGCCACTTCCTTCGAATGCTCGAAGGCCTTCACGATGGCGCCTGGCAGCCACGGATGCTGCTCGGCCAGTGTCTTTCGGATGCCAAGCGTGTGCATGATCGGGAACAGCTTGCGGCGCTCGTACCATTCCGCGGCGCTCTTTTGCGGGTCGTCGAAAAGGTACTTGACCTGCGGGTGCCCACGGTCGAAACACGACGGTGCACGCGGTCCGATCACGCCGTCGATCTCCCCCTCGGCCAGCAGATTGGAAATCGTCTTCCCTTCCGGTGCGTTTTCAAGCATGACGCCTTCCGGCAGCTTCAGCGAGATCTTCTCCACGCGCGTCGGGTCTTCGTAACCGCCGCGCACCCAGCGGATGTCCGATGCCTTCAAGCCATACTCCTCTTCGAGGAACATGCGGACCCACACGTTGGCCGTGAGTTGGTATTCGGGCACGCCGATCCGCTTGCCTTTCAGGTCTTCCGGCCGGTTGATGCCGCGATCGGCACGCACGTAGATCGAGCTGTGCCGGAACGCGCGCGACGGGAACACCGGCACGGCGATGTACGGTGAGGTGCCTGCGGCCGTCTTGACCGAATAGCTGCTGAGCGAAAGCTCGCAAATGTCGTAGTCTGCGTGCCGGAAAGCACGGAAGAAGATCTCTTCCGGGTCCTGCAACATGAACACAGGATCCACGCCGTCGATCTGGACGTCGCCGTCGATCAACGGACGCATCCGGTCATAGTTGCCCACGGCGATGGAGAGTTGAAGCTTGCTCATTTATGTTCCTTTCTAACAATCGAAATCTGTCCGTTGCGTGCGCGCTCACGCACCGGATTTCGGCGCCTGTTGCTCACGTGGCACACCGAAGAGGACCGCAACACCGCCAGCGAAGACCAGCACGGCAACCAGCAAGATGCCCGCCGAGAAACTGCCCGTCACGGTCTTCACCCAGCCGAGCACGATCGGGGCGAAGAAGGCGCCGACCTGGCCGAGACTGCTGATGACGCCGATCCCGCCCGCGGCCGCCTCGTCCTTGAGGTAGTTCGGCGGAATGGTCCAGATGATGGCCGCGGCGGCGAAATAGCTCACCGAAACGAGGCTCAGGCACACGATCGCAGCGGCCGGGCTGTGGGTCAGCATCGTCAACAGCGTTGCTCCCGCGGCACCCGCCGTCGTAGACAGAAAGAAGTGCCAGCGACGCTCAAGCCGCATATCGGAGCTGCGTGCAATCAGCAGCATGGCAACGGCGCCAACGATGTACGGCAACGCCGACAGGAAGCCGATCTCCAGCATGTTGGAGATGCCCGTCTGCTTGATGATGGTTGGCGTCCAATAGTTCAGGATCGTGCCGCAAATGGGTACCGTGGCCCAGCCTGCTGCAATCACATAGACGCGCGGGTCGCGCAGCGCAATCATCAGGCGGCTCGGCGCGCTGTCCGGTTTCTGGCGGTGTTCTTCCTCCAGGGCGGCCACGACGATGCGCTTTTGCGCAGCAGTCAGCCACGCCGCATCCTGCGGTTTGTCGACCAGGTAGAACCAGGCAAACACACCTGCAAGCACAGCTGGCAGGCCCTCAAGGAACAGCAGCCACTGCCAGTTGCGGAAGCCCCAGACATCCGTGAAATTCTGGAGAATCAGGCCCGAAAGCGGGCCGCCGATGATGCCGGCCACGGCAATCGCCAGCAGGAATCGCGACGTAATACGGGCGCGACGCTTCGCGGGATACCAGAACGAGAGATAGAGAATGATCCCCGGCCAGAAGCCCGCCTCCGCCGCACCGAGCAGCGTCCGGGCGAGGTAGAACTGCCAGGGCGCGTTCATGAAAGCCATGGCGGTGGAAATGGCGCCCCACAACAGCATGATCCGGGTCACGGTCTTGCGTGCGCCGATGCGCCTGAGCAGCAACGTGCTCGGCACTTCGAGCAGGATGTAGCCAATGAAGAACAGGCTCACACCGAGCCCGTATGCGGCATCGCTCAGTCCCAGGTCCTGTTGCAACTGCAACTGCGCGAAGCTGATATTGACGCGATCGAGGTAGTTCAGTACCCAGCAGAAGAACAAGAAGCTCATCAGCCTGAGTGTGATCTTGCGATAGGTCGCCTCGACGGCTACGCAATCGGTGCTCGGATGCGGGGGCGCATCCGCGTAGCTCAACGTGGAATCTTGCATTGCGTGGTCTCTTGGGGGCGTTTTGTCGACTCGATCGGTCGGACCTCCGCGCTGGGCGGTGGTGGCCTCTCGTTGTCAACCATTTAATTAGACATCTAGTTATAAGACTACGAGGACTTGGTGTCCCTGACAAGTGAGGGTTTATACCGAACCCACCCACCGATGACATCGCTTGCATAATTAGATCTCTAGTCATATGATACAGGCCAACCACTGAAGTGAAACGAGTCAAATAGCGGGAGACAGACATGACTACCCAGGAAAGTGGCTTTCTGCGGCTGAAGATTGCGGAGAAGGAAAAGATTGCACGCGACATCTGGCGCTTTGAGCTGACCGATCCGCAGGGGGCGTCTCTTCCGCCGTTCGAAGCCGGATCGAATCTGACCGTCGTGGTGCCCAATGGCATGCGCCGCAGCTATTCCCTCTGCAACGATTCGCAGGAAAGTCATCGCTATGTCATCGCGGTCAAGCGCGACGGCAACGGTCGCGGCGGCTCCATGAGCCTGATCGACAACACGTCCGCAGGTGATCTGATTGACGTATCCCTGCCGCGAAACGAATTCCCGCTAGACGAGCGTGCAAAGTCGTTCATTCTTGTCGCGGGTGGCATTGGTATCACGCCGATGCTCTCGATGGCGCGCCAACTGAAGGCGGAAGGCTTGCGGGATTTCAAGCTGTACTACCTGGCCCGCGACCCGGAAGGTACGGCGTTCCTGGACGAACTCAGCAGCGACGAGTGGCGCTCGACAGTAAAGATTCACCACGATTTCGGTGACCCCGACAGATCATTCGACTTCTGGTCCCTGTTCGAGCGCTCCAAGGCAGCACACATCTACTGCTGCGGCCCTCAGATGCTGATGGACACGGTGCGTGACATGACGGGGCACTGGCCGTCTGGCACGGTTCACTTTGAGAGCTTCGGCGCAAACAACGCGAAGGCGCAGGTGAACACGCCGTTTATGGTCCAACTCAAGCGCACGGGCACGTCGCTGGAGATCCCGACGGATCGTTCGATCCTCGACGTGCTGCGCGCCGCAAACGTGCACGTTGCGAGCTCATGCGAAAGCGGCACCTGCGGATCCTGCCGAACCGCACTGTGCTCGGGTGAGGCGGATCATCGGGATATGGTGCTGCGGGACGACGAGAAAGCAGCGCAGATCATGGTCTGCGTTTCGCGCGCAAAATCGGGCGAACTGATACTGGACCTCTGAGCCCGCATCCATGGCAGCGCCCCTGCCCGGCTGTTGCCTACCAGGTCCATCGTATTGAGCCAACGGCCTTCTGGCAGCCAGTAAGGTGGGAGCAGTACCCATTGATACATCTGCGACGTGCGAAGCTGCCGCCACGTCAGCGCTGCGGTTCCTGCATCGCATCCCCAGTGCGACATGCGGGCACGACACGAGACCTTGAACATGAACGACCAGACTTCCTCCCGCGCCCCATCCACCCGGGATGCCAGTGCGCCAACGCCGACTAGCGACAGCAGTCTCGCCTGGTCCGATGCGCGTCTGCTCGGGTTCACTCCCATGGACGACGTGCATAAGGAGTTCTACGCGCTTGCACTAAGACTGGTGACCTGCTCGGATGCGAGCGCCGCGGAAGCGGTCGAACAATTCGAAGCGCACGCGATCAGCCATTTCGGTCAGGAAGACGAATGGATGCGCTCCACCAATTTCCCCCCGCGAGACTGCCACGTCGACGAGCATGCGGCAGTGCTGAAGTCGATCGGTGAAGTTAAGCAAGCCGTCGCACAGGGAAATGCCGGCGCCGAACTGGTTCGAACCATCGGGCTGGCCCTCTTTGACTGGTTCCCAGGTCATGCCGACTACCTGGATTCCGCGCTGGCAGCCTGGATGACCAAACTGAACATGGGCGGAAAGCCCATCGTGTTGCGCCGGACGCTTGACTGAATGGCGCACGAAAGCCACATAGAAATCAGAGCCTTTTGGCCGTGTGATTGCTCTTGTGCATGGTGAGCAGCGCTCGCGCGGTCCTTGGGCTCGCCCAAGACCACCATCCGGATTACCCCCGCGCGGCGAGCCCACGAATGCCGTCGTCAGAACGGCATCGCCAAGGGCCGCCGCATGCATTACGATCGTAAAGTGGAGACAATACATGAACCGCCCCCAAATTCGGCTTGCACGACGCAGGCTTTGCCTCAGCCTGGGCCTCGGCCTCACCACAGCATTCGTTCCCGCATTGGCCATGGCCAACCCCGATGCCTGGCCCACCAAGCCCATCCGCTTTATCGTTCCCTACGCGCCCGGAGGCTTGCCTGACACCGTTGCGCGCGTTTTGTCCCAGCAACTCACCCAACGCCTGGGCAAGCCGGTCGTCGTTGACAACCGGCCCGGCGCCAATGGCGTGGTCGCCGCCCAGGCGCTCATGACGAGCCCTGCCGATGGCTACACGTTCCTGGTGACCGACGGCTCGATGATGTCCATCAATCCGGCGATTTACAAGAACCTGTCGTATGAACCCAAGCGCGATTTCGTACCCGTCTCGCTTGCCGCCAGGTCTCCGCTCTTCCTCGCCGTCAATGCACGCGTTCCAGCCAACTCGCTCAACGATTTTGTCGCGCTGGCGAAATCCAAATCGGGCACGCTGAACTATGGATCTTCCGGCATCGGCAGCACCCATCACCTGTCGATGGAAGCACTGAAAACCGCCCTCACGCTGGATATCAAGCACGTACCGTTTCGTGGCTCCGGCCAGTCCGTTCCGGCTTTGATCGGCGACCAGGTCCAGGTGGTGTTTGCTGCCTTGCCGTCGCTGTCGGGCTTCGTCAAATCGGGTCAGGTCAAGATTCTCGGCACCAACTCCCTGCAGCGCTCCGCTCTTGCGCCGAAGATTCCGGCGATCTCCGAAGTGGTGCCGGGATACGACTTCGCTGTGACGGTCGGGTTGCTAGCCGCAAAGGGAACCCGTGACGACGTGGTTAAGAAAATGGCCAACGCGGTTTCCGAGGCAGTCAAAATGCCCGAGGTGGTCTCGCAGTTCCACGTTGCCGGTATCGAACCCGTGGGAGGATCCAGCGCGGACTACGCGAAGGTCATTGCCGACGAGGCGGCTCGCTATGCGCAGGCCATCAAGGTTGCGCATGTCATGGCCGAGTAAGTAGCAAAGTCCATCCGACGCTATTCCTGAGCCTGATGACCAGGCTCAGGATTCACGCCTGCGGTTGGCGCCCACTAATTCTGCTAGCGGTGCCCATCTATCAGGGAGCCGCCTGGCGATCACGCGGCCCGCTCCAATGGCATTCGATTGAACAGTCCCATATTCCAGGCCTTGTCTCTTGGCCGGGTCTCCGATCACCGCAGCACTATCGACACACCGGGACCAGCGCGGCGGCCAGCCACTTGGACACGCCCGCCTGGAAACCCCATGCAGCCCGGCTACGCCGAATTTGATGGGGCATCTGGTTTGCCATGATCAGGATCTTCGCTATCAACGAGCCTATGAGGCCATGATCGGCGCCAGCGCGGCGCCGATTCGCGCCCCTTGGGCTGGCGTGATCATCCCGTTCAGCAATGCGTCGAAACGCGGAATTTGCACGCCCGACACGATGTACTGCCAGCGATACGCGGCAAGAACAGTGGCATTTACGGCTTCGGCCTCCATCGCCGTCATTGGCCGGCGACAGATTCCGACGAAGTAGCGCGTATCGGCTGCAGATTGATCCTGCAGGATTCCGTCGATGGCGCCTACAAGTGCGATCACGTCATCCACGGCCGCATCGCGCGCCTGCGCCGTAAGCTTTGCATTCTCGCGCACCCATTCCAGCTCGTCCAAGATCGCGTGCTGCGACTCCTCTTTCCAGTGAAACAGAAACACGTCCTTGAACACCGGGCAAAGGTCGTTGTCAGGCGCGATGCTAGCCCGGTAGTGCTCCTGAGTGAATAGCTCGATGAGGCAGGTCAGCGCCAGCACCGACCAGGTCGACTTGCTCAGTACGACCGACGCGACATCGTTCGGCTGCGGCAGAAAGGTATACCCCGCCGGCATCCCGAAGCCGATCAGAATCTCGATTCGCCGAAACAACTCTTGGTGCTTCAGCTCTTCGTCTGTGAAGCGAACCAGCGCCTCGAGCGCAGTCTGGTCACCGAGCCAGTGGTCGTGGCTCACCTCGAGGATCTTGGCGCCTATGAAGCGTTCGACCAAACCGAAGATATTGGCGTACGAGCGTCCCTGGATTTGCGACAACAGGCGGCGCTCGTCGGGGCCGAGGAACGGCAGCCGGTCAACGAACGACAAGCCGTCAGGCAGGAATTTCCTTGTAAAGTCGAGTTCGCGATGGCGAATTACGTCGCGATTGATGTCCCACCGGATACGCTTGGACACCTCGATGCACTTGGCGTAATGCGCGGAACTGAAGTGTGGTTGCGAGATGGATTGCGCAACAGGCATGGACGTTCTCCGTGAGGTTTGGGTGAGTGCGACTGCGGCATCGCCGAATCCGTCGGCGGCTGGGGCTTGGCTAATGTCTTGCGTGTTCATGGTGATGATTCCTTTCCGGGTACAAAAGCTCCCGCCTACAGCAGTGCAGGTGCGGAAAGCACGAAGCGCATTTTGGCGATGCGACATGAAGCTCTAGCGATACTGCAAAGCGGTTTTACTCAGTCTGTATCGACCCCGACTTTGTTATCGCCGCGCTAGCCTCCGTTGGCGTCGTTGTTGCGCGTAAACCATCTTGCTGATGTAGGGTTGCTCAGCAGATTGATGACCGCTGGAAGGCATCACTTCCGCTCGATCACCACTTCAAGGTACTCGCTCGGCAGCACCAGCGTGCCATCGCCCGAGCGGTTGTCGCGCTCCATGAGCGCAAGCAAGTCCCGGGTGAAGGCAGCCTGCTTCTCGGCATCAAGCGCGTCGAAGGTCTTGGTCACGGGGCCGTAGTAGGTGCGGAACACTTCGATCCAGTGCGCAGGCGAGCGGTAGCGGAAGGCGAACTCGCGGGTGGTCGTGCGGATCTGCCGTGCAGTTTTTCCGAAGAGCTCCTCAAGCCTTCCCTTCGTGCCCCAGAGTCCCGGTGATTTGACGCCTGGCGCCGGGGGTATGTATTTGCCGATCGTCTTGAACACTTGTCCAATGAAACTCTCGGGCGTCCAGTTCGCCAGGCCGATCCTGCCGCCGGCCTTGCAAACACGCGCGAGCTCGCTCGCCGCCTTGTCTTGGTTCGGGGTGAACATCACACCGAAGGTGGACATCACCGCGTCGAACGCTGCGTCTGGGAACGGCAGGTTCTCGGCGTCGGCTTCCTGGAACTGGATCGTGTGGCCTTCGGCCTGCGCGCGCGCCCGATCGGACTCGAGCAGCGAGGACACATAGTCGGTGGAGGTCACATCGCACCAGCGGCGGGCGGCCGCAAGCGTGGCATTGCCGTTGCCGGCGGCGACGTCGAGCACGCGCGCACCGGAACGCAGATCGAGTGCTTCGCACAGGTTCTCCCCGACGATCTGAAGCGTGGTGCCTACCACGGCATAGTTGCCCGTGGACCAGGCGGCTTGCTGGCGGGTCTTGACTGTGGCGAGGTCGATGGCGGGCGAGGGCGTTGTGACGAAGGCGGGCATAGCGACACTCCTAATGGCATTCAGGGGGATTTGTTTTGGTGCAGAAGCGCGTTAGTCGGACGGCGTCTCAGCTGGCCGGTGCGTGCCTCGCGACAACCTGCGAAGTGCCTTCCACATTCGACTCCTTCGCCCGGATATTGCCGGTTTGCGGCCCTCTGGCACGGCGCCAGTGGTGCTAGTATTGGCGCAGCAGGAACGACATTGAATAACCGGGCGTCCAACTTTCTTGCGCGCGACGCCGCGATTGCACAATCGCCACGATGGATGCCCTCTCCGACGTACTGCGCGTCGTCCAGTTGACCGGCGCCGTCTATCTCGACGGCGCATTTTCGGCGCCATGGTGCGTCATTGGTCACGCAGATTCAGCACTTTGCTCGGCCTATCTGCCGCCCTCCGAGCGCGTCGTCTCATTCCATCTGGTAACAGAAGGAGGGTGCTGGGCGATGTTGCCAAATGATCCCGGTAGCGCGTTGCACGTGGAATCAGGTGATGTCATCGTGGTGCCGCAAGGCGAAACCCACGTGCTCGGTAGTTCCACTGACCTGTCACCTGAACTCTTGGCGCCGTTATTGGCGAATCAAGTGGACACAATGCAGGGTGAAGTCATGAGGCTCGTCCACGGCGGTGGCGGGGCGACCACTCGAATGGTCTGCGGTTTTCTCGCGGCGCAGAACATTTCGAGAAATCCCTTGCTTTCCGCGCTGCCACGTCTGTTCAAGGTCGGTATGCGCGGGTCCAGCGCGTCATGGCTCGAATCATCGCTGCGCTTCGCGACCGAGGAAGCAGCCTCAGCGCATGCCGGCAGTGCGACGGTGCTGGCCAAACTTGCGGAGCTGGTGTTCGTCGAGGCGGTGCGGCGCTACGTCGACACGATGCCCGACGATCGCAAGGGGTGGCTGGCGGGATTGCGCGATCGCCTCGTCGCTCGCGTGCTTGCGCTGATGCACGCGCGCCCGGCGCACCCGTGGACCGTGGAAGACCTCGCCCACGAAGTTGGCATGTCGCGTTCCGCGCTTGCGCAGCGTTTCGCCGACCTGCTCGGGGTGCCGCCGATGCAATACCTGGCGCAGTGGCGCTTGCAACTCGCCGCGCAGCAACTGCGCCTCACCGATCGGCCGCTCGTGTCAGTTGCGGAGGATGTTGGTTACGAATCCGAAGCCGCCTTCAATCGCGCGTTCAAGCGCGAGTTCGGTGTGCCGCCGGCGACTTGGCGCAGGAACGCCGCTGGCTACGCGACTCGCGATCCGGGTGATACGAGCCACGCCGTGTCGGGCGGCACTGCATCTGACTGACGCGCCCGCGACAGCGGCACACATTAGGTCCCGGCATAGCTCGTCGCGCACAGTCTGGCGTGCAGCCGGGCGCCGCATTCAGATATTGGCGAATCGTGCCGGCGGTTCCGGCCCGGACCCGTCGCGATTCCATCAGGCGCTGGCGAGTCCGGCCAGCGCCTTAAGCCAGCTTCACATCTTCAGCCGTGCTCCTTCGCGCTCAGACAGCCATTCAAGCGGCCGCTCCGCTCAAGCAACGGACCTCCGTACTGGGGTCGTGTCGGACGGGTCATCGGCCGTTTCTAGCGCTCGTCCAATCCCACGTGCAAGCGCCCGCATCGCACAAGCCTTAAGATAGATGGACCGTCGTCGGACAAGAAATGGCCGTTCATGGAAACGACCATTTCAGCCCCTGAAGCTAGACGCCTGTAAGCACTTCTACGAGCCCCTGTAGCCGAGGCGCTTCGAAACCGCCTGTGCACAAGCATCCAATGCTTTGGCCACCGGCCCCTCCCAATCGGTATCAACAGTGCCGGTCGGTCCCATGATGGTGATCGTCAGCGCAATGTTTCCCGAATAATCGAACACCGGCGCAGAAAAGGCGACGATCCCTGGCGTGGGATGGTTGATGCCGCGGGACATGTGGCGCGCCCGCGCTTCCTTGATCATTTCCTCGACCACGGCGGCGTCCAGCGGATGCGCAATATCGGGGCCCAGCCGTATGCGATCGTCCAGCAACAGCTTTTCGGTGAACTGGCGTGGCAGGAATGCCGAGAAAACCCTGCCGGTCGCCGTATTGGCGAGCGACATGACCGTGCCGGTGCGGATGTTCGTGTGGATGGGATAGGACGCATCGATCAGCCGCACGATGACCGGCCCAAGGTTTCCCCAAACGGCGAGCGCGACCGCGTGCGACGTTTCTTCCGAAAGCGCTTCGGCGAACGGCGTGGCCTCGCGGATCGGGTTCAGCGTCTGCAGGCTGGTCAGCCCGAGCTGGATGGCCATCGGGCCGAGCAGGTAGTGACCTGTGACCGGGTCCTGGGCGACGAGCCCGATCTTGCCAAAGCTCACCAGATACGGATGGATCTTGCCGGACGGCATGTTCGCCGCCTTCACGAGATCGCGTAGCGCCATCGGCCTGGCCTCGGAGGCCAGCACCTTCAGGATTTCTCCCCCCACTTCAATCGACTGGATGCCGCGGCGCTCTCGCTCGGGTGCCTGGTCGGTCTGTTCCACGGTATGTCCCTGCCATGAGATGGATAGTGCGCGCAGTATAGCACTAGACATTATCTAATGAACAAGCGTAGGGTTAACATGTAGATAATTTCAATCGCGCTAGTACTAATCTAGCAAACATGGTGGCGCCGCTCTTGGCGGCCGTACCGCCCGCACTTGAATGGAGAAGTCGATGTCTACACTGCAACAGGAAAAATGTGATGTTCTGGTCATCGGATCAGGCGTCGCCGGCATGTCCGCGGCCATTACCGCCGCCAGCCGGGGGCTGAAGGTCATCGTGGCCGAGAAGGCGAGCTATTACGGCGGCACGACGGCCCGCTCGGGCGGCTGGCTTTGGGTGCCGAACACCCATCTGGGCAAGGCATACGGCCATCACGAACTACCGGACCAGGCGCTGACCTATATCCGGAACCAGGCCGGCGCCGGGTTCGATGAGGCGCGTGTACGCGCCTTTCTGGCGAACGGCCCGAAAGCGATCGAGTTCTTCATGACGAAGACCGTCGTCCAGTTCGACATGCCGCTCACGTTCCCGGACTACCACGCTGAAGCGCCCGGCGCCGCGCAAGGCGGCCGTTCGATGGTGACGCGCCCGTACGACGCCCGCGAACTCGGCCCGTTGCTCAAGACCCTCGGCCCCGTGCTGCCGGAACTGACGGTCTTCGGCGTAACGATCGGTTCCGG
Source organism: Cupriavidus lacunae (assembly GCF_003353055.1). Taxonomy (GTDB): domain Bacteria; phylum Pseudomonadota; class Gammaproteobacteria; order Burkholderiales; family Burkholderiaceae; genus Cupriavidus; species Cupriavidus lacunae. Next base: position 31,504 of record NZ_QKWJ01000032.1, read on the forward strand.
CAAAGAGATAGTCCATTTCATGCGGGTGACGCGATCGCTGCAGTCCGCTTGGTATGTCACCAAACGTCTGACCAAACATTTCCTGGAGGTGATGAAGTACGGGCGAGGCATGACGCTGACCAACGGCAACGCGCTGGCCGCGCGGCTCGCGAAGTCGGCCGCCGACCTGTCGATCCCGGTATGGCTGTCGTCGCCTGCCGTGCAGTTGTTGCAGGAGGGGGGGCGCGTCACCGGCGCGGTGCTTGATCGCGACGGCCAGCGGGTCAGCGTGAAGGCGCGTCACGGTGTGGTGCTGGCCAGCGGCGGATTCCCGCACAACCTCGAGCGGCGCAAGGAGACTTACCCGCACGTGAAGGCCGGGCACGGCCACTTCTCGCCAACGCCGCAGACCAATGTGGGCGACGGCATGCGCATGGCCGAAGAGGTGGGCGGTGTGTTCGACAAGACCCTGTCGAATGCCGCTGCGTGGACGCCCATGTCGCTCGTGCCGCGCAAGGACGGCACGACCGGCATCATGCCCCACTTCATCGACCGGGCGAAACCGGGCGTGATTGCCGTCAGCCTGGATGGCAAGCGCTTCGCCAACGAGGCGAACTCGTACCACGATCTCGTGCAGGCGATGATCGCCGCCTCGAAGGGCAAGCCGGAGACGGCGTGCTGGCTGATCGCCGACCATGCGGCGATCCGGCACTACGGCCTCGGCTTCGTGAAGCCGTTCCCGATGCCGCTCGGACCGCATCTGCGCAACGGCTACCTCAAGCGCGGCAAGACGATCGAGGACCTTGCGAAGCAGATCGGTGTCGATTCGGCGACACTCGCGGCCACCGTTCGCCAGTACAACGAAACGGCGCAGTACGGCCGCGATCCCGAGTTTGGGCGCGGCAGCAAAGCCTACAACCGCTACCAGGGCGACGCGCTGCACACGCCCAATCCCTGCGTCGCGCCGCTGGCCAATGGTCCGTTCTATGCGCTCAAGCTCGTACCGGGCGACCTTGGCTCCTTCATGGGCATCCGTACGAACGAGCACGCCCAAGTCGTCTCCCGGGACGGCGATCCGATCCCCGGCCTCTACGCAGCGGGCAACGACGCGGCAAGCATCATGGGCGGCGAGTACAGCGGTGCGGGCATCACGCTCGGCCCGGGTCTGACCTTTGGCTATGTCGCGGGCAACCACATCGCCGATCACGTTCAGGCCACGCCCCCGAAAGCGAGCGCGGCCGCCGTGCGCGAGCCTCTGGCCATGCACTGAATTCCCTACCCGATTTTTGTCACCCACGCGGCCGCATTGCGGCGGCCGCGTGGCGGCGTTCACCCTGAATTTCCCTCGATTGCAATCATGATGATTCCTCAACTCCTGACCGGGAAGGTCGCTTTCATAACCGGCGCGGGCCAGGGCAACGGCCGGGCCATCGCCATCGGCCTCGCAGAAGCCGGCGCGACGGTCGTCGTGACCGACATGAACGAAGCCAATGCCGACGAAACGGCGGCGATGATCGATGCCCATGGACATGCGGCACGCGCCTGCGCGCTGGACGTGACCGATGCCGCGCAATGCCGCGCCGTCGCCGAAGAGATCACCGCCTGCGTCGGCCCCGTCGACGTGCTGGTGAACAACGCCGGCATCCTCATTCGCGAGGGCATCGACAGCGAGAATGCGCTGGCCAACCTGCAGCGGGTGATGAAGGTCAACCACGAAGGGACGTTCAACGTCTGCCACGCGTGGCTGCCGGCCCTGCGGCAGACCCGTGGCGCCATCGTCAACGTCGCGTCCATCGCGTCGCTTGCGGGCCAGCCGAACACGCTCGGCTACTCGCCCTCGAAGGGCGCGGTGAAGATGCTGACCCAGTCGCTGGCAGCCGACCTCGCGCGCGACGGTGTGCGCGTCAATGCCATTGCACCGGGCGTCATCGAAACGCCCATGACCGTTTCCACGCGTACGGACCCGGCGAAGCTCGAGCGCTTCATGTCCCGCATCCCGATGAACCGGGTTGGGCAACCCGAAGAGCTGGTGGGCGCGGTGCTGTTTCTCGCCTCGTCGATGTCCACCTATGTGACCGGCGTGACCCTGCCCGTGGACGGCGGGTACCTCGCCGCCTGACTCTCACAAACGAGGCAAGCGCGCACAGCGCGCTTGCCCGCCCATCCAGGAGACAACGATGAAACAGGCATCCCGCACGATCGACGTGCAGTCCTTCATCGACGCCGAACGCTTTTCCCCTTGCCAGTGGCTGGTCCTCGCCTTCTGCTTCCTCGTCGTGGCGGCCGACGGCTATGACACGGCGGCAATCGGTTTTATCGCACCGTCGCTGGCGCACGAGTGGGGCATCGGCCGCGGCGAACTCGGTGTCGTCATGAGCGCAGCACTGGCTGGCCTGAGCCTGGGCGCGATCTTCGCTGGACCCGTGGCGGATCGCATTGGCCGCAAGACGGTACTGGTGGCGGCTGTCACGTGCTTCGGAGGATGGACACTCATTGCCGCCCATGCACAGACCGTCGGCACATTGACCGTCCTGCGCTTCCTGACCGGACTCGGGCTCGGTGCGGCCATGCCGACGACCATCACGATGATGTCGGAATACGCGCCGTCGCGTCTGCGTTCCCTTGCGGTGAATGCCATGTACTGCGGCTTCTCCGGTGGGCTGGTGGCTGGCGGCGCGGCATCGGCCTGGCTGATTCCTCATTTCGGCTGGCGAAGCGTGTTGACGGCTGGCGGCATCGCGCCGCTGATACTCGCCGTGCTGCTCCTTGCGCTGCTTCCGGAGTCGGCCCAGTTCCTGGCGGTGCGCGCCGGGGCGCCCGAGCGGATCGCGCGCATCCTGAAGCGCATTGCACCTCGGCAATCGCTCGAACACTGCGTGTTCGTCGCGCCGATGGCTTCGGCAGGCAAGGAGGGAAAGGCTTCGGCTCTTGCACTCATCCTGTCGGCCGGATACCGGCGGCGCACGTTCCTGCTCTGGCTGTCGTGCTTCATGGGGCTGGTGATCTATTACCTGATGACGAACTGGATGCCGACGCTGTTCCGTGAAGCCGGATTCAGCGTGGAACGTGGCGCGTTGCTGGCCTCCCTGTTTCCCCTTGGCGGCTTGCTCGGCAACCTTGTTGCGGGCTGGCTCATGGACCGCTTCAATGCCAACCGTACCATCGTCGTAGCCTACCTGCTGGCCGCGGTGCTCGTCATCGTGGTGGGACGCGGTGTCGATCATCCGGAGTTCCTCGGCATCTCGCTTTTCCTTTGTGGCACCCTGGTCACGAGCGCGGCAACTTCGATGTCCACCTATGCCGCAGGCCTCTATCCGACCGAGGCGCGTACGACGGGCGTGGCGTGGATGCAGGGCATCGGGCGGATCGGTGGCATGGCCGGCGCCTTCATCGGCGCAGGCCTTCTCGGTCTTGGCTGGAGCTTCGGCGATGTATTCGGCCTGCTCGCCGTGCCGGCGCTGCTCGCGGCAGGGGCAGTCTTCGCGATCGCGAAGCCCCGGCACGCCTATCCGATGGCAAGGGTGGCGGAGTGAGGCGGTTCGGAACTCTCGCCGTTGCGGCGGTCATGAGCATGGCGTCCATGCGCGCCTGTGATGCCTTGCTTCCGGCACTGTCGTCGGACTTCGATGTACCCATTGGCGTGGCGGCGTGGTCCATCTCCGCGTTCGCGCTGGCCTATGGCCTGATGCAGCTCGTATATGGACCGCTCGGCGACCGCTTCGGCAAACTCCGCGTCGTCACCCTTGCGCTGACAGGCTGCGCCGTTGCGAACGTCATGGCCGCCGTGGCCCCGACCATGCCCGCCCTCGCGCTGGCCCGGGGACTCTCGGGCGCCGCCGCGGCGGGTGTCATCCCCATGAGCATGGCGATGATCGGCGATACGGTTCCGGTCAGGGACCGGCAGCAGATACTTGCCCGCTTCTTCCTCGCGACCATCGGCGGGATGATCGGTGGCCAGTGGATGTCCGGGCTGATCGCCGACTGGCTGCACTGGCGCATTGTCTTCTGGGTGCTGGCGGCGGGCTCCGCCGTCGCGGCGCTCGTCGTGCGGATGCAGGGATCGGGCATAGTCTCCGACCTGATTGCCTGGCGTTCATTCGGGGAGCAGTTCCGCAGCGTGCTGGGTCAGCCAGGCGCCAGACTGGTGTTCGCAGTGACGGCGATCGAAGGCCTGTTCACCCTGACGGGATTTGCCTTTGTGCCGACCTATCTGCACGGCCGCTTCGGGCTCGGCCTGGGTTCGGCCGGCGCGGTGATGGCGATGTATGGCGTCGGTGGCCTGGTATATTTGGCGCTGTCAGGCGTGCTGATCAGGCGTCTGGGCTCTGATGCGCTGGCCGCCTTAGGAGGCGCGCTCCTGGGTGCCGCCTTCGCCATCGTGGCGCTCGGACCACGGTGGGAATGGAGCGTGCCCGGATGCTTCCTCGGCGGACTCGGCTTCTACATGCTTCACAACACCTTGCAGACCCAGGCGACCGAGGTGTTCCCGCCATCGCGCGGTACGGCGGTCGGGCTGTTTGCCGCGAGCCTGTTCCTTGGGCAGGCGCTCGGCATGAGCGGCGCTGCGGCCGTCGCCGGCACCCTCGGCGAGCGATGGCTGTTTGCCGCCGCGGCCGTGGCTCTCCCCCTTCTCGGCATGGCATTCGGAGGACGGCTCCGCACAGACGGTCACCGTCACCGTCCCGGATAGCTGCCATAGATGCCTGCCACCTGCCAGCCATCGAACCAGTTTGCCCTGAAGCGATCACGACGCTGATCGCTGCTGGCTTTCACTTTCCGATTCACCTGACGACGCGCCGTTCGGCGCGTCGAGGATATCCCTTTTTTCAGAACCCGAACGAGCACGCATCAAGACAACTGGAGGACCCAAGATGCAAGACTTGACGACAAGAAGCGGTATCACCTGCTGCGTGGCACTCTCTCTGCTGGGTGCCACAGGATTGGCCTATTCCGAAGCGACCCTGTATGGCGTAGTTGATAGCGGCATCGAATACGCCAATCACCAGCCCGGGAATGGAGACAGCGTCTATCGCGTGACTTCCGGAAATATCGCCGGCTCCCGCTGGGGACTTCGGAGTACCGAAAGCCTCGGAAACGGTGTGCAAGGCGTGTTCGTATTGGAGAGCGGGTTCGACGTCGACACAGGAAAATCCGGCCAGGGTGGCCGCCTCTTTGGCCGCATGGCCTATGTCGGACTGCAGGGATCGTGGGGCGGAATCCTGCTGGGAAGGCAGCTAAGCGCGTTCTTCGACTTCGTCGGCAACTACGATCCCATGACGCTGGCGACCAAGTATTCGATCTTTACCCAGGATCTCGCATACATCCAGCGGGCCGACAATACGGTCAAATATGTCGGCACCTTTGGCGGCCTGACCGCGTCGGCGTTCTACAGCTTCGGCGCGGACAGCAGCGTGGTCGTACCCGGGTCCGTCGCGGGCGCAGCAAACCAAGGAGCAGGCACGCGCCAGCGCTCGTACTCTGGCAGAGGGCTTTGCAGGCCTGAAAGTGAAGGGGCTGGCCTGCTGACTGACACCTTGTCTCGCTACATTGGCGACGTCACCTAGTACCGCTGCACAGAGGTTGTGACAGTTTGGCTGGGTTGTAGGACAGGCAAGCAGTTGTGGTCAACGAGCAGTTCGATGCTGCGAGCGATGCCTGCTTGCCGGCGGATCAATCCATTGCGTTCGAGGTTGAGCACCATTTGGTGGACGGAAGGAGCCGTGACGGCGAAAAATCGCTGCATGTCGTGCTCGGCCGGAGCGCGACCATTTATCAAGCTGTAGGCCCAGATGAAGGCGAGATACTGACCTTGCTTGTCGGTGAAGCTCGGGCAGGCTGAGCGCTCGCCAGACAATGGAAGCGATTTTTGATTCATTCGGAACCCCGGCAGTCGAAGGAGGCTCCCCCGAAGGAAGCCATCCGGATGAATCTACGCTATCGAGTCGAACTCGACCAATCCGAGCGTGAAGCGCTTGCTGCCATGCTAAGCGGCGGCAAGCACGCGGCACGCAAGCTCAAGCGAGCGCAGATCCTGCTTGCAGCGCACGCTGGCAAGGATGACGCGAGCATTGCCGCCACCGTGGCGGTTGGCGAATCCACGGTGTACCGCACCAAGCGTCGCTTCGTGGAGATGGGTCTGGAAGCGGCGCTGAACGAACAGGCTCGGCCTGGGGCCCAGCGCAAGCTCAGCGGCAAGGAAGAGGCCCTGTTGATCGCCACCGCCTGCACCAACCCGCCAGCGGGACGTGCACGCTGGACGCTGGAATTGCTCGCCGACACGTTCGTCAAACTAACCGAGCACGAAGAGTTATCGCGCGAGACGGTACGCCGGCGCCTGGCCGAGAACGATCTGAAACCCTGGCGCAAGGACATGTGGTGCATCCCTAAGATCGACGCGGAATACGTTGCACGCATGGAAGACGTGCTCGATCTGTATGCCGAAACCCCGGACCCGCAGCACCCGGTGGTGTGCTTCGATGAAAGCCCGACCCAGCTCATCGGCGAAGTACGCCAACCGATTCCGGCCGAGCCGGGCAAACCCTTGCGCTACGACTGCGAATACAAGCGCAACGGCACCGCCAATCTGTTCGTCTTCCTCGATGCACACCGTAGCTGGCGCAAGGTGAAAGTCACAGAACGGAGAACGGCAGATGACTTCGCCCAGTGCATGCGCGACCTGGTCGATATCCACTACCCCCAGGCACCGCGCATCCGGATCGTGCTGGACAATCTGTCGACTCACACGCCTGCTGCACTCTACCAAGCCTTGCCACCGGCGGAGGCACGCCGCATCCTGCAGCGGATCGAATTCCACTACACCCCCAAGCACGCCAGTTGGCTCAACATGGTCGAGATCGAAATCGGCGTGCTGCGAAGTCAGTGCCTGGATCGCCGCATCGACTGCCGCGACCGGCTGATCACCGAGGTCGCGGCTTGGGAGCAACTGCGAAACGCCAGCGGCGCTCGCATCAACTGGATGTTCTCTACCGAAACGGCCCGGGGAAAATTGGCCAAAGCCTACCCAGTACCGACCTCTGACAAACCGTCATAACCTCTGTGCGGAGGTACTAGTGGGTTCGCCGACGATCGCACGCAGCCGGCGGTCAAGCCTCTGCGAACTTCCGCAACGGCCGAGCTTGCCGGCCGGCGGGAAGGCTCGGACGACCGCTGTAGCCTGGAAGCCGCCATTTGCCCATCCGATCCGCGAAAGGCAGAGGAGGGTCGATAGTTGCCGTTGGCACCAGGAAGCCCTGCCCGGATAGGCAGAGGACCGAAACCGGCATTTGACGACGTGTATCCGCGTGCCGCGAATGGTCCCGTTCGCCAGAGCGCGATTGCCCCATGCCCGGCTGATCATCCGGAAGGAACCATTTTGAGCTCGACATTCGGCGATCGGACCAGCGATGCGGCGTGTGCGAGGGAGTCATCCGCTTCGCACGCGGCATCGCGAATTCATCGTTTCCCTTTGACCATGACATCAAACCGGCGCCCCCCGATTGGACCGGTACGATTCCGGCGTGCAGCCTCTCTCGCGGCCAAACGCACGCTGAAAGGCATCCACTGACCGAAAGCCACTCTCCGACGAGACTTTCTCTTGCGGCCAATCCGTTTGCAGAAGTAGCGTCGCCGCATGGTCCACGCGCGCACGGGTGACAAACGCAGCCGGCGTGCTGCCGGTTTCGGCCGCAAACGCCCTGGTCAGGTTGCGCGGGCTCATGAGGGCACGGTGAGCCAAGGCCTCTACCGACAAATTGCCAGTCAGATTGCGCATGATCCATGTCACCAGATTCTGCATGCGAGGTGTGGCCTGCGCCTGGGCGGCCAGAGTGCGACTCTCTTGCGAATCCGCACTTCCCCGCATCATGTGAACGGAAAGATTGCGGGCGATTTCTATCGCCACGGGCTGCCCCAGGTCGGCCGCAACCATCGCGAGTGTCATGTCGAGCCCCGTCGTCACGCCCGCGGACGTCCAGAGATTCTCGTCACGCACATAGATCGGATCGTTCAACACGCGAGCCTTCGGAAACATCGACTGCAGCGTCTCACAGGCATTCCTGTGCGTGGTGCACGGCCTGCCGTCGAGGATGCCGGCCGCAGCCAGTGCAAACGCTCCGGTACAGACGCTGGCAACGCGTCGAACCGCAGGCGCCCTGCGCGCCACCCATGCGCCAACGCCCTGCTCCACGATGGCTGCCCGCAAGGCCGGCTCGTCGCCCCCCGCCATGATGAGAGTGTCGATGGGAGTCGTCACGTCCTCCAGGCTCTCGGTCGCGGCAATGACCAGGCCGGCGTTGGTTCGGACATCGCCGCCGCATGGCGAGGCGATCGTGAGCCGGTATGCGTCCGGGATGTACTCGGATGCCTTCGACAGCGCGCTGGCGGGTGCGGCAACGTCGATGGGCTCAACCCCGTCAAACACCACCAATACGACGTGGCGAGTCGACACCGGACTGGCGGCGAAACTGGCAGAAAACGCGGCAGCGTTGTCCTTGTTGATCATCACCGTGCTCCGTACCCTGCAATCATGTTCAGGACTTCGAGAAAATAGCGTGGCATTCCCATTCAGGTTCGTTACGATCGTCGCGATGGTTGTGATGGCTGTGTTGCAGATGGCAAGTACGCGAGCCCTCGGCCAGAATTCTATCTCCGTCGGTGATTTTTCCATTCCCCGACCGCACCACCCACAGCCGGTCATTGCGGTGCTCGCACTCAACGAAGGCACGGAAACGACCGATTTCCTGGTGCCTTACGCCGTGCTGCGCCGCGCCGAGGTAGCCACCGTGGAGGCTGTGGCAAAAAGTCCCGGACGGGTGACACTGATGCCCGCGCTCGCTGTCGAACTGCAGCATGACATGGCGTCGTTCGACCGTCGGTATCCAAAGGGCGCCGACTATGTCATCGTGCCCGCAATGCATTCCGACAGCGACCCTGTCATCACTGGCTGGATTCGCACACAGGCTGCAAAAGGCGCAGTGATCGTGGCGATCTGCTCGGGCGCCCTGGTGGCTGGGAAAGCGGGGCTGCTCGATCATCGCCGGTTCGCAGGGCACTGGTATGACAGGACCACACTGCTTGCCCGACACCCGAGTGCCGTCCACCTGCCCAATCGGCGCTACGTTGCTGACAACGGCACGGTGTCGACGACGGGCGTGAGCGCATCGGTGCCGGTCAGCGTGGCCCTCGTCGAAGCCATCGCCGGGCGCGAACGCGCGGAGTTGGTAGCCGCGTCGATTGGGGTGAGCGATTGGGGGGCCGTACATGATGGCGCTCCCTTTCGAATCGACGTGGGCAACGCCACGACGCTGGCCGTCAATGCCTTGATGTTCTGGCGCCACGAGACCATTGCGATTCCGGTGGTGAATGGCGTCGATGACTTTCAACTCGCGCTGGCAGCAGATGCCTGGTCTCGAACCTACCGCTCCACGGCGATGGCCGAGGCAGCCGGCCCGGTGCGGACGCGCAGCGGATTGACGCTTGTGCCCGCATCGCCCGCTGCCCACCGCGACGCCTATCGAGTCCCCTTGCTAGCGGACGCATTGCCAGCCAGTCAACTGCGCCACACGTTGGCAGACATTAGCCAGCGATATGGCGACGACACGCGAAAGCTGGTCGAACTGACCATGGAATATGATGACCGCGGCGGATACTGAACGCCTGCGCGGCAAGCGAACGCAAATGCGGTTGCGGATTCGCACATCATCCTCGTTCGGCCAGTAAATTTTGACGGAGACACAATGCCCTTTGATTGGCTCGGCGGCCTTATCACGCGGAATACGCAGGTAGACACGGCCTACCGCAACCCAAAACGTACGTCGATTCATGATCTCACAGTGCGCCCCGGACTTCGCGTTCGATCGACCCGTCATGGCATGGATTCGCGAGGGCTCAGGCAAGACCATGGGCGATGTCGCCGACGAATGGCAGCGAAGGCGCGGGCTGTTGGAAGGTTGATCGCTCGATCCCGGCGACAGGCAGTCCTTGATATCCGCTCCTTGGTGAGGCGAACTTCCGCATTCGGCCACAAGCCGCCGTTCACATGCGTCGTCATTCGGACGTTCACGCGTCGGCTCCGCCCCGTAACCGGTCATCCGATTGTTAGAAACGCCTCCCTTCATTGGCCTGCCCGATCATCCGGGCGCGGCAGGCCGATAGCAGATCGTGGAGGGCGGTGTCGGAAGCGGGCATGGGACCCTCTGGGGTAGCCCGAGCACCTGTCGGTCCAGTCAAGGTCAATGACGGTGCGGTCAGGCGGGGAAGAAGAGAGGCTGAAACATGGGTAGACCGCCCGCTATGGCGCGGACGTCGCCCATGCCATCACCAATCCGGGCAAGACGGTGGCGACGGCGCCGCTGGTGGTCATTCATGCTGCGCGCCTCGCGCGGCTACCGGAGCTTTGGCGTCGGCTTGTCCCGACGTTCGGGAAGCTGACCAGACGGCGCTGTCTTGAGCGCCGCCTGCGGTAGCTCCCGGCGGCGTGGCCGGGAGCGCTTATGAAGCGCTGACCGTACTGGATTCCGCCACGCCGAGGGCAATGTGCCTCAGATCGTCATCGGTAATCGCGGCCTTCGTATCCGCCAGTCGCTTGAAGCGGGCGAAGGCAGCGGACAGCCCTTCGTCGTCGGGAAAATGCATCCCGAGTTCCTGAACCCGGTGCTTGAAGGCATTCCGGCCGGAAAGCTTGCCGAGCACGAGCGCGCCCTTGTCCCATCCAACATCTTCCGGCCGCATGATTTCATAGGTCTCACGGGCTTTCAGGATGCCATCCTGATGGATGCCTGACGCATGTGCGAAGGCATTGGCACCGACCACCGCCTTGTTCGCCGGAACGCTGAACCCCGTGGCCTCGGCAACGGCCCTGGAGGCAGCGACCAGATGCGTGGTGTTCACGCCAACGTCAAGTCCGAACAGGTCACGCCTGGTCTTCACCGCCATGACGACCTCTTCCAGGGACGCGTTGCCTGCGCGTTCGCCAAGCCCGTTGATGGTGCACTCGATCTGCCGGGCGCCACCGTACCTGACGGCCGCCAGCGAATTGGCAACCGCCAGGCCGAGGTCATTGTGGCAATGCACCGACCATATGGCCTTGTCGGAGTTGGGAATGCGCTCGCGAAGCTTCCGCAGTCCCTCGGCAAATTCGACGGGCATGGCATAGCCAACGGTATCGGGGACGTTGATCGTGGTCGCCCCTTCCTTGATGACCCCTTCGATCACGCGACAGAGGAAATCGGGGTCCGATCGACTCCCATCCTCGGGGCTGAATTCCACGTCGTTCGTAAACTGGCGCGCGAAGCGGACGGCAGTGCACGCCCGCAGATACACCTCCTCCGGGGTCATGCGCAGCTTCTTCTCCATGTGCAACGCCGACGTGGCGATAAAGGTGTGGATGCGGGATCTTCTCGCGCTCCTCAACGCATTGGCGGCTCGCTCGATATCGCGCTCATTGGCACGGGCGAGCGAGCAAATCACGCTGCCCTTCACTTGCCCGGAAATCTCCCGGATGGCGTCATGGTCCCCATCCGAGCTGGCTGCAAAGCCAGCTTCGATGACATCGACGTTCAGGGCATCGAGATGTTCCGCGACCGCGATCTTCTGCCTGACGGTCATTGCCGCGCCAGGCGACTGTTCGCCATCGCGCAGGGTGGTATCAAGGATGACGAGCTTGTCGCTGGCGCTGGTCGAACTGTGGGGCTTCGGGAATTCGTTCATCGGCTTCCTCCTGGTCGACGTCACGCTCAGTTCAGCCCGATGCCACGCGACAACACCTCGTGCGCCCATGTCACCGCCGCGCGCGCCGGCGCCTGGCCGGTCGACTCCACGCGTTGCGCCAGCCTGAGCACCCGTTCGCGGATGCCTGCAACTTCGTCGCGCAGGGCCGATTCGTCGACACCGCCGAGGTATTCCCGGGCGCAACTCACGATGCCGCCGGCATTGATCAGGAAGTCGGGCGCATAGAAGATCCCGCGCTGGTGCAGGGTGTCGCCTTCGGCGAGCGAAGCGAGTTGATTGTTTGCCCCGCCGGCGATGACCCGGAAGCGGCAGCTTTCGGCCACGGCCGGGGTGATGACGGCACCCAGCGCGCAAGGCGCGAATACATCGGCGTCGACGGCCGTGATGGCTTCCGGCGATACGACGCGGGCGCCAAACTGCTGTTTCGCCTGCGTCGTGCGGCCGGCGTCGATATCGGCCACGGTCAGGGTGGCGCCCGCTTCGTGGAGACGGCGGCAAAGCTCCCAGCCCACCGAACCCAGTCCCTGGACGGCCACGGACAAGCCGGCGAGCGACTTGCGGTCCAGGCGATACAGCGCCGCCGCCTCGATGCCGACGAACACGCCGTATGCCGTCCACGGCGAGGGATTGCCGCCGAAGCCGCCGTCGCGCGGCATGCCGCTGACGTAGCGGGTCTCGGCCTGGACGGCACGCATGTCGTCCACCGTCGTGCCGACGTCCTCGGCCGTAATATAGCTGCCTTGCAGCGACTCGACCATGCGGCCGAAGGCGCGGAAGAGTTGCTGGCGGTCGGTCTGCGCCGGGGAACGCAGGATCACCGCCTTGCCGCCACCGAACGGCAGCCCGGCGAGGGCGTTCTTGTAGGCCATGCCCTGAGACAGGCGCAGCGCATCGGACAGCGCGTCGGCTTCGGCGGGATAGGCCCAGTACCGGCAGCCGCCGAAGGCGGGGCCCAGTCTGGTGTTGTAGATGGCGATGATGGCCTGCAGGCCGGATTCCGGATCGGTGGCGAGCGTCACGCGCTCGTGGGACAGGCCTTCGCCGGTGCCGAAAAGGCGGACAGCGGCCGCCGCGTGGGTACGGTCGTTCAACTTCTTCTCCATGACGTGGGGAATGCAAAGCTGTAGCTCTGCCTTCCTTGACACACCGCCTGGGTTGCAGTGCGGTGCGGCGTTGATGGGGCGTGGAGCCCCAATCCCGTTCGGCTGCGGGCGATCTTGTCGCGCCGGCGCCGGGTTGGCATCTTACCCAGCTTCTGGTGCGGGCGGGGCTGGGGTTTTCGCTTACTCCAAGGTCGGCTTCCACATCCGCTTACCGTGTCTCGGGACTTCTCGCGGCGGGAGAATCCGGGCATCTGCTCGCGATGATCGGGAGGCTGGCAATCGCCCAGCGTCCCTTCGCACCGGTGGAACTGACGGTGTTCGATCCCGAGAGGCCGGTACCCTGATATTTCACGTCGCGGCGATTATGTCCCATCGCCGGCGCGTGACTGCTAGGCGCAAGGCGAATTGGATTGGTTGACCAACGGTGGCGTCCATGTAGGCCCTTACGACTGGCACCGCGTGCTACCTGGTGCCACCGTGCAGCACCGCGTTGCGGCGCGCGTACAGGAAGTAGATCGACAGGCCGATCCCCAGCCAAATGAGGAAGGCGATCCAGGTCAGCGCTTGAAGGTGCGCCATCAGGAACAGGCAGAAGCCCACCGATAGCAGCGGAACCACCGGCACGCCGGGACAGCGGAAAGCTCTCGGCAGCTCGGGACGGGTCCGGCGCAGCACCAGCACCGCGATCGAGATCAGCGTGAAGGCGGAGAGCGTGCCGATATTGATCAACTCGGCCAGCACATTGAGCGGCACGAATGCGGCGATCATCGCGAACACGATGCCGACGGTCCAGGTGGCAAAGAATGGCGTGGCGTGCACCGGGTGGACCGACGACAGCTTGGCGGGCAGCAGGCCATCGCGAGACATGGCAAAGATGACGCGAGTCTGGCCAAAGGTCATTACCAGGATCACCGTGGTCATGCCGAGAATGGCGCCCAGGTCGACAAAGCCAGCCACCCAGTTCTGTCCCGCGTACTGCAACACCAGCGACACGGGATGGTCGATGCCGGCGAACTTGGCGAAGGGAACGACGCCGGTCATGATGGCCGCGACTATCACGTATAGCACTGTGCAGACCGTCAGCGAGCCGATGATGCCGACCGGCAGGTCGCGGTGCGGATTGCGCACTTCCTCGGCGGCTGAGGTCACCGCATCGAAGCCGATAAAGGCGAAGAACACCAGCGCCGCCGCATTGAAGATGCCGGATACCCCGAACGGCGCGAATGGCTGCCAGTTGGCCGGCTTGACATGCCAGACGCCGACCGCGATGAACAGCACCACCACCGAAATCTTGATCGCCACCATCAGGTTGTTGAGACGGACCGACTCGCGCACGCCGCACGACACCACCCAAGTGGTGATCAGCATGATTAGGAAGGCCGGCAGGTTGAACAAGGTGTGCACGCCCGGCACAGCCCCCGGAGCTGCCGTCAGCGCCGCCGGCAAATGCAGACCGAAACCCGCCGCCAGCGACTGGAAGTATCCCGACCAGCCCACCGACACCGCCGAGGTAGCCAGGCCGTATTCGAGCAGAAGGTCCCAGCCGATCATCCAGGCGATGATCTCGCCCAGAGTCGCGTAGCTATAGGTATAGATCGATCCCGACACCGGGATGGCGGAGGCGAACTCGGCATAGCACAGCGCGGCGAAGCCGCAGGCCATGGCCGCGATGACGAAAGACACGGTCAGCGCCGGGCCGGCGGTCAAAGCGCCGGTGCCGGTCAGCACGAAGATGCCGGTGCCGATGATGGCGCCGATGCCCATCAGCACGAGGTCCACGGGACCCAGCACCTTCTTCAGGCTGCCAACGTGTCTGTCCACCAGCATGGCGTCAATGTCTTTGGTTCGGAACAAGCTCATATAGGTGTCTCCTGCATGTGCTGCCGAGCGATCGCACGGGCCCGCGCCGGAGATGGCGACGAGTCATGCGGGCGCGAAGGCATCCGGGCAGCGTGCTGCCGGGGTCGGCGGCACGGCTTGCCGGCACGCAGGTCGCGCCCCGGTCCCGGTATTTGTTGGAATTACCCGGACCGCCCAGGCCACGGGGACAGACGTCAAACCGAATCAACGCGGCGCGCACGGCTCTCCGATTCCTTGCACGCCGCTGATGTCAAACACGCCGGTCTCAATCGACGTGATGAACCCATCCGAACGGGTCGGCGATCTTGCCGCGCTGGATGCCGGTCAACAACGAACGGAGGCGTTGCGTAACTTCGCCTTCCCCACCATTGCCGATCGTGAACTCCCCACCAGCGTGACGTACCTGCCCGATGGCGGTGACGACCGCGGCCGTGCCACAGGCAAAAGTTTCCTTAACCCAGCCACTGGCTGCATCTGTGCGCCACGTCTCGAAGTCGTATGGTGTTTCATTGACCGGAATACCCTCGTGCCTGGCCAGTTCGATGATCGAAGCGCGGGTAATGCCCGGCAGGATTGTCCCTGTTAATGGAGGCGTGCGCAGAGAGCCGTCATCCATCACGAAAAAAACATTCATGCCCCCGAGCTCCTCGATCCAGCGGTGCTCCGCAGCGTCAAGGAACACCACCTGGTCGCAGCCATTGGCCGAGCCCTCGGTCTGCGCGATCAGGCTGGCTGCGTAGTTGCCGCCGCACTTGGCCGCGCCGGTGCCGCCTGGGGCCGCTCGGGTGTAGCGATCCGAAACCCATACGGTCACCGCCGACTTGCCGGCCTTGAAATACGGGCCGACCGGGCAAGCAATCACGCAAAATACAAATTCGGCCGACGCGCGCACGCCGAGAAAATTCTCCGAGGCGAACATGAATGGACGCAGGTAGAGGCTTCCATCGCCGCCTGGAATCCAGGCGCGGTCAATATCGACGAGCGCTTCCACGGCTTGCAAAAATGTGGCCTCGGGCAGGTCGGCCATCGACATGCGGGCAGCAGAGGCGCGAAAACGCCTTGCGTTCTCCTGTGGTCGGAACAGCGAGATCTTGCCGTCCTCGCCACGGTATGCCTTCATGCCCTCGAAGATTTCCTGCGCGTAGTGCAGTACTGCGCAGGCGGGATCGATTTGGAAAGGACGGCGTGCTTCGACCTTGGCGTCATGCCAGCCGCGACCGTCGGTCCAACGGATCGTGACCATGTGATCTGTGAAAATGCGTCCGAACGTCGGATTTGCCAACTTGGCAGCGATCTCATCGGCGGGGGTGGGCCCGGGGCGAGGCTCTACAACGAACTGCAGTTGATTTTCCGTATTCATTTTTCAGTGTTCCGAGGATGTTGGGCCATATGGCCCTGGCCGCCGCGGTAGTGTCGTCGGGGCGGGTGAGTGAAGCCAGTGCGACAGCAGTGTCAAGTTTGCCGTCGCTCAGGGACTGCGCAAGCTCCTCCACCGTGGCGAGATACTCGGCAATCAGTTGCCGCTCTGCACGCCGTTCGGTAGGCCTGCCGAATATATCGAAGGCGGTGTCGCGCAAGCCCTTCAGCCGCGCCAGCAGACTGCCGTCATGGAGCCCGCCCAGCGGCGAGCTCCGGTACCCGGAATAAGGCCGGCGGTATTCAATCCCGCGGCCCGGTCGCGGGCCTATTGCCGCAGTGGCAGTCGCACCAGCGCCTGGGTGCCGCTCATGTAGACGCGGCCTCTTTTGAGGGTGTCCTTGTCGTCCAGGCTGGCCGCGGCCAGGGATTCGCGCAGGTTGGCGATAGTGGGGTATTCACGATGTCTGTCTCCGCATGCTTCTTTTGTCCGGAGGAGTGTAGGAAGCGCCCGCGCCATCGTAAAATCAAAAATTCCAAAACCTGATATCCACAAAACAAATAGCGGAGGGATGGACATGGCCAAGTCTCGCGAGGCACCGGAAAGGATCACCGACGAGACTCGCCCGCAATACGCGACAGCCATACCGGCATTGCTCCCTGATGAGGAAACGAAGTGTTTGGCGCCACGCTCCATATGCCAACTGCACGCATGTGAAATGCCGCGCAATTTGAATGAACCAGAAGGCTGCAGAGCCTCCATCTTCAGCCAGACGGTTTTGCCCAGACGGACGGAGTTGGACTGCGATCGAAGCAGCGGTGTATTGATATACAGAGTCTTAGCCGTGTAAAAGGAAGTGCAGAAGTGATTCAGGCAGGTGATCGAGGTGGAGGAGCGGCTGCACCGAGGGCAAACGGACGTTGTCGACGCCGACCTCGCGGACTACTTCGGAAGTATTCCACACGCCGAACTGATGTTGTCGCTCGCGCGACGCATCGTTGATCGGCGCGTGCTGCACCTGATCGCCCCGCGCGGTAGGCGTACTGCTCTGGTGGAAGATTCGCTTCGAAGATCGGTTCGAGCACCAGCATCGCTGCTGTCATGCACTCCCGATCCCGCAAGGTCGAGATGCCCAGTGGCCTCAGCTTGCCATTGGCCTTCGGGATAAACACTCTTCTAATAGGGTCCGGTTGGTAACTCTCCTGCCTGAGCGCTAGCGTCAGTTCGCCGAGCCACTTCTGCACCCCGTACTCCTCGACCTCCGCGGAGTCCTGACGATCGACACCCGGCGCGCCCCTGTTGGAGCGGCACTGGGCGTACGCGTGTGCCAGCAAATCCTCACGATAGATCTTGTCGTACCCCGCTTTCTCCCCAGTCAGACCGCGCGCATCGCCAGCGCGTAGTACGACGCGCCGTCCTCGCTGCGCTCCAGCATCGCGCGAACCGTCACCGCCAGCCCACTTCCGTCCCCCCGTTGCAGCTCGGCGCCGAACTCCGCCTGCGGCCGGGCGCGCGTCATCCTGCGCAGGCGCGCCCCGGCATCGGCGAGACGTCCGGCAAACCCGCCGCCCAGCAGAGCACCGACATCGCAGCCGACCATCTCCACCAGCGCCGCATTGACCGACTCGCAGCGCAAGTCCCCGTCCAGCAATGCCATGCCTTCCGACGTCAACTCGAACACCGCCCGGAACCGCGCCTGCTGGTCGCGCAGCGACTGCTCGACGAGCTTGCGCGCGGTGTTGTCCATACTGATGCCGACAATCTTGACGATGCGCCCGTCCAGTTCACGCACCGGCGTGGCGCGGGACGAAATCCAGCGGATGCTGGCGTCGGGCTGGTACAGGCGGAAGTCGAACTCGTGCGCCTTGCCTGTGCGCAGCGATTCCTCGTAGGCGGCGTTCATCATGGGAACGTCATCGGCATGCACATGCTTCCAGAAGCTCTCGTTGCTGACGATGCGCCAGCCGTACACGGCTTCGACGTTGGACGAGTAGGTAACGTCGTCCGTGATCAGGTTCCATTCCCACGTGACGATGCGCGCGCCCTCCTGCGCCAGCTTCATGCGCGCCTCGCTCTCCATGATCTCGGCCGTGTAGCGGCGGCGCATGTCGGTCATGGGGATTTCCACCGCGCTCGATGTTTCCGCCTCTTGCCGCGCCTGCTCGCCGTAGCGCAACCAGATCCAGTTGACGCCAAGGAACGCCGCCAGCTTGCGGAGCTTCTCGTAGTCGATCTCACCGCCCTTCGTCCATTTGTGCACGGCCGGGCGCGACACGTCGAGCGCGTTCGCCACCGCCTGCAGCGTGAGTTTCTTGTGTTCGAGCAGTTCCTTGAGGCGGAATGCAAAGCTGTTTTCTGTCATGTCCTGGATTCCCCGGTGGCATCCCCGAGATGCCGCATGAAAAACTCGACGCAGGCGCGCAGCCGTGTGGAGCCGGAAAGGCGCGAAGGATACACCGCCCAGATATCCGCGTCCTGGCGGTAGTCGGGCAGTACATGCACCAGGCGGCCGGCCTTTAGGTCAGGTTCAACGTCCCACATCGATCGCAGCATGACGCCATGCCCGGCCAGCGCCCAGCCCGTGACAATCTCCCCATGGTTGGACGACAGGGGCCCGCCGACCTTGACGTTGCGGTCACCGTCCGGCCCGGTCATGCGCCAGACGCCGAAGGGATGGTCGCGCTCCTTTGTGACGAGGCAGTCGTGCTCCGCCAGCGCGTCGAGCGTCTCCGGCACGCCGCGCGCCGCGAGATACGCTGGGGCCGCGCACAGCACCCGCCAGTTGCGCGCCAGCCGGCGGGCGATCAGGTGTGGGGCGATGTCGTTGCCGATGCGGATGTCGAGGTCGATCCCCTCGGCCACGAGGTCGACCAGCTTGTCGAACACGTCGAAGCGGATTTCCAGGCCGGGGTACTGCTCGCACAGCATCGAGATCAGCGGCGCGACATGTCGCCTGCCGAAGCCCACGCTGCTGCCGATCCGCACCAGCCCGCGCGGCGCGCCGCCGCCAGCGCAGACGTCGTCCATCAACTGGCCGATCTCGTCGAGCATGTGGCGCGCCCAGCGGCACACGCGGTCGCCGTTCTCCGTCAGCGATACCTGGCGCGTGCTCCGGTGCAGCAGTTGCGCACCCATCGCCTGCTCCAGCGCCTTGACGCGCTTGCTGACATAGGCCGGCGAGCTGCCCAGTTCCTCCGCAGCGGCCACGAAGCTGGCGCGCTGCGCAACCAGGCAGAACACCCGCAGGTCTTCCATTGGGGGCAGATTGTTCACGATTCGTGTTTCCTGTATCCACGGTTGCACGGATGATCCGCGCGGGGTTTCCCGGCATCCTCGATCGCGTCCTGACCACCAGACACGAGCGAGACACCGCCATGACCAAACCTTTTCGCATCGCTGCCATTGCCGGCGACGGCATCGGCAATGAAGTCCTCCCCGAAGGGCTGCGCGTCGTCGAAGCCGCCGCGCGCAAGTTCAACCTGCCCATCGAAGTGCGTCACTTCGAATGGGCCAACTGCGACTACTACCTCCGTCACGGCAAGATGATGCCGGACGACTGGAAGGAACAACTCGACGGCTTCGACGCCATCTACTTCGGCGCCGTGGGCTGGCCCGACAAGGTGCCCGACCACGTCTCGCTGTGGGGCTCGCTGCTCAAGTTCCGCCGCGAGTTCGACCAGTACGTCAATCTGCGTCCGGTGCGCCTGCTGCCAGGCGTGCCCTGCCCGCTGGCCAACAGGAAGCCCGGCGACATCGACTTCTACGTGGTCCGCGAGAACACCGAGGGCGAGTACAGCTCGGTCGGCGGCCGCATGTACGAGGGCACTGAGCGCGAGATCGTGATGCAGCAATCGATCTTCAGCCGCCACGGCACCGACCGCATCCTGAAGTACGCCTTCGAACTGGCGCAATCGCGTCCCCGCAAGAAGCTGACTTCGGCCACCAAGTCCAACGGCATCGCCGTCAGCATGCCCTGGTGGGACGAGCGCACCGCCGCCATGGGCGCACAATACCCCGACGTGAACTGGGACAGCCAGCACATAGACATCCTCTGCGCCCGCTTCGTGCTCCAGCCCGAGCGCTTCGACGTGGTGGTCGCCTCCAACCTGTTCGGCGACCTGCTCTCCGATCTCGGCCCGGCCTGCACCGGCACCATCGGCCTGGCCGGTTCGGCAAACCTGAACCCGGAGCGCAAGTTCCCCTCGCTGTTCGAGCCGGTGCACGGCTCGGCGCCGGACATCTACGGCAAGCAGATCGCCAACCCCATCGGCATGATCTGGTCGGGCGCGATGATGCTCGATTTCCTCGGCGGTTCCGCAGGAAAGCAAGCGCATGATGCCATCCTCGCCGCCATCGAGATCGTGCTGCGCGAAGGCCCGCTGACGCCGGACGCCGGCGGCAAGGCCGGGACGAGCGACGTGGGCAAGGCCATCGCCGACGCCATCTGACGCCAGATGCGCTGGAGGACGTGACGCAGAATTCGCACGACTCGTCTTCCCCGCCTGGCGCGCGAAGGCCCATTCGACACACACGTAGTTTTTTTCAGCGCGGAGCTTGTGCATCCCCGGAATTTTGCATAGAGTTTGCGTAAACCAATGGTTACTGTAAACCATTGGTTTACTAAAAGCAAAATAAGAATGCGGACCCAACCGCGCCGGTTAGACAAGTTCCACCACAAAGCACCATGCGCCAAGACGCATCGGAGGAGATCCACTTGAAAACGTCCACGCCCCGCCGCGACGGATTCCTGACCGTCTGCACGCTCACCGCCGTGCTGGTCACCGTCATCGCCATGGTCCGCTGGCCCGCCGAAGCGGCCGCCACTGCCTCCCAACTCTTCGACTGGTCCACGCGCTCCTTTGGGTCGCTGGTCCAGATCTTCGTCTTCGGCTGCGTCATCGCCTGCCTGGCGCTGGCCTTCAGCAAGTACGGCAACGTGCGGCTGGGCGAAGGCAAGCCCGAGTACTCCACGCTGTCGTGGGTCTTCATGTTCATCTGCGCCGGCATGGGGTCGTCGACCATGTACTGGGGCGTGATGGAGTGGGTCTACTACTACCAGTCACCCGGCCTGAACGTGCCCACCGGCACGCGCGAGGCGCTGGAATACTCCATCAGCTACTCGTTCTTCCACTGGGGCCTGAGCGCCTGGGCGGTGTATGCCCTGCCCTCGCTGGCCATGGCGTACCACTTCCACGTGCGCAAGAACAAGGGGCTGAACCTGGCGTCCATCATCGAGGCCATCACGGGCTTCCGCGCCACCGGGCCGGTCGGCCGGCTGGTGGACCTGATCTTCCTGCTGACGATGTTCGGGGCGCTGACCGTCTCCATCGCGCTGACAGCATCGACCTTCACGCGCGGCCTGTCCGGCCTGTTCGGCGTGCCGGATACGTTCGTCACGCAGTTAATCGTGATCGTCGGCGTGTCGGTGCTGTTCTCCGCAAGTGCCTACATCGGCATCAACGGCGGCATGCAGCGCCTGAGCCATATGGTCTGCTGGGGCGCGCTGCTGCTGGCCGCAGTCGTGTTCGCCATCGGGCCCACCCTGTTCTCCGGCAACAACATCGTCAACGGCCTGGGCCTGATGTTGCAGAACTACGTCCACATGAGCCTGTTCACCGACCCCACCGGCGACGGCGCCTTCAGCCGCGGCTGGACGGTGTTCTACTGGCTGTGGTGGGTGTCGTACTCGCCAGGCGTGGCCATGTTTGTGGCGCGCGTATCCAAGGGTCGCAAGATCAAGGAAGTCATCTACGCCCTGCTGCTGGGCGGCAGCGTCGGATGCTGGTTCTTCTTCGGCGCGCTGGAAAGCTACAGCATGCACCAGTTCATGTCAGGGGCCATCGACGTACCGCGCATCCTGAAGGAGCACGGCGGCGAGACGGCAGTGGAAATGCTGCTGAGCGCGCTGCCGGCCGGCAAGATGTTCCTGGCCGTGTACCTGGTGATCATGATCGTCTTCCTCGCAGCCCACGTCGACGCCGTAGCCTACGCCGTGGCCGCCACCACCACCCGCAACCTGGAGGAAGGACAGGACCCGTCGCCGACCAGCCGCGTGTTCTGGTGCGTGATGCTGACGCTGGTGCCGCTGGCGATGCTGTTCGTCAAGGCGTCGCTGGACACCATGAAGACAGCCGTCGTGCTGACCGCAATCCCGTTCCTGGTCATCCTCGGGTTCAAGCTGTTCGGCCTGTTCCGCTGGCTGCTGCAAGACCACGCCGACACGCCGGCACACCTGATCGAAGCGGCCCGGCCTGAAGGCGAAAACCGCGCCGTGACCGCCGACCGCGAAGCCGCCGTCGCCAACGTCTGATGAATTGATGGTTTGATGGTCAGGGCAGCCCCCGCCGCCGCCCTGACCCGACTCATTGCCCACACTTTGCCCGCCCTCGGGCATTTTCTTCCGCCTTGTTGTTAAACAATATTTAACGCTTAACCACAAATTAACTAAAGGAACCCGAATCATGGAGAAGACTCTGGACAACGCCGCCGTGAAGCTGCCCGCCAACTTCTGCGCCGACGACGAGAACGCCTGGACCCTGCCCGCCTCGTATTACACGAAGGAAGCCGTCTTCGAGTATGAGAAGGAAAAGATCTTCGCCAATAGCTGGATCTGCGTGGGCCACCGCAGCGAACTGGCCGAGTCAAACGACTACGTGACCCGCGAAATCATCGGCGAAAGCATCGTCGTGCTGCGCGACCGCGAAGGCGTGCTGCGCGCCTTCTACAACGTCTGCCCGCACCGTGGCCATCAACTGCTGCAAGGCAGCGGCCGCGCGAAGAACGTCATCACCTGCCCGTACCACGCCTGGACCTTCAAGCTCGACGGCGAACTGGCGCTGGCCCGCAACTGCGACAACGTGCCGAACTTCGACAAGGACAAGTCCAGCCTCGTGCCGGTCAAGGTCGAGGAATACGCCTGCTTCGTCTTTGTAAACATGAACCCGGACGCCGGCAGCGTCGAGGAGCAACTCCCCGGCCTGGAAGCCCGCATGCGCGCCGCCTGCCCGGTGATCGACGAACTCCACCTCGGCGCCCGCTTCGTCACCGAGACGCCGGCCAACTGGAAGTCCATCGTCGACAACTACATGGAGTGCTACCACTGCGGCCCGGCGCACCCTGGCTTCTCGGACTCGGTGCAGGTTGACAAGTACACCCACACGCTGCACGGCAACTGGACGCTGCAGTTCGGCCACGCCAAGTCGTCGGAAAAGTCTTTCAAGCTGGACGAGTCGGTGAAGGATCCGAGCTTCAGCGGCTTCTGGGCCTGGCCTTGCACGATGTTCAACGTGCCGCCGGGCGCCAACTTCATGACGGTGATCTACGAGTTCCCGGCCAGCGCCGAAGTCACGCTCCAGCACTACGAGATCTACTTCCTGAACAAGGAACTGACCGAGGACCAGAAGAAGCTGGTCGAGTGGTATCGCGACGTGTTCCGCCCGGAAGACCTGCGCCTGGTGGAAAGCGTGCAGAAGGGCCTGAAGTCGCGCGGCTACCGCGGCCAGGGCCGGATTATGGTTGACCGCCAGCGCAGCGGCATCAGCGAGCACGGCATCGTGCATTTCCACCGCAAGGTGGCAAAGGAATACGAGGGCGCCTGAGCCCCGTCCCACCGAAACGGAGACCAGACAAATGCAACTGAAGGACAACGCCCTCTTCCGCCAGCAGGCCCTGATCGGCGCCGAATGGACCGACGCCCCCGACGCCGCCACTGTAGCCGTGTCCGACCCCGCCACGGGCGAGCAGGTCGGCACCGTGCCGCTGATGCGCGAGGCCGGCGCCGTGGCCGCCATCGAGGCCGCCAACGCCGCCCTGCCCGCCTGGAAAGCCCGCACCGCCAAGGAGCGCGCCGCGCTGCTGCGCAAGTGGTTCGACCTCATCATCGAGAACGAGGACGACCTCGCCGCCATCATGACCCGCGAGCAGGGCAAGCCGCTGGCCGAAGCGCGCGGCGAGGTGCGCTACGCCGCCTCGTTCATCGAGTGGTTCGGCGAGGAAGCCAAGCGCCTCTACGGCGACGTGATTCCCTCCCCGGCCGCCGACAAGCGCCTGGTGGTGGTACGTGAGCCGATCGGCGTCTGCGCCGCCATCACGCCATGGAACTTCCCGGCGGCGATGATCGCCCGCAAGGCCGCGCCCGCGCTGGCGGCCGGCTGCACGATGGTGGTCAAGCCCGCCAACGAGACGCCGTTCAGCGCCCTGGCGCTGGCCGAACTGGCCCTGCGCGCCGGCATCCCGGCGGGCGTGCTGAACATCGTCACCGGCGACGCGGCGGCCATCGGCAGCCAGTTCACCG
This sequence comes from Cupriavidus lacunae, assembly GCF_003353055.1. Classification (GTDB taxonomy): domain Bacteria; phylum Pseudomonadota; class Gammaproteobacteria; order Burkholderiales; family Burkholderiaceae; genus Cupriavidus; species Cupriavidus lacunae. Next base: position 55,823 of record NZ_QKWJ01000032.1, read on the forward strand.
GTCATCCGCTGGTGCGCAAGCTGTCGTTCACAGGTTCCACGCCGGTCGGACGCCTGCTGATGCAGCAGTGCGCCGGCACGGTCAAGAAGGTATCGCTGGAACTGGGCGGCAATGCGCCGTTCATCGTGTTTGAAGACGCCGACATCGACGCGGCGGTCGAAGGCGCGATCCAGGCCAAGTACCGCAACGCCGGCCAGACCTGCGTCTGCGTCAACCGCCTTTATATCCACGACGCCGTGTACGACCAGTTCGTCGAGCGCTACGTGAGGAAGGTGGCCGAACTGCGCGTGGCCAACGGCTTCACGGCAGGCAGCGAGATCGGTCCGTTGATCACGGAGAAGGCGGTCGCCAAGGTCGGTGAACTGGTGGCGGATGCCGTAAGCAAGGGCGCGCGCATCGCCATCGGCGGCGGCGTGCATGAGGCCGGTGCGCAGTTCTTCGCGCCGACGGTGCTGGCGGACGTCATCCCCGGCATGCGCGTGCTGGACGAGGAAATTTTCGGGCCGGTCTCGCCAATCGTCCGCTTCACCTCGGAAGCCGACGTCGTCCGCATGGCCAACGACACCATCTACGGCCTGGCCGCCTACTTCTTCAGCCGCGACATCGGCCGCGTCTGGCGCGTGGCCGAGCAGTTGGAGTACGGCATCGTCGGCATCAACACGGGCCTTTTCTCGAACGAGGTGGCGCCGTTCGGCGGCGTGAAGCAGTCGGGCCTGGGCCGCGAGGGCTCGAAGTACGGTATCGAGGACTACCTCGAAATGAAATACCTCTGCATGGCGCTGTAACGCGCGGCAGCACACCCGGAAGACAGCAGCATGGGCAATACCTACCAGACCCTCCAGGTGCGGGTTTCGCGCATCGAGCACGTGACCCCGCTGATCAAGCGCTTCACCATGGAAGCGATGGACGGCAGCGAACTGCCGCCCTTCACCGGCGGCAGCCACGTCATCGTGCAGATGCGCGACGGCGAGCGCCAGTACAGCAACGCCTACTCGCTGATGAGTTCGCCCGACGCGCTCGGCAGCTACCAGATCGGCGTGCGGCGCGAAGAGAAGTCGAAAGGCGGCTCGGCGTTCCTCCACGACAGGGTGGCAGAGGGCGACGCGCTCACCATCACCACGCCGAACAACCTATTCGCGCTGGATGATGGCGCGCATCACCACGTGCTGATCGCGGGCGGCATCGGCATCACGCCGTTCATGTCGCAGATGCACGAACTGCGCAAGCTTGGCGCGTCGCACGAGTTGCACTATGCGTTCCGTGCAGACGAGCACGGTGCGTTCCGCGACGAACTGGCGGCGCTCTCGCAAGCGTCTTCCGGGGGCCGCGTCAGCTTCTATGTCGACAGCAAGGGCCAGAAGCTCGACCTGGCAGGCCTGCTGGGCGGCATGCAGGCCAGCGCGCATGTCTATGTCTGCGGCCCGGCGCCGCTGATCGATGCCGTGCGCACTGCCGCGCAGGCCATTGGCCTCGACCCGTCGCGCGTGCACTGGGAACAGTTCGCCGCGCCGGAGCAGGCGGGCGACGCCTTCACCGTGGTGCTGGCGAAATCCGGCAAGACGGTGGAAGTGGCTGCCGGCGAGTCGATCCTGAAGGCCATCGAGCGCGACAGCTCTGTGCCGGTCGAATGCCTGTGCCGCGAAGGCGTGTGCGGCACCTGCGAGACCCGCATCCTCGAAGGCGAAGCCGTCCACTTCGACCAGTACCTGAGTGACAAGGAGAAGGCGTCGCAGAAGACGATGATGATCTGCGTGTCGCGGGCGAAAGGCGGCAAGCTCGTGCTCGACCTGTAAGTCACAAGAAAGGCCGGCGCACGGGATGCCGGCCACCATCCCTCCCGAGGAGACCCCATGAGGAAATCAGCCAGCCTCTGGCTACTGGCGGGCACGCTGCTGCCTGCTACTTTACCTTCCGCATCGTATGCGCAGTCGAACGTGATGCTCTACGGCGTCGTCAGCACCGCCGTGCGCTACACGTCGAACATCGACGGCCGCCACCACGACCTGACCGAACTCGTTTCCAGCGGCATCGGCGGCAGCCGCTGGGGCCTGAAAGGCAACGAAGACCTCGGCGGCGGCAACAAGGCCGTTTTTCTGCTGGAAAACGGCTTCGGCAACGACGACGGCAAGACCGCCTACAACGCCCTGTTCGGCCGCCAGGCCTACGTCGGCCTCTCCGGCGACTGGGGCGCCCTGACCTTCGGCCGCCAATACAACGCCCTGAACAACATCGCCTGGGCTTTCGACCCGCTCGACCAGAGCTGGGGCAACTTCTGGTCGGACCCGCTCTACACCGGCGGCGACATCTTCTTCCAGGGCTACCGCATCAACAACAGCATGGTCTACAAGAAGACAGTCGGCCCGGTGAGCATCCAGCTCGACTACGGCTTCGGCGAACAGCCAGGCAGCACGGCGCGCGGGGCAACGTTCGGCGGCGGCGTGATGTTCCAGCAGGGGCCGCTGGCCGTCGGCGTGGCCTATGACCAGCAACGCCCGGGCACCGGCGACAACGCGCTGCACAATTACTCGGTCGGCGCGTCCTATGTCATCGGCAACGCCACGGGCTACGTCGGCTACATGGGCCGCCGCGAGACCAACACGGATGCGCGCTTCGGCATCGCCTTCGTCGGCCTCGGCTACCAGGCCACGCCGGCCCTCCACCTGTCGGGCGCGTACTACCGCTACAACCAGAGCGGCAACGTAACAACGCAGTTCCAGTCCACGCCCATCCCGCTCGGCAGCGGCAATGCCGACGCGGTATCGGCCGTGGCGGACTATGCCCTGTCGAAGCGCACCAGCCTGTTCCTGGAGGCCGACGCCACCTTCGCGCGCGGCGGCACGGTCGGGCGGGAGACAGAGTACTGGGGCGGGACGCCGGTGACAGACGCCCACAGCACTACCCGCGTGGGTGTGATGGCCGGGATTCGCCACCTGTTCTGACGCTCCCTCGCACACCGCCTCGTTGTCCCCGCGCAGGCGGGGACACGATTGTAAAAAACATGAGCACCAAAGCGAATCGGAACCTATCCTTTGCACCTTTGCGACAAGCCCAGCGGCTGATGCGGCCGACTAACCGACGGAGCGAATGTGCGCGCGGATGACCGTTGGTCCCCGGATAGCCGCCGTTGAGGCGGCAAAAGCTGGAACGGCGCAAACGGGTTGCGGATTCAACCGGTCAACGCAACAGCTTGATGGAATCGTCGCCGCCGGTACGCAGCTCGCCAAGGCGAAGAAGGTCGAGCTTCATCCACGGCCGAGACAGACAGATTCGAGAGCGTAACTCCTTCGGGAACGACCCGAGAAACATCAAGGGGTGATGCTTTTTCACGACGCTACCTCTTGAGTGGGGATATGCTAAGCAGAACATAGGTAGGCAATATCGAATTTGTCGAATGCGTTCACCCATTTGACTTTTCGCCCGCTAGAACTTAGCGGGCGCTTTCTTTCGGGTTCCAACGGGGAGGCAAATATGCAAACGCAAATCATTCGCGTTATTCCGCCGAATCTCATCGCGCCTGGCCTGCAGACTGCCCCGCCCCATGTGAAGGCAAACCCGGCTGTCCCAATGCCGAATTCACTTCGCGTCCCCCCCGCGAAGCCAAAGCCTCGAGGCAACACCCAGAAGGATCTGGAGGATTTCGCGCTCGCACTTTGTGCGAGCTACGCGCGCATTCCAGACGTCCAGGCGCCTTTTGATGCGAGCACGCTGGAGTGGCGGGGGCAACCGTATATCTACGTGACAGGCTGGGACATTAAGCGAAGGCGCCGGCTACTGGAGGTCTTCCAGAAACACTCGAAACATTTCCTGGAGCCGATGCTCGCGTTCCAGTACCCACCGCCCTTCCGGAAGCTGTTTAAGCTGGACTACGACATCCTCTATAGCCCCGACCCTTGAGGAGATTCGGAGAATTCGCGACGCAACCAAAGCTCGGGCGCAGAGCGCTCAATCAACCGTCGCCATATGAACTGTCAGTGCACGTATATGAACGCCGTGGATATGCAAGGGGTTTTGCTGTTGCGACCTGGTGACAGTGGGTCACAGTGGCATTTCGGGGTCATCTACCGGGCCAATCTCGGTCATCCGCCCTCACATCGCCGGACAGCCGACTTGGCCGATAAGCGGCCCGTGACACAAACAACGCGAGTGGCCGGAAAGGGCGCAACTTCGGTCATCGATACGATGCCGATGATCAGGGCGTACTTGATGCGCTCGTGCTAGATGACGCGGGCCTGCTCGGGAATGATGTCGAGTTGCTCGCTGACTTCGACGCCGATCTCGACCAGGGCGTGGCCATCGTACCCGCCGACCCGCTCCAACCCCGGCTTCCTCGTGGACATCCTGGAGCTTCCAGGGCCCATCGAGTTCGGGCAGATGCTGGTCGTTCAACTCGACAACGGCGTCTCGCTTGACTTCTTCGAAAGCGGAGGCGCGATCTCCATGCAGCGATCGGCGAGGAGTTCGACCGGGTCTTCGCTCGTCCGGGATAGAGAGCTTCGGTACTGGGCCGACCCCGGCAAACAGCGGGCCGGCGAAACCTATCAGCACAACGGCGGCCGGGGAAAGTATTTCGACGATCCTGACGGTCATTTTCTTGAGGTCATGACCCGCCCTTACAAGATCGGCTCCTGACGGATTGCAGTGGAATGGGGATCGGCACCGGCAATTCGTGCCGGGTGTGTTGGCGCTCGCGGATCGCACCTCAGCCATCAAGGCACGCGCGCAATGTTTGCGCGAGACGGTCCGGGCCTTGCAGCCGGCATGCTCAGGTGCCGGCCATCGCCTGAACCGCCCTCAGTTCGTGCTTGACCACCTTGCCCGCGGCGTTGGTCGGCAGCGCCGCCATGAACGCCACGGAGCGCGGCACCTTGTAGTTGGCCAGGCCGGGCCGGCACCATTCCAGCAAGGCCTCGGCGCTCAGAATCTCGCCTTCGCGCAATACCACGAAGGCGCTGCCGACCTCCCCCATGCGCGCATCGGGCACACCGACGACGGCGACCTGCGCCACCGCCGGATGCGTGCCGATCAGGTGCTCGATTTCCGCCGGATAGCAGTTGAAACCGCCGACGATGAACATGTCCTTGAGCCGGCCGGTGATCGACAGGTTTCCGGCGGCGTCCAGCTTGCCGATGTCGCCTGTGTGCAGCCAACCTGCGTCGTCGAGGGCCTCGCGTGACGCGGCTTCGTCATCGAAGTAGCCGCGCATGACGTTGTAGCCGCGGATCCACACTTCGCCCTGCTCCCCGGCAATCACGTCGTTGCCTTGCGCGTCCACGCAGCGAATCTCCACGCCGGCAAGCGGACGCCCGCTGGTATTGGCGATGATCTGCAGGGCGTCGCCCAGCCGGCAGACGGTGGCCAGGCCGCAGCACTCAGTCAGTCCGTATGCGGTGAGCACGACGTCGAAGCCGAGCACCTTGCGCATGCGCCGGATCTGTTCGGGTGCGATCGATGCCGCTCCGGTGACGGCCACGCGCAGCGACGACAAGTCATATGCACCCAGCCGCGGATGGGCCAGCAGGCTCAGGTAAAGCGTGGGCGAGCCCGGCAGGAAGCTGACCCGGCAACGCGCGATGCACCCAAGCACGGTTTCGGCGTCGAACTGCACCACGGGCAGGCACTGAATTCCGAAGGCGACAGCTCCAACTGCGCGAAGGGGCCGACGGCCACCGGATTCTGGGTCATCTCCATCGGCATATCCTCTCGTCTCCATCTTTCTCAACTCGGCCGGCTCAGCCCCTGGCGTTGATACACATGCTCTGCGGGCACTTATGTCGTCGCGGATTATAGGAGCCGGCTTCCCTCATTCCGGCGACCGGCGCGCTTATTCACAGAACCCAGTGAACGTAATCCGAACGGACTAGGAGTCGGGCAAGCGCGCACGCCCAACCCTGCGCCGCAGTTGCGCGAAGAAAAAAGGCCCGTCGTAATGATGGGCCAAAGCCATGCGATAAGAGGAGATGGATATCGCATGGGCAAAGATCTGCATCGGCGCTGCCGCGAACCAATCAAACCTCACGCTCCAACACCGGGGTGGCCATTCCGGTCGATGACCGGAAGCCGGAAGCCTGCTCTTGCGGATCACACATCGCCCCCGTTGACGGGCGCTCCGCCCGCTCGACACCGAGCCACGCAGCGAGCGCAGGCAGCAGAAATACGGCACCGAACAAGTTGACCAGAAACATGAAGGCCAGCAGCACGCCCATATCGACCTGGAACTTGAGGGCCGAGAATGCCCACGTCCCGACACCGATGAACATCGTGACAGCGGTAAACAGGGCCGCGGTGCCCCGTTGCCGCATGGCTTCCAGGAAGGCGTCGGGAAGAGAGGCGCCAGAGCGAATCTCATGCTGCATGCGCTCGTACAGGTAGATGCCATAGTCAACCCCGACGCCAACGCCGAGCGTGATCACCGGCAACGTGGCGACCTTCAGTCCGATTCCGAGCCGTGCCATCACGGCATTGCACAGGATCGACACGATGGTGAGCGGCACGACGATACACAGCACCGCTCGCCACGACCGGAATGTCAGCAGGCACAGAAAGGCGATCGCGCCGAAGATCGACAGGAGCATGGCCACTTCGGCTTCGCCGACGGCTTCGTTCGTCGCGGCCATCACACCAACATTGCCGCCTCCGAGCTGGAACCTGACGTTCGGGTTGGTGTTCTGCGCCGCCAGCCGCTTGGCTTCCGAGATAATGTGGGCGATGGTATTTCCTTCATGATTCCGGGAATAGATCAATACTTGTGATGCCTTGCAGTTCTCGGTATTCATCCCGTTGTCGGGGTCATAGGCACTCGCGCCTTGTGTCAGGCCTTCGCTGCTGCGCGGCAATGCGGCCCAGCGGGGATTGCCCTCGTTGAAGGCCGCAATCGAAACCTTTGCCGCGGTCGGCACGCTGACCACGGACTGCACGCCTGCAACGCCCCGCATCGACATTTCGAAGCGCTCGATGGCGCTCATCGCCGGGAAGTCCAGGCAAGCGCTTTCGACGCCGGTCACTTCGACGATGACGGACAGCACGTCCACGCCAATGTCGTACTGGCTGGTGATGGCAGCATTGTCAAGGTTGTAGCGTGACGTACTGCGCAGTTCCGGAGCGCCAGCGCCGATGTCGCCGATCTCCAGCTTGCGCGATTCCAGCGTTCCGGCGGCAAGCAGCACAAGCGCCGCCAACAGCGCCGCCGCGGCCGGCACAGGTCTGGCAAACACTGCGAAGTATGCCCAGCGTCGCCCGCCGCCGGCGGCCTCGCGGCGTCTGGCATGGGCAAGTGCGCCCGCTTCGATCCTGGTGTAGGACAACAGGATCGGCAGGAAGACCTTGTTGGTCATGATCATCAGCAGGACACCCAGACAAGCGGTGGCACCGAGTTCGCGCACGATTTCGATCTTGATGCGCATGATGACCATAAAGCCGAGCGCGTTGGTAAGCAGCGCAACCGTACCGGGCAAGAACAGCTTGCGGAACGCATCGCGGGCAGCTTCGACCGATTGCAGGCCCGCTACCAATGCCTGTTTCCACGCGTTGGTCATCTGCACCGCGTGCGATACACCGATCGAGAAGATCAGGAATGGCACCAGGATCGACATGGGGTCGATGCCCAGGCCGAGTATTGGCAGTGAGCCCAATAGCCACACCACGGGCAGCAGCGCCACGAACAGCGCCAGCAACGTGGTCCGGATCGAGTGCGTGTAGAGGAGCAGCAGGACAGCGGTAATCAGGAAGGCCAGCCCGAAGAAGGCCATCACGCCACTGATGCCCGCCTCGACGTCTCCGACGAGTTTCGCGAAGCCGATGATGCCGACCTCGATATCCTGGTCCGCGTAGCGTGCACGGATAGCCTCGAGCTGGCTGGCGACGGCTGCATAGTCCAGGCGCCCGCCGCCGGCGGGGTCGGTGTCGCGGAATTCCGCACGCACCAGCGCCGACTTCAGGTCATTGCCCACCAGGCTGCCGATCTGGCCCGAGCGCGCCACGTTATGCCGTACTTTGTCGAGGTCGTCTGGATTGGCCCTGGAGAACTGCCCCGGCACCACCGACTCGCCACGGAAACCGGCTTCCGTCACCTCCGTGTAGTGGACGTTCGGAGTAAACAGCGAAAACACGCGCGCGCGATTGATGCCGGGAATGAAGAAGACGTCGTCTGTCGCATGGCGAAGCGCGTCCATGAACTTCTGGTTGTAGATGTCACCCTGGCCCTTCCAGCGCAAGCTGACGAGTATGGTGTTCGCCCCCGGGAATGCGTTTGCGTAGCGGTTGAAGACCTGCATGTATGGGTGTTGCATCGGGATCATCTTCTCGAACCCGGGATCGAGGCGCAGCCGCGTTGCGGATATGCCTAGCGCGGCCGTGGCCGCAATGCACAGAATCAGGAGGATGCGCCGATACCGGATCAGCATGTCGGCGCAGCGGTCCACCAGGTGAAGGGACCGAGAGTTGGCGGCTTGGCGCCGGGGGCTTGGCGAGTTCATGAGCATTTCGGAGAAGTACCGCAGTTGGCAGGCGACGAGGCTTCCGGCGCTGGTGGTGGCCCGGATCCGACGGTCACGCCGAGATCGCCGCCGAGAGCCAGAACTCCCCTGCCCAGATCCAACACCGCCGCCAGGCTTTGCGCACCGCCCGCGCTACGCACCGCAAAAGTTTTTCCGCTGTCCCGTGATGTGACGATGGCCCCGCCCTGCCCGACCAGCACGAGCTCGCCGTCGTCACGCTGCGCACCTCCGAAATACGAGGCGCCAAGGCCTCCCTCGGCGTTGGTCCAGGTGTCTCCGTGGTCCGAGCTGCGCAGCACGTGGCCGCGCATGCCATAGGCAATCCAATCTCCATTGGCCAGGATCAGCGCGCCGAACAGCGATCCTTCGTACGGCACGGAACGCTTCTGCCAGGTGGCGCCGTTGTCGAGCGAGCGCAACAGCATGCCTGACTCGCCTGCAATGACCAGGCGGCCTTTGCCGTCGCCCACGATGCCGTTGAGATGGTGGTCGCCCGCCGGCGCCTCCAACTCCTGCCAGGTCAGCCCGGCGTTGCGCGAGACCAGCAACTGGCCGAAGCTTCCCGCCGCAAACACCTGCCCTTGATCGTCGCCCCATACCGACAGCAACGGGTCCGGGCGCTGCGCGTCGGTTCGCACTTCACGCCAGTGTTCACCGCCATCCTCGCTACGGACGATCAGTCCCTGGTGCCCCACCGCAATGCCGATGCGCGCGGAGATGAAAAACACCTGGGTCAGCGTGGTCCCTGCGGCGGGCGAGACCTGCGCCTCGCGCCATGCCGCGCCGTCGTTGTCGCTGATGAGGATGACGCCGCGCTCGCCGACGGCGACCAGCCGGCTTCCGGCCCTGGCGATGCCGTTGACCTGGACATTGCTGGCGTGGATGGAAGTTGCAGCGAATGCCGGCAGCGAACGCGGCGAGAACGCGAACAGCGCCGCGCATAACACCACCGCCGAGAACGAAACGCCGGGGATTGTTGTTTTCATGGGTGCCTTTATCAGTACGGCGCCGATGCTCTCATAAACGCAACGTACGATGCATTAGGGAATCCCAGTACTTCGTCCAGACTATGCGCTGCACACCCGCTGCTACCTACACTTCGCCGGCAACTTTCAGGTAGGCATTCTCAAGAAGAAAGGAGAGGCTATGCGCATGCAGCAGCTTGGGTTGGGCAGGCCGCCCGCGCGGTGGCGAAAGACGTTAGTGGCAATGGCAACAACGGCGGTGGTCATGCCGGCATGGGCCGGGGACACCATCGATCTCGGGGCGGACACCACGCTCGACTATCACATGACGCTCGGCTACGGCGTCGGCATTCGGACGCGATCGCCGAGCGGCGTGTTGCTCGCGCCCGAGAACATCAACGGCGATGACGGCGATCGCAACTTCAAGAAGGGCGGACTGATCGAGAACCAGGTCAGCCTGCTTGCCGAGGCCGATCTGAAGCACAAAGACCTCGGGTTCTTCCTGCGCTTCAGTGCGTTCTACGACCAGGCCTATCATCGCCCGAACGCCAACGACGCGCCGGACACGGTCAACCATGACGGGCCGTCCAACAGGTTCACATCGGACGCGCAGCGCTATCTCGGCGAGCGCGTGAAACTGCTCTCGGCCTATGCCTACGACACGGTCAAGCTCGGGAGCACCGACCTGAACGTCAAGCTTGGCAGCCAGGTCGTCGCGTGGGGCGAAAGCCTGTTCTTCGCAAATATCGCCGCGGCCCAGGGGCCGGTGGATGCGTCGAAGGGCTACGTCGCTGGCGCGGAGGTCAAGGACATCCTGCTACCGACCCCCCAGTTGTCGTTGCAATGGCAACTGGCCCCGAGCTTCAGCGTGCTCGGGTACTACCAGTTTCAGTTCCGCCCCAACGAACTGGTGCCACCGGGCGGATATTTCAGCTTCTCCGACGTGGTCGGACCGGGTGCGCAGTTCATTATCGGGCCGGACGGCCTGCGTATCCCCCGCGGCCCTGACATCAAGCCCAAGAGCCACAACCAGTGGGGCCTGGGAACGCGCTGGCGCGCCGACAAGGGTACGGAGTTCGGACTCTACTACCTGCACTACAACGACACGAATCCCAATGTCGTGACGAGCTTCTTCCCGACCCTGCAGTATCAACAGGAATACTTCGGGAATATCCAGCTGACTGGGGCAAGCTTCTCGACGGAAATCGGCGGCGTCAACGTCGCCGGCGAGACCTCATACCGGTCCGGCGCGGCCGTGCTGGTCAACACCGCGGACGGGCCGGCCGCCACGCGCGGCAATGTCTGGCAAACCAACCTCTCCGCAATTCACACCATCGGTCCGACGTTCCTCGCAGCGTCGCAGTCGATCGCGGCTGAACTCTCCTACGTCCGCGTCCTCGGCGTAACGCCGTTGCAGGGTTCGACAGAGCTGACCAACACACGCGACGCGGCCGCCTTCGAAATCGCCTGGACGCTGAGCTACAAGAACGTGTTCGACGGCTGGGATCTCGACGTTCCGATGACCTTTGCGCATCAGTTCGCGGGCAATACCGCCCTGGCCGGATCGTTGGGCGCGTTGAACGGCATACACGACACGCAAGCGTCGATCGGGCTGACGTTCACCTATATGAACAACCTGAAGCTCGGTCTTGTGTACGCGAGATACATGGGCGGGGCGAACCCCGTCACCCGCCCGCTCGCCGATCGCGACTATGTCGTCGGAACGGCGACGTACTCGTTCTGACAGGCGCTCCGCAATCCCTTCGAGTCACTCACCATCCCGAGGAATCCGAGAATGAAAAGCATCGCTCTTCCCACACTGAGAGCCCTGGCCTGGGTGGCTGGCGCCACCTTCGCCGTCGCGGCGTTCGCCAAGCTCACACCCGACGAAATCAAGCGGCTTGACGGCCCCCTGACGCCCATGGGCGCCGAGCGCGCCGCCAACGCGGACGGGAGCATTCCCGCCTGGACCGCCAAGATTGTCGGTACGCCGCCCGGCCTCCAATTCAACTCCGGCGATCGCTACCCGGATCCCTATGCCAGCGAGAAGCCGTTGGTAGTGATCACGCCTCAGAACATGGCCCAGCATGAGTCGAAGCTCACTGAAGGCCAGAAGGCGATGTTCAAGCGCTATCCGGACACGTTCAAGATGTACGTGTATCCGAGTCACCGCGACTTTGCCCTGCCCGAGACCAAGTACAACGCGATCCGGACCTGGGCTGCGCGTACGACCATGACCAGCGATCAGAACGGGCTTCGGGATTTCCCGCCCCTGGCGCCGTTTCCGATCCCAAAGTCGGGCGTCGAACTGATGTGGAACCTGCGCTTCGCCTCCGACCTCGTTGCCGAAGACGCCATCTACGACCAGGCCGTCGTCTACCCGGGCGGCAACATCGTCTGGGGCAAGACGCAGTACACCATCTACGCGCCGATTGGCGCTGAAGTGTTCGATCCGAAGAATCCGTTGAACAGCAGGAGCTTCTATCGTCAGTCGATCCTGCTGCCGCTGTCCGACCGCGGCACCATCATCACCGGCTACGAGTTATGGGACCAAGAAAGCGCGGATACGCGACGCACCTGGGTGTACAACCCCGGCACGCGACGCGTGCGGCAGGCACCGGAGTTTGGCTATGACCAGCCGCAGGGGCCAGGGGGGTTCCGCACTGTCGACGACGACCGGCTCTTCAACGGCTCGGGTCAACGCTATGACTGGAAGATCGTCGGCAAGCGAGAAGTCTATATTCCCTACAACAACTACAAGTTGTTGGACCCCAAGGTGAAGTACGCCTCGTTGCTGACCAAGGGCCACGAGAACATGGAGTTCATGCGGTTTGAACTGCATCGTGTCTGGGTCCTGCAGGCGACCCTGAAGGAAAACTTCCGCCACCAGTATGCGAAACGGGTTCTCTATATCGATGAAGACACCTGGAACGCAGTGGCCGCAGACAACTACGATGCGCGTGGCACGCTGTGGCGAACGAACTTCGCCCCGAGCATCTACGCGTTCGACGCCAAGGATTTCTATTCCACGTCGACGTTCTATCACGACCTCGTCTCCGGCGCCTATTACGCCGATCGCCTGACTAACGAGGCGCCCCCGTCAGCGCTGACGCCGAATGCCAAGAGTACCGAGGCCTACTACTCGCCAGACGCGATCCGCGGCGCCGGCAAGTAAGGCAGGTCCCCTGCTGGCGCTCATCGTCACGCGCGCGTTCGGCGAGGCGCCAGCACCGTACATCGCATCGGGCCTGCCCGGCCAGGGCCGGCCCGGAGCAGGACTCGAACAAAATGAAGACAACAATCCAACCAGATTCGCGCAACGGCTGGGGCATCGTCATCGGCCTGGCTGTGGTGCTATGCATCATCTTCGGCACCACGCTCAATGTGTTGAGTGTATTCACGCCGCCGATCCAGCAGGCGTTTCAGTGTACGAACGAAGTGGCGGCACGCGTGGCCACGGTGTTCCTGCTCACCATGACGCTCGCCATGCCGACAGCCGGTTGGCTGCTTGATCGCATGTCGCCGCGGCCCGTGATGACCGGCGGCGCCGCCTTGACGGTGCTTGGCTACCTGGCTGCCGCGCATGCCGGCGACATTGCGCAGCTCACCGCCACGCTGGGCGTGGCGGGGGTAGGTGTTGGCGCCTCGACCTACGTGCCGGCGATCACCCTCACGTCTCGGTGGATCGCCCCGAACCGGCAGAGCGTGGCCTTCGGCATCCTGCTTGCGGGCGCTGCATTGGGCGCCATCCTGTTTCCGCTGCCGGTCACCTACGTCACGCAGTGGCTGGGCTGGCGCTACGCCATGCAAGCGATCGCAGCCATGATTGCCCTCACCTGCGTGCCAATCCTGATCTGGACCGCCCGCCTGCCCGATTCGCGCCTGACGGCACCGCATGGCGCGCCGGGGCCGATGCTGCTGCACGGCCATGACATCGGCGAAGCGCTGCGCATGCCGCGATACTGGTTGTGGATCGTCATGTTGATGCTGATCACGTTAAGCAGTCTCGGCGTATGTATATATCGCCCTGGTGCCATATCTGGTGTCGACAGGCTACTCCGCCGAACGCGCAGCTGCCGTCTATATGGGAATCGGGGCGGCGACCCTGGTCGGCAATATCCTGTTCGGTGCGCTCAGCACCCGATGGGGTGCGAAGGCAGTCCTTCTGACGGGCACGGCTTTGAGCGCCGTCGGCATCCTCTGCCTGCTGGCCGTGGACCACCACGCCGTGGGCATGATTGCCATCGTACTGTTCTCGCTGATCTGGGGCAGCACATTCAATCTGGCGAACCAGCTCTCGCCGCTCTTGCTTGCGGAAGCCATGGGGCAGCGCAACTTCGGCAGCCTGCTGGGCATTGGCAACCTGATTTCCGGCGTGGGGTCCGCATTCAGTCCGGAAGCGCTCGGCTATCTGGTGGATTCCACGCATACGTACACGATCGCCCTGGCCATCTGTGCTGCCCTGCTTGTCGTCGCGCTGCTGCCAATCTCACTCCTGCAGCAAGCTGGCCCTACGCCGGAGACTGCCCGATGATGCCTTTTATTCCCTCGGCCAGGTATGCCGACTATGAGACGGGTGCGATCCCCATCGAACAGAGCGGATGGCGGCCGGAACAGCGCCTGCCGACACACAGGGCGCTCGCCGACGACATCGATACCGACATTGTCGTCATCGGGGCGGGATTAGCGGGCGCGTCACTTTCGCTGCACCTGGCCGAGCGAGGGGTCAACGTCGTAACGCTCGAAGCCCGGCAACCGGGCAATGGTGCATCCGGACGCAACGCGGGGCATGTCCAGACGTTCCTTGACAACCTGGAACCACTGCGTAGCTGGGGCGATCGTGGCGAGCGCTTCACCGCATTCTTCGTGGAACACCGCGACATCGTGTTCGATCTGTGCGCCAGGCACGGCATCGATGGCGACGCCGTCAAATGCGGCATGGTGGAGGCGGCTTACCGGCCCCATGCGGCGCTCGCGCGAAAGGCCGCTCTGTGGAAGGCACATGGCTACGACGTCGACGTCGTCACGGCATCGCCCCTGCGGGAGCTGCTCGGTACAGAGCAGTATAGCTACGGTATCCACTGGCGCGAGGGCGGTCGCGTCAATCCGTACCTGTTCACCTGCGGAATGATCTCGGCAGCCGTGCGGCATGGTGCACGAGTGTTCGGTGACTCCCCGGTCATCGGGTGCCATCGCGAAGGGCAGCGATGGCGCGTACGTACAGCACGCGGCAGCGTGCGTACGCAGCGCATCGTCATTTGCACCAATGGGCACGCCGGCAACCCGTTCTTCCCGGAACTGGCGCGCACGCAATACCCGATGGTCGCATGCGGGATGGCAAGCAGGCCCTTGTCACCGGCACTGCTCGAGATCATCAATCCTGCCCGTGTCGCCATGACGCACTATCCTACCGGGCTCTACCCGATGGTGATTGACGGACGCAATCGTCTCATCACCGCCACCATTCCCCATCCGAGGCGTGCGCACGAGGCCAAGACCTACTTCGCCTACTTCTTGCGCTACCTCCACCGCACCTATCCCCGTACACGCGAATTCGACGTCGAATTGGGGGCGTACTGGACTGGCATCACAGCGAACTCGTCTTCCGTCTACCACGAGGACTATCCAAGGCTGTATCAGGTTGACGACGGCGTGCTTGCGCTGATGAACCTGGGAACATGGGGCAACGTCATGGGGCCTCAGCTTGGTCTGAGCCTTGCGCAGGCGCTCGCAAGCGAGCGTCTGGACGACTGCATGCTGCCACTGGAGAAGCCTGAGCCGGTACGTTTCCAAAGACTTTTCGAACTCAAGACCCGACACCTCATGATCCCGGTCGCCAGAGTCATCGACCGTCTGCACCTTGCCTGAAAGGAGATTACCTATGACAAAGCAGCACCTGAACCCTCCCGGCCTGCTCAGCTTTCCACCGCTCAGCCAGGTTGTCGTGAGTACCGGCAGCAAGCTCGCATTCATCGCCGGCCAGACAGCCTGCAATGCGCAGTTCGAAGTGCTGGGCGGCAATGATTACCACCTCCAGTCGATCCAGGCCCTGAAGAACCTTCAGACCGCGGTACAGGCTGCCGGCGCGACGGTATACGATATCGTCAGCAGCACCGTCTACTTGCGCGACCTGACGCCCGCGGTCGCGGAGCAGTTCATCGCGGCGCTCTCGCTCGCCATGGATGGAGAACCCTTCCCTGCCCATGCGTTCACGATGGTGGGAGTGCAGGCATTGGCCAGCCCTGACGTGCTGGTCGAGATCTCTGCGATTGTGGCCATTGACGCGTAAGCGCGCCGCCCGAGGCACCCCGGTACGGGTTTTCAATCAGGGAGCATGGGCGGCTTCTTTCACTATGAGGAGGGGGCTCCCCTCCCCGCTTTCCAGGATGCGTTGTTAGAGCTGTCCTTCACTCAGCAGATCAAGCGGATTGCGCAGATCAACCATCCCCAGATAGCCGCCGTTGTCCTTGATGGCATCGTGCACGCCATACCCGAGCAGGCGTTGCGCCTGGCGCGACAGCCGCCGCGCCCGCGCCGGCGGCACTGACAGTACGTTGTTCTCCTCGGTTCGGAGCCAGCCAAGGGCATAGCTCATGTGGAAGCCGCGCCGCCACTGGTCCGATGTCGCGTTAGCGCCGCCGGCGTGCAGCGTTGCCCCCTGGTAAATGACCGCGGACCCCGCGGGCATCTCGGCAAAGGCGATTTCCGCTTCCTCGGGCTGGCGTTCGCGCGACCATCGATGGCTGCCGGGGACGACCAGCGTTGCGCCGTTTTCCCTGGTGAAGTCCACCAGGGCCACGACAGTAGCCAGTTGCAGGATCGGGCGCGGGTGGCGGAAGTGAATCCACAAGTCCTCATCGCGATGCATCGTCTGGGCGTGAGCACCCGGGCCGCGGTCCATCATATGCCCGAGGTTGAGCTGGTAGTCCGCGCAGTTGGGCAGCAGGAAGCGATCGCAAAGCGCCAGATAGACGGGATGGCACATGACCTTTTCGGCAAACGCATCGGATTTACCGGCCAGACCGGTCAGATGACGAACGTGCTTGCCAAAGAACGCGGCTACGGTTTCATTCACGTGCGCTTGTGCCGGATCGGAAGCCGAAATCAATGGATCGATATCCCGATCCAGTTCGGCAAGCGTGGGGGGATCAAGCAATCCTTCGACAACCACGGCGCCATGCTCCTCAATCGCATTGCCGATGATCTCAAGGGAAGTATCCGCTCTGTAACGGGCAATCTCTGCCATATGTGTTTGTCCTTTGTTCGGTGGCAACAGTCATGTGGCAAGCGTTGAACGGTCAGATGACCGGCCGGAGCTGCCACTAATGCATCTCGCGATGCATTAGTGGCATGCTAGCTACGAGGTGATCTCGCGTCAAGCTATGATTCGGCGTGCCAAAAAAAGACTGAGTGCAAACGACATGGGTATCAAGAATGGGCCTGGCCTCCTCCGGCCGGGCGGCCGGACAGAACAGGTTCGCAAGGCCATTGCTACGACCGTTCTCAAACTGATCGAGGCAGGCGATATTGATTTCGAATTACAGGAAGTAGCCAGGCTGGCTAACGTCCATCGCACAACCATCCATCGCCGCTGGCCGGATCGCGCCTCGCTGATCGCAGAGGCGCTGAGCGAGCACACCTCGCGCATCGACATTGAGTTCACCGGGGACTGGCGGGCAGACATCACCCGCATGGCGTTCACACTGCGGGACTTCCTCAGCGATCCGGTCGAGGTCGCGATGAATACGATCCTGGCGTCGACCAACAACGCCGAGTTTCGCGAAATGATCGCCGCGCATTGGAGCGGAGTACTGGCTTCCTTCCAGACGCCCATACTGGAGGCGCAGGCCCGGGGCGAGATCGACGCAAGGCACGACGCCGAGATCCTGGTGTCGATGATGGTGGCGCCCATTGTTTCGGCCATCATTTTTCTGAAGCAGACGCCGGATGACCGCTATATCGAACGGCTGGCGGCACAGCTTATCAAGGCTTGCAATTGAGCCTTCCCGGAGGATGTCGGGCGCGTCAGGGCCCAAAAGGACATGCCGCCCTGAAGCCACGGCCTTGAAGAGAAAGACGGCTACCCCCGCCGGCACTCTTGCTGGCGACTGTCGACCCCACCCAGCGCGGGCAGCCAGAGTCGGGCAGCCAGACTTCAAAGGCATGCGCGCAATGCACGCGCGAGACGGTCCGCTTCACGTGCATCGGTGATTCGCGAAGCCCATCACGAGGCCGCGTGCACTGTCGTCGTGAGCCGCGAATTCGCTGCTATGGACCGAACGCAAAGACGATCTCATCGATTATCACGCGGATCGCGCGGTGTGCCGCAGATCCTGATGCGTGACGAGCCAAATCTCTGCACAGAAGCGCGCGCTGCGCGGATCAAAGCCCGCTCATTGCGCATGGTCCGTACAGACGATGAACGCACGCACGCCTGCCAGCAACATGCATCTCCAGACCATGATCGCCAGGAGACGCAGTGGACAATGCCGTACAGGACCTGCTTGAAATCGAAGCCATCCGACAGTTGAAGTACCGCTACTTCCGCGCCGTCGACTGCCACGACTGGCCGCTACTCGCAAGCTGTCTTGCAGAGGAATGCACCACCTGGCTAGACAGCGGGAAATATCGCTTCAACGGACGCAGCGAATTCGTCGCCGAACTGCGCAAGCTCCTGGACAACCCGCCGCTGCTCACGATGCATCAGGGACACCATCCCGAGATCGAGCTGCTGGGCGCCGACAAGGCCAAGGGAATCTGGTACCTCGAAGACTATGTGATCTCGCAAGAGCAAGGCTGGCTGCTTCGTGGCACCGCCTACTACCGCGACGAGTATGTCAAGCGCGATGGCCGTTGGCAGATTCTCTCCACCGGGTACGACCGCGTCTTCGAAGCTGTGACTTCGCCGATCCCCGAACAATTTCGCGTGACGGCCAACTGCTTTGCTCCAGCGCAGTGATACCAGCGGGAAGCGGCCAGTGCCCTTGGCCTGCAGCTCGCATCTCTTTCACCTCCTGACTCACAAACGATATGGAAAAAGTCCTATACGTAGTCTGGCGCGGCCGGGCCAGCAACATCGGTGACACCGAAGCGCTCGACAGACGTCTGCGTGGCGAGATCGCCGAAAAACTGCTGGCGCTCGGTGCACGCGGCGTTCAGATCAATCTGGCCGATGCAGCCGTGCAACCTGCTGATGGCCTGCGTCAGGTCAACACCCGCGCCCAGATGGACGGCCTGATCAGTGTCTGGATGGACAGTGCCATCAAGCGCTTCCGGCAGCCGTTCGATGAGGTGATCGAATCCGCCGTGGACCGCATGGCAGCCTACCTCGTGACCGAGTCGCAGCCCATCCGCAACACCCGCTTTCCTGCCGAGCCGGGCCAGCGCACGGCCGGATTCTCCCAACTGGCGTTTCTCAGCCGACCGCCCCGGCTCACTCCTGAAGCCTGGCTCGACATCTGGCATCAGCGTCATACCCAGGTGGCCATCGACACGCAGGACAATTTCCTCTACGTGCAGAACGTGGTGGTTCGCCCTCTGAGCCTTGGCGCTCCCGTCATCGATGCAATCGTCGAGGAATGCTTCCCAGCGGCCGCCATGACCGATCCACACGCCTTCTTCGATGCCGTTGGAGATGACTCCAAGCTCAAACGAAACATTGACAGCATGATGGAAAGTTGCAATCGCTTCATCGATTTTGACAAGATCGACGTCGTGCCTACCAGCCAATACGTCATCAAGACGCCGGCCGCCTGACACGGGAGGCAAGCTGAAGACTCTGGTCGTCGGTGGCACCGGACTCATTGGCGGCCACTGACGCCGCGCAGCCCATCCGAAGACGGAAAGTTGACGATGTCGCCCGCCTGCTTCGGCTTCATCATCGGCGCGACAACACCGATCGCGGGCGCCCTCCTGCCTGGCGCAAACCTGAACGGAACGTATCGCTATACCTCGGAACTGCCCGAGCGTTCTTTGAGCGCCGGCTGCGCCTACCCCCAGTAAGCCTGCCCGCCATCAAGGGGGATTGTCGCGCCCGTGAGGTAACCCGCCTCTGCGCACACAAGGTGTGCGACGGCTCGCCCGATGTCCTTCTCGCAGTCACCGACCCGCCCGAGCGGAATCGTCTTGAAGAAGGCCGCTGCTTCCTCCGGTCGTTCGGCAACCCATCCAGCCATGCCGGGCGACATGGCGTGCGGGGCGATGGCGTTGACCCGAATGCCATCGCTGCCCCATTCACATGCGGCGGCGCGGGTCAGCGCGCGGATGGCTTCCTTGACCGCCGCATAAGGGCCGTAGCCCGATGCGTCCCAGCGCACCGCTGCGGACGAAACACAGTTCACCACCGCACCATCGCCCCGCAGGTACGGATAACAGGCGCGCATCATGCGCATCGTTGCCAGCGGCCCCGAATCGATGCCTTGCATGAACGCTTCATCGGTCACCTCCAACAGGCGTCCGAGCGGCACCACCTGCGCGTTGTTGACAAGGACATTGATGGCGCCGAAATGCGCAACCACCTGCGCGACGCAACGCTCGATCTCCTCCTTGACCATCACGTCGCACACTAATGGCAGTGCGTCGCCACCGCGACGGCGGATCTCCGTGCACGTGTCCTCCAGCTTGCCGACAGTACGGCCGACCACGGCAATGTGCGCTCCCTCTGCGGCGAGCGCGTAGGCAATCCCCTGCCCCACGCCTTGGCCTGCCCCGGTAACCAATGCGACTTTCCCTTGCAGCCGGCTCATGCCTGCCTCCCTTTACCATCCCTGGCGCATAAGCGCGCGGCCGACGATGTCGTGGTCATGCCGCTCCTTCGATGCCTGGCATTGATGCGTCAAACTGGAAACTGGAAGCTGAATTCCGAGCCGGCGGCATGCCTCCCCGCTTGCCGGCCGAAGAAGGTGGCATCCGCCAGCGACATGCCGGAGCTATAGCCCCCACCCCAGCGCGGCAAACCACAGGCGGTGCGGCCAGCTGCATATAGACCGCGAACTGGCGTCCGCTTCTCGGTCAGCACCTGTCCGGTTGGCAATGTGTCCAATCCTCCCAGGGTGAAATGCGGATAGAACGCGTAATCGACGCGGCAATCCAGCGCGACAAGAGGCGGCTCATCCAGCGGCTTCAGCCACTTCGCTGCTTTGTGGAACAACGGGTCGGCACCCTCGGCGGCATGCCGGTTGTAGACCGACACCGTGGCACTCAATGTTCCCTGCGGCAGGCCAAGGTCATGTTCGACCTCCTCCCAGGTCTCGCCAGCGGCCGCGATACCGATGCGCGTGAACTCCGCTGGCGGCTGGAAAGTCGCGTTGTCGACCAGGAGATAGATCCGGTCGCCGAGCTGCTGCATGATATGGTGGCCAATCCGGCCGTGATAGCAGTCCTCATTGATGAAGCGCTGACCGCGTTCGTTGACGAACACGCCTTTGATGAGCGATTCGGGCGCGTAGAAAGGCAGGCTGACGAACGCCTGGTCCATGTGGATAGCGGCGCCGCCCACGCTCATGCCCATCAGGATGCCCGAGCCATCGTCGCCCGGACTGCCGATCGGCTCGTTCGCGCGTAACAGGTCAGGGGCGTGGCGCCGAACCATATCGCGATTCATCACGAATCCGCCGGCGCACAGAACGACGCCCTTGCGCGCGCGCGCGAAGTGCAGCCGGCCGTTAATCCGCACGACCACGCCGTGAACGGCGTCCGCCTCGTCGGCAATCAACGCGAGCACGCGGCTGTCATAGCGCACATCCACGCCCAGCTTGACGACGCGCGCGGCCAGCACATCCATCAGCATGCGTCCACCACCCCAGCCGACCCATTGCGGGGTATGTCCACGCGGGCAAGGCTTCGCGCTAGCGGAGAACGGCCACGCCTCCTCGCTGCCAGACCAGATGAGACAATCGTCTGTCTCGGGCTCCATCATGCGTTCGGGCAGGTAGGTGTTTTTGTAGACCAGCCCTTGCTCGACCAGCCAATCATGGTGCGCCCGGCTGCCTTCGGCATAGAGGCGCACCTTATCCTGGTCGGCATCTGGACCGCCTGCCATCAGCAGGTAGCGGTACAGGTCCTCGGTGTCGTCGACAAAACCGGCTTGCCGCTGTGCCGGTGTGCCTCCGTCGCCGCCCAGGTAGATCTCGCCACCGGACAAGGCGCTGGTGCCGCCGCTGCCGGAGGCGAGCTCAAGCAGCGTGACAGCCGCGCTGGCCTGCGCGGCTTCGATGGCAGCGCACGCGCCAGCCGCGCCAAAGCCGACAACGATGACATCCGTTTCAATATCCCAATGCGGAACATCCCGGAGGCGACATGGGCGTGTGACAGAGAATTCGGCAGACATGGTGCGGTCTCGCAAGAATAGGGATGCAGATCAATCAACGATGGCCGGATGCGCCTGGACGGGCCCGCCCAGCATTTCGCGATAAGACGGTGGCTGCCTGCCCTCGTGATCCTGAATGCCGTACTCCCGGGCGATCTCCGCGCCGATCAATACCCTGCCGGTCTTATCCATCAGGCGTGGATCGCGGTAGAGCGCGTGGATGATTCTTCCGGTGAATGCCGGTGTCTCGGCCCGTTCGGCAAAGTCGGCGTACTGGTCCGGGCTGCGCGCCAGCGAACGCATGCTGCGTTCGGTCTTGAGCATTCCCATCCAGATAGAAACGGCCGCGACGTTATGGGGACGCAGGTCCACGGCCATGTCCTTTGCAAACTTATCGACCCCGGCCTTTTGCGCGCCGTATGCCGGCCCGTGCATGTAGCAACTTGCACCAAACGATGAGGTGAATGCGATCAGCCCGCTGCGTTGCTTGACCATCAACGGAGCGGCATGCCAGCTTGCCATGTATGCCGAGCGCAGGCCGACGTCGAGGATATTGACCAGATCGGGCGACTTCTGCCAAAACCCGGCGCGCACAGTCAACTCGTCATGCAGAAAGGTGGCGTTGTTCACCAGGATATCGAGCCTGCCCTGCTCCCGCGACACGCGCTCAAATACCGTACTTACCTGACTGTCGTAGCGGTGGTCGCAGGGCACGGCAATGCCGTTCCCCCCGGCCTTGTCGATCTCCGCTGCAGTCGCCCAGATCGTACCGGGCAGATCGGCATCGCCTTCCTGCTGCGAACGGCCGGTCACATAGACGGTTGCGCCTGCGGCCGCCAGCGCCAGGGCAATGCCCTTGCCGGCGCCACGCGAGCCTCCTGTCACGACGGCCACGAGCGGTTGATCAGTGGAACGCACGACATTTTCCTCTCTGGTTGCACTGCCCAGTTGCAGCGCCTCGGCCGCCTGGGCTTCAAATACGTAGTTCTGGACCAGCGGCGCAATACCACTGGGATTAAACTGGATAAAGCGCCGCTCCACGCCAGCAGGCGTCACCGCCTGCCGCATCCGCGTAAAACTGCGGTTGCCGCTTGCGCATCTGGCACATCGGGCCATCTGGATGTCCGCGGCCATCGCCAATGGCTGCGGCCGCATATCGGAAATCGAAGAAGAACCCCAAAGAATGCCGACCATCACCACCGGCCGGCACCAAGCTCACAGCAACTGGAGACTCGCTTAGCATGCTGTCACTGTGCCTCATCACCGTGCCACCGACCTCGTCCGTTCGGAGTATGCGCGCGCACCGCCCCCGGCCCTAGATACTATGAAGGGCTGGTAAGCCCCCTGAAGTAAAACGATAGTTGCTAACCCGTTTTACGAAAGGAGCCTGCAAATGAATGCCCCTGACACAGCCCTTCAAGGACAGGATACGACCGT